>JAAYLX010000011.1 GCA_012521705.1 Clostridiaceae bacterium | reverse complement strand
ACCTCACTTTGAAAAGATGCTTTACGACAACGCCCTTCTGGCCATAACTTATCTTGAAGCTTATCAGGCCACAAAAAAGGAAAAATACGCGCTTATTGCCCGGGAGATATTAACTTATATTCTACGAGATATGACTTCGCCGGAAGGCGGGTTTTATTGCGCAGAAGATGCCGATTCTGAAGGTGAGGAAGGCAAGTTTTATCTTTGGACAGTGGATGAAGTTACAGAAATCCTGGGAGAAGAAGAGGGAAGAGTTTTTTCTAACTTCTATGACATTACAAGAAAAGGGAACTTTGAAGGCAAGAATATACCTAACCTTATTAATAACAATTCACCCTTTGATCAGATCCAGACTTTGAAAAACGCAAGGCAAAAGCTTTTTCAACATCGTGAAAAGCGTATTCATCCCTATAAGGATGATAAAATCCTTACATCCTGGAATGGTCTTATGATTTCGGCCATGGCATTGGCAGGACGGGTTCTTAAAGATGAAGTGTTTACAAATGCAGCAGAAAATGCTGTAGGTTTTATCAACAACAAACTTATCAGGGAAGATGGCAGGCTGCTTGCAAGATTTCGTGACCAGGAAGCCGGTATTCTTGCGTATGCAGAAGACTATGCCAACATGACATTTGGACTTATTGAACTCTATGAGACTACCCAGAAACCTGAATATCTTAAACAGGCCCTAAATTTTACTGAAGATTTGATCTCTATGTTTTGGGATGAAAAGGGCGGAGGTCTGTTTGTTTACGGAAATGACGGGGAGTCCTTGATTTCAAGACCCAAAGAGGCTTATGACGGGGCTATGCCTTCAAGCAATTCTGTTTCAGCGCTGAACTTTCTGAGATTGGCCCGTTTAACGGGAAGACAGGAGCTTGAAGAAAGAGCTCACGAAATACTACAATCATTCTCTGTAGAGATCCTGACCAATCCAATAAGTTACTCATATTCTTTAATGGCTCTCATGTTTGGAATGTCAAAAGGCAAGGAAGTTGTAATCGTATCTGAAAATACTGAACGGGCTGAGCCTTTTCTTAATGAATTATATTCTAACTTCAGTCCATTTACTGTATGGATGTCTTATCAACCTGACGACAGTATTATTAATGAAATAGCTCCTTTTACCGGTCAGTATGCTATGGACGGCAATAATGCCACTGCTTATGTCTGCGAGAATTTTGCATGTCAGGCGCCGGTTACCGGATTGGACGAGTTTAAAAGACTTATTGAAGAATAACCTCCTTCACAGTATTTGAATAATTTGTTATACTTGAAATTCGTTAAGATATTTCATATTCTGCCATGCGATTTTAGTCTTATATCTTGAATACAGTACAATTACGCGGGAGAATATAGTATGATATGTTTATCCTATTTCTTAAATATACGGAGGACCCATAATGGCAAAAGTCTTAAAGCCTGATATACTTGTGAGTTCAATTTACGCAATTACGCCTGAAGGACTGAAAAACAGAAAGATATATGGACTTATCCTTGACATAGATAATACTTTGGTCGCAACTCATATAAAAGATCCGGATGAAAAATTGATAAATCATTTAAAAACACTTCGTGATGGCGGAATCAGAGCAATAATTGTCTCAAATGCAAGAAAAGAGCGTGTTGAGCAATTTGCAAGACCCCTTAATATCGAATATGTATATAAAGCATTGAAACCTTTGGGACGCGGATTTAAACTGGCGCTTAAAAAGCTCAGTCTTTCAAAGGAAAATGTAGCAATTGTAGGTGACCAGCTCTTTACCGATGTATTGGGCGGAAATCTTCAGGGAATTCATACAATACTTATAAAACCTATTGATTTAAATGAACCTTTGCCTATCCGGCTCAAGAGAATTATTGAAAAACCTTTTTTAATAAATAAACGCTACGAGGATAAAATCTGATTTGCAATGTTTATTTTTTAGTAAATTGTGCTAAAATGATAGGAGAAAGGGGAGTATATATGCAACTTAAGAATTATATGGAAGTTATTGTGAAAGACGCTATTGAAGACATTTTGCCTGATATAAACATGTGCAGATGTGAGCGCTGCAAGCTTGATATCGCTGCGAAAGCGCTTAATGATCTTCCCGCATCATACGTAGTAACTCAAAAAGGTGAAATTTATTCAAAAATAAATAAATTAAGAAGCCAATTTGAAGTGGATGTAATAGCAGCTGTTACAAAAGCTGCGATATTGATTAAAAGAAATCCCAGTCATGACGAAAATGGGAAGGAAATAGAAAGAGATTAAACTACATATTTTATTCAATACTTGTCAACTTTAATAGCCCGTGCTATAATGTTACGGGTATTTTTATACTACACACGATGCCTGATTTACAAAGGTGTGCTTATTGGACAAATGATTATGTTTAATAGGTGCTTTGTAAAGTAGATGGCGTCGGAGGAAAAACAAGGAGGATTTTTTTATGTCAGTTATTTCAATGAAACAATTGCTTGAAGCTGGTGTACACTTTGGTCACCAAACCAGAAGATGGAATCCTAAGATGGCGGAATACATCTTCACAGAAAGAAACGGGATCTATATCATCGATCTACAGAAGACAGTCAAGAAAATTGAAGAAGCTTACTTCTTTATCAGAGACCTGGTAATGGAAGGCGGAACCATTCTCTTCGTCGGAACCAAAAAACAGGCTCAGGATGCTATAAAAGAAGAAGCTGAACGCTGCGGCCAGTATTATGTAAATAACAGATGGCTCGGTGGTATGCTTACCAACTTCAAAACTATCAGAAAGAGCATCGATCGTCTTCTTGAACTCAAGAAAATGGAAGAAGAAGGCGTATTTTCAGTTCTTCCTAAAAAAGAAGTCAGCAAACTTATTCTTGAAATGGAAAAACTCGAAAAGAACCTTGGCGGTATTGTTGAGATGAAAAAGCTCCCGGCAGCAGTTTTTGTTGTTGACCCCAAGAAAGAAAGAAATGCAATTCTTGAATCCAGAAAATTAGGTATTCCCATAGTAGCTATTGTAGATACTAACTGTGATCCTGATGAAGTTGACTACATTATTCCTGGTAACGATGACGCTATAAGAGCTATCAAACTCATCAGCGCCAGATTGGCTGATGCAGTTATCGAAGGCAGACAGGGCGAAATGGGTTCTCTGGAAAAAGCAGCTGAAGCAGAAGAAGCTGAAGCTAATTTTGCAGAAGAGATTGTTGATACTGCAGAAGAAACAGCAGAAACTGACGAACTGGCTGAAGAAAATGCTTAATAATAGAATAGGCAATATTATTGTAGTACAATATAGGAGGATGTTATTATGGAAATTACCGCCGGTATGGTAAAAGATTTGCGTGAGCGTACAGGCGCAGGTATGATGGATTGCAAAAAGGCGCTTATGGAGACCAACGGGGATGTTGAAAAGGCAATCGAGTACCTTCGTGAAAAGGGTCTTGCCAAGGCTGCTAAAAAAGCCGGAAGACTTGCTTCAGAGGGTATTGTAGATGCATATATACATGGCAACGGCCGTATTGGTGTTCTGGTTGAAGTTAATATTGAAACTGACTTCGCTGCCAAGAACCAGGAATTCCGCACTTTCGTAAAAGACATTGCAATGCAGATTGCTGCTATGAGCCCCAGATATGTAAGACGTGAAGAAGTTCCTGCAGAAGAAATTGAAAAAGAGAGAGAAATCCTTAAAGCTCAGGCAATGAATGAAGGAAAACCTGAACACATAGCTGAAAAGATCGTTGCCGGAAGGATCGATAAATTCTTCAATGAAGTTTGTCTTCTTGAACAGCCATTCATTAAAGACAGCGATAAAACTGTTGAGCAAGTACTCCAGGAAAAAATCGCACAAATCGGTGAGAATATAAACATCAGAAGATTTGTTCGTTTCGAAATGGGCGAGGGCTTGGAGAAGAAAGAAGAGAATTTCGCCGAAGAAGTTATGAAACAAATTAAATAATTAGATTCTATAAAGGGTATTTTGATTACCAATCATAATACCCTTTTTTAAAACAATTTTTAAAATAGCATTTTGAAGTTAAAGCATAATTTTTCGGAGGCATTATGGGTTTTAAGTATAAGCGGATAATGTTAAAAATAAGCGGTGAAGCTTTGGCAGGAGATAAAGGCTCCGGCATCGATCCGACAATATTAGGCGAAATATGCGACAAGATAAAAGAAGCCTGGAAAGAGGGCACTGAAATCGGTATAGTAGTTGGTGGAGGCAATTTCTGGCGCGGTCGTAGCAGTCAGGGTATGGACAGAACCACTGCCGATCACATGGGAATGCTGGCAACTGTTATTAATTCTCTGGCTCTGCAGGATGCTCTGGAATTCAGAGGAGTCCCCACAAGAGTACAAACAGCAATTGATATGCCGAGGATTGCTGAATCTTATATAAGAAGAAGAGCTATAAGACATCTGGAGAAAAAACGTGTTGTTATTTTCGCTTGCGGGACCGGAAATCCGTATTTCTCAACTGATACGGCAGCAGTTCTGAGAGCGGCTGAAATAGAAGCAGAAGTAATTCTTCTTGCTAAAAATGTTGATGCGGTATACGACAGCGATCCAAAAATTAACCGGAACGCTGTAAGTTATGATAAAATAAGTTATATGGAAGTTTTGCAGCGTCAGCTGGGGGTCATGGACACAACAGCAACTTCACTTTGTATGGATAATGATATTCCACTGCATGTTTTCAGCATTAAGACTCCTGAGAATATCATTAAGGTTTTAAACGGTGAAAAAATTGGTACATTTGTTGCTAGGGAGGTCTGAATATGGAGAAGAATTATGATCAATTCAAAACAAAGATGGAAAAAACTCTCTCTGTACTGAAAAGTGAACTTGGTTCCATCAGGGCGGGAAGGGCAAATCCTCATGTACTTGACAAGATTACCGTTGAATATTATGGAGCACCAACACCCATAAACCAGCTTGCCAATATCCAGGTTCCTGAAGCCCGCCAGATTGTGATTCAGCCCTGGGATGCAAAGATCTTAAACGATATTGTCAAGGCTATTCAAACATCCGATCTTGGAATTAACCCCAACAATGATGGTAAAGTAATTCGTCTTGTCTTTCCGCCATTGACCGAAGAAAGAAGAAAAGACCTTACCAAGGACGTCAAGAAAATCGGTGAACAAAGTAAAGTAGCAATACGCCAGATCCGCAGGGACGCTATTGAGAATTATAAAAAACAGGAAAAAGCCAAAGAAATTTCAGAAGATGATCTAAAGACCATTGAAAAAGATATTCAGAAACTTACCGACGAGTACATTGAAAAAGTGGACAAAATCGTGGAAGCCAAAGTTGATGAAATAATGGAAGTTTAATTTTAAAGTCCATGAACATAGATGTATAAGGGAAGTATAACAAAAATAAAGGACTGAGTGATAAGCTTGGTCCTTTAAAAAATTATTTCACATTATACAAAATAAAAATTTTGTTTAATAGAGAGTGGAGTTGTGGTATAATTTATATGGATCAGACAACAAGCTGCTCTTAGACAGCTCCCATTAATGAAATTATGTTGAGTTAACAAAAATAATTCAACTGCGTTTTGTGTTTTGACTCTTACGGATTCCGAATTTTATTTTAGATTCTAAATTCTGTGTAATAAATTTTTTTAAACTATAAATAATGTACTTTTGGTTTTATTCCGAATTATCAATTGTAGATAATAATTACTAACATTTTATATTTTAATATATTTAATAAATTGACTTTAACGATTTAATTTACTTTCGGAGGAATTTCTATATGAATCCAAAATTCTCTGATATGCCTGACATAGCTGTTGAATTTTTAAACTACATGCTTACCATTCAGAATAAATCAGAAAAAACTGTTTCTGAATATCATTATGACCTTCGAACCTTCTTCCGTTACATAAAAGTTATCAAACACAACGCTGATGAAGACAAATTCAATGAATTACCGGTCAACGATATTACCATTAATGATATTAAATCCATTGACCTTACAGACCTGTACAGCTTTATGGCCTATACAAGCCGTGAACGCAGGAATTCAGCCGTTACCCGTGCCCGTAAAATTGCCTGTCTGAAATCGTTTTATAAGTATTTACATACCAAAGTAAAACTGATTGATTATAATCCTGCCGCTGAACTTGAATCCCCAAAAATTGTAAAAAGACTACCAAAATACCTGAAATTGGATGAAAGTATCACTCTACTTCAAAGTGTCAATGGCAAAAAGAATGTTGCCAGGGATTATGCAATCCTTGTATTGTTCTTAAATTGCGGGTTGCGACTTTCAGAGCTTGTAGGAATCAATGTAAACGATATTCGCGGTGATATTTTGACTGTTGTCGGAAAAGGCAACAAAGAACGTACAATCTACTTAAACAAAGCCTGTCAGGATGCCATTTCCGCTTATATGGCTGAACGTGCCAAACTTAAGGCAATTAAAGACCCTAAGGCTCTTTTTATAAGTGAACGCAAAACCAGAATAAGCCCCAAAACCGTTCAGTACCTGGTGAAAAAATACATAAAGGTTGCCGGCCTTGATCCTGATAAATATTCAACCCACAAACTTAGACATACTGCTGCAACTCTCATGTACAAGCACGGAAAAGTTGATATTAGGGCTCTTCAGGCTATTTTAGGCCATGAGAGCGTAGCTACCACCGAAATATATACCCATATTGATGAAGATCAGCTGAGAAACGCTGTAAATAACAATCCCCTTTCATCCATAAAGCCAAATAACAAAGCATAGAAATTACGGATTATAATGCTTAATAAATCTAAAATCAAAATTTAATAGCAATCTTGCAAAAATATGTTTTGTTATTATTTATTGTGTGATAAGATGATTTGGTAAAACATTGAAATATATATCGGGGATTTGAAATTTATGAAAAAAGGTATAAAAATTATTCTTTGGATTCTTGGAGCAATTCTTTTTATATTATTGGCAGCAATTATTTGGTTTAACCTCCCCTATTCTCCTATGAAAAATCAATTTGAAAAATTAGTGGATTCCCAGACAGAGAAAATGCACTTCGGTGATGAGGTCTTTACTTTAGAGGATATTGCTGAATTACCTGTTCCAGTTCAGAAACATTTCCAATACTGCGGGTACATAGGACAAAAGAAGATGTCCAACATGAAAATCCACTTCAGAGACGTTGACTTTATACTATCTCCAATGGAAAACAAATTGAAAATTGACTACACCCAGTTTAACGTTGCTGATGAGCCTGTCAGATTCGCCATAATTGATACCGGCATATTCGGGATTCCTTTTGAGGGGCTTGATACCTTTATAGATGGTCAGGGATCCATGAAAGGCGTAATTGGAAAAGCCATAACTATATTTGATGAGAAAGGCGAGTCCCTCTCCAGAGCCACTCTTGTTACATGCCTTGCGGAGAGTCTTTTAATTCCGAGTTTTGCAACTAATGATTTTATTGTCTGGGAAGAAATCGATGATACCAATGTAAAGGCAACTATCAGCTACCATGGAATATCGGCATCAGGCATTTTTACTTTTGATGAAAATGGCGCTATGAAAAGCTTTACAACAGACGACAGAGAAAATGTTGATGCAAATGGCAATGTTCAAAAAGTCAGATGGTCGGCAATTATAGAAGATTATAAAGAAAAGGATGGCATAAAGTACCCTACTTCAATGAAAGCTATATGGCACTATGATTCTGGTGATGTAGTATACTTTGACGGCAAGGACTTTGAAATAGAGTACGATTATAAATAATTGCGGAACAATATGAATTGACATAAAAAATGCAAAAGGCAAAGTCTCACAAGGTAAGTCTGTATTGTGCAAAGGCTTTGCCTTTTTCGCGTCCTCGGCTCAGGAAAGTTGTAAGGCTCAACGCTCGTTCTCTTGGGGTACGCGGGCGAACTTGCCATCCAGGCAAGCGCCGCTCGATCGACGTCCTGTCGATCGCCCCCAATCGAACTTCTCATTTCGCCAACAACTTTTATTCTTCGCCTGTGGATTGCTCAAAGGCAAAGCCTTTGCACATATACATTAATAAAAAAACATGCGCCGTTTAATTTAAATCCTTATAAGAGAGATCCAATCAAACAGCGCATTATAGACTATGTTATTCCACTTTTATATAAAATATCCTTATTCAAATTAACTATTCAAAAATACGCAATAGCCTTTATATACTGAATAGATATCAGCCTTGCTGGCAATTTCAAAAGGTGAATGCATTGACAGTACCGGCACGCCCACATCTATGACATCCACACCAAGGTTTGCAATCATCATGGCGATGGTACCTCCGCCGCCTTTGTCAACAGCACCAAGCTCAGTAATATGCCATGGAATATTATTTTCATTAAATAACTTTCTTATCTCACCAAGGTATTCTGCATGGGCATCACTGGCGCCTGATTTTCCTCTTGAACCGCTGAATTTCAGTATAGCAACACCTTTGCCAAGATAACCAGCATTGAGTTTATCGTGAGTACCTTCATAATTCGGGTCATAGGCTGCGTTAACATCTGCAGACAGCATCTTTGAATTATCGAGTGCAGCCCGCATCAAACGGTCATTGTACTGGCCGTCAGTTGTAAATGCGCAAAGGTCTGCAATATAGTTTTCAAGGGCTCTTGATTCAGCACCGGTGTTTCCTACGCTTCCTATCTCTTCCTTATCGGTAAGATAGCAAATAGTTGTATATTCAGGATTGGTTATCTTCATGACAGACATTAAAGCAGGATATGCACATACCCTGTCATCCTGCCCGTATGCTCCGACCATACTTCTGTCAATTCCGACGTCTCTGGCCTTAAAAGCAGGAACCAATTCAAGCTCGGATGAGATTAAATCTTCTTCTACAATGCCATATTTCCTGTTTAAAAGAGCAAGGATATTTTTCTTGAAGCGATCCTTCTCTTCTTTGTTTCCAAGCGGCTGTGAGCCTATGAGAGCATTCATGTGCTCTCCTTGGAAAGCTTCATTTAATTTCTTTTCATATTGATCCTTGGCAAGATGCGGCAGAAGGTCTGTAATTGTGAAAACAGGATCGTTTTCGTCTTCGCCGATATTTACTTCAACGACACTTCCGTCAGCCTTAACAATTACACCATGAAGCGCAAGAGGTATGGCAACCCATTGATACTTTTTAATTCCTCCATAATAATGGGTTTTTAAGAAAACCATTTCAGTAGACTCATAAAGCGGGTTTTGCTTTATGTCAATACGAGGACAATCCACATGGGCACCAACAATCCTGGTCCCTTCACGGACAGGTTTCTTGCCTATTACAGACAAGAGCATCAGTTTGCTTTTAACTACCCTGTAAACTTTGTCTCCCGGATTTAATTTAGTTTCTCCAAGAGCGTCCAGATTTTTAAATCCATTTTCTTCGGCAACTTTTATGCTTTCTTTTATGAATTCCCTTTCAGTTTTAGCTTTGTCCAAAAATGCCTTATAGCCTTCACTGAATGACATTATTTCATCCTTCGGAAGGGTTGAATCCCACACATTTACCGATTCATAGGTGAGTTTGGATATATTTTCAGCCTTTTCGGCAATAGCGCTTTTCCTTGGGCGACCTCTTCCTCTCTTGACAGTAGCCGGTTGTGGGGCGGCACTCTCAGGAAGATTTTTTCTTGGTCTTCCCCGTTTTTTGTTTTCACTGTACATGCTCATATTTTAGCTCCTTTCGGGGTTGTCTTTATTAAATACATCATTAATTATACCACTTATTTCTTAAAAAAATCCATTTTAAGACCGGTAATTGAAAGTCTCTTAATAAAATTATTTTTTTAAAAAAGCTCTTGTACAGGAGATACTTACAGATAATTTTCGGAAAGCCATATATAGTATTATACAAATTAATTCTCGGCTGCATTCAATAATAATCTTCTGAAAAATAATTTATAAAATAAAAAAAGAGAGTACCTCATAATACAGGAGATACTCCCGTTCCGGATAATTTTCGGAAGGCCATTTATAGTATTATGCAGATTAATCCTCCGCTGCCTTCATTAATAATCTTCTGCAAGGTTTCCTGAAGCTTGAGTTGAGCATCTTCAGGCATTTTATAAATCTTGTTCTGTAATCCTTCTGTAATCAGCTCATACAGAGATTTGCCGAATATATTGGACTCCCATAGCTTCTCAGGTTTTCCTTCAAACTCTTTAAGAAGATAATTAACAAGTTCCTCGGACTGTTTTTCGGAACCCACCAATGGTGCAATTTCTGTTTCAATATCTGCTCTGATCATGTGAATGGAAGGAGCGCTGGCGCGAAGTTTAATACCAAAGCGTGATCCCTGCCTTACTATTTCGGGTGGCTCAAGGGTAAGTTCGTCAAGTCTCGGAGTAACAACGCCATAACCTTTGGTCCTAACTTCATTAAGCGCAGTCTCCACCTTCTTATACTCATTCCGGATGGCAGAAAGCTCTTTAAGTACTGCAAATAACCTTTGCTCGCCATCAATTTCAAGTCCGGTATCCTCTTTGACAATTTGATAGAACAGACCGTCCGCAGGCTTGATTTCTATGTTCAGCACACCGGTACCCATAGAAATCTCGGTTATGCTTGCCTGATTCAGGAATTCATAATCCTTCATTCTTCCTGCCGCAGCCTGGGCCATCTGCACTGTGCATCCATCATTGAAAGTATCCTGAATGGCGCACAGCATTTCTTTTCTGAGCCAGTGGTCCTTTTCCAGAGACAGCATCCAGCCAGGTAAATTTATGCGAATTTCGCGAACAGGGAAATCAAGAAGTATACCGTTAATTACCTTGTTAATGGACTGGATGTTCAGGTTCAGGCAATCTATGGGTATAACAGGTTTCTTGTATTTATCACTTAATGATTTAGCCAATTCTTTTGTTTGAGGCAAATCAGGAACTGCAGAATTGAGAAGGATTACATAGGGCTTCCCGGAGGCGTTAAGTTCCCTGATAACTCCTTCCTCTGCCTTCTCATATTCATTTCTTGGGAACTGTGTAAAGGATCCATCGGTTGTTATCATTATACCAATTGTTGAATGATCATTAATAACTTTTCGGGTCCCGATGGCAGCCGCATCTTCAAAAGGAATTTCTTCATCTGACCAGGGCGTCTTTACCATTCGGGGCATATCATCCTCCATATGGCCGATAGCGCTCTTAACCATGAAGCCGACGCAGTCGACCAACCGGACTTTTAAGGTGACATTGTCTTCCATGGTAATTGTGACCGCTTCGTTGGGGATAAATTTTGGCTCAGTTGTCATGATCATTCTTCCTGCTGCGCTTTGGGGTGTTTCGTCAACAGCCCTTTCTCTGTCGTACGGGTTCTTGATATTGGGAACTACAAGGGTATCCATAAACTTCTTGATAAAAGTTGACTTGCCGGTTCTGACGGGTCCCACCACCCCTATGTAAATATCACCCTTGGTCCTCTCGGCAATATCGTTATATATACTGTATAAACTATCCACGGCCAATCCCCCTTCAGTATAAGTCGGTACATGCAAAGATGCATGACCAATTCGGTCAATATAAGTATATTGGGCGGTTAATGGATATATTCAAAAAAAGTAATAAATTTTGAGAAGAAATTGACAAAACCATTTATTTTTCTTCTTTGATGGTTTTGATGAAGATATTTTTAAATATTTAACGCAAGCAAACAAATAATAATAAAAATCGTGCTTGTTGAGAAAAATAACGGTGTCCACGCGACACAAAACAATAAATGGAGGTGCTTTAAATTGAACAATATGCAGCAGCAAAACAATCCGCAGATGCAGGGGCAGCAAATGCAACAGGGACAGCAGATGGGACAACAGGCTCAGTCAATGCTCACAAGCAAAAACCTGACCATACTTGAAGACATGATGAACTATGAATCCCTTTACTACAAAAAATTGAACATGTATTCCCAAAGCTGCAATGACGCTCAACTTAAGGATATCTGCAACAAGGCCGCACAGTTTCATAAAAAGCATTTTGATATTCTCTTTAACTACCTGAACTCCCATAACAAACCGGCACAACAACAGCAGCAGCAATAAAGGAGGAGTTGAATTATGAACAATGCTGTTTTTTCCGAGCGTGAAATAATAAATGACGTACTGAGTTCTGAAAAGCAGATGATTACAGCATACGGAACATATCTTGCTGAATCGACCTGTGAGAATTTAAGATCGGAACTTATGAAAATAATTAACGACAAGCAACAAATCCAATACCAGGTTTTCGATCTGATGAGGCAGAAAGGCTGGTACCAGGTTAAAAATGCAAACATGAACGACGTTCAGAACGCAACACAAAAATTCCAGGGTATGCAGCAACAGATGCAGTAAAACCAATACAAAGATTAATTAAGCCGACAATTCGATAAGAATTGCCGGCTTTTATATAAATCTATAATAAATAAAAACTATAATTTTTTCAATAACTTTCTATAATCAATATTTATTATTCCTGGTCTGTCAAAGTAATTTTCTTATTTTTCTCTCGTATGACACTTTGCAAACCTTAATATCGCACGGTTATTATTTCCTGTTTTCAAACTGGAGCCTTACCTTATCGGCACGATATTTCGCAGATATGTACTCGACAGGCTGAGCGCTCTTGGAATATAAAATATTGCTGATGCAGATAAGAGGTTGTCCGGGCTGAATATTCAGATAAGCTGCATCTTTCTGCTCAGTGCAAATTACATCGAGGGTGCTTTTTGCGGTTGTGGGGATAAGAGGATACTTTCCTCTTAATACATCCCGGTTATTGTTAAGATCATCAATAATATCCGGGAATAATGCCAAAGGAAGATATGACACATTAAGAGAAATTATTTCATCCTTGCTGTTTGTGAAGGTAATAGCAACAAAATCATTTGTTGAGCTGGACTTAAGGCAAAAAGCCTCGGTTAAAAACTCATGGTCCTTGCTTGAAACTGTTTCAATTGAAATAATGTTTTTTTCCGCCGGATTTTTGCTGTCAAGAATTGAATCCGTAAATCCTGTATAGTCCTTGATTTTTATAAGGGTTTTCTGGGCAGCTACAAAAGTACCCTTTCCCTTCAATTTATAAAGTCGGCCGCTTGCGGTAAGTTCATTAATAGCCTGCCTTACGGTAGGTCTTGAAATATTGTATTGCTCACAGAAATCTTGCTCCGAAGGAATTTTGGAATCTGCTTTAAAGTCACCATTCTCTATCTTTTTTATAATGATATTTTTGAGTTGGCAATATAGCGGTACATCACTATATTTATTAATCGCGACCATACTTTGACCTCCACAATCTAAACTAATAATATAATTCTAATATAATATTCTAACAAATAATATTACAAGATGATGACATGACAATAGTACATCAATTTTCTTTAAAAAATCAATAGGACATTTGACTTATTTCCTACTTAATCTTTTGTACCTTTAACAATTTAGCGAATTATAGCAATATTGAATTAGAATTAGGCCTTAAGTTCGACGTGGATTTCAGTTACATTGTTGTTCCTGAGCAATGGTCTGACATATTCGTCCAGGAACTCTTCCACCTGCTGAGGGCATCTGCCGACATAGTTTTCAGGGCTTAAAACCCGGGTCAGCTCTTCGTAGGTCATGCCAAAGTTCGGATCGTTTGCAATCCTTTCAAGAAGATCATTCTCTTTTCCTTCTTCTTTAACCATTTTGGCTGCTGCGAGAGAATGAACCCTTATGCGTTCATGAAGCTCCTGCCTGTCTCCTCCACGTTTAACCGCTTCCATGAGAATGTTCTCTGTAGCCATAAACGGGAGTTCTTCCATTACTCTTTTTCTGATAATCCTTGGATAAACAACTATGCCGTCGGCAATATTGTTATAGATATTCAATATAGCATCAACTGCAAGGAATGCTTCCGGAATACTGATACGTCTGTTGGCAGAGTCGTCAAGTGTCCTTTCAAACCATTGAGTTGATGCCGTAATGGCCGGATTAAGAGAATTGACAATAACATACCTTGCCAATGAAGAAATTCTTTCGCTCCTCATTGGGTTGCGTTTATATGCCATGGCTGAAGAACCAATCTGATTCTTTTCAAAAGGTTCTTCCATTTCTTTAAGGTTAGCCAATAAGCGCATGTCATTGCTGAATTTATATGCACTTTGAGCAATGCTGCTCAAAACATTGAGAATTCGGGAATCTTGCTTTCTTGTATATGTTTGGCCCGATACAGGGATTACTTTATCATAATTGAGCTTTTCAGCTATAAGCTGTTCCAGCTTCTTAACCTTTTCATGATCCCCGTCAAAAAGGGATAAAAAGCTTGCCTGGGTACCAGTTGTACCCTTGCTGCCAAGAAGCCTCAAAGTGGAAATAACAAAATCCAGCTCCTCACAGTCAAGCATAAGATCCTGTATCCAAAGACAGGCCCTTTTACCCACTGTTACAAGTTGTGCGGGCTGGTAATGTGTAAAGCCCAGTGCAGGCATATCTTTATATTTTTCTGCAAAACGGGACAGCTTTGAGATAACTGACAAGACTTTGCTTTTTATCAGTTTTAAAGCCTGAGAATAAATAAGAATATCAGTATTGTCTCCAACATAACAGGATGTCGCACCTAAATGAATAATGCCCTTTGCTTTCTCACACTGCATTCCATAAGCGCGTACATGGGACATTACATCATGACGGGTCTCTTTCTCTATTTTTTCAACTAATTCGTAATCGATATTATCCTGGTTCTTTTTTAATTCATCAATTTGATCATCGGTAATATTAAGACCAAGTTCTTTTTCTGCTTCCGCCAAAGCAATCCAAAGTTTTCTCCAGGTTTTGAATTTAACATCCGGAGAAAAAAGCTCGGACATTTCTTTGCTGGCATAACGTGAATTTAAAGGGCTTTCATAAACACTCCTGGACAATTGCAATAACCTCCGGCATAACGACTTATTGTCACATCGTGCTAACAACAGTACATCATAATATCTTATTCTTGATAATAGTTGACGATGTTAATTATATAACTATTTTGATTAAAAATCTACACTATTTTTACTCATTTTGGAATCCCGTTATCTGATATTATCTGTCAGATTCAGGATATTCCAAGGGTTGCAATGCATTTTAAATTATTGGAATTTTTTATATTTATGGATAAAAGCTTTAATAAGAAACAAAAAATAGGTAAATCATTACCTATTTTTTGCGTAATTTTTTGAAGGTGCCATAAATTATATTTTATTTTTCAGAAACTATCAAAACTTTGAATCATTCCTGAAAAAGTAAAACCGTTAGGGTGTATTTCATAAGTAATTTCAGGCACAAATATTTATATATTTAATTCTCTTAATTAGACAATATCTTTTCCAGTGCGGCAAGTTCCACACATACCGACAGGATTTCCATTGCCTGCCTTAACTCCTCAATTGGCGGATAAGTAGGAGCTATGCGTATATTGGAATCCTTAGGGTCTTTGCCGTACGGGAATGTGGCACCGGCGGATGTGAGGGTAACCCCTGCCTCTTTTGCAAGGCTTACTGTTCTTTTTGCGCATCCTTCAGGGACATCCAGGCTAATAAAGTAGCCTCCTTTGGGTTTGGTCCAGCTTGCTATTCCCTTTCCGTCCAGATTCCTGGTCAAAATCTCATCAACTGCATCAAATTTGGGCCTTATGATCTCTGCATGTTTTTTCATATGGTTCTTCAGATTCTCAGCATCCTTAATAAACCGTACATGCAGCAGCATGTTTATCTTGTCGTAGCCTATTGTCTGATAGGAAATCTGCTTTTTGACATGGGCAATATTCTCCTTACTGGAAGCCATAATTGCTATTCCGGCACCCGGGAAGGTGATTTTGGAAGTTGAACTGAACAAAAATGCCCTGTCAGGGTTTCCTGCCTTTTCACATTCTGCAATAATATTTGCCAGTTTATCCTGGTCATCATATAAATGATGGAATGCATAGGCATTATCCCACATGATTCTGAAATCTTTCGCCTTTGTTTTCATTGAAGCGAGGCGTCTTACAACTTCATCAGAATAAGTAACACCGGTAGGGTTACTGTACATTGGAATGGACCACATACCTTTGATGCTCTCGTCCTCAGCAACCAGGGATTCAATCATATCCATGTCAGGACCGTCATTTTTCATTGGAACTATGATCATTTCGACTCCAAATTGCTCTGTAATTGCAAAATGGCGATCATAACCTGGTGAAGGACACAAGAACTTAATCTTGCCCGCCTGGCTCCATGGTTTTTCAAAGCCATTCAATCCAAAGAGAAAGGCCTTTGCAATCAAATCATACATTAGATTCAGGCTGGAGTTCCCGCCTATGAAAATTTGATCTGTTGATATATCGAAAAGCTCTGCAAATAGTGATTTTGCTTCAGCTATACCGTCCAGCAATCCGTAATTTCTGCAGTCAAATCCGTCATTGGTAACAAGGTTCCGTGAATTATCAAAAATTCCGTCAGATAGATCCAGTTGCTCTGTACAGGGCTTACCCCTGGACATATCAAGTTTCAGACCTTTAAGTCTGTAATCCTCATATATTTTAGATAATTCTTCCTTTCTTGCAACAAGCTGTTCTTTGCTGAAATTCTGAAAAGGATCCATGCATAACCCTCCAAAAGTATTACTAATATCTTCTTAATCATTTTAAGCCCGCATCGAGGGTTTTGCAAGTTTTATTTTTTAATATTGCAAATTTTATGTTTGTAATAAATATTTATATTATCAAAGCTTTCTTTTTGTTTATATTTGTCCAATAAGACAGGGAATACTTTTGAAACTGAGAATCATATAGGAATCTTGCAGGAAACAGCAAATCAATATTCAAAAATCAATTCATTATATCTATCCACTTGATAATTACATCCCCTATGTAATCCTTTAGCTCTTTTTTCTCAGCGCTGTCCAAAGCTATCAATGAAGTTTCCGCGATAATTCTGTCACCATGGTAAATTGAGACCGTACCCATGATACTTCCTTTCTTGACTGGCGCAGTTACCTGTTTCGGTATGGATACCCGTGTAAATAGCATATCCTTTTGATTGTGTTTCAGGACAGCCGTTAAATCTTCTGCAACAGTGAGATTTATTTCCTGCGCTGTACGGGACCGGTTGACTTTTATTGTCCCCATTACAGTCCCTTTGTCCAGGAGATTTACACGATCATATTCTGCAAATGAATAATCAAGTATTTTGGTGCTGCTGGAAGTCCTTAAATTCTTGGTATCACAGAAAAGAACAACAGATATGAGGCGCATTCCGTTTCTTGTCGCACTTGTAACAAGACATCTTCCGGCAAGACCCGTATATCCTGTTTTTACACCATCAGCTCCCGCATATAAGGAGAGCATTTCATTGGTGCTTTTAAGGGTCCTCCCTTCAAAAAAAAAACTCCTTTTTTTTCACTATATCATTGAATTCGGGGATTTTTAGCGCATATCTTGTTATTTTTGCAAGGTCGTAGGCTGTTGTATAATGGTCATCCTCGTCAAGTCCATGGGGATTTGAGAAGCTTGTTGAAAAAGCTCCTATTTCCAGGGCCTTTTTGTTCATTAACTCTGAAAAACCTTCAATACTTCCTCCTATATGCTCGGCTATTGCCACCGCTGCGTCATTTCCTGAGCAAATCAGCATGCCGTGAAGTAAATCATTCATTTTCACAACCGATCCTGCCCTTATTCCCATGGAGGAGCCACCCATATTGGCAGCCTTTTGGCTTATTACCACATCTTCATTCAAATCACAGTTCTCCAGGGCGATAATTGCAGTCATAATCTTGGTCGTACTGGCCATTGGTCTTTTTCGAAAAGCATTTTTCTGATACAGTACGGCGCCTGTCTCAAAATCCATGACAATTGCAGAGCGGGCATTTATTGATGGTTCATTGTGCACTTCGATTGCAGGGTCGTTTTCCAAATAATCATATATTTGGTCCTGGGTGATATATGAGATGTTTTTTTCAGGTTCTTCTTCATTTTCAATAATTATTGCTTTTTCCTCTGAAGGAGGCTCTATATCTTTTATAAATGGTTCCTTGACAACAAATATACGTAAAAACCCATATACAATTAACATGCCAAGTATCAGATACAAAATATCGGTCTTTTTCAAAACAGGTTCACCAGCAAATTAGTACCTGTGTCAAATATATTGTTTCATATTCCATACTATGAGTGCTTAATTATAAACAAATGGAGAATAGTTTAGACAGAAATGCAGGTAAAATGGTCAGGCACCGCTGTTCAGTATTGAAATTATTTCATTCACAGCCTTGTCAATATCGGAAGCGTCTATTGTGTGATCACTGTATAACATATAAAGCCCTTTTCGCTGCTCATGGAGTTTATACAATGCCTCTGTACCATTTTTCAAAAGCGGTCTTGTGCCGGTATCCAGTGTCCGGATTATCTCTTCCAGAGGCCTTACAAGATAAAAAACTATTCCGTTATTCTTCAGGGCTTCCATATTTTCACGCCTCAGTACCACTCCACCGCCGGTAGATATAATGGCATTGCTTCTTTTGGAGATTATTTCAACAGCCTCGCTCTCAATATCCCTGAAATGCTCTTCACCTTTTTTAAAAAGGCTTTCTATGGAGCCGTAATGCTCCTCAATATATTTATCTGTGTCAAAGAAAGGCATATTGAGAATTGAAGAAAGCTTTTTTCCGATTGTAGATTTTCCGCAACCCGTAAGGCCAATTAATACAATATTAGTTTTCATGGCTTATTTCCCTGTAAATTTGGTTTATTATTTCGTCATCTATCTTTTTGCCCTGCCAGATTTCCTGGGAACTCATTGCCTGAGCAACAAGCATGTAAAGCCCGTTGCAATTTGGAATACCCAGTTCCTGCGCATATTTCATTAAGAGTGTCTCAGAAGGGTTATATATAAGATCCATGACAAATCCAGCCCCTATTAGTTGTTCCCTGTTTATAGGCGATTTATCTGTATTGGGGTACATACCAACGGGCGTGGTATTGATAACAATATCATATCCTTCAGCTTTAAATTCACTAATGTTTATTGTTGGTTTACCTGGGTATCTGTTAGCAGCTTCGTCAGCATTTCTTGAAACAATGGATATAAGTTCCGCTCCATTGTCCTCAAGATATGAGACTACGGCCCTTGTTGCTCCCCCGCTACCCAAAACAGCACACTTTTTGCCTTTTACTTCAGCACCATAAAAGGAGAGTGCTCTGCCAAAACCGAAATAGTCAGTATTAAAGCCGGTAAAGTTACCATCCAGATTTATTGTATTAACAGCGCCTATTCTCATGGCTTCATCAGATAACTTATCCAGAAAGGGCATAATTTCGGTTTTATATGGAATGGTAACGTTCAAACCTGAGTAACCTTTTAAGCTAAGTTCAGTAAGTACATGGGGTATTTCATCCCGGGATAACTCCAAGAGCTCATAGGTTGCTTCTATATTTGCCTTTTTGAAGTACAATTCATGAATTTTGGGTGACATACTATGGGACAGCTTTTCTCCAATCAGTGCATATTTTTTTATGCCGCTGTTTATTGAAATCTTCTTTTTCTGATACTCTTTGGATATATCCATAATACTCTGGAAGATTGAAGAAATGCTTTCCTTAAGCTCAGGATTCTTTACCTGGGACAATACATTATTAATGACCTCTTTTTCTCTGCTGGAATCCAGAACTCCGATATTATGATTCTTTTTGTACCCGGCAACTAAATTAACAAGCTCCATTCGCTTCTCAATAAGGTTTGCAAGCTGCCTGTCCAGTTCATCTATTTCTTTGCGGATGCTTCCAAGCTCCCTTATATCCATTACCAATCTCCCTCACTCAAAGTATCCACACCTAACTGGCTTAATAGCAAATCACATATGGCAACTGCGCACGCAGCCTCAACAACGGGTACTGCTCTTGGCACAATACATGAGTCATGCCTGCCGTGGACTTTTATTGTTGTATTTTCAAAGGATTTAATGTCCACAGTGTCCTGTTCAATGGAAATGGAAGACGTAGGCTTGATTGCGACGCGAAGGACAACGGGCATACCATTAGTGATTCCGCCATTTATTCCTCCGTTATTGTTTGTCCTGGTCATGATTTTTGAACCGTCTGTGTAAAAGCTGTCATTTGCTTCGCTTCCGTACATTTTTGTGATGCTGAATCCTTCACCGAATTCAACTCCCTTAACCGCAGGAACCGAGAAAAGGATGGAAGAAAGCTTGGCCTCCACATTATCAAATATGGGAGAGCCTATGCCTGCGGGAAGCCCGATAATGGCAGCTTCAATTATTCCGCCCACAGAATCCCCGTTCTTCCTTGCATTATCAATAATTTCAAGATACTGGGCATGGCAGGATCTGTCATTTACTGGAATATCCATTTCACTAAGCGCCATAAGCTGTTCTCTGGTTATATTTGTCTTGTCAAATCCAATATCTTTGATGTCAAGGATAGAGTCAATATGGGCGCCAATAAATATTTGCTGTTCTTCAAGAATCTGTTTTGCAACAGCACCTGCAAATACCAGTGGTGCTGTCAGGCGACCGGAAAAGTGCCCTCCGCCCCTGTAATCATTAAATCCTTTGTATCTGACATATCCGGAAAAGTCTGCATGGCCCGGCCTTGCAAGCCTTTCCATGGCATTATAATGAGCAGATATAGTGTCTTTGTTTCTGATTATTGCGCTTAACGGGGTGCCGGTGGTTCTTCCGTTAAAAAGCCCGCTTAAGATCTCGACCTCATCCATTTCTTTTCTTTTGGTGGAATATGGCCCGCTGTCCGGCCTTCTTCTGGCCATTTCCCCGGCAATTTTGTCAAAGTCAAGGGCTATCCCCGAAGGAAGGCCGTCAACGACAACCCCAATGGCAGGTCCATGGGACTCACCGAAAACAGAAATTTTCAACCTGTCACCAAAAATACTACTCATGTTCTCTTACCTTTCCGCCAATTTTTATAAAGTCATCCCAAAAATCAGGATACGATTTATTGACAGCATTATATCCGGAAATATTTACAATGTCACTGCATGCGGCAGAGGCGCTTGCCACAGCCATTACAATACGGTGGTCACCCGAACTGTTGGCACTCCCGCCTTTGAGTAATGGAACTCCTTCTATAATCAATCCGTCAGGCTTTTCGGAAATTTTGGCTCCAATGGCGTTTAGTTCTGAACAAGTGGTTTTAAGCCTGTCTGATTCTTTTATTCTTAGCCTTGATGCATTTCTGATAATTGTTGTTCCCCTTGCAAGAGAAGCAGCAACTGAAATAATTGGAACAAGATCCGGAATATCGGATGCATCAACATCAACGGCCATAAGTTCAGTCTTGCTGAAAGTAACAGAATTATCTTTGACTATTGGTTCTGCTCCCATATTCTTTAATATATCCAGTATAGCCCTGTCACCCTGGATAGAAGCCAGGTTAAGCCCTTTAATGGTGACACTATCAGACAATACTCCCATGACACAGAAAAATGCTGCCTGGGACCAGTCACCTTCAACCACATAATAAGGAACTTCCTGATAAGTCTGGTTGCCGGGTATTTCGAAAGATTTGAATTCCGGGTCATGGTTTACTGTTATTCCATAGTCTTTCAGGACCTTCAGAGTCAAAAGTATGTATGAAAGTGATTCTAACTTGTTTGTTACTGTTATTCTGGATGGTCCATCAAGTAATGGCAATGTAAAAAGAAGGCCTGAAATAAACTGTGAGCTTATGTCGCCCGGAAGCGAGTATTCTCCGGGAATCAGCTTACCTTCAAGGGTTATAGGCATTTTTCCGTCATTGTCATAATATTTGATACCTTTTTGTGTGAAAAGTTCTTTGTAAACCGAAAATGGCCTTTCTGTAAGGCGACCGTGTCCTGTCAGCTCAACCCTGTCAGGAATAAGGCGGGTAATGGGCATTATAAAGCGGGCCGTTGACCCCGATTCTGAGCAGTCTATGACGCTATCCCGCAGGGAAAATTCTCCCCCGGAGCTGATATTCAATATTTTTCTGCTCTGAAACTTAATGCTTTCTTCAACTTCTATTTCAACGCCAAGAGCCCTTACAGCCCTTATGGTGGCTTTTATATCATCTGATAAAACGACGTTGTCAATCTTACACTGTCTCTTTGACAAAGCAGCGCAAATAATTGCACGGTGAGCCATGCTTTTCGAAGGCTGAGCCAAAACCGTACCTTTAAGAGGTGAAGGCAAAATCGTTATAGACGTCATTAATTTTATCCTCCAGATCTTTAATATCAAGTTTGAGCAGCTTTCCCTGACCTATTTCTTCGATATACGCGATGGTTATACTGCCTGAGCGCGCCTTTTTGTCAATTTTTATGGCTTCAGTTACCGATTTTATATCAAGAGCGGGGTCAAAAACAGGAAGATTGTGCATTTTAAGAGCATTTTCGATTATTCTGCTTTTCCCTGCCTTCGTTAATCCCATTTTCTCTGTCAGTCTTGTCATTATAACCATTCCGATTGATATGGCCTGACCGTGGGTATAACCTGAATAATTCTGTACCCGTTCAATTGCATGTCCTATTGTGTGGCCGAAATTCAGAAGCTGCCTTATTCCATTGTCGTTTACATCCTGCTCTACAATGTCCCTCTTTATAATGCAGCTTTCTTTTATAATATAATCCATTTTGTCGCTTAAGAGACTCCTTAAGCCAGCTATGGATTCAGGTTCATGTTCAAGGTTTATGACATCTTTAAGAATAAGGGTATTGAACAAATTCCTGTCTCTTATAAATCCGTGCTTCAATAATTCTGCCATACCGTCAGAAAACTGCAAATCAGGAAGTGTTTTGAGAAGCTGAGGATCTGTATATACAGCGTCAGGCTGATAGAAAGCTCCAACAAGATTCTTTCCCTGTGGAAGATCAACCGCCACTTTCCCGCCGATACTGGAATCAACCATGGCCAAGAGTGTAGTCGGTATCTGTATGAAGCCCATTCCTCTAAGAAAGGTGGCGGCAGCAAGGCCTGCCATGTCTCCGGTGACGCCTCCGCCAAGGGCAACAACTATATCGCTCCGTGTAAAGAAGTTTTCGGCAAGGACAGAGTAAATTTGGCTAAGAGTTGAAATATTTTTGTTCTCCTCACCGGCATTAAAGACAATTTCAGTAACTTCAAAGCCTGCTTTGACAAGCCCTGCCTTGAAGCTTTCACCATAGATTTTATAAACATTGTTGTCGGAAACAAGCGCAATCTTCTTACCAGAATATTTTTCTTTGAAAACCTCCGGCAGTTTTGAAAAAAGACCTGACTCTATATGTATCTCATAAGCCTTTTCCCTGGTGTTGACTTTTACTTTTTCCATGGGCATCAGGCCTCCAGCTTTTTGTTTTCAATCTCACAGTATTTTCTCAGAGCCGGAAGTATATGGGCATATTTTTTAGGAGTAATTGATTGTTCTCCGTCACTTAATGCGAATTTTGGATTATTGTGAACTTCTATGATAACTCCATCGGCACCCAGGGTAACGGCAGCTTTGGACATGGGCTCAACCATCCAGTACCTTCCTGTACCGTGGCTGGGATCAACTATGACCGGAAGATGGCTAAGTCTCTTTACAGCCAACACGGAGCTAAGGTCAAGGGTGTTGCGGGTGTAGTTTTCAAAAGTCCTTATTCCCCGCTCGCAAAGAATAACATTTTCATTTCCTTCACTCAAAATATATTCAGCCGACATGAGCCATTCTTCGATTGTCGCAGACAAGCCACGCTTCAGTAAAACAGGCTTGTTTGTCCTGCCAAGTTCCTTAAGCAGCACAAAGTTCTGCATGTTTCTTGCGCCGACCTGTATAATATCCACGTCTTCAATAAAACGGTCAAGGACATCGGTGGACATAATTTCAGAAACAATGGGAAGTCCGGTTTCCTGTTTTGCAATCTTGAGATAATCAAGTCCTTCAAGGCCAAGACCCTGGAAGCTGTATGGGGATGTGCGCGGCTTATAAGCTCCGCCTCTTAAAAACGAAGCCCCGGCTTTTTTAAGCTCCCTGGCTATTCCGACAATCTGTTCCTCGCTCTCTACCGAACAAGGTCCTGAAATGACAACAAAATAACCCTGCCCGATTTTTCTGCCACAGACATCAATAACTGTGTCATCGGGCTTGAACATTCTGTTTGCCCTTTTAAAGGGCTCGCTGACACGAAGGACATTTTTTACAATTTCATAGGATGAAAAAATATAGCTGTCTATGCGGGAGGTGTCCCCAACAAGTCCCAGAATTGTGGTTCCCTCTCCCACAGATTCATGGATTCTCAGACCCATTCCTTCAATGTGTCTGATTAACTCCTGTTTTTGCTGTTCCGGTGCGCCCGGTTTCAATACAAGAATCATAACTATCAATCTCCTACCATACTACAAATTTTTAAGTAATGTCATAATGCTACAAAATACTACAGATAAAAATTAATAAATATCAATACAACATAAGAGTAAAATTATTTTTTGTTATTAGCTTCAATAAATTTGACTGAGCTACCGTAATACTCAAAAAAATCTATTATTGATTGCCATTCTCGAAAAATTCGTTATAGATGGCAATTATAGCTTTTTCAACATCTTCTTCCTTAATACCGAACATAATGCTGACTTCGGAAGATCCCTGGTTAACCATGCGAATATTTACTTTGTTCGCGGCAAGGGCTCTGGTAATCCTGTGCATGATTCCGTAAGTATTCTTCATGCCTTCGCCCACCACCATTACAAGGCCAAGGTCATATTCAATGCTTACACTGTCCACGCGAAGGTCCTTGGCGATTTTCTCCATTATACGGCTCTTCTTCTCGCTGTCAAGATATTTTTCCCTGATAATGATGGAAATATCGTCAATACCGGAGGGCATGTGTTCAAAGGGAACAAATTCTTCCTCAAGAATTTGCATGACTTTTCGCCCAAATCCTATTTCACGGTTCATCATGTACTTATTGATATTTATGGAGCAGAAACCCTTATCTCCTGCAATTCCCGCAACAGGTCCGGAATTGTTTTCCCTTGTTGGTGAAATAATGGTTCCGGGAGCTGTTGGGTTATTGGTATTTTTGATGTTTACAGGAATGCCCCTTTGATATACGGGTTCCAGAGTCTCTTCATGAAGCACTGAAAAGCCCGCATAGGAGAGCTCACGCATTTCCCTGTATGTCAGGTTGGTTATTGGTTTAGGATTTTTAATGAGTTTTGGGCTTGCAACAAACACTGAGTCAACATCTGTGAAATTCTCATATAACTCAACCTGCAGCGCGGCTGCCAATATGGAACCTGTTATATCGGAACCTCCCCTCGGGAATGTTACAACTTCTCCCGACAGGGAATACCCAAAGAAACCCGGGAAGATGATAATATCTTCTATTTCACTTAGCTTTGCCAGGTTTTTGTATGACTGGGGCAGGACCCTCGCATTGCCATACTCGTCACTTAGGAACAGACCGGCGTCCTTCGGGTTCATGTAAATGGCCTTTACCCCCAAACTTTTGAGGTAATCTGCCACAATTCTTGCAGCATTATCTTCGCCGGCAGCTTTCATACGGTCCATAAATTTCTCGGCGCTGTCGTATGGTAATGAAATTCTTGTCCAAAGGTTGTTCTCAATATCTTTTATTATATTGCTGCTTAATCCCAAATCCCGGGCAATTTCGGCGTACCTGTCCACTATTTTATTAAGAACAGTTTCGTAATCCCCGTTATTTAAGTATTTTTCAGCGCAGTCTATAAGTAAATCAGTCACTTTTATATCAGAGTCAAATCTCTTACCAGGAGCAGACACAACTACTACTCGTCTTTTGGGGTCACTGGTAATTATTGAGCAGACTTTTCTTATTTGCTCAGCATTGGCCATGGAAGTGCCGCCAAATTTACAAACCTTCATCAAATCCATCCTTCCGCATCTTGATATAGTGCTGAAAAACCACCCTTAATAATCATAAATATGTATAATATAGAAAAAGGTAAAGGGTCCTCCCTTTACCTTCCCATTCTATATTGCAGCTTTTGGCTTGTCAACAATCACATAACCAATTTTTTGGTCTCTTTTGCAATGGCGAGTTCTTCATTGGTAGGAATTACAAGCACCCTGACCTTCGCGTTTTCTTTGCTTATATCAATTTCCTGTCCTCTGATTCCATTCTTTTCGTCATCAATGGCAATGCCTAAAAATTCAAGACCTTCACACATGGCTTTTCTTAATGGAGCATTGTTTTCACCAATTCCTGCAGTAAACACAACTGCATCAATGCCGCCCATGGCACATGCATAACTTCCTATATATTTTTTAACCTGATAAGTAAATACATCCAATGCAAGCTGAGCTCTCTGGTTGCCCTGCTCTACGGCTGCATCAAGATCACGGAAGTCGCTGCTCACACCGGAAATTCCAAGGACACCGGATTTTTTGTTCATAATAAGGTCCATTTCTTCGGCTGATAAGCCTTCTTTTTGTATGAGGAAGGTTACGACTGCCGGATCAATGGAACCGCAGCGTGTACCCATTGCAAGCCCGTCAAGAGGAGTGAATCCCATGGATGTGTCTATAACTTTTCCGCCATCGACTGCAGCAATACTTGAACCGTTTCCTAAATGGCAGGTTACTATCTTCAGCTCCTCAATTGGTTTTCCAAGCATCGCAGCGGCACGCTCAGATACATATTTATGGCTTGTCCCATGGAAGCCGTATTTACGCATCTTGTATTTTTCATAATACTCATAAGGGAGTGCATAAATATATGCTTTTTGTGGCATTGTCTGATGGAAGGCAGTATCAAATACTGCAACCTGTGGTACACCTTCAAGAATATGCTGACAAGCTTTTATACCTGTTATATTGGGTGGGTTATGAAGAGGAGCCAGCTCAACACATTCTTCCAGTGTCTTCATTACTTCATCATCTATGATAACGGAACTGAAGAATTTTTCTCCGCCATGAACCACGCGGTGACCCACAGCAGTAATTTCGCTAAGAGATTTTATTACGCCCCATTCTTCATGGGTGAGAACTTTAATAAGAGCAGCAATTGCATCTTTATGGGTGGTCATTTCAATTTCTTTAACAACAGATCTACCGTCATGGGTACTGTGTTTGATAAGTGATCCTCCAATGCCTATGCGATCGCATAAGCCCTTGGCCATTACAATCTCATTGTCCATGTCAAAAAGCTGATATTTTAAAGATGAACTTCCCGCATTTACGACCAATATTATCATTTTGAAACCCCTTTTCCTAATTTGCTAAAAACTTACTTATTCATTGTCTGAGCCTGAACAGCAGTAATTGCAACTACCCCTACTATGTCCTCTGCTGAACAACCTCTTGAAAGATCGTTTACAGGCATGGCTATTCCCTGTGTGATTGGGCCGTATGCCTCTGCTTTTGCCAGTCTCTGTGTTAATTTATAGGCAATGTTTCCCACATTAAGGTCCGGGAACACAAGAACATTTGCTTCACCTTTAAGAGGACTGCCTGGTGCTTTTGATTTTGCCACCTGAGGTACTATAGCGGCGTCAACCTGCAGTTCTCCGTCGATAATAACATGGGGAGCCTTTTCCCTGGCGAGTTTGGTGGCTTCAACAACTTTGTCCACCAATGGGCTCTTGGCACTGCCATAACTTGAATATGAAAGCATTGCAACCTTTGGTTCAGCTTCCACCAGGTTTCTGAATGTTTCAGCAGAAACTACTGCAATTTCTGATAATTCTTCCGCATTCGGATTTTCTACAAGACCGCTGTCTGCATAAAGGAATGTACCATTGTGACCAAATTCACAATCAGGTACACACATAATGAAGAAAGCAGAAACCAGTTTTACCCCCGGAGCAGTCTTCAGAATCTGGAGAGCGGGTCTCAATGTATCTGCTGTCGAATGGATTGCTCCTGCAACCATACCGTCAGCCTCTCCCTTTTTCACCATCATGACGCCCCAGTACAATGGGTCAAGAATTTTCTCACGAGCCTGCTCCAATGTCATTCCCTTATTTTTGCGAAGCTCATAAAGAGTATTGGCATAATCCTCCCGTTTGTCGGATGTTGCCGGATTCACTATTCTTGCGCCGCTGAGGTCAAGATCTCCCTTAAGCTCATTGATTTTATCCTCTTCACCTACAAGAATGATATTGGCAAACCCCTGTTCCAGTATCATTGCAGTAGCTTTAATAGTACGGATATCAGTACTTTCAGGCAGAACGATGGTTTTCTTGTCCATTCCAGCGCGTTCTGTGATTCTGGTCAAAAACTGACTCATAAAAAATGCTCCTTTCACTTTGTACAAATTTAGTGTTCCCTGTCGTCAAAAAAAACTCAGAGATTTTTATATGTAAAATTTTAAAAAAATCATTTCAATTATGCACAGCGTTTAATATAAGCGGTTATTTTCGCCTATTCCATTATACTCTAACTGTTTTTTGTATACAAGTTAATCTAAAAAAATATTTAACTTCCGGCATCAAAAAGAGACAGATAAACTGTCTCTTAATTTGTCAAAATTTGCTAATACTCTTCTACACTCTTTGCCATCATCTCTTTAAGCTTGTCAATATTCTTGCCTGCCGCATTTTTAATATTTGTAGCCAGTTTGTTGAGAAGGTCCCTGATCTGGGCCAATTCAACATATCTTTTAATCTTAAGGGAAGTTGTCTTAATCAGCTCTTCATATCCGAAAACATAATATTTAATAGATTTATATACAGGCATAAGTTTATTGATATCTTTTATGGCAGCATCAAGGAGTTTCCTGATACTGTTGTCATCTTCGGGGGATTTGACCAGAGAAGCAATTTTTTCCTTGTCCAGAATGATTTTTAAACATATTTCCACTGTACCGTCTTTTCTTGTCTCGCCCCATACAAAAGATTCTTTTACATAACCCAGTTTGTTAATATGGGATTCAAGTTCTTCAGGGAAAACTTTCTTGCCGTTTTTCAAGACAATCATTGATTTAACTCTGCCGGTAACATGGATCAGGCCTTTTTTATCAATGAATCCCAAATCTCCTGTATGGAACCATCCGTCCTGAAGCACTTCGCTGGTTGCTTCCGGGTTATTCCAGTAGCCAAGCATAACATTATCGCCTTTAACGACAATTTCGCCAAATCCTCTCCTGTCCGCATGAGCTATGCCAATTGCAACACCGGGCAAAGGTTCCCCGCAGGTACCCTTCTTTCTTCTTCTGTCGTTGCCGCCGGCAACAACCGGAGATGTTTCGGTAAGGCCGTAACCCTGGTAGACTTTTATTCCAATGTTTTCAAACCATTGAGCAGTCTGAGGCTCCATTGCTGCGCCACCGGTGACTATAACGCGAAGCTTGCCTCCCAATGGTTCAAGAAGCTGTTTATATATCTTTCTGCGAATGTCAATACCGACATGGCTGAGGCTGTTAGTCAAAGCCATTAAGATTCTGACTTTTTTATAAAGATTTTTCTTCTTAAGCTCACTAACCATACGTGCCTTTAATTTGTCAAATATCAGCGGTACGCCAACCAACAAATCAGGCTTGTATTCAGCCAGATTCTTGCTGAAATATTTTAATCCGTCACAAATTGAAATTGTAAGGCCAAGATAAAGCGGGAAAAGAAGCCCGCAGGTATTCTCAAAAGTATGATGAAGTGGGAGTACTGAAAGAACTGATTCTCCCGGCTTGCAATATACCACACCGCTTAATCCGGCAATATCTGCGCATACATTTTTATGGCTCAGCATTACAGCCTTGGAGTCAGCCGAAGTACCGGATGTAAAGAGCAAAATGCTCATTGCCTCCCGGTCGATCTGAGAATTCACATACTCATTATATCCATTTTCAACAAGTTCCTGTCCTGCTTTGAGAAGATTGTAAAAAGAATAGAATCTGGGTTTTCCGAGAATTTCATCACTTTTTTCATTCATGCAGATAAAGGCTCTGACTGTATCGTTATTAGAGGCTATATTTTCGGCAACATCCTGAAAACTTTCGGAATATACCAAAACTTCCGCTCCAGAGCGTTCAAGCATGGACTCAATCTCATTTGGGGGCAACATTCTGTCAAGGGGCACGGCAACACCGATTCCATTTACGGTGGAAAGATAAGAAACGACCCATTCATACCTGTTCTCGCCTATTATTGCGACGCGGCAACCTTTCATGCCCATATTAAGCAAACTGCTTCCAAAATATTCAACGTCCCGGACAAACTGGGTATATGTTTTGGATTCCACCTCAGAGTGGGGCTCATTACGATACCTGAACGCAACTTTGTCCCCGTACCGGGATCTGCAATAATGGAGCAGTTCTTTTAAATCTTTTATTTGTGCCGTTTTGTAATACGGTTTTCCTTCAATAATATTAGTGATATACAATTTGTTCATCCTGTACCAGAACCCCTTCAAAAGGAACCATATAGATATTGTTCCTCAGCCTTATCATAACATTAATTTCGGATAATGTACACAGAAATAGGGTATTTTTTACAGAATAAATCTTAAAAATTGCCCAATAAATTAATAAGCTTGGCCCACAAAGTATCCTTTTATATCACGATTTGATATGATAACATTATTCTTAATCAAATAGCACATTTTTATTATTAATACTACAGATTTGGGAGGAGAAAAATGGAATATACCCTGTCTGAATACGCCAAGCTTTTAAAGAATATTGGCTTGTATTTATCGGTTAATATTGTTGTTGCACGTATTATACTGGCTGTTGCAGTGCTATTGACCGGTTTTTTGCTAAGGGAATTATTCGTTAATGTTATAATGAGAATTCTTCTTAAACTAACAAAAAAGACAACCACTCAATTTGACGAAATGCTGGTAAGTGCATTTGAAAAACCTGCAAGGGCTCTATTGGCGGGCTTTATTGTATGGTTATCCATAAATGTTGCCTTAAATTTCCCCAAAAGCATTATTCTTTACACAGGTCTGAAAATTTACGTTTTAATAGTTGTATTCTGGTTTTTATACAGGGCTACGGATTCGGTAATATATTTTATAGAACACTTCCTGAACCGGACGGACAAAAGAATTAATCCTTCGGTTATCGGGCTTCTCAGTAAGAGTCTTAAAGTGTTGATAGTTATATTTGAGATTTTTTCAATCATAGATTTGCTTGGATATGATGTAAGCGGAATAGTTGCCGGTCTCGGCCTTGGAGGGCTTGCCATCTCCCTTGCCGCCAAAGATGCTGCGGCAAATCTCATCGGAAGTATTACAATAATGCTGGACAAAACATACACTATCGGGGATTGGATTGAAACCAGCAGCGTTCAGGGTGTTGTTGAGGAAATAGGTTTCAGGAGCACCAGAATAAGAACCTTTACCGATTCATTGGTTTCTGTTCCCAATTCCATTATGAGCAATGAACCTGTCACAAACTGGTCAAAAATGGATAAACGCCGGGTGCTTTATAAATTGTATATTCCTTTAAATACTCCGGCCGACAATGTAAAGATACTTCTCTCCAAAATCAAAGATTTATTGAAAAATAGCGAAGACGTTAATCAGAACGCCACTTTGGCAGTCAATATGGAGGGTTTTGACAACGATTCACTAAGAATTATTGTCCACTTCTTTACAAAGACAACCTCCTATGCGACTTATCTGCAGGTTACAGAAAAGCTTAACCTTGATATTCTGAAAATCTTTGAAGATATGAATATACCGCTTACTGTTCCTGCTCAGAGACTGGTAATTGGTGACACCAATTCAAAAGAAAATTTAAATACATGAACTCCATTATTTCACGAAGGCTTTTCAGGTTAAAGATTTTTAGACTGCAAGTTTCTACTGGCAGAAACAGAACAAAGAAAAGAGAAAAAACGACCAGAGAATCTGATGAAAAAACAAAAGAAATAATATTGGAACAGTCATTCATGTAAGAATATCTTTTCAAGGCATAAAAAAGGCTTTCAGGATAATCCTGAAAGCCTTTGGTGCGAAAGGCGGGATTTGAACCCGCACGTGCTTGCGCACACTAGAACCTGAATCTAGCGAGTCTGCCAATTCCACCACTTTCGCACGAATCAGCATAGATTAGTATACACGATAAGTGGCTTGTTGACAAGATTTTTTTTACTTTTATGCAGCAAATTCATTTGGATTCCCTCTATCCTTACAGACATAAGAATTTCGAAGGATAATCGCTAAATTTAATCTATAAATACTGCCGAATACCAGTTGGTAGTCTCATCCTTGTCTTTAAGAGTTTCAATGGGAAGGCCGAATTTTCGTACAGTTTTGAATACATCTATCCCTACACTGTGAAAAGCAGGTCTTGCCTTTTTGGGATTGATACAACTTTTGCCTGCGAATCCGGCGCATTTGTTGCAATGTGCGCAATCGCTCATCGAAAAAGCAAAGTAGTATCCGTCCATAAAAGCCTGGCGCTCAATTTCAAAGGATACATCCTGGGATATCTTCTTATCGGTTGAATGAATTATTATCCCGCGTGAATATTTTCTGAGAACCTGCTCATATTCCCATGGCTTTAATGATCCCGGCCTTGACGGGCAGGTATTGCCAAACCCCCAGTCGGAGCAGCCGTACATACATTTTAATATAGTCCTTGAATCAAAAACGATATCATCAATGCTGAATTCAACAGCATCATCGGCCCCAAGCTTGAGTGCCAGTTCAACATATTTGGATAATGACATAATTACCTCCGGTTCAGTAAATCTTCAATGCAGTCAAAAGTTGTTCAGTAATGTTACTCATAAAATCATGGAGCCAGTCCCCGTCTGTAAGTTCAACCATGCAGAAAAGATAGAAGATAACAAGGCCGGCCAATACAAGCAAAATTGTGGGAAATACCCTGAACTTTTTCATGGAAAGTTTAAGGGAACCAGTATATATGAGGATGAACACCGCGCTTAAAAACAGTACTATTCTCTGGGCATCCTCGGTAAACAGAGGTAAATCTCCACCTGATATGTACAATAAATAGAAATAATAGCTCCATGCCGCAACAGACGCAAATAACAAAACCCATACAACAGTAAAAAATACAGGGAACCTTCTCCTTTTTTTCTCTGGTTCCTGAAGATTCAGCGACTGATAATATTTCAGTGATGGATTTTCAGGTGCAGGCTCTGATTGTGTTTCGGGATTTTCCTGAGGAGGTGTATGTGAATCAGTTGAAACCTCGGGAGATTTTGAATCCGGACCAATTGTATCAGCGGATTTTACTTCTTCATCCGATCTGTCTTCAAGCGGTTCTGTTGATTCTGATGATTCTGTTAATTCCGTTGAATCATTTGATACGGTTGGTTCAGTTGGTTCGGTTGATTCTTGTTTTTCATTATGTATGTCTGTCACATTTATACTGTCAGTTACGGGTTCGGTACCGACTATCAGCTCTTCCCGGGCCAATTGAACTTCCTTGTTTTCATTGTTTGTATTACTTAATTCAACAAGGTTTTCTGTCCCATTCTTCGTGGAGATTTCCGGTCCAATGTAATCTTGTTTGGTACCACATTTAAAGCAATACGCAGAGGAAATTGAAAGACATGTTCCACATGACGGGCAATACTTTACATCGCTCATGGTTTTCCCTCCGTATGTAAACTTTTATGTAAAGTATTCTATCATTTATAGGTACAAGCCTCAACTTTCATTTTTCGAGCCGAACTTTTTAAATTGGTGAAAACTGGCTATATTGATACTATTTTGATGAAATAATAACGTATGAACCAAAAGTATCTTACTTTTTTTATTTCCTGAAGTCATGTTTCGAAAACAAGATCACATTTATCCTTTATTCCAAGCTCTGCAAAATACTTATTCTCAAGTGGTATCCATTCATTTATAAAGCGTTTGTGTTTTTCTATTCCGTTTCTCAAAAGTATCCTTCTGCTCTGCTCTTCGGCGCTGACTGTAAGAAATACTTTCAAATCGTAATTGTCAACGAGGACTGGATGCATGCTGTATGAACCTTCAATTATGTTGAGTTTCCTGGGGGTAACTGTAATCTTTTCTCCCAGTGACATTCTGGCACAGTCAAACTTTTGATACTCAAAGGCTTTGTTTGACTTGATGCCATGAATTACTTCGCTGTCAAACCGTTCATAATGTACATTTCCACCTGCCTGGGAAAGTCTTTCTGTTGTCCTGAGGTCAAGAGGCAAAAAGAAATCATCCATGTGAAATACATTGCAGCCATATACCGAGTCTATTATGGATGCCAGTGTAGTCTTACCAGACCCGCAGTTTCCGTCTATGGCGACAATAACTCTCTCCTTTTTATCACAAAGTTCATCAATTCGTGAGAAAAGGTCAAAAAACTTAATGTATTCACCGCTTACAATCCGGTAAAAGGGTTTATATTCGTCTTTATAGACCTTGCTGTGGCTTACGGGTGGATATCCTTTATCCCTGTATTCCGACAAATAAGCATTCAATTCTTTTACAGGAAAAGGTAATTCTTTATTGACGCAGCAAAGGCGCAAAACTTCAAGTTTCTCCTGAAATCCGCTTATGCTGCCCTTCACTTTTTCTGATGTAGCAACAAAAAATCGGTTGACTGTCTCAGGCTTGATTTTATTATTTTTTACGGTGTGCAAAAATAGCCTGTAAAGATTATTTCCTATATACTCAAAATCCTCTTTTACATGAACGGAACTTAAGGAGGAGTCAATTTCTTTAAGCTCCTCCTCAAGGTATTTAAGGCTTTCCTGTTCGTCAGGAATAAGATGCCCCCCTGCAAATTCACTTTGGTAAATAAGTTTAACCATGTCCTGAATCTGCATCTCAGGATATTTTTTATAATGGTCAATAAGTAAATTCTTCATTTCTTATGCTCTTTCAGTAATCTTAACCCTCTGTAATGCCATAACCAGTGCCGGAATCAAGATAATCTGTATTATAATACCCGGAATTGCATCAATAAACGCTCCGGCGAGGAACATGGCAAAAGTAAATTTACCGCCGCTGAGAGTTATAAGTGCAAAGCTGGCTGCTCCCCATACAATTCTGCCAAAAATCATGGATATAATCAAGGATACATAGATATAGACATTCTTTTTGGGAAGCATTTTATAGAAGAGACCTGTAAAGAACCCATAGGCGGCAAGTTCAAAAGACATTGCTATTGCATTAGGGAAAAGCACCGGCATTGAGAATAGTACACTTCTCAATAGCGGAACTATAGCTCCTACAATCAGGCCGATAGAACCGCCTGTGATATAACCGCATAACAGCACGGGAATATGCATTGGAAGAAGCCTTTTCCCTATTTCGGGAATCTGTGCAGCCAGAAATGGCATTAAAAGTCCCATCGCAATAAACAAGCCTGCAAGAGCCAGTTTCTTAGTTGTAATTTTATTCATTGTCAAACCCTCCAAGTAAATTTAAGTCAGATTTAATGTCAAATAAAAATACCACGGGATACAGCTTTTCTTCTGAAAAGCACATACCTTCGTGGTACATAAATTCTGACTTTAAGATTAAATAATATGTAAGTCTTTTAACAAGCCCGTTCAATGACTTTTTACCGCGCCTTCAGACGCGATTATTAAAAATATATCATAATATATTTGACTTTACAACTGAATATTACTTTTGATTTTCAAAAAGTTTCAGCCATTTCCCTTTTTGAGTGTAATCATTGAAATTTCCGGTCGGTTGAAAAGCCTGAAGTTTATCTGGGAATAGCCAAGCCCCCTGTTTACTATCATTTTGCTGCCGCCCTCTTCAAAAAGACCTGCATCAAACTCCGGGAAAAATACCCTCTCCGGCGATAAAAGCCCACCTTTGAATGGGACCTGAATAACGCCTCCATGTACATGACCGGAAAGCACAAGGTCCGCCCCCCATTCGGCATACTCCCTGAAGTAGGCAGGATTGTGGGCAAGGATTATGGTAAAGCCTTTTGGTTCACCTAAAACCCCGCTGATATATGAGGTTTTCAGGTACAGGCTTTCGTCCCCGGGGTTCAGATCCCTTCTTGAATAATGATAAAGCTCGATGGTCAGGCCTGACAAATAAACAGGGTGGTCGTTACTGTCCGCCTCTTTATTGCTTAACAAAAGACTTTCATTGTCCAGAACAATAACGCCCCGTTTTTTTACTTCCGAAATAAAGTTTTCATACAGAATATTAGTTTCTTCAATTCCATTTAGCCATCGGGCTATTTGCTCATGGTTTCCCATGGACATGTAAACCGGACATTCATTTCCAAACTGGTCCAAAAAGTCTAAAAACGCCTTTCCGTCGTCTTTGTTTGAGCTCATCATGTCCCCTGTGGCAACAAGAATATCAGGTTCCAGTTTTTTTACTTTATATGCCAGATAGCTGTTGTTTTTCCCGAAAGTCTTACCGTGCATATCACTTATCTGGACAATCCGATAATTATCAAATTCATCCGGAAGGTCATCATAATATAACGTATATCTTGATAACTGAAGACTGTTATTGTCCCAATATATAAAAACCAATATAAAAACAATCACCGCAATAAAAAATCTCAGCTTGCGTTTTCCTTTTGCCATAATACACCTCTGTGACATTATATCACGGGTAACCTTTAAGTAAAGTATACTTTTAGAATATTATTGATAACCTTAATATGGTATACTTGGCTAAGAAGAAAAAAATAAGGAGCTGATTTTTATGAGCAGCAATTTTAAACAGATAAACGCAAAAGATATTACCGACAACACCTTTACACTTATTGGGGATCAGTGGATGCTTATTACAGCAGGTACTCCCGGAAACTTCAACACAATGACTGCAAGCTGGGGCGGCCTTGGAGTACTTTGGGGAAAGAATGTATGCTATATTTTTGTAAGACCCACCCGTTATACTTACGAGTTCCTGGAAAAGAACGATTCTTTTTCTCTCAGCTTCTTCACTGAAGAATGGAGAAAGGCACTCAATATTTGCGGTTCAAAATCAGGAAGGGATATTGATAAAGCGAAGGAGACGGGGCTTGTTCCTTTTGCTCTGAACGGCACCACCGGTTTTGAACAGGCAAGAATGATAATTGAATGTAAGAAAATCTATTTCCAGGACCTGGACCCCGATAATTTCCTGGATCCCTCAATCAATAACAATTACGCTAAAAATGATTATCACAGGCTTTATGTCGGGGAAATCAGGAATGTATATGTAAAAGAATAGATTTATTCCTCATATTATGCCGGAAAACACCAAAAATAAGGCGCCCTTCAAAGTATAAAACGCTTATAACAGCAGTTTATACTGAAAACGGGCGCCTTTTTATTCAGAGTTCCTGTCTCTTTATCAGATGAAAAATAGTTCTTTTTTTGCCATCAATTCGTCTATCCTGTTTATATAAGTATCCACATCTTTGACGTTAAAGACACGCTCTATCCTGTTCTCATCCGGAAAAACAAACTTTGATATAGCTCCGGCTCCAAAGGCAATTATGGTCTGCTTTTCTTCCATTGTGTGAATGTTGTAGTGACATTCAAAGCCGGGCTTACAGTACCCGACATTTTCAAGATTAGCAAGTATGTTTTTCTGCCGGTAAAGATAATATGGCCTCATGCCCATTTTTGAAGCAGATTTTCTTGCCTCTTCAATCATGGCTTCAACAATATAATCAGGGGCAGGCGAATAACCTGGTTCTTCAGTTCGAAGCCTTGACGCCCTTTTAATGGCCATCGTGTGGACTGTCATGCTTTCGGGAGACATGGACTCAATTTTGTCCAGGGTTCTTCTGAACATAACCTCATCTTCACCCGGAAGACCCGCAATTATGTCCATGTTGATATTGTCAAAACCCATTTCCCTTGCCATATAAAACTTGTTTTCAATATCTTCGGGAGTATGATTTCTGCCTATTAGCTTTAAGGTCTCACTGTTCATTGTCTGCGGATTGATACTGATTCGTGTAACATTATTTTCCAGCATGACTACAAGCTTGTCTTCTGTGATTGTATCAGGCCTTCCCGCTTCAACAGTGAACTCCTGACCTTTTATATCAAAACAGTTGTTGAGAGCTTTAAGTATCAAATCCAGACTATTTGCCTCAATGGCAGTGGGAGTTCCTCCCCCAACATAGACAGAACCTATCTTAACCCCTTTTTCATTGGCCCATTTTGAAGTATGTTCAATTTCCTTTATCAATGCGTTAATATAAGCCTCTACCTTATTCCTGTAAATGTGAACGGGATAGGCAGTAAAGGAACAGTAGAGGCAGCGGCTGGCACAAAAAGGTATACCTATATATAAATGTAAAGCACTTTCGTCCTTCTGAAGAACCGATTTTTCAACCTCTGCTATATCATAGAGCAATTCCGCCTTGCCTGATGATATACCGGTAGTTTTTATAAGAATTTCTGTAGTCTGTTTTTTGTCCAGTCCGTCATTCAGGCACATCATGGCAAGCTTAACAGGCCTTACACCGACCAGTGAGCCATAAGGAAGATTTCTTCCTGTATACCCGGAAAGTATCTCATATATGCATGAACCGATTATTGTCTTTCTGCTTTTGAGGATTTTTCCCCCGGGCTTTGACATATCCGAAATATCAAAAGCTATTCTACTTGTATAAGGGGTAGCATAATCGTACTTAAGAATATCAGGTATGTCTTCTAAAGAAACTTCGGGATAGAAAGAAGCATTGCAGCTCCATTCTTTTTCATCTTCACCCACTTTAACAAGCATCAGATAAACTTTTTCTGCCGATGCCCCTTCATTGTTATTCATGCCGGCATCAGTTTTTGTATCTTCGGATGAATATAATTCAGGAGAATTGCCTTCAATAAAATGAATTGAATCGGGATTAAAAAAGAGACGCAGTAATTCCCATGCTTCCATTTGCATCTCTATCCCTTTAAAGCTGACCCAGATATCTCCTTCCAACTTATTATGGGATGTTTCTGTATCTGATCTATACATAGGGATTGTTCTCTCTTTCAAAACCAATGGTTGTTGCTCCGCCATGACCAGGATAAACCCTGATATCATCGGGAAGTGTATATAACCTGTTTTCAATGGAATCTTTCAGTTTAAGCCAGCTTCCGCCAACCAAATCCGTTCTTCCCACCGAACTTGCAAACAAGGTATCTCCGCTGAAAAGGCTGTTTTCACACAGAATGCACATACTTCCGGGTGAATGGCCGGGGGTATGGATAATCTTAAGTTCTGTGTTTCCCAAAGGCAATTTGTCACCGTGTTTAAGCAAACGGTCCGGGGCAGCATTCCTTAAGCTTTCAAAGCCAAACATTTCAGTACCGTTCAAGGAAGGGTCGGAATAAAGAGCTGCTTCATCCTCATGGATACACAGCTCCGCGCCTGTTTTCCCTTTCATTTCAGCAGCATGGAAAATATGGTCGATATGGCCATGGGTAAGGATAATATAACGGACTTTAAGAGAATTTTTCTCAATATAATTCAATACGTCTCCGGTATTAACTCCGCAATCAATAACGGCACACTCGCCGTTATCATAAACAATGTAAGTATTTGAATCAAATATTCCGTTGGATAAAACTTTTATATCCATTTCGCTTATCCTTCTCCTAAAAAGTTTTTTTACTGTCAATGAGCAGCGTTACAGGCCCGTCGTTAATAAAATCAACTTCCATCATGGCCTGAAAAACGCCTGTCTCTACCTGTATTTTATAATTATTTCTGACATATTCAATGAATTCATTATAGTATTTTTCAGCAAGTTCGGGTCTTGCGGCACTGGAATAACTCGGCCTTTTGCCTTTCCGGCAATCACCGTAAAGAGTGAACTGGGACACTACCAGAACCTGCCCTCCAACATCAAGAACTGACAGATTCATTTTATCCTCAGAATCTTCAAAAATTCTCAAATTCATAATCTTGTCCGCAAGATAGGCCAAATCTTTTTGGTCATCATCCTGTCCGACTCCCAATAAAATAAGAAGGCCATTGCCTATCTTACCTGTAACCTGGCCTTCAACACGTACTTCAGCTCGTTTTACCCTTTGTACAACTGCGCGCATAGCAAAACTCCCCGCATAGTGATATTTATTAACCTGTTTTTCGCAATTTCCGGTAATATTCGAAAGTTATTAAGAAGGTTATCCGGACTTATTTATTACGTGAGATTTCAAATACATCCTTGATTTTACTGAGTTTGGCGATAATTCTGTCCAACTGATCGGTATTATTTATTTCAAGGGTCATATGCATGGATACATTCATATCCTTTGTAGGTCTGGCATTAATCGCTCTGAGTGGTATCCTTGATTCACCTATGGCAGATGTTATCTCCACAATAAGGCCCTGTCTGTCATGGGCTTTCATTGTAATTTCTGCAAGGTATGAAACATTTGGAGATGGATTCTTGTACCAGGATACCTCTATGAGTCTGGCATCCCCGTCAATAATATTTGTCTGCATATTAGTGCAGTCCCGACGGTGTACCGAAACACCGCGGCCCCTTGTTATATACCCGATAATATCATCTCCAGGAACTGGGTTGCAGCAGCGGGAAAGCCTTACAAGACAGTTGTCTATGCCTTTTACTACTACGCCGCTGTCGGGCATGTTCTTTTTGCGCTTCTTGGTTTTGTTGTCCTTTTCAATTTGCTCAAGAAGCATGTTGGTCTGCTCTTCGGGAGGCAGGCTCTTTCTGTATTCCTCCTTGAGCCTTGACACAACTTTGTTTGCCGTAATGGCGCCTAAGGCTATTGCGGCATATACATCCTCAATATTGCGGAAATTGTATTTCCTGAACATTGGATCAAGGAACTCGTTTTTCAGTACCTGGCTTGGAGTCAGGGCATTTCTTTTAAGTTCTCTTTCAAAGAGCTCCTTACCCTGTTCTACGTTCTCTTCTCTCTTTTCCTTTTTGAACCACTGGTTTATCTTGTTTCTTGCCTGGGATGTCTTGACTATCTTAAGCCAGTCACGGGAGGGGCCGTTACTTGCGCCCGAAGTAATAATCTCAACTATATCCCCGTTTTTCAGCTCATAGTCAAGGTTGACAATCCTTCCGTTAACCTTGGCGCCAATCATCCTGTTTCCGACTGCGCTATGGATGGAATAGGCAAAATCTATGGGAGTGGAGCCTGCTTTAAGGCTTTTGACATCGCCCTTGGGAGTGAAAACGAAAACCTCATCTGTAAAGAGATCTATTTTCAGGTTCTCCATAAACTCGTCGGGATCTCTTGCATCCTTCTGCCAATCAATCATCTGTCTTAACCAGGACAATTTTTCGGCATAGGATTTCTCGTTGAATCCTCCGCCCTCTTTGTACTGCCAGTGGGCGGCAATACCAACTTCAGCCACTTTATGCATTTCCCATGTACGAATCTGAACTTCAAAGGGAATGCCTTCCGGTCCGATAACGGTGGAATGGAGTGACTGATACATGTTTGGTTTGGGCATTGATATATAATCTTTGAATCTGCCGGGCATGGGCTTGAAAAGCTCATGCATAAGACCGAATACCGTATAGCAATCTTTGACCGTATTGACTATCAAACGAATTGCAAATAAATCATAAATCTGTTCAATGGTTTTGTTTTGAGTGATCATCTTTTTATAGATGCTGTAAAGATGTTTAGCGCGGCCTGTAATATCCGCTTCTATACCGACTTCCTGGGTCTTTTTCCTGACAACTTCAATAATGTTGTTTATATATTCTTCACGTTCACGGCGCTTCTTTGCAATTTTCTCAACCAGTTCATAATATTTCTTTTCATTGAGATAACGGAAACTTAAGTCCTCAAGCTCCCATTTTATCTTGTTGATACCAAGACGATGAGCCAGGGGAGCATAAATATCCAGTGTTTCCTGCGCCTTCTGAATCTGTTTTTCACGGCTCATAAACTTAAGGGTTCGCATATTATGAAGGCGGTCGCAAAGTTTTATGATAATTACCCTGATATCTTTGGCCATAGCCAAAAACATCTTTCGGAAGTTCTCGGCCTGTATTTCCTGTTTAGTGGTATAGGGAATCTGAGTCAATTTGGAAACACCATCGACAAGTTCCGCTATTTCTTCTCCAAATTCTTCCTTTATCTGCTGATAAGTGAATGTTGTATCCTCAATTGTGTCATGCAGGATTCCGGCAGCAATAGAGCTGTCGTCCATTTCAAGCTCAGCCAAAATACACCCAACCTCTACAGGATGAGTGATGTAAGGGTCGCCGGAAACCCTTTCCTGACCGGCATGGGCCTGGTTGGAAAGGTTATAGGCTTTTTCAATAAGCGCAAAATTGGCGTTTGGGTTATATTTACTTATCAACTCTTTAAGTTTGATAAATTGATCCAGCATTAATACCACCATTCTATGGTTTAAAACCACGGACCGCACTACGCACCCAGTTTAACATTTCCGAATCGTTTAAATCGACCTTTCCCACATCATCATAAATTATTATTTCGTATTTTTCATCAGGATTCAGCTCCAATTTCAGAAGTCCCAGTTCCTCAAAAGCGAGCAATCCTATGAAAAACTTAAAACCGTTCATGTTCTTTCTTGTATTTTTTTCAATCTTTTTAGAATGAATAAACAGCTCGGTAAGTGAAAAAGTCTTTTGCTCCATCCGGATTATATATTTATATATGAGCGCCAGGTCGTTCCTGTTAACTAATATATCGTCATTATCTATTAGTTTATCAATAATCCCATTATAGAGCCAATTACAGTCAGAATCAAGACATTCTGCCTGATGAAGAGCTTTAATGAAGAACCGGTTGCGTTTAAGTTCCAACTCATTAAGACGCATATCCAGGATTCTGAGCTGGAGGGATTCTACATTTTGCCATACATTTACTTCCTGAGTAAAAATTATGTCGACCACATCACCAAGAAATAATCCCGCATCAAGATAGCCCTTTCCGAAATAGATTGCATTTACCAGTTTCCCGTTGATATTCAAGCAAAGGCTAAGATGCTTCCCGTTTCCAATAACTTTTTTTGACTCAATTACTTTATTTCTCAGGCAGAAAACAGGCATCTGGTTCCCGGGGCCAAAGGGTTCAAGTCTTGAAATAAGCCTTGCATTTTCAATACTGATATCTTTTTCTGTGACCTCAAGGTTGATATTTACAGCGGGTGTAAGCATCTCATCTGTGATATATTTCCCGGCGCAAATATTTATCATTTCCCGGAAAGTTCTCAGGTCTTCTGTCCTCAGAGAAAGGCCTCCGGCACGTTCATGGCCGCCATATTTAATAAGAATATCAGATACTTCTTCAAAAGCTTTGAAAATATTAAAACCATCAATGCTTCTTGCCGATCCCACTGCCTTTTCGTCCTCTATGGACAAAACAATCGCAGGTTTATGATAGCATTCAACAAGCTTTGATGCGACAATTCCTATTACTCCGTGATGATAATCTTCTCCCCAGACTACCAGAACCTTGTCGCTTTTGTAACGTGGATTCTCTTCTATCGTTTTTACCGCCGACTCAAAAATTTCATCCTGTATTTCTTTTCTTTTGCTGTTTGACTGGTTAAGAAGATAAGCAATTCTGTCAGCTTCCTCCCTGTCGTCAGTGGTAAACAGTTCCACAGCGAGTTTGGCGTCCCCCATCCGTCCTGCCGCATTTACCTTTGGCGCAAGTCCGAATGAAACGCTATAAGCATCAATATTATTTAACTGTGATACTTTAATAAGCGATTTAATACCCGTGCACGGATTTGAGGAAATCTTGTCTATGCCGTATTTAGCAATTATCCTGTTTTCGCCTTTAAGTTCAACAATATCTGCTATTGTTGCAAGTGCAGCAAGATCCAGATAGTCCTTGTACTTATCGGGAATGTTTAGTCTCATACATATACCCTGTACAAGTTTAAGTGCCAGACCAGCGCCACACAAGTTTTTATAGGGATATTTGCAGTCGGGAACATGGGGATCGATTACAACCAGTGCTTCAGGCATCATTTTTTCATTGCACTGGTGGTGGTCGGTAACAATAATATCGATTTTCCTGCCTTTTGATCTGTATCCGTCATATATGGCTTTAACCTGTTCGCAGGCTGTTATTCCGCAATCCACTGTAATTATAAGATCGTAATCATTGTTTATTATGTACTCAACAGCAATATCTGAAATTCCATATCCCTCGTCAACCCGGTCAGGAATATAGTATTCTATCTGAATGTTATGGGTTCTGAAAAAGCGAACCAGAATTGAAGTCGCGGCAACCCCGTCAACGTCATAATCGCCATACACAAGAATTTTTTCGTTGTTCTTTATCGCGTCAATTATTCTATCCACGGCAGTATCCATGCCGTCCATCAAAAAAGGGTCATGAAGTGTTTCCAGAGAGGGATTTAAGAAGGCCAGGGCTTCTTCCTGGTCTTTTATACCCCTCTGGGCAAGTATTCTGTATATCAGATCAGGTATGTAATCACTTTGGAGCCTGGTGACTTCAGGAAGCTCATCAAGCAGCCAGCGCTTTTCATTTCCAAAATAATAGTTCTTCATTCAGAATTCCTCAATAGAAATTAACTCACAATAAATAAGTAAAGCCCGGTGTTTTTCCGGGCTTTGTGGTTATGATAATAATTTCCTTGCTATTTGATTGACCAGACTTCCGTCCGATCTGCCTTTCACCCTGGGCATGACCACCTTCATGATCTTTCCCATATCCTTAGCAGATTGAGCGCCAGTCTCAAGGATTGCATCCTTAATAATAGCCTCCAATTCATCCTCGGTTAGCTGTTCAGGCAAATATTGCTGAATGATTTCTATTTCCTTTCTGGCCTTTTCCATCAAATCTTCCCGTCCACTTTTTTCTATTTCAGAAAGAGTTTCGCGGGCACTTTTCAGTTCCTTGGCCAGAATCTCAGCTACTCCCTCATCATCAAGGGTAATGTGTTTGTCTTTTTCAATTTTAAGTATCGCCGCCCGGATCAATTGGATAGTATCTTTGCGGATAGTATCCTTGTCTCTCATGGCGATCTTGAAATCATTCAACAATCGCTCTTTCAGGGTCATTATTATCTCCCTTTTACTTTGTCTTTCTCTTCCTCGCAGCCTCGGATTTCTTCTTGCGTTTTACGCTCGGCTTGACATAGTGCTCTCTCTTCCTTACTTCAGCGAGAACTCCAGCCTTAGCACATTGTCTCTTAAATCTCTTAAGCGCACTGTCAAGGGATTCGTTCTCCTTAACTCTTACTTCAGACACATCTATCCCTCCCCTCTGTTACGTACGTACAGCCGTGCCAGGGGATTTATCCAGTTCATGTGAATGGTAAACCATGTTACAGCACGTATTCTATTATAGCTACCCTTTGAAATACCGTCAACATATTTTTCCGACAGCGGATAGCCGCTATAATATTTTTTCATTCATTTTCACCCCACCAACTACGTGGTAATGGAGATGAAAAACAGTTTGCCCCGCATTTTCACCGCAGTTTACTATCACTCTGTAGCCGGAATCATTTATACCCATCACCTTTGCAACCTGCTGAATGCCCCTGTGAATATGAACCACGTTTTCAATATTCCCGTCGTTCAAATCTTCAAGACTCGCAATATGGGTTTTGGGTACCACAAGAACGTGGACCGGAGCTACAGGATTAATGTCTTTGAATGCATAGACATATTCATCCTCGTAAACCTTGGCGGACGGAATCTCACCTTTTATAATTCTGCAAAAAAGGCAGTTGTCCATTATATCACTCCTAATTTGCTATTGTTGTATTAATGGTATGACGTATTAATGTCATGACATTACAACTATTCTTGGTTAATGCTTTAATTATGCGGACAAAGCTGCGATTCTTCAATACTTATGAATGTTATTTTAATGCTTCTGCAGCTTTTTCCCTGGCAATGCGTAATGCCTCGTCAATACCGGAAGGATCTTTGCCTCCGGCCTGTGCCATATCGGGGCGACCGCCACCACCACCGCCGCAGGCGGCAGCAGCTTCTTTAATAATATTACCACAATGAATTCCTGCAGTCACTGCATCTTTTGTAGCTGATACTATGAGGTTGACTTTGTCATCCTTGCTGGAGATCAATATGACCACACCGGAGCCAATCTTGTTTTTCAGTTCATCAGAAGCAGTTCTGAGAGCGTTCATATCAAGGTTATCAAGTTTTGCTGTTGCAATTTTGATACCATTGACAGTTTCAGCAGAACTGAGAATGGAATCCATATTACTCCTTACAAGTTTGGCATTTGCCTCTTCAAGTTCCTTCCTTGTTGTCTTCACCTCATCGAAGAGAGCTTCTATTCTGTGTACAAGCTCATCAGTGGATGCTTTTGCAGCATCAGAAGCCTTGTGCAATAATTTTTCCCTGTCTTTGTAGTAATTTATCGCATTAAATCCTGTAAGCGCCTCAATTCTTCTTACACCTGCAGATATTCCGCTTTCACCCAGTATTTTTATAAGACCGGCTTCAGCAGTTGCAGTCAAGTGGGTACCGCCACAGAGTTCCTTGCTGTAATCTCCGGCAGCTACAACACGGACGATATCTCCATACTTTTCGCCAAACAGTGCGGTGACGCCCAGTTTTTTGGCCTCGTCCATGGGCATTTCCCTGATGTCCACAGGAAGGTTTTCAAGGATTCTGGCATTTACTTCAGACTCCACAGCATCAAGCTGCTCAGGTGTCATTGTAGAGAAGTGGGTAAAGTCAAAACGAAGCCTCTCGGGAGTAACCAGTGATCCAGCCTGGTGGACATGGTCACCGAGCACATTTCTGAGCGCCTTATGCAGAAGGTGTGTAACTGTATGGTTCCTGGCAGTAGCTTTTCTTCTTTCAATATCTATTGTAGCAGTTACTTTGTCTCCTGTCTGAACACTTCCTGATACGACTTTACCTATATGGAGGTATTTGCCGTCCGAAGTCTTGCGGCAGTCATTTACCTGCATCTTAAAGTTATCATTGGTAATATAGCCGGTATCGCCGACCTGTCCGCCGCTTTCAGCATAGAAAGGAGTTACATCCAAAACAAGTGTCACTTCATCATCCTGCTGGGCAGCGTCCCTTAATTCGTTGTCCAGGATAATATACAGGACAGTGCTCTCAGTGGTGTTCTTTGTATATCCTTCAAATTTTGTAGTTACATTGTTGTCGGCGCCTGCAAATAAACCTTTTTCCCAGGCAGAGCCTTCCCTGCTCTTGTGTGCTTCACGGGCTTTTTCCTTCTGCTTCTTCATCTCATTGTGGAATCCGTCCTCATCAATGGAAAGACCGTTTTCCAAAGCAATTTCCCTTGTCAGATCAAGAGGGAAACCAAAAGTATCATGAAGTTTGAACACCATTTCACCAGTCAGGCAGTTTGATCCATTCTGGCGGGCTTCATTCATATATTCCTCCAGAATCACCATTCCCTGATCAATGGTGGAGTAGAAGCGTTCTTCTTCCAGACTGATAACTTTCTTTATATAATCCTGCTTTTCCTTAAGATTAGGATAAGCATCTCCAAAGCATGCTATAACGGTGTCAGCTATTTCACTTAAGAATGTACGGTTTATTCCAAGAAGCCTTCCATGTCTTGCAGCTCTTCTTAAAAGTCTTCTAAGAACATAGCCACGGCCTTCATTGGAAGGAAGAATTCCGTCAGAAACCATCATGGTAACACTTCTGGAATGGTCGGTAATAACACGGATGGAAACATCTTTTTTGTATTCCTTTCCGTAATCCACTCCTGCAACCCTGCAGACATGGTCAAGGATAGCACGGATGGCATCAACCTCGAAAATATTGTCAACTTCCTGCATTACACAGGCAAGTCTTTCAAGACCCATACCGGTATCAATGTTTTTGTTCTTAAGTTCTACATAAGATCCGTCTTCCTGGCGGTCGAACTGGGAGAATACATTGTTCCAGACTTCAACATATCTGTCACAGTCACAGCCGGGCTGACAATCCGGGCTTCCGCATCCCTTGTCGGGTCCGCGGTCATAGTATATTTCAGAACATGGGCCGCAGGGACCTGTTCCATGCTCCCAGAAGTTACTGTCTTTTCCCATACGGAATATTTTGCTTTCAGGCAAGCCAATATCCTTGTGCCATATATCATAAGCTTCATCGTCTTCTTCATAAACAGAGACATAAAGCTTGTCCTCAGGTATTTCAAGAGTCTTTGTCATGAACTCCCATGCCCAGGCAATTGCTTCTTTCTTAAAGTAATCGCCAAAGGAGAAATTGCCTAACATCTCAAAGAATGTACCATGCCTGCTTGTCTTACCCACGTTTTCAATGTCAGGGGTACGGATACATTTTTGGCAGGTTGTAACCCTTTTACGCGGAGGTATTTCAGTACCGGTAAAATAAGGCTTCAGCGGTGTCATTCCTGCATTGATCAAAAGAATACTTGGGTCATTCTGTGGTACAAGTGAGAAACTGGGCAGGCGAAGATGTCCCTTACTTTCGAAGAAGGACAGGTACATCTCTCTCAATTCATTTAATCCATATTTTCGCATAATGGTATTCCGACCTCTCTTTTGAGTGATTTAAAATGTTATCTTTGTCCCGCAGTAAAAAATTATATCGTAAAACCCTCTGCAATAAAGGAACAAAATGATTATTAACGGCAGAGAAAGTCACAAACGTGACTTTCTGAACTATAAATATAAGTATATCCAATTCATATAGGCTGGGCAAGCCTATTTTTCATGACCAAAAAGTCAAATATTTTTCTGCTGTTATTCATTAACATCCGAATCTCAGTGCAAAAGGATCAATCTTTTTCGCATCCTCAACTCATTAAGTTGTTATGTGCAAGCGGCAAAGTCTTTTCACGTCCTCGGCTCAGGAAAGCTGTACGCTCAACCGACATCCAGTCAATTGCCATCAATCAAACCGAGCATTTCATCAATAGTTTTTGCACTCTCCTGCGTGATTGCTTATATACTGAGTCGTTTCACTTCATTAGATTAATTTTTAGTTCACTGTTTACAAAATATAAAGTGCAAAGGCAAAACCTTTGCACTTATCTAAGCATTAAAATCTGAAATCACGCTTACCTTCTTCGATGTTTTTAAGGTGGTCTATGAGTAGTGAACGGACCTTTTCGTTTGGTACCTTAAGGACTTCCTTTGCAATGAGTTCCTCTCCTTTTCTCTTTGTCTCCGGAGACGCATAATCCTCAAGGTATTCCTTCAGAGTCATAAGAGCATTGGGGTGACAGCAGTTCTGTATCTGGCCGGTTTTTGCAAGTCTCATAAACCGGTCTCCAGTACGACCTTCGCGATAACAGGCGGTGCAGAAGCTTGGCACACATCCAAGGTCAAAAAGCCAGCTAACTACCTGGTCAAGGGTTCTGTTGTCACTTATATCAAACTGGGCTGTATTCTCATCCTCTTCTTCAGGTTCAACATAACCCCCGACACTTGTTCTGGACGCGCCGCTGATTTGTGACACTCCAAGTTCAATTGCCCGCTTCCTCATATTTTTTGATTCCCTTGTAGATATAATCATGCCTGTATATGGTACAGCCAAACGAATAACCGCTATTATTTTCTCAAAAATTTTGTCCGGAACTGCATTACTGAAATCTTCAGGATTTATTCCGTCATCAGCAGGGCGCAGGCGTGGAACACTTATGGTATGCGGGCCGACGCCATAAACTGCTTCAAGGTGTTCTGCGTGCATCAAAAGTCCCACGAGATCATAACGATACAGATTAAGTCCGAAAAGCACTCCCAGTCCTACATCGTCAATTCCGCCTTCCATGGCGCGGTCCATTGCCTCGGTATGATAGGCATAGTTATGCTTTGGACCTGTAGGATGTAGTTCTTCATATGCTTTTTTGTTGTATGTCTCCTGAAACAGAATATATGTACCTATTCCTGCTTCTTTAAGTCTACGGTAGTTTTCAACGGTTGTGGCGGCAATATTTACGTTTACCCTTCGTATTGCTCCGTTTTTGTGTTTGATGCTGTAAATTGTATCAATGCTTTCAAGTATATACTCAATGGGATTGTTTACAGGGTCCTCTCCAGCTTCAAGAGCAAGTCTTTTATGGCCCATATCCTGCAAAGCTATTACTTCCCTGCGGATGTCTTCCTGGGATAGTTTTTTGCGTTTCATATGTTTGTTTTTGTAATGATAAGGGCAGTATATACAACCGTTTACGCAATAATTTGAGAGATACAGAGGCGCAAACATTACTATTCTGTTTCCATAAATCCTGTGCTTTATCTCATTGGCCAGTTCATAAATCCTGCTGTTCAGGTCCTCCAACTCACAATCCAGCAAAACTGCTGCTTCTCTGTGAGTCAGTCCTTTACAGGTACTTGCCCGTTCAAGGATGGACTCTATAAGCTGACGGTTATTCTTATTTTTTTCAGAATAATCAAGCGTTTCAAGAATCTCAGCATCGTCAATAAATTCAGTTGCATGTTTTGACTTAACATCATACATTTTTATCAGGCTCCTTTCACGAAGCTCCGTCTGTTTTGGGCGAATCTCCGAATAATATATAAATGATTTATTTAATTTCAGATTAAATTCGGGCTGCAGGAAGTTTGTTTTTCAAACAATCGTTATCCAGTAATCTCAAGGGGTTTAAAATCTCCCCTGTCTACAACTATCTCATATCCTATGTTCCGTATTCTGTATTGCAGACACATCCTGCATTCAGCGGCTTCTTCACCGGTGCAGATTTTATTGTCATACAGCATGTATTTTTTTCTGACATTTACAGGGGACAGATTGGGCATGACGACATTTGCCCCGGCCAATATTCCCAATTCACGGCCTTTGGGATTAATGGTTCCCAATGCGGTGGTGGACGGAATAAGTCCGTTTGGAATCATGAGCCTTAATATTCCTATTAAAAATAATGTGAGCTCCAGTTTCCCCTGCTGGAAGTCTTTGAAAGGTGTATCCTTATGAGGTATAAAAGGTCCTATACCAACCATCGCAGGTTGAAGTTCATGGATAAACAATAAATCCTCTGCAAGGTGTTCACTGGTCTGATAAGGTGAACCTACCATGAATCCGGTTCCAACCTGGTATCCAATTTTTTTCAGATCATAAAGGCATTGTTTTCTTTTCATAAGGGACTGGTCTTTGGTATGTAATTTTGAATAATGATCTGAGTTGGCTGTTTCATGTCTCAAAAGATAGCGGTTTGCCCCGGCTTTATAAAATTCAAGGTAGTCTTCAAAGCTTCTTTCACCGATTGACAAGGTAATTGCACAATCAGGATATCCCTTTCTTATTTCGCGAATAATATCAACCATATCTTCAACGGAGTAAGTCAGGTCTTCGCCACCCTGAAGCACAAATGTACGAAAGCCCAGTTCATATCCTTTTTTGCAGCAGTCAAGAATTTCTTCCCTGCTAAGTCTGTAGCGTTCAGAATTTTTATTGCTTATTCTGATTCCGCAATATAAGCAGTCATTTCTGCAGTAATTGGTAAACTCAATAAGGCCACGGATATAAATTTTGTTGCCAAAATAGCGTTGTGAAACGCTTCTTGCCTTATTGAAAAGATATTCGGATATTTCAGCATTATAATTGTTCAATAAGAACACGTATTCATCTTTTTCAAGAAACTTATTTTTTTCGAGCTTGTCAATAAGTCTTTTCATATCGCACTCCGGTTTATATTTTGTGAACAAATAAAAAATCCTTGCACCGAACGGCACAAGGATAGTATTTACAAAAGCATAAAATGCTTTATTACATGCATACACACTATTCTCTCGCCTTACCACTCGGGACGGACCCTCATGCGTTCAGGTACGAATCGTATAATCTATATGAACGGTTTGCTGCAAGATAAAATACTTTATCTCACAGCGCACCGGAAGTTTGTTAATATTATAACATAGTCCGCTGACCAATACAAGGGTACATCATGTATTAATTTTAGTGCATTGTCTTGTTGCTTTCACCATCTTCGTTTTCTCCAATAAGCTCTGCTACAAGACGGTCCAGCTCGGATACGCTTTGGTTGTTATTTGATTCTGAATCAGCGTTTTCCTTGCATTCCTCAATTTTTTCTATGTACTGGTTTCCACTGACTTCTTTAATTTCCGATGTCCCTTCTTTATGGGCAGCAGGGTTCTGCTCTTCTGATTCCACAGACACTTGCTTGTCCGTATTGACATTGCCGGATTCCTGGATATTTTCTGATGCTGCACTATAGAGAGTTTGTTTGTCCCGGATTTCATTAAGATATATCAGATTTTGGACATCAACCCTCATATTTTCGAGGATATTGGTTATTGTAAGCAGGTTCGAAGCCGTATAAAGGGCATCAATGCTTCCGCTGAGTCCCCTTAAAATAAAATTGACCTGTTCTTTGACATTGGATCTATCATAAATCACTTAAATCACTCCCCTTAAAATCTTTGAGTCAGGAAAAATGGACATCCCTTCACTCATTAAAGATTTATGATATAAAAACAATTATCATGATAATAAATAATAAATTCCGGGAAATTAAAAGAAGAGTTTCAGCCTTGCTAAAACTCTTCTTTATCAAAATTACCTGATAATTATTTAACTATTACATGCTCTAAATTTTAATCTGATTAACAAGGGTATTAAGTTTTTCTATTTCGGCCAGATTGCGCTTCATGCTCTCATGGACAACAACAACTTTATCCAGCATGGAGGACATATTTTCTGCCATGTTATATGTTCCTTCAGCCCCTTCGGTAACAGTTGTAGAAATATCTTTAATAGCCTTGATGATATCCTTGACTGATGTTGTCAGTTCTTCGGAGGTTGTACTCAGGTCGGAAACAAGACCGCTTACAAATTCAGCATCCTGAGCATATTGCTCACTGGTTTTAAGCATATAATCATAGTCGCTGTTAACCTGAGTCTCCATAAAGTTAAGAAGTGTTCCTGAGGCATCAGCCAATTCTTTAACCGAGTCAATAACAGCATTGGTGGTTTCCTGAATCTTACCCGCCATACTGGCAGACTGGTCAGCAAGCTGTTTGATTTCTCCTGCAACAACAGCGAATCCTTGGCCGGCTTCCCCTGCCCTTGCAGCCTCAATTGAAGCATTCAGCGCAAGAAGGTTTGTCTGATCTGCTATACCTAAAATCGCCTGGGTAAGGACATTGATTTCATTTGCTATTTGGGCATTTTCAATGGCTTTCTCAACCATTACTTTAGTTGTACTGTACAACTGCCTTGTTGTATGTTCGGATTTAACAAAGTTTTCTTTTATGGATTTGGCGCGTACGTCAATATCCGCTGCTTTGGTAGCGCCTGCATCTGTCTTGGACATGATATTGTCTATGGATGCTTCTATCAGGTTGGATGCTGAACTCATCTGCTCTGCGGAAGCAGAAGTCTCTTCCATTCCGGCAGACAATTCCTGAATTATTGCAGAAGACTCAGACGCCTGCATATTAAGGTCATTGGCAACCTGGGAAACAGAAACGGCATTGGAGTGAATAACATCAGATACTGAACGAATGTTGTTTACAATATTTCTTAAAGCCTCTCTAAGATTCTTGAGAGCTTCAGCCATTATACCTGTTTCATCCTTATACTTCTTGATAATGGGTTCAAGGTTACCGTCTTCAGTCAGATCATATTTGGAAGTCTTGTTAAGTACGTCAGTAACTTGTACGATAGGTTTGGATATCCTCTTACCAACTATAAATGACAAAATTATTGCAAATATATTTGACAATACAAGACAAGCATATATAATTGCAGCATTTCTTCTTGACAAATCATTAAAATGCTCGGTTTCAGCCTCCAATATGGCATTAATATCGTCTATGTAGTTACCTGTTCCCAAAACCCAGTCAAAAGGCTCAAAGTACATAGAATAGCCACGCTTCGGCAATGCTTCTGTCTGACCTTTTTTCGGGAACCACCATTCAGAGAAACCGCCGCCCTGCATACCCTTATTGATGATGTCCTGAATGAAGTAGTGTCCATTTACGTCCTGGGCGTTGAACCTGTTTGTACCTTCAGTATCGTTACCAAGGAGTACGACATTCACACCTTTCGAGGTATCTGCCCAAAAATAGCCTTCTTCACCGAATCTTAATTCTCTTAAAAGATCCGCTCCGAGTTTCTTTGCTTCTTCGAAAGAAATCTCTCCCTTTTGACTCTTGTCATAAATGGCCTGAAGCATACTGACAGCAGTTTCAACCTGTTGCTTGATATTTGTGTCAAAACTGTTGTTGTAGATTTGCTGCATTTTTTCCAGTTGCGAATCAGTTAACTTCTTCATTGCATAATTGGAAAAAATGCCGATCAACAGAGAAGCGAGCAAAGTAGAAATGATAGCGTTCAGAATGATCTTGCTACTAATTTTTTTCATTCAATTCCCCCGCAATCCATAAAAAAATCCTTAAATTCCCCTCACATGGAAACAGAACAAAACTAACCGGAACTATTCCAGTCGGAAATGCTCTTAATCATATTTACCCTTAAAATTTATAAAATACCAATGTATTCAAAAAAATCAAAATCTAAGATTTTCTATAATATTTTAAATAATTACATCTCTTCGGAATCCACCTTCACTTGAGATTACTTGACCAGTAATCCATTCGGAATAATCGCTTTGCAAAAAGTGCACCAGACGTGCCGCATCATCAGGCAAACCCCATCGTCCTGAGGGAAACATGGATGCGACTTGTTTGTATTCTTGACTTTCAGGTTTCATATAACCGGTATCAGTGGGGCCGGGATTTATGCAATTAACTCTTATTCCTCTTGGAGCCAGAGCCACTGCTGCCTGTTTACACAGGCAAATAACAGCCTCTTTTGAAACTGCATAAGCAATTTCATTAATCATGGAACCTAAAAACTGTCCACTTGTAAATAAGGTTACAGAACCTTTTTTACCTTCGGGAAGCTGATCTGCAAAAGCCTGGATAATTAGCATTGAAGCTCTTACATTGGCGTTGAGATGCAAATCTATATGCTCCTGAGTCCATTTTCCAATGGGAAGACTCAATGAATACGCATGATTCAGAACCAATCCATCAATGTATCCATTAATTCTGGCGGCTTCGGATACAAGTTTTTCAGGGGCGAACTTTTCTGTCAAATCAAAGGATGGCAATGCGTAAGCGTTATATCCATCTGAAATCAGCTCACAGGCTAATTTTTCAGGATAATTCGAGGAGATGTCCGGATACTTCAGTTCCTCATCGTATTTCGAAAAACCATGAATTACAACATTAGCTCCCGCCGATGCCAGTCTTTTGACTATGGCAGCCCCTATCCCCATGGGCCGGCTCACACCGGTTATCAGTATGTTCTTATCTTTCAGAGAAAGATCGGTATTATATGTAATCATGTTTCATCACCTTAATTTCAATTATACACCAACTAAAAGTATAAATATTGCATAAATGAAATATATCCAAAGTTTAACAATTGACTTTATTGCCGACTGTACAAAAATCAAAGAGGCGAATTCTTTCTTCGCCTCCCCTGATTTGTACTTTGACTTAAATGTTGAATCATGGTATTACATCATGTGCCTGATAGCCATGTATGCTCTTCCTGCACGTCTTCCAATATTTCTTCCAGCTCTGTTCATTGCTTTTAAAGAGCGATCCCATTTGAAATTTTCCTCTGCCATTATGGAAAGTGCAGCACCCATCATAACACCTAATAGCATACCGCCACCAAATCCTGTCCTCATTGCCTTACCTCCTATTCATGAATTTCTTTTTTAGTATTCCAATATTTTTTTGATACAATTCGCAAGATAATTTGACAGTTATTGTCTGATGAAATAAAATGAACAAAGGTTGGTTTTATCGGAGGTAAAATATGATAAGCAGCAGATTGCGTGAAATTTTTAATAGCAAGCTTGGCATTGATATTTCATCAATATTGTTACCGCAAAAAAATGTAGATATGCAACGATGGGCTGTTGTAGCATGCGATCAGTTCACTTCCGAACCCGAATACTGGGAAGATGTACATAGTTTTGTCGGTGAAAATCCTTCAACTTTGCACCTGATTTTTCCGGAAGCATATCTTGAGACAGAAAGTCCTGAAGAAAAATCCAACAGGATTAAAAAAATCAACGAGAACATGAATTCATATATGAAGAATCAGGTATTTTATGAGCTTACCGATTCTGTTGTATTGGTCGAACGGACATTTGCGAACGGAATCAAGCGCCATGGTATTATATTGGCTGTGGATCTTGAAAATTACGACTACAAAAAGGGGTCACAAAGCCTGATACGCGCTACCGAAGGTACAATTGTCGACAGATTGCCCCCTCGTATATGTGTTCGTGAGAATGCACCTTTGGAACTTCCCCATATTATGGTTTTGATAGATGATAAGGACAAAACAGTAATTGAACCTCTGAAAGAGAAAAAAGTCAGCTTTTCACAGGTTTACTCCTTTGAACTTATGAAAGAAAGCGGTTCAATTAAAGGTTGGAAAATATCGGATGAAAAAGATTTGGAGAATATTGCAAACGGCCTTTTGAAACTTGCCGACAAGGAAGGTTTTAAGAAGCGATACGGTGTTGACGATAAATACGGCGTACTTCTTTTTGCAGTAGGAGACGGCAACCATTCCCTGGCCACCGCAAAAGCATGCTGGGATAAAATCAAACAGACTCTCAGTGAAGATGAAGCAGCAGTTCACCCTGCCCGCTATGCCCTTGTGGAAGTGGTCAACGTACACGATGATGGCCTTGTTTTTGAACCCATACACCGCGTCATATTCAATGTAGATGAAAATGACTTCATAAATGAATTCAGGGAATATTTCAAAAATGAAAAAGGCTGGGTGGCAGTAACCAATGAAAAGCCTGAAACAAAGGGCCATGCAATTAAATTCGTAACCCGGGATACCCAGGGATACCTGATAGTCGAAAAACCTTCAAGCAACCTTGAAGTTGGAACACTTCAGAAATTTCTTGATGATTATATTAATAAACATCCCGATATACGTATTGATTACATCCACGGCGAGGAAATTACCGAAAAACTTGGAAAGCAGCCTAAAAACATGGGCTTTTTCCTTCCCCATATGGATAAGAACGAGCTTTTCCGGACTGTAATTTTGGACGGTGTTCTTCCAAGAAAGACGTTTTCAATGGGTGAAGCTTCTGAAAAAAGGTTCTATCTGGAAGCAAGAAAAATAAGGTAATTCATCCTTCCATCTTGTTTTTCAAAGTATCCAGTATCTTTTTTTCGAGCCTTGAAACCTGAACCTGTGAAATACCTAACTTTTTCGCCACGTTCTGCTGGGTCTGCCCTGAATAATAGCGCATCCAAATGAGCTGCTTTTCCCTGTTTGAAAGCTGCTTAAGAGCGTGAAGCAACGACAGTCTTTCAACTGTCTCTGTTTCATTGTCGGTTTCATTTGAGACAATCCTGTCTATAAGCCTGTTTTCAGAACCATCATCGTCTTCAAATTCTCTGAACAAAGAATCGGGGGCCCTGGACGCTTCCAATGCGTGCACAACATTTTCCGGTTCTTCGTTCAGGGCTTTCGCAAGCTCATTAATGGTAGGAGGTCTTCCGTATTTCTGTTCAAGCTTTTCGCTCATATCACGCGCCTTCAGGGAAAGCTCCTTAAGGCTCCTGCTTACCTTAATAGAACCATCATCCCTGAAATAACGGCGTATTTCACCCAATATCATTGGAACTGCATAAGTGGAGAAGCACACATTGAAAGAAGGATCAAATTTATCAACTGCTTTTATCAATCCGATGCAGCCTATCTGGTAAAGATCCTCAATCTCAACATTCCGATTTCGGAATCTTCTTACAACACTCCAGACAAGTCCTGTATTATTGTCAATTATTTTATTCCGTGCTTCTACATCACCATTTTGCGCCTTTATAACAAGCTCTATATTGGTATCACCATTAATTCTGGTTTCACCGTTTAAGTTTTCCATATTACTGCCTGCCTATTTTATAACTGCTTGGTCATAATAATTTTGGTGCCCTTGCCGGGGACAGATTCAACAGTTAGGCTGTCCATAAATGTTTCCATTACCGTAAAGCCCATGCCGGTTCTTTCCAGGTCCGGTCTTGAAGTATAAAGCGGCGTTTTTGCCTGTTCCAGATCTTTAATTCCTATCCCAAAATCCTGTACGATTATTTCAATATACTCAGGATAGAGAGTGCCCTCCATTACTATCACACCCTCCTTGTCCGGATACCCGTGTATGATGGCGTTTGTAACTGCTTCCGATACCGCGGTTCTAATATCAGCAAGGACATCCAGAGAAGGGTCAGCCTGCGCCGCAAAGGAGGATGCAACAACTCTTGCGAAGGACTCGTTGACTGATTTGGACAAAAACTCAATTTTCATTTTGTTTATTGGTTTCATAATTTCATAACCTCACAATACACAAGTCTTACAGGTAGCTAAACGACCTTCTTTTCCCTTATTCTACCATAGACTCCATTTTTGATAGTTTCAGAAGTTTTCTTATTGCGGGTTTTGGTTTTCTGATGGTCAATGTTCCCCCAACACCTGATACCCGGCTTTTCCTCCCTAAAATCAACCCAATACCTGCACTGTCCATAAAATTTACCCGTGATAAATCCAAAGCCATGTTTTTCACAGGCTCCATGAGAAATTTACTGTCAATCCGCTCTCTGGCCATCATTGCAGTATGATGGTCAATTTCGCCTTCAATCATGACAACAAGGGTATTTCCTTCTTTGTTAAATTTAATGTCTATCAATAGCTTTCACCTCTATTCCATACACTTCCAATTCTTTATTTCCCTTATAGTTCCTTTTATTCCGCAAAAATTATTAATAATTAGGTTTAGAAGAATAAAGTCTTTAGAAGGACCATGGAAAACAGAAATGATGTTCAGATTTGAGTCTTAGGAAGGTGCATTCGAATGTTGTTATATGAAAGTATGATTTGAATGGGAACTCGACAGGATGTCGATAATGTATACGCAAAGGCTCTGCCTTTTTCGCGTCCTCGGCTCAGGAAAGCTGTAAGGCTTAACGCTCGTTCTCTTGGGGTACGCGGGCGAACTTGCCATCCGGGCAAGCGCCGCTCGCTCGACTTCCTGTCGATCGCCCCCAATCGAACTTCGCATTTCGCCAACAGCTTTTAGCCTTCGCCTGCGGATTGCTTAAAGGCAGAGCCTTTGTGCTTAATTTATAAAAAAAGCAGCTTAATCGGAATCCTATCAATGGGTTCCAATTAAGCTGCGCAAGTATTCAGCTACATAAACCTTCGCCAGCGGTTAGAATAAAGACTTTACCGCCTGCACCTATTAATTTTGCTTTTTCATTAAGTCCTCAGCAATCTTGTCAAGCTTTCTGAGGCGATGATTAACTCCTGATTTGGACAATGGAGGTGTCAGGAGCCTTCCTAACTCGGTCAGGCTAATATCCGGATTTTCAAGGCGCAGGAAAGCTATGTCATGGAGACTTTTCGGAAGCTTGTCCAAACCCAAATGATCATTTATGTATTTGATATTTTCAACCTGTCGGTAAGCGGCTTTAACGGTCTTTTCAAGATTTGCGGTCTCGCAGTTTACTATCCTGTTAACCTGGTTTCTCATATCCTTCAATATCCTGATATTTTCCAGATCCATCAAAGAGCTGTGGGCACCAACGACATTCAAAAAGTCCACAATTTCCTGACCTTCTTTGAGATATGCAAGATAATACCCTTTTCTCATGATTTGGCGGGCCTGAATATCAAAATCCTTTAAAAAATCAATAAATTCCTCAGTCAGCATGTGGTTGGCAAAGGTTATCTCCAGATGATAAGATTTATCGGGATCTGAAATTGAACCGGTGGCAAGAAAACAACCTCTGATATAAGCTCTTTTATGAGTACGGCTTTTTATGAAAATTGGCTCATAGGAAAGTGCATCACCTTCCGGTGACAAAGATATGCCCATTGATTTGAGCATACCGTGTGTATCATTTCTAATCAGCTTGGTAAAATCAATGCCATAGATTGTATGTGTCCTGAAACGCCTGGTCTTCAGCATGACAACGCCGGGGCTGTTCTGAGAAATTTCCTTTACCAGCGAAAAAAGATGCCTTGAAAGCGCGGCATTTTCAGTAATAAAAACGAGTCTTTTTTCTTTCTTATAGCTTCTAAGGACAAGACCCGTCCTTAGAAGACCCATGAGAAGGAACTTTTTTGACTCCAGATTATTATCTTCCAAACGGCTTAATTCGTTTTTTACATCCATTGAAAAAGACAAGGAACAGACCTCCCGTTGTCATTATGAATACATCTTGTATATATCGGCTATTGCCTGAGTCAGATTCTGGGGATCATGGCGGATAAGATCATTGTTTATCTTGACAAGATTCCTTTCCACAAGATTGATTCCCATTCTTTTTATCTCATCAGCGTCAACTTTGACCTGCGCGGCTCCGTCATCAGCATACTTTCTGAGTATATGGGATGGAACTTTACCGTTGTTTACCAGGCACACATCAACAATCTGCCTTTTTGCGTGTTCAAACAATGTCCTGATATGTTCCGAAGCAGTATATCCTTCAGTCTCTCCGGGCTGGGTCATAATATTGCATACATAGATCCTGATTGCCCGGGTTTCAAAAACCGCCTGGGCCACACCATCCACCAAAAGATTTGGAATGATGCTTGTATAAAGGCTTCCGGGACCTAAAATTACAATATCGGCATCATGAATAGCCTGAATTACCTGCGGTAGAGGCGTTGCGCCGGGCTTATCAATCATTACCCTCTTGATTTTACCCGGATGTGTAAGATGATGGTGCCCGATATTGGATTCTCCCCGGACATATGTACCGTCTTCAAGCTCTGCCACAAGATAAATATTATCCTCTGTTACCGGCAAAACCCTTCCGGTGACCGCAAGAACCTGCCCCATGTGTTTTACGGCCTGTTCAAAGCTGTCAGAGATTCCGTTCATGGCTGCAAGAAAGAGGTTTCCAAAGCTCTGTCCTTTCAGTGAACCCTCTTTGAATCTGTAGTTCAAGAGTCTTTCCATGACCGGCTCGGTTTCAGCCAAAGCAATCAGGCAGTTCCTTATATCTCCCGGCGGAAGCATTCCCAGGTCATTTCTGAGGGTACCGGAACCACCGCCGTCATCGGCCACGGTAATTATAGCCGTAATATTGCTGGTGTATTCCTTAAGCCCCCTTAGCATTGATGAAATGCCTGTTCCACCACCGATTGCCACTATTTTCGGGCCCATGGAAAGAACCTTTCGTTTATAAATAACATCCCCTATTTCACGGACATTTGAAGGTTTTCTCAGTATTCCGCTGGAATAGACATTGACAAACTTAATAAAAATATTTCTGAAGCATAGAATTATAAAATAAATTCCCAAAACCGCGAGAACAATTGAAGCTCCCAATTGCACCGGCCCCACGTCTATATCCTTCAGCAGGATTAGCATGGCCAGTAATAAAAGTACGGCTCCTAAAATACCGCTCAGAAGCCACTTTTTAAATTTTAAACCAATCTGGAACCACTTGGGCGATTTCATAAAGACGCTCCTTTGTTATCCCGATCAATATCCCGGTGTTCTATTACGACACTGTATTCCTTCTGTTTAAGTCTGGAAAAAAGCTTTTCAGCCAGAGTAACAGAACGGTGTTTCCCGCCCGTGCATCCAACACCAATAATCAACTGGCTTTTACCCTCTTTTACATAATGGGGAAGCAAAAAATTGATCATTTCTGTCAGCTTGTTCAAAAACAATCTGCTTTCCGGAAAACTCATGACATAATTGGACACTTCGGCATCCAACCCGGTTTTGGGCTTAAGTTCAGGTATATAATAGGGATTGGATATGAAGCGCACGTCAAAAACCAGGTCACAATCAATAGGAATGCCATATTTAAAGCCAAAGGAAACAATTCTTACAATCAGGCCCTTAAAAGTTTTGCCTTCAAGGAAAAGCTGGATAATTTCCTCTCTAAGCTGCCTTGGCAAAAGATTTGATGTGTCAATGACATAATCTGCCTTATCCTTTATAGACTGTAATATACGCCTCTCTTCACTGATTCCTTCTGATACACGTCCGTCATGGGACAGCGGATGCATGCGCCTTGTCTCCTTGAACCGTTTTATCAGAACCTCATCAGTGGCATCAAGGAAAAGTATTTTATATTCAATATCCATTTCAGCAAGGGTATCCAGAGCGGGCATTAGCTCAAGAAACATTGTCCCGCCTCTGATGTCTATAATAAAAGCGATTTTCTCCAATTCGGACTTACTCTGCAATGTAATTTCAGCAAATTTGGGTATAAGCTGTGGGGGCATATTGTCCACACAGAAATACCCAATGTCTTCAAAGTATTTTACACACAGACTTTTTCCGGCACCGGACATACCTGTGATTATCAGAAACTGCATTATTAAGACCTCCCGATAATTCTGACTTCCGGCTCCAGTAGTATTCCGGTTTTTTCATACACGGTTTTTTGGATGTAGTCGATCAGGTCCACAACATCTTTTGCTGTTGCCGTTCCGGTATTTACAATAAAACCACAGTGTTTTTCAGAAACCTGAGCCCCGCCTATTGAAAAACCTCTTAGACCGCAGTCCTGAATAAGCTTTCCGGCGAAATGGCCTTCCGGACGCTTGAAAACACTTCCCGCGCTTGGCATATCCAGTGGCTGTTTTTCCTGCCGCCGGGCGTTCAGATCATTCATTGTTGCACGAATTTCTTCAGGATTGCCTTTTTGCAACTTCATGGTAACCTTGAGGCAAATCAGCCCATCCTGTTGAATTCTGCTGTTCCTGTAAGAAAAATTATGTTCCTCACCTTTGAGAATGATGAAATTGCCATCCCTGTCCAGGTTGAGGGTCTCTACAATTACAGAGCTCATCTCACCACCATAGGCTCCCGCATTCATATATGCAGCGCCACCTATGGTTCCCGGAATTCCAGACGCAAACTCAAGTCCTGTAAGGGAATTAGCCAGTGCCAGGTTGGCTGCCCGGGAAAGCAGAGCTCCCGCTTCAGCCACCATATACTCGCCATTTACCTCTATTTTTGAAAACCTGGAGGAAACCTCTATAATTACCCCGCGGAATCCCTCGTCTGAAAAGATAAGGTTGGAACCATTCCCCATAATCATATAAGGGACATTTCCCTTCCGCAGAGCACATATGCAATCTTTGATTTTTACAATAGAATCAGGCTCTATAACAACATCAGCATTTCCGCCGACCTTCATGGATGTGTAATCTTTCAGCGATACATTCTGTAATACCGAATCCGATCCGCATATATCAATCAATTCATCTATTACGTTTTGCAAGCAAATTCACTTCCTGTTCCGCTAACCCCCGTAATACCCACAAGATTATATATTCAGAAAACTAATGAACTATGGTATAAGATTAGTGTTTTTGGTCAGATCATTAGTAATTTTCTCTGTAAAAGCTTTTGCGGCATTGTATCCCATCTTCTTCTGCCTGTTGTTCATGGCTGCAACTTCTATGATAATTGCAAGGTTACGGCCTGGTTTTACAGGAATGGTAAGGGAAGGAACCTTAATGCCAAGTATGTCATAAGTAAGTTCCTCAGTTCCAAGTCTTTCATAGTGCTTTTTGGGATCCCATATTTCCATGTTGATTACCAGGTTAATGTTTTCTGTTATTTTAACCGAACCTACACCATATAGATATTTAACATCCAGGATTCCAATTCCTCGGATTTCTATAAAATGGCGTATAATCTCAGGTGCCATTCCGACAAGAGTTTTGTTGGAGACACGGCGTATTTCCACGAGGTCATCTGCGACAAGGCGGTGGCCTCTTTTTACCAGCTCAAGAGCGGTCTCACTTTTACCGACTCCGCTTTCGCCCAATATCAGGACGCCTTCACCATAAACCTCTACCAATTCACCGTGCTTTACTTCCATGGGTGCGAGTTCCACATTCAAAAACGCTATGAGGTTACTGCTGAAACGTGATGTGACATCATCGGTTCTTAACAGCGGAACATTACACTCTTTTGCAACCTGGATCATTTCCGGGTACGGGTCCATTCCCCTTGCAAGCACGACACAGGGTATCCCTGTCATAAAGAGTTTTTTCAGCCTTTCGTAGCGCTGGGCCGAATCAAACTCTGACAAATATGTCATTTCAACTTTACCAATGATCTGCACCCTGTCTTTTCCGAAATACTCAAAGAATCCTGCAAGCTGCAGACCCGGTCTGTTGATATCCGCGGTAGTAATGGGTATCTTATCAAATTCATCCTTATAATAAAGCTTTTCAAGCATTAATTCCTTAACGACTTTGCCAAGTTCTACCTTCAAGTTATCGTTCATTATCCAATCACTCCTGAGAAATTTTCTATTATAGCAGTGAATTCTCAACCAGGGCTTTCATCTTGTCTTTTTCGCATACGGTGTTGTGCCTGATTTCCTTTTTGTCCAGGTCCTTAAGGCCGGAAGGAACTTCCCAGCCTGTCTTTTCAGATAACAACTCAAGCAGTTCAAATTCAGTCCTGCCGGCAATTTCATTTTTCCCAAACAGAGCTGTGCATACGCTGTCGTTAAACTTGAACGGACTGGCTGTTGATACTGCCACAGTGGGAGTCAAATCCCCTGTGGTAATAACATATTTGTCGTAGACATCAATTCCCACAGCTGTATGGGTATCAGATACATATTTATAATCGTCATATATGCACTCAATGGTTTTCAGGGTTTCATCCTCATTGGACCAGCCTGCCCAGAAGTTCTCCTGTATCTTTTCAAGTATTTTGTAGTCAACTTTGTAATAACCGTTTTCACTGAGTTCTTTCATCCATCCGGAAACCTTCTCGCTATCACGGCCGGACATCTCATATAGCAGTCTTTCAAGATTGCTGGAAATAAGAATATCCATTGACGGAGATATTGTTTTGATGAAATCCCTTCTTATGTCATAAACTCCGGTACGGATAAAGTCTGTAAGTACATTATTTTCATTTGAAGCGCAAATAAACTTGTTAACCGGAAGTCCCATCATTTTTGCATAGAATCCTGCAAGAATATTGCCGAAGTTTCCTGTTGGAACAACAAAGTTTATCTTCTCTCCGGATTTTATTGCGCCGGACTTGATCATATCGGCATAAGCAGAAAAATAGTAAACAATTTGGGGAACAAGACGGCCCCAGTTAATTGAGTTGGCTGAAGAGAATTTTAGCTTTCTCTCCTCCATCCGTTCAATTAATTCCCTGTCGGTAAAGATTCTTTTGACGCCGGTCTGAGTATCATCGAAATTGCCTTCTACACCAACAACCTTTACATTGTTTCCGGTCTGGGTGATCATCTGGTACTTCTGGACTTCGCTTACTCCTTCCGCAGGGTAAAAGACAATGATTCTGGTGCCCTCAACATCGGCAAAACCCTCAAGGGCAGCTTTTCCTGTATCGCCGGAGGTTGCGACAAGAATAACTATTTCACTTTCCTCTCCGGTTTTTTTCATGGCTTTTACCATGAAATGAGGAAGTATTTGAAGAGCCATATCTTTAAATGCACAGGTAGGCCCATGCCAGAGTTCCAATATGCCGAGACTGTCATTGAGTTTGACAAGTGGAGCAATGTCTTTGCTGTTGAATTTCTCTGTTGTATATGCCTGATTTATGCAGTCTTCAAGCTCTTCTGCCGTAAAGTCGTCAAGAAATCTTTTTAATATTTCCACTGCCCTTTCATTGTAAGTTTTATCTGTCAGGGCTTCTATTTCCTCAAAAGATATTTGTTCAAAAAAACGTGGGACATACAGCCCACCATTTGGCGAAATTCCCTGTTTAATTGCTTCTGCAGAAGTCAGGCCCTCACAGCCGCCCCTTGTACTGTCATATAAAACCATGTTACCACTCCTGTTTACTAAAAAAGATAACTGATGTAAACTCTTCTATATATGCAAATACAGCAAATTATGCAAACTAATTCCGGAATAATTGATAATACTAATGATAAACTATACGAGTATAAAATGCAATGTAGTACATTAGCCTGAGGCTTACGACTTACCGAATTTTGTTAACCATTCGTTAATAAATTTATAATTAAAAAGTAACATAATAGTTATGGTAATTTTGCTATAATAATAATGAAGTTATTTATTCCTCCTTTTATATATATACAACTTGTTAGTTCATCTCAGATGAGCACCGCCAAAAGGAATGCAATCATTTTATAAGTAAATCCTGATTTGGTGCTTTTTTTTTATGCCTGTTTGGGATAAAATGAATAGGCAATCCGTATTTTGGTGCTTCGTCAGAGGCACTTTATATATGATATATGTGTGGAGGATTTTATGCTACAGGAGCATTCAAAATACAGCACGTCGGAAATTTCAGACCGGATAATGACCTATCTTCCGATATTAATTGGTGCAATTCTTTTTCGCCTTCTTATTACAACAATAAAACCCTATGCCATTGATATGGGCGGGTATGTTGCCTGGAGCAGCTATCTTGCAGAGAACGGTCCAAAGGAGTTCTATACGAATTCAGGCTTCCATGTGGTATACGCGCCATTTTATATGTACTTTTTATGGTTTACCGGCAAGCTTGTACAGTTATTCTCTTTACCGGCCTGGCTTCATGTTTATTTGATAAAATGCTGGTCTGTAGTTTTTGAGTTTTTAGGCTCGATTCTTATTATCAAGCTCTCTGAAAAATACAACCTTCAAAAGCAGGGTTTTTTGTTGGCTTCTTTGTATGCAGTAAATCCCGGCGTTTTTATGAATTCTTCTGTCTGGGGTCAATTTGATTCCATACCCGCTACAATGCTCCTTGGGGTACTGCTTCTTTTTGAATACAAGAAAAACAACCTGGCCGCGTTATTATTTCTTCTGGCAGTTCTTACGAAGCCCCAGAGCGGACTTTTGCTGCCTATAGTGATGTATCTCTATTTCAGGAATTTCAAATTTGATGTTGCAAATGTAAAAAAACTCTTAACAGGCCTCATATCCGGAATTCTTCTCTATCTTGCCGTTGTCCTTCCCTTCTACTCGCCGACTTCAAAATCAGGTACAATACCGGGTTTTCTTGACTGGTTCTACTGGCTTTTTGACCTTTATTCAAAGAGCATTCAGGATTACCCTTTTGCCACGGCAAACGCATTTAATTTCTGGTTTTTATTTGGGGGACAGATTCAGAACGACACCTTTCCTTTCCTGGGACTAAACTATTTCTGGTGGGGCAATATATTATTAATAATTGCTGTTGCTTTTGCCTTCACCTGTTTAATCAAAGGAAGGGCAACTATGCACTCGGTCTGTTATTTTTCATATCTTGTCCAGTTCAGCGCCTTTATGTTCATGACAAAAATGCATGAGCGATACCTTCTTCCGGCCATTATTTTTATTATGGCATCAGCCATTTTTGACAAAAGGCATATATCTTCCGCAGCATTGGTGTCTGTGTGGGTTTTTGCAAATCAGCTGTATTTATATAAATTATCCTTTTATAATATTTACTGGTTGAACAGATGGGACGCAACTGCCCTTATCTTCTCTCTTTTAACTACCTTGACCTATACATTATCGCTATATAACGGATACAGAATATTTATTGCCAGGGACAGGAAAATAAATTAATCTGATTTTACTGCCATATACTAACTGCAAGGTGAAAAAAATGAACGGAAGAATAAGCAAAAAAGATACAACAATCATTATTGCAATGACAATCATATATCTAATTATTGCTCTATTTTACCTGGGCGATCACAAAGCTCCCCAAACCGGATGGAAACCCGAACACCTTGGAGAAAGTTTCATTATTGATTTCGGGAAGGAAGTAACAATTGACAAAATATTGTTATTCGGTGGACTGGGGAATGCCTGGGGCTGTTTTGGAAGTCTTGAGATAGAGGCCTGGCAGAACGACAATTTCGTTCCCTACAGCTTTATTGATATGAACGCTGTGTTCAGGTGGCATTATACAACCGACAAAGTTGCAACAGAAAAACTTCGTTTTACGACAAGGTACATGAGAACTGAAGATGAAAATGACAAAGACAAATATTTCAAGGCAGAATACAGGGAGATTGGCTTTTTCAGCGGTAATAATCAAATAAAAGAGTTCAGTGTTAATGGTGAGAACCAGACCCCGGGGATTGAGGCTATGTTCGACGAGCAGCATCTTGTTCCCGAAAGGCCGTCTGTGCTTAACAGCACCTATTTTGATGAGATATATTTTCCGAGAACTGCGCTGGAACAGCTTGAAAAAAGAAATATTCTCTATGAAAACACCCATCCGCCACTTGGCAAAACCATTATAGCCACAGGTATAAGCATCTTCGGAATGAACCCCTTTGGCTGGCGTATCATGGGCACATTGTTTGGCGCCGCCATGATTTCTTTAATGTACATTCTTGCAAAGCGCTTCTTTAAAGATTCCTTCTGGGCATTTTTCTGCGCTTTTATGATGATGTTTGATTTTATGCACTTTACCCAGACACGTCTTGCCACTATTGACAGTTATACGGTGTTCTTCATAATGCTCATGTACTATTTCATGCTGGACTATTACGACTCCTGGTCCTATGAAAGGGGTTTCTTTAAATCCCTCATTCCTTTATTGCTGTGCGGCATTACCCTTGGCCTTGGAGGAGCCGCAAAGTGGATTGCTCTTTACGGAGCCTTCGGTCTGGCGGTACTGTTTTTCATGTCCCGTGGCTATGAGTATAACAGTTACAATAACCTGCTGAATAAGCAGTTAAAATCTGATAACGCTCCAAAAAGACTAAAAACTGCAGGATTAAACAAATGGCTTTTGAAATACTTCTATCTGACTTGCCTGTTTTGCGTGTTGTTTTTCATAATAATACCTGTGGCAGTTTACGTTCTGTCTTTTATACCCATAAGTTACAACCAGCCGAGCAAATCATTGATAAAAATTGTAATAGATTCGGTTAAAAGCATGTTTGAGTATCATAAGGGAGTAACAGCTCCCCATCCCTATTCGTCTCCCTGGTATGAATGGCCGTTGAATTTAAGGCCCATATTCTATTACAGCGGGGACCTTCTGCCTGAAGGTATGGATGAGTCAATTGCGGGTTTTGGCCATCCCTTGCTTTTCTGGACAGGTTTTGCGGCATTCTTCTTTATATGCTTTTTGATTATTCGGAATTGGTTCAGAAAGTCAGACCTTGAGGACAATAAGCTCTTACTTTTCCCTGTAATAGGTTATTTATCCCAGTATGGACCCTGGATTATCGCACCAAGAAAACTCACTTTTATATACCACTATTTTTCCTGTGTTCCTTTCCTTATACTTATGACAGGGATATTCTTCCGGTGGCTGGAAAAGGAAAATTATATTTCAAGGAAATTTATCAGAATATTTATGGCAGCATTTTTGCTGTTGTTTGTAATTTATTACCCCGTACTTTCGGGTATTGAGGTACCAAGATTGTATCTCAACATGCTTAGAATCCTTCCGCGCTGGGATTGGTGATTCGGAGGTTGCATAAGACAATGGACAAAACTTTTAAATTACTGAATAAAATACCCATATTGAACAGATTTCTGACCCCCGAGACAGTTGGTCAGTTTGTACGTTATATAATTGCCGGAGTGCTCTGCTTTTCAATTGAATACACTCTCTTTATTGTTTTGAGAAATAATCTGAGTATCAGTGAGCTTCTGGTCAATATTATAGTCTACACTATTATCTTCTGGATTAACTTTTTGCTTAACAAGTTCTTCTCCTTCAGATCCAGGGAGAATTTCAAGCGGCAGCTTTTCCTTTTCGGAATATTGTTTCTATTTAATCTGTTTGTAGGCAACATAATTGTATTTTCAGCAATCAGGCACTTACTTGTCCTGATCAGCGGAGAGGGCTCATGGCCTGTATTATACCTGCCCAAGATACTTATAATGTTTTTTATTGTGTCCTGGAATTTTGTTCTATACAAAAAAGTTATCTACAAATAGGCTGAATCGTTTGTGTTATAGATGATACAGGAAAAACATACTGAACTGCAAAAGAAAAACAATTGAGAGGATGAACTTTTTGAGAACAGCAATCATCGGCTCGGGGCTTACAGGACTTACTGCAGGTTACAGACTTGCCCGGGCAGGCCATCATATTGAAGTATTCGAACAGAATGAATTTGCTGGCGGCCTTGCATCCGCCATCAGAGCTGGTAATGAAAACCTTGACCGGTTTTATCATCATATATTTGTCTCGGATTCAGATCTGATTTCTCTTTCAGAAGAATTAAACATAGACGGTACAATTAATTGGTATGAGCCCAAAAACGCAATTTTTTTGGGTAATTGCCTTTATCCCTTTACTACCCCTGTTGACCTGATTAGATTTAAGCCAATAAGCATATTCTCGCGAATCCGCATGGGGATGACAGTACTTAACGCCAAATTAATAAGGGATTACAGGCATCTGGAGTCGGTCACCGCCAGGGACTGGATAATTAAGCACTCCGGAAAAGATACTTACGAAAAAATCTTCGCACCGCTCCTTTGTTCAAAATTTGATACAGATGCCGATGATATTTCAGGGACATGGATTTGGAATAAATTTAAATTAAGAGGTTCTTCAAGGGGAAAGAACTTCTTTAAGGAGAAGTTAGGATATATGGACGGAGGGTTTATTACCCTTGCAAATGCCCTTATTGGCAAAATCAGTGAGTATGGCGGAGTTATCAGGCTTAATGCCCGCGCAGAAAGAATTGAAAAAGCAGCAAACGGTAAATGGCATGTATTTACTCAAAAAGGTATTTTTGAATATGACACAATACTTTTTACATGCGCACCGCAGGTTCTTGCAGAAATCTGCAGACTGCCCGAAGATTATGAAAGGCATTTAAACGCCCTAAGGTACAAGTCCAACCTCTGTCTTTTACTTGAGCTTTCAAAAAGCCTGTCCTCTTACTACTGGATTACTGTTTCACAAAAGGATATTCCTTTTGTATTAATGATTGAGCATACCAATCTTGTAGGTATGAAGGAATATGGTTCACATATAGTCTATCTTTCCAGGTATCTGGACCTGGAAAATCAGCTGTTCAACGCTTCTGACAACGAGATTACCGGGAAATTTATATCAGGAATTAAGAAAGTTTTTCCTGATTTCAAGGAAGAATACATATTAAGAGCAAGATTACACAGGGCGCGTTTTGCCCAGCCTGTGATAACATTAAACTATAATAACCTGATGCCAGGCATAAAAACCCCGCTGGAGGGGTTATACCTTGCTTCAATGGCGCAGATCCATCCTGAGGACCGGGGACTAAACTATTCGGTCCAATTGGGTGAGGCTGCAGCTAAAACAATTTTGGGAGGTTAATATGGATAAAGTAACACTTTCGGTTATAGTTCCCATGTACAACGAAGAGGAAGTTATACCTGAAACATATAAGAGACTAAAAAATGTTCTGGACGGCTTAAATGAGAGTTATGAAATTATCTTTATCAATGACGGCAGCCGAGACAGAACCGGTGAAATGCTACTTAAAATCTGTGAAAGTGATTATAATACAAAATTAATTGACTTTGCCCGAAACTTTGGGCATCAGATAGCCATAACAGCCGGAATGGACTATGCCGCCGGGGATTGCATGGTTATTATTGACGGGGATTTGCAGGACCCTCCGGAACTCATCCCGGACATGATGGAACTCTGGCGCCAGGGCTATGATGTAGTATACGGCAAAAGAAAGGCACGAAAGGGCGAGACCTTCTTTAAGAAGTTCACCGCAAAAGCTTTTTACAGAATCTTAAGAAGCCTTACCGATATCAATATCCCGGTTGACACAGGCGATTTCAGGCTTATAGACCGCAGAGTATGTGAGGCTTTAAAGCAATTGCCAGAACGAAGCAGATATGTCAGAGGACTCATGAGCTGGGTAGGATTTAAGCAGACAGCGATAGAATTTGAGAGAAGTGAAAGGTTCGCCGGTGAAACCAAATATCCTCTTAAGAAAATGCTTAAGCTTGCCATGGACGGAATTATGTCCTTCTCTTACAAGCCCCTGAAACTTTCTTCATGGGTTGGTTCTTTACTTTCCCTTTTCAGTTTTTTATACCTGATTGAAGTATTGCTTCAAAAGCTGCTGTTCCCCCATACAGCCCAGTCAGGCTGGGCATCACTGATTGCAGTGAGCTTGTTCTTTAATGGTATTACACTGCTTATGCTTGGAATTATAGGCGAATATGTGGGCAGGATTTATGAAGAAGCCAAAGGGCGCCCTCTGTACATTGTAAGTGAGTTAAAAAACATGGAGGAACGTAAAGGCCCTCGCTTTAATATAACCCAAAGGCAAAACAAAAAGGATTAAAACAAAACATCGCTGGAAAGAATACCGCTCCGCATTACAATCCCGCGCAGTGTTTTGTTGTACATTACCGTACTCTTAAGCTGTTTTAACATAATCTTTCGGGCTATTTTCCCGGCTCTTTTCCTGTACCTTGGCTGGAAGCCCTCTATACCCTCATTAAGGCTCTGGGCAAGGGCATAGGCACTATTGAAAGCAAAACTTAAACCTTCGGCGGAACTGGGGCTTATAAAACCCCCGGCTTCCCCCACCAGTGCCGCATTATCATTTCCTGTAAGGATGTCTGATTTACGGGGTCTGAGGATATATGCTCCTTCCCGTTTAACGCATCGTCCAAATTCAAATCCATAATCCTTAAGATTGTTTTTTAACATTTCAAATTTGTCTTTTGCATTATTGTCAGGCTTAAGAGCAGACCCAATAATCAATTTCCCGTCCTTTGATATTGTCCATGAATAAAAGTCAGTGATATTGCTGTCAAAAATGGCTCCAAAATGAGGAATATTCTCATCAGTTTCAAACCATTCCTGTATGGAGATATAGCTTCTCAGTGAATCACTCTTCCCAAAAAGCTGGTGTCTCACATTGGACCATGCGCCGTCAGCTCCGACCACCACTTTTACCTTTTCGGTAAATATTTTGTTCTGGAACATAAATGCTATGTCGTATCCTTCCCTGGTCTCGCTGAGGGCGGTGAAACGGCATCCCATGGCAATATCAACATTATCGGGTATCAATGAAACCAGCCACTGGTCAAACCCGTACCTGTCCATATTGAAATAAAAACGCTGGTAATATCTTTCCAAAGAATTGTCAAAATCTATTGTTCTGACTAAAAAGACCTGCGGGTCAACAAGGATATTGGTTGGAACCGCCAGGCCCATCTTCCCGAGCATCTGCTGGGCGTCAGGAGCCAGCAATCCTCCGCAGCATTTTGTTCTCTGGCTTAATTCGCCGTCTATAAGATCCCTTCTGTCCAGCAGAAGTATTTTATAATTCCTGTCCAATAAACGGGCAAGGGTGGCTCCCGCAGGACCGGCGCCTATTATGGCAATATCATAGGCCATAGATTATCTCCCTTTTGTATTCAATAAAATTTTTTAGCATTGTATTTGACAACTTTATTATACGGCATACCGGATAATATCGTATATCATTTAGCGGATTAATCCAAATCCTGCCTGCTAAAATATACCGGTTTTTGGGTTTGGGAAGAGTGGTATATTGCATCTATTATTTGAGTTACTACCAATGCCTCTTCTGCCTTTACAACCGGTTCAGTATCTTTCAGAATGCTCTCTATCCAAAGCCTCATTTCCCTGTCCCCTGCACTTTCTGTTTTGCCTTCATAGTAATCCACTCCGGCCTGCCCGATAAACGGTTCCTTGGTATACATTTTGGAAAACTCAACTCCGTTTATCCTTAACCCTTTCCTCATATCGGCTCCGCCTTCGGTTCCGCATAGAGTGGCCATGGCTTCACCCTCGTCAAGGGTATTAAGCGCCCAACTGCATTCAAGAGTAATGGTTGCGCCGTTTTCCATAGTGATAAAACCAAAGGCCGAGTCTTCCACCGTGAACTTCTCAGGGTCCCAGGAATCCCAGGCATTTGCTTCGTCAGAGCGCTTGGCAAGTTTATTATAGGTATTCCCGACAACATATTTGACTTTGTAATTGTTCATAAGCCACAGGGTAAGGTCAAGGGCATGGCTGCCAATATCAATGAGCGGTCCGCCCCCCTGGAGTTCTTTATCTAAAAATACTCCCCAGGTAGGAACAGCCCTGCGCCTTACTGCATGGGCCTTGGCGAAATAGATTTCTCCAAGGTCTCCTCTGTCACAAAGCTTTTTAAGATATATAGAATCCTCTCTGAAGCGGTTCTGAAAACTCACAGAGAGTTTCTTGCCGGACATCTTTGCAGCTTTTACCATGTTTTCCGCTTCTTCCGCGTTTATTGCCATGGGTTTTTCGCACATTACATGTTTTCCTGCTTTTAGTGCTTCTACTGCAATAACCGAATGATACTTATTGGGGGTGCATATATGCACAACATCTATACGGGGATCCCCGATAAGCTCTTGATAAGAAGAATAGACTCTGGAATCCATGCTTCCAAATTGTTGTTTGGCTTTAATGGCCTTATCAGTAGTTGGGTTATAAAATCCATATATTTCTACGGAATTTAGTTTGGCAAGCCCCGGCATGTGTTTGGAAAAAGCAATTCCTCCACAGCCAATAATTCCTGCTCTTAATTTTCGTTCCATAATTACCCTCCTGGACAGATTATTTTAGCTGTTTGTTTCTGTCAGTATTTCTGCACTGCTGACTTCAGTTTCTTTTGTTTTATCTCTTTCTTTACTTCTCATGATTAATACAATAGAAACCAATAATACTATAGTAACGGCAAGTCCTCCTTCCATACCGAAGAGGCTTCCGTTTATAATTTCTCCGTTCTGGGTCGGTACAAAGGAAAAAAGAGAGACTTTTGTATCCATTCCGCTTACCTTGATGCCAAAAATATTCCCCTGTGCAAAATTCCACATTGTATGTACCGCAGATATTCCCCATATACTGTTTTTCTTCAGCATATATACAGCTGCAAAAATACTGAACAATATTAAATTTACTATTGAAAGAAGAGTTATTCCGTTATTAAAAATATGCAGCAGGGCAAAGACTACCGAGCTTGAGAGGACAGCAAATAATATTGAATTCCTGTTTGCCACTGAAACCATAAAATAGCCTCTTACAAGAACTTCCTCCGCCATGCCCTGGATCACGAACCCGAAAAAGAAGCCAATAAGCAATAAAAGGCCATTTCCAAGGACAAATCCGTTGAATCTTATCGTACCGAAAACAAATGCGATAAAAACGGCGGAGGCGAACATGAGAAATCCGTGAAGCAAGCCCTTGAGGTAATCAATTAAGACGTTTTCCCTTACAAATCCCATGGAATAAAGGCTTCGTTTCTCAATAAATCTGCAGTATATAATGGATAAGACAGTTATAATCCCAAAAGTAAAAAGCATTGGAAGTATAAGTCCGGAAGTAAACTCCCTTATTAATCTTTCAAATTCCTCTTGATTCGCAAAGGATAATTCACCCTTCGAACCTTTCGATATACCCCAAACAATGCCATAAACGGCAATTGGTATCCCCTGGGCAAATGATGAAACTGCGAAGAGCAAGACAAATATTATGACCTGTACTATAAAATGTGGTTTAAATCTGGCTTTCTGAGCTTCAATCAGAATATCAGGACACCGCTTAATAATCTGAAACATATAATCTCAACCTTTTTACGAAAATTTTAGACCATGTATAATTATACCATCTAAATATACTGATTAACAGTTGGGATTGCGTCTTAGAATTCATTTGTGATGAGCGATTCCTTAAGTGCCCCGAACAAAATAGAAAGTATTTTGCGTGATATAAAAAAAAACGATGTACCCTATGGTACATCGTCTTTTTTTGGTGGGAGAAGGTGGATTCGAACCACCGAAGTCGTCAGACAACAGATTTACAGTCTGCCCCCTTTGGCCACTCGGGAATTCTCCCATATCCTTTTGTTTATCGGGTTTTTGCGAACCGCATGTATTATATTACATGAGGTTCGTATCTTTTGTCAACCCTTATTTTCATTTTTTTATGTCGATTAATTTGCCATCTTCAGTACTCTCAATTCTGCTCCAGATGACTGCTTAATATGCTGAACAATTGGTCCCTCTGATATACTCTGTTGCTCTCAAGGCCGAACAGGCCGCTGTCAGAGAACAAAGGAACAGCTACTTCCTGGTTGTCTGCCACCATAAAGGCGATAAAGTCATTGCCATTATTGATATCTGCAATAACCGGATCTGTTACTTCTGCATAGCCGTTTTCGTGGACAAATTCCTTCAGAGCCGCTGTATCAAAGAGTCTTGCCGCATCGTTAAATGATTTGAAAATTGGTGTCACAAGAAAGCTATCCTGCTGGTATTCATAAATTACATCATTACTGGATACAGTCTTATCTTTGTCTTTGGAATCAATCTTATTGACAGCAAGAAGTCTTTCAGTCACTTTATTCTCATTTTTCAAGGGCAGAATCCAATATCCTTCATTATCCAGAATATCCCAATAGCTTTTTGCGCTTAAAAGTTCCTCCGAGTCAAGTCCGTCATCCCTTACTGTGTATACCAGAGCAGCACTGTTTTCGTCAAAATCGTACAGTGTTCCCATCTCTGAGTTATAGCGATTTACCAGATAAACAAATGCATCGTTGTAATTGCCTGTTTCCATAATCGTGATACTGGTCTTGTTTGACAGGGAATCAAGTTTCTCCACAGCGGGGGCCATAAATAACCTTGGCCCCATGTCCGCGCCTTTCGCAACAGCAAAACCCTCTTCATCCGGTGAGGCAGACCTTGAATACTCAGGCTCGGCAGACTGATGAGCAGCATCGGCAGAAGCTTCCGGAGCACCCGAAGTTCCCGCAATCGCATAGTTTGGCGCTTCAGGAGCCTGAATCTCTGAGTCGTATTTTGTATATAAATTGTTTGTATTCAGGGCAAGAGTAATTAACAGCGCACCGGCAGCAATTGGTGCTCCCAGTTTATATATCCATGGAATAAAGCTCTTATTGTTTTCTTTTTCATTCGCCTTTCTATATTCCATGCTGCATTTCTCAATTGTCTTTTGAATCAGCTCATCGGAAGGCTTTATGCCGCTAAGTCCCGTTTTGAGCGTCACTCTTATCAAATCATCATTGACAAGACTTGATTTATTAAATAATTCAGCCATGTGCCTCACCTCCCATCATAGAAGATAACAGATTTCTCGCTTTGAAAAGTCTGCTTTTAACTGTTCCCTGGGGTATTTTCAATATCCTTGAGATATTTTTCACATCAAGATCCTGGTAGTAATACAACAAAACAACCTCTCTGTATTTATCAGGAAGCTCCATTATTGATTTTATCAATTCTTCTTTTTCACTGCGCTTCTCGATAATATCTTCGGTATCGCTTTCTGAGGACAAATATGTAGTAAAATCATCTGTCGTTACAACACGTTTTTTCCAGGAACTTCGCATATAATCCCTGCATATGTTAACAGCGATACTTGTAATCCATGTTTTAACGCTGCTCTCACCGCGATACCCGGAGTAAGACCGGCAAACCCTCAGAAAAGTTTCCTGAAAAACATCCTCAGCCAGCTCCCTGGATCTCAGAATAACAAAAGCAACTTTGTAAACATCGTCACCATATTTTTCAATTAACTCAGTTATCTCTTTTGTAAAATCATTAGGAGTCAATTTTTTGCCTCCTGTCTTCAATTAATTTGACGTAACAATCATCTTTTTGGTTCAGACTGTTTTATAATCAAATTATACATTATTCTTTTTTTTGTTACCACTTATTTCGCTCTAAGCGTTGATGCTTATCCCATTTGTGATAAAATTCTGTTATGTGATGAAAGAATATTGTATAATAACATGGATATTTTGAATGTAGTGATTGCAACCTGACTGCAATTGCGATACAACAGGAAATGAAAGTCAATATATGACTTTATGGAGCCAATTAATAAAACGGAAGGAAGATATATTATGCAACGCGAGGTAAGAACACGCTATGCGCCAAGCCCCACCGGCTATATGCATATAGGTAATCTAAGGACTGCCTTATATGAATACCTTATTGCCAAATCCCAAAATGGAAAATTCATTCTCCGCATTGAGGATACCGATCAGGAAAGATTGGTGGAAGGCGCGGTGGATATTATTTATAAAACCCTGAAACTTTGCGGGTTGAAACATGACGAAGGTCCGGATATAGGCGGCCCCTATGCTCCTTACGTCCAAAGCGAGAGAAAAGACACCTATCTGCCCTATGCCAAAGAATTAATAAAGAAAGGGCATGCATATTATTGCTTCTGTTCTAAAGAAAGACTGGACAATCTCAGAAAAGAATGTGAAAGCAAAGGTCAGACCTATATGTATGACAGGCACTGTCTGAGCCTTTCTGAGGCTGAGATTGAAGAAAAGCTTAAAAGAGGAGATCCGTACGTTATCCGCCAGAAGATGCCCCGTGAAGGTTCCACAACTTATGAGGATGCGGTTTACGGAACCATTACCATAGAAAACAATATGCTTGAGGATCAGATTCTAATAAAGAGCGACGGGCTTCCGACCTATAACTTCGCCAATGTTATAGATGATCATCTTATGGGCATTACCCATGTGGTCCGCGGAAGTGAATACTTATCCTCAACACCGAAATACAACCTCTTATATGAGGCCTTCGGATGGGATATCCCTGTATATGTGCACCTGCCTCTTATTACGAAAGCTGACGGTTCAAAATTATCCAAGCGTAAAGGCGACGCCAGCTTTGAGGATCTTGTTGAAATGGGCTATCTGGTGGAAGCCATAATCAACTATATTGCTTTATTGGGCTGGTCACCGGAAACAAACCAGGAGATTTTCTCCCTTGCAGAATTGGAAAAAGCGTTTAATATTAAGCACATAAGCAAGTCTCCGTCAGTATTTGACATGGCTAAGCTCACATGGTTCAATGCCCAGTATATCAGAGCCCTGAGCCCTGAAGAGTTCTATAAGTATGCCGAGCCTTATCTTTCCAGGGCAATAACAAATAAAAACATTGATTTGTTTAAGGTTAGCAAGCTCTTGCAGGCAAGGACAGAAGTATTATCCGATATTCCAAACAAGGTTGGCTTCTTAAATGAACTTGCTGATTACGACCTTAACATTTATGTTCATAAGAAAATGAAGACAACCCTTGAGAATTCCCTTGAGAATCTCAAGGCAGCAGTTCCCGTTCTTGAGTCAATTGAAACCTGGAATGAGGAAACCATCCATGAAAAACTTATCGGACTTGCTGAACAAATGGGTATTAAGAACGGACAGCTTCTGTGGCCTGTACGAACAGCGGTATCTGGCTGGGAAGTAACACCGGGCGGAGCTATAGAAATCTGTGATTTGCTGGGCAAGGAAGAGACTCTCAGAAGAATCAGGATAGGTATTGAAAGACTTGAGAAGGCCGTTAACGGATAAGATATAAAAATATGCTGTAAAGAAATTTGAGGCGGGAGTTATCCCGCCTCTTTTATTACTATTAGTGAATAGTTTATCATTTGATTATCTTTCATCAGTTTACCTTTTGCCTCGAAAGTTACTGATAACCTGCCGTCCTTTAGTAAATTAGTAAATACAATCAAAAGGCTTTTTTAATATGGAATAATATGGTATGATTCAATATGGATTTTACTTGGAAAAAGGAAGAATGATATGGGCATTAATGGTGAATTTTATCCGTGGCGCAGATTTTTTGCAAGAACTCTGGATCTTTCAATTTACAACGCACTTTGGTCGATTTTT
>JAAYLX010000010.1 GCA_012521705.1 Clostridiaceae bacterium | reverse complement strand
ACCAGCTATTTTATGTCTACTTCGTAAAGGTGGTCTTGTTGTTATGCATTTTTTCTATGTCAGGAGTTTTCAAAAATTCATAAAGCTTTTTCTTAAAAACTCTTGACTTTAATTAGCTGGTCTTTTAGTAATGAAAACTACCATATAAAAATATTTTTATATTACTACCCTCCGTTGCTTTAGGTATTGACTGTATTATTTATGTCCTAAAAAGGCTTTACAATTAGTTTATTGTAAATATACGCTTGTATTTTATGCAAATCTGTTTTATAATTATCTTTGCTTGTTTTACGGGGTGTGGCTCAGATGGTAGAGCGCTTGGTTCGGGACCAAGAGGCCGCTGGTTCGAATCCAGTCACTCCGACCAAGTATTAAAGCGGATTCTGATTTCTCAGAATCCGCTTTATTTTCTTTTATGATATCCTTTTTAACTTATTATCTGATTATTGTATTTCAAGCCTGCGGCCTTTGATTTTTCCGGGTTCGGCCTTGGGCACTGTGATTTTCAGGATTCCATCCTTATATTCAGCTTTTGCCTGATCAGATTTTACTTCCACCGGCAGGGGCACGGTTCTTGAAAAGCTGCCATAATACCTTTCTGACCGGTAGATATTATCATCCTTAAACTCCTCATCCCTCTTAGTTTCCCCGGAAAGCCTGATAGAATTGTCATCAATGTAAATATTCAGATCTTCTTTTGAAACGCCCGGGATTTCAGCTTTCAGAATAACATCTTTATCGGTCTGATACACATCAATTTTGGGCCCCATTGCTCTGCCAAATCCAAAGGGCATTCTTTCAATAAAGTTATTCATATCAGAAAAAAAGTTATCCACTTCCCTGAACGGATTCCAAGGAATAAGGCTCATAAGATGTATCCCCTCCTTTATTCAATAATTTAGTTTTTAAAAATTAAGTAAATATAGATTTTAACTATGTGCATCATGCTTTATTATTTTCTGCTATTCAACGCATTATATACCGCATGAAGTCCTTACTTATCGGTAAGCTTTTTGATTGACGAATTGATCTCTCCGTCATCCAGAAAATCTTTTGCAGTGTCATAAAGCATTTGTATAATCCTTTCCAGGCTTTCCCTCTTCACAAATAATTTCATCCAGGCCGGCAGATAGTCATAAACCAGATTCACAACAAAATCAAACTTAAGTTTCCCCTGATTATCCGAGAAGGCCCTTTCGGCACAAAGCATCATTTCGTAGGCAAATTCCCTTACTTTTGCCCATTGTCTCGTAACACTCAAATAGATCAGATAAGCCAAAACGACGGCGCCAATAGCAAAAACCGGCCAGTTCTGTGCAATATACTCCATCATAAGAATAAACCCTTCAACAGTTATCCCTTACAAAATATGCACCAGATTCAGAATCTGACCGGTTTATTATTGTGACCACTGCAATGTTAGGTGAAGAAGATGTTATTAGATTAAAGAAAGCCGATACCGGGAATTGAAATATTTAAAAATTCTTGAATGTTGAGTGTTTCTATGATAATGAAGAAATTCTCAATAAGGAATTATCTCAGTATGAATATCTGTTACTTCATAAGTGCTGCTGTTTTCAATGAAATTAATAACAGAGTTTAAGACACGGTCGGAATGTCCTGCCTCGTTGGACACGCATGCCGCCCCTAACTGACAGTAATTCCAATTGTCATGCTTTCCTATCTCTGCAACGGAAACATTGAATTTATTCTTTACTTTGTCTATCAGACTCTTAATAATCCGTCTCTTGTCTTTGAGCGACTGGGGCTCACTCATATACAACTCAATCTGAAGCACTCCGATGTACATACATACACTCCCTGTAAAAGCTTATTGAATTATTCCCAAAACAAGTTTAGTATTTAATAAGTATCGGTACAAGATAATTATAATATACTTATGGGTGAAATTACAGGATGCGGCTTGACTATCTGGTAACTGAGGAATTCAACGGACTGAAAGTATATAATATCCTCCGGGGGCCTATGAAGGTCTCAGGAACAATGATTAAAAGGCTTAAGAAGTCCGGTGGCATATTGTTGAACAATGCGCCGGTCAGAACCATTGACGGTGTAAAAACCGGGGATATACTGACTGTTATAATTGACAACAACGAAGGAGCAACCATTACTCCCGAAAACAATCCGATTTCTGTATTATATGAGGATGAAAGCTTTATTGCCGTGGACAAACCCGCCAACATGGCAGTCCATCCCTCTGCCGGCCATCAGACCGGAACTCTTGCACAGGCAGTTCTCTGGTATCTTATAGAACAAGGTCTGCAAACAAAAATCCGGCCAATAAATCGACTTGACCGGGATACCTCTGGTATTACCCTGTTTGCAAAAAATGCCTACATTCAGGACCAGTTAGCCAGGCAGATGAAGGATAACCGGGTTTATAAGGCGTACCTTGGAATAGTTCACGGGGTGTTCAGCCCCGAGAAGGGCACCATACGTCTTCCAATTGCCAGAAAGGAAGGCAGCATTATGGAACGGGTCATAGACAGCTCCGGCTATGACAGCATCACCCACTACGAAACAATAAAGGTCCATAATGATTTAAGCCTGGTAAAGTTTGTGCTTGAAACAGGCAGAACCCATCAAATCAGAGTGCATTCAAAAGCCATGGGCCATCCTCTTTTAGGGGATGGGCTCTACTCCGATATTGTGACAAACCTTATTGGCAGACAAGCACTTCATTCCCATCAGCTTTCCTTTGACCATCCCATAACGGGCAAGAGAATCGAGTTAGTCTCCCCCTTGCCTGAAGATATGAAAAGAGTACTGGAATAATCAGATGATTGAAAACATAAATAAAAGCTACTTTTATAGTAGCTTTTATTTATAAACCGAGTATTAAGGCAACTTTAGTTTTAAGGCAACATTTTCTTAAAGGCAAATTCTGTTTTAGTGCAACTTCAAAAGAATAAGCAGCTTATATTAATAAATATTCCTCTTGTCTATTACACGCTTTGCTTTGCCTTCACTTCTCTGAAGGCTTCTGTTTTCCACCAGCCTTATTTTCGCACTTATTCCGAGGGTGGATTCAATATCCTGGCGCAAACGTCTTTCTACGCTCTCTATGCTGCTGACCTTGTCAGAGAAGATGGAGTCATTCATCTCTATTTGAACCTCAAGAACGTCAAGGTTGTTGACGCGGTCAACAATTATCATGTAATGAGGCTCAACCTGGCTGTGTTTAAGGAGTACAGATTCAATCTGGGACGGGAATACATTTACGCCACGGATAATAATCATGTCATCGGATCTTCCTCTGACTTTCTTCATCCTTGGCATTGTTCGACCGCATTCGCATTTCTCATAGTTCAGAACCGATATGTCGCGTGTCCTGTATCTGATAAGCGGAAGAGCTTCTTTTGTGATACAGGTAAATACAAGTTCGCCCTCCTGGCCTTCAGGCAATACTTCTCCGGTATCAGGGTCAATTATTTCAGGAATAAAATGATCCGCCAAAACATGAAGGTCTTTCTGGCAGGAGCAGTTCATTGAAACACCCGGACCGATAATCTCGCTCAGGCCGTAAATATCATAAGCTTTAAGGCCTAATCTTTCCTCTATCTGTGCCTTCATTTCCTCTGTCCAGGGCTCTGCACCGAATATTCCAACACGAAGCTTAAGATCGTCTTTTGTAAGACCCGCAGATTTCAATTCATCAGCAATATAAAGGGCATAAGAAGGAGTACAGCAGAGGACTGTAGCTCCAAAATCCTTGAGAAGCATGATTTGTCTTGCAGTATTTCCTCCGGACACGGGAATTACTGTGGCGCCGACTCTTTCCGCACCGTAGTGGAGTCCAAGTCCCCCGGTAAACAGACCGTATCCATAAGCGATATGTACAACATCATTTGCCGTTACACCGGCACTTGCAAGACAACGGGCAACACAATCAGCCCAGGTCTCAAGGTCATTTTTGGTATATCCGACAACAGTCTGCTTTCCGGTGGTTCCGGAAGATGCGTGAACCCTGACTACTTGTTCCATTGGAACGGCAAATGTTCCAAACGGGTAATTATCCCTCAGGTCGGTCTTATATGTAAATGGCAGTTTGCAAAGGTCATCGACTGTGTTTATGTCATCCGGGGTAATACCTTTTTCCTTCATCCTTTGTGAATAGTAGGGTACGTTTTCATAAACCCTCCTGACTGTTGCTTTAAGCCTCTCACCCTGCAATTTCCTAAGCTCTTCCCTTGATAAGGTCTCAATTTCTTTGTTCCAATAATGTGCCATTTAAAACCCTCCATATTCTTGAATAGTAATAGTCCGTTACTCTCAATACACAGCTCATACAGTACAGTTAATTGTAAACAGATATAAAAAAGCCTTTCATCCCTGTTGGGACGAAAGGCCTAAACTTCCGCGGTACCACCCATTTTTACTGCAATGCAGTACACTCATCAGAATACGGGATATGTTATATCCGATATTCCACCCTAATAACGCAGGGTATACGCACCAACCTACAACAAAAATGCTTCAGCCGGTGAGCTCCGGAGCGAACTTCAGAAATACTTCCCATAAAACTGCTCCCAGTCTCCGGCAGTTTCTCCCTGGATGGGATTCATGATTCCTACTTTTCTCCATCATGGCTTTTAGTCCTGAATGGAATCAAATGTCTGTAAAATTACTTATTATTATAATACTATTTGCATCCATTTTCAACATTAACTAAAACTTTATTTCATTAAAGTAATTAAGTCTTAAATTATGAATACTCTGCGGCTCTGCAAAATACCGGAAATAAACAATCACAGGAGAATCTGAGCCATTTATTTTACAAGGCCGTAAGTTTTGTTGACATTTAAAACAAACATTATACCGTTTCCAGGCTCACTCAGTTTCATACTCTCATTTATTGTCGCTGTTACATTATCGGTTATTGAGGTTTCTGTAAGTATCATTACAATTTCTTTTTCAGGTTCAATTTCCATGGCAAATAATTTCTGCGTTTCATGGATACCTGAGCCGCGGGCATTTATTATAGTACCACCTTTTGCGCCTGCGCTCTTTGCCGCATCCATAACGGCTTCTGCCTTTCCTCTGTCCACTATGACAAATATTGCTTTATACATACTCTCTCCACCTTCATCTTTGCATTCCTTATATTCATTAAAATTATGACATCCAATAAGATCGGACACTGAAATACTGAATGCAATACCGTGATTTGGTTTATGAAAATCAAATTTTTTATCCAGTTCCTCAAGAGCATTATAGGCTATTTGTTTTTCACCTACAAGCAGAACTATTTCCTTCCTGATATCCGAAATCCCTAAAAGTTCAAGAAGATGATTTTCTGAGGTTCCCTTGCCCAATAAGCATGTTCCGCCGGAGATACCAAGTTTCCTTGCCAGTTTGATAACTTTGCTGCCCAATCCATAGTTGACAATTATAAAAAATGTCTCTATCTGTTTTATGCCATCACTAAATATCATGGGATTAAACCTCCTTGCGCGATTTACTCTTAAAAATAAATCCCAGTACCTGAAGCGCAATTAATGGAGTTAAAGCTACAAGTGCAATAACCCCGAAACCGTCAACCATTACATCTGCATGAGGAATGAATTCTGCTGCACCATGTGAGAATGCCAGAATAAAAGTAGCAGTCATAGGACCGGAGGCAACTCCTCCCGAGTCAAAGGCTATACCTACAAACAGTTTCGGGACAAACTGCATCATAATTACCGCAGCAATGTAGCCTGGCAAAAGACAGTGCCACAATTTGAACCCCGGCACAATAATCCTTACAATTGACAAAGCTACTGCAATCCCTACGCCTATGGACAATGAAAACAATACCACTTTTCTTTTTATATACCCACTTGTAACATCTTCTATTTGATTTGTCAATACATGCACAGCCGGTTCAGCCAGTATGACAACAAGACCTAAAACAAAGCCCACCAATACTACCAGCCACGGCTTTCCTAAAGAAGCAACACTATATCCTATGATAGCACCAACATCCATGAACCCTGCATTAACACCTGACAGGAATATGGTAAGCCCCAGTAAAGTATACAGAAGACCAATGCATATCTTCCTTACTCCTTTCCTGGACAGTTTGAATGAGACAAATTGGAATATGAAAAAGGTTGCTATTACAGGAAGAAGGGCAATCAGTATCTCAAAGGCAACTTTGGGTACTTCACGCAGAAAGGGGGCAAGAACGGAGGTTGAAGTGGATGACTCAGTATCAAGGCTTCCTGTAATATTTCCGGCCCTCCTGATAATACTCATTATCATTACTGAAATAATTGCTCCTGCAGATGCTATTCCGACAAGACCAAAACTGTCATCTTCCGAATCTGTCTTTTTCATGGATGAAACACCCAGGGAAAGAGCCAGCATAAAAGGAACGGTTAAAGCACCGGTGGTTGCACCTGATGCATCAAAAGCAATTGCGAGAAATTCAGGTGATGTAAATATGCCAAACCCAAGAATCAAAAAATATGTAACAGTCAAAAATTTATAAAGGGGTATATTAAACAGGATTCTTAATAGACCTGCAGCTATCATGACACCAACGCCAACTGATACAATTACCACTAAGCTGAACTTCGTAATTACACCTGAAGACACTGCCTCTACCTGTCCGGCAAGAATATGGAGGTCGGGTTCCGCAACTGAAATAATAAAGCCAAATATCAGGGATGCGATTGCCACTATCCAAAAACTATTACTCTTTGCAAGGGACTTGCCTATAAGTGAACCGATTGGTGTAATTCCTATATCCACCCCAAATAAAAATACCGTAAGGCCGATTACTATGAAAACTGCGCCAATTAAGAATTTAATAAATTGATGAGGTTCAAGTGGAGTTATGGTAAAATTTAGAATTATTACAATCAATGTAATGGGCAGTACGGCCGATAGGGCTTCTTTAAACTTCTCGCTCAGCAAACGATTCACTCCTCTTCAATAAGTCTAAGTATTGATGCTGCTATCTATTACATTTATCCCGGATAATCTCCTCCTCTTATCTTTGAGGAACTCAATAAAATCCAAGACTTCCTCGATCTCTTTCTCTGTTAAGCCATCGACATTTACACACAAATGTGAAACAGCATGCCCGGAAATATCCGCATCAAGATACCCGGCTGCTTTTAGTATATTGTCAAGATTCTCTCCCAATGCTTCAGCAATGGCTTTAAGGACAAAAATAGAAGGGTTTTTTCTTTCACCGTGTTCAAGGCGGCAGATTTCAGTATGGCTGATATGGGCAAGAGCTGCCAACTGGCGAACAGACAAATTATTTTTTGTTCTTAAAGTGGAAATGTATTGACCAAGATTGCCCATGAATTCCTCCGGAAAATGTTTTTACAAGTATTATTATAACATTTGATGTAACTTTAGAGCAACATTATTAGTCTATTTTGGTGACAAACGGTTACACCGTCAACAATAAAAAAGCTTTGGAATTTCCCAAAGCTTCTTCAATTAACAAATATATGCTTAACTGATTTTTGCGATCGGTCTTTGCAAATTCTTAATTTTACCTTCATATACTACCCGCAATTTGGGAATTTGTTGCAACTCATGAGGCCTTACAAGAGATAAGCTCTTGTCAAAAGAAAATATTCCCGACTCATGCAGCATTCTTGCAACAAATTCAGCGCAGGTGTTTCTGGTTTCGCAGCTGTATGGAATATTAAAGATTACTCCAAAAAAGCCTAAAAGATTATATTTATATCTCATGGGATTCTTTCTGTAACGGTTAAGTATTCGTAAAAACCTGCGGTAAACATCATCATTTACCTGAATGGAATATACAATGCACTCGCATTCGCAATACTTCAGAAAAAGCCCCTCGTCCACTATCTCAGTAATAAATCCGCCTATAAGCGGAAAATACCTGATTCTTCGTGCGAAACTATAAAAAACCCTCATGCTGGGATCGATACCAATTGAAGCATGATTATACTTTGCTTTAGTATAAAGTTTTATAGCCCTGGACACAAGCGTTCCCATCTGTGTCAGCATTATGTATATTTCTTTCATCAGTTCCCCCAAATCCCCATTATCTTTTCTAATTGACAATTATACATGATTAAATATAATATGAAAATGTTAAAAAATATAAGTTTTATTAGTTTTATGGAACAAAATAGTCTATCCGGGAAATTAAGCATAATAACTATCGCTTATTTTATAAGGGTTAATAATACATTTTTATGATGCGGAAAACCTTTTGAAAACTTATGTCATCTTGTATTGCAGCATTAATTTTTTTGTTATAAAATTTTATGTGATTTAAAGGAAAACGAAGGTATTTTTATGAATCTCAGACATCAAAAAAAATTTATCAGAAATATGATAAGGCTATTCTGCATGATACTTATGGTGACCGCAATGGTTTTCACCATTTCATTCATATTCAGCATAAGGCCGCCCGAGGGTAATGCGACCCTCAATATATCTGCCCAGGAAGATACTGATATTGAAGGCGATGGCTATGATTTGCAGAATGATTCTGAAGATTCTGACCAGGTCTACACCTTCATTGTTGCAGGCAAAGATGTGGCTGCTTATAATACCGATATTATAATGCTTGTAAAATTTGATACAGGTAAAAAGAAAATTGACATCCTTAACATACCCCGCGATACCATGGTAAATACCAACAGGAAGGTCAAGAAGATAAATGCATCCTATCATTCAGGCGGAATTGAAAAGTTTGAGGAGGATGTCGCAAGTCTCACAGGCTTTTACGTCAACAGGTACGTAATTTTCGATATCAAGGGTGTTGAAGAGGTTATTGACGCAATTGGAGGCATAGATTTTTACGTTCCAAGGAATATGCATTATGACGATCCCACCCAGAACCTGCATATTCACTTTAATGAAGGATATCAGCATCTTAGCGGAGCCGATGTCGTCAAAATTGCACGTTACAGAAGCGGATATTTCAACGGTGATATCGGCAGGATTGAAGTGCAGCAGAAACTTTTAAAAAGTATCGCGGAGCAGGCTTTGAAACCTGAAAATATTCTGAAGATACCTGAAATAGCGTCCATCATCACTAAAAATATGGAAACCGATATTGAACTGGGAAATATGATCTGGCTTGCCAACAAAGCCAAGGATATGAATCTTGGTGATATTGAGACACATCTTCTGCCGGGAGTGGATGCTATGATAGACGGACTTTCCTATTGGCTTCCATACAAGAATGAACTCCTTGATCTTTTAAACAGTAAGTTTAACCCAAAGGATAAACCTATTACCGAAGATGATATTTCAATTGTCACTTATCCTGCAAATGAAGGCAAGTAGATGTCTAATAAAATCTTGATTTAATTCATAAGATAGTGGGTAAACTTATTTTGCAACAATATATTAAAAAGGAGTAATCATTATGAGAGCATGGATTGACAGAGACGGATGTATTGCTTGCGGCCTTTGTGCCGACACATGTCCGGAAGTCTTCAGAATGGCTGACGACGGATATGCGGAAGTATATGTTGACGAAATTCCCGAGGATGCAATAGAAACTGCTCAAGAGGCCGCTGATGGATGCCCTGTAAGCGTAATTCATATTGAAGAAGACTGATATTTTCTTACTATAATATCTGAAATGCAAATGCCGGAGCTAAGTAATAACCGACTCCGGCATTTATATTAGTTTTGCCTCAAACCATTTCTGTTTCGCAGAAAAACTATGTCCGAAGATATACCATGAGTACCACCCCAAAAGAGATAAAAATAATCAACACCGCACCTATTGCAGCAAGTTTGTTATTATTGGTCCATGAAAATTTCGCATAACTCATGGTATATATTGATGATAATATAATGAACAAAAATCCCGCCAAATAAATCATTCTACGCCCTCCGACGATCTGATGGGCCGGCTTTCATGCTGTCTTCCTGTCCTTCTGATAGTAAAATCCACTTCAACATTCAGGGTAGCTTCATTGACCTTTTCAAGCCAGTTATACTCTTCCCATTCAGGTATAGTCAAAAAATTCCGAACTGCCCTTTCACCGAAGCGGAATGTATCTACTTTCAGCGCCTGCCCTTTAATAAATGTTTTCTGTATATTCTCTTTCAGATATTGTTCAAAGGCTTCTTCAATAATGTCGTCATCATGCTCGTAATTCTCACCGCTTTGTATGGCAGTCATATCTCCTTCCACCGATAGCTTTACTTCAATATGAGGTTTTTCGCTTTTTGTATCTACCTTGACTTTAGGAGATTCAAATTCTTTTATTTCAATTGGAATAATATGTTCCGGGGACTTGGGATCAGGTATGGTGAAAACAGTTCTTTTGAGATGTCCCCAAATCAGGCTCACCATTTGTGATTCAAAACCTGTGAGTTTTCCTACCATCTTTCCGCCGTCAAATACGGCAGTACCCAAAAGTTCTATCTCCTGGCCGCCATTACGGGGTGTATCACCAGCAAAATAATCACCTGGAATCTTATACCCTCCCCCATATTCAGGTCCTTCATCTTTAAAATTCTCTCCGGTGTTTAAGGCACCATAAATACCGAGGGCCTGCGTGTAGGATGACTTCATTTGATCTGCCAATAACCCGAGATTCAATTCCGGGTAAAAACCTGTATACTTGTATCTTTCAATTAATTCCTCCAGCGTTTCGGTAACAATTGCCCCCAAATAGGGTTTTGCGGCTTTGACAAACTCCTGGGCTGAACCCTTGCATATAATAATATTTGTACTTCTTCGTATTTGACGGTAACGGGTCAACGGTACCAGGAATTCTGCCATATATCCGCTTTGAGCCAATTCTTCAGATACTACTATTGCTTTTAGATGCAAAAAGTTCAGTAATTTGGGTATATTTGCATTGACAGCCGCAATTCCGGACAACAGAGAAGGAGTATCAATACTGAAATTTTCTTTATCTTCCTTCTCCTCTCCCTTTGCATCAAATCCTCCCCCTCCTGCCCCTCCGGAAACCTCGGTAAATTGTGGAACCTGGAAGGTCAATCTGAGTTTATCAGAAACACCCTTATCTATCCCCATTAATGTTACATAGGCATAATCATTGATTTCCACTGAATCATAACAGCCTGAAAACAAAAGTGGTATTAATATCAGGATCAAAACTGCCGTCATTTTCTTACGCATTGTTCGCATCCCCTTTTTTCCCTCTTATTAAAGCTGCTATTAAGAGAATGACTGAAGGCATGAAATATGGTATCCATCCCCACATTCTGAGGGCATGAACCCATATAGTTGCAACCTTGGCAAGGCTCTCGGGGATAAGGTTTATTCCATATAACGTAATTACCATGGGAAGTACTACCGGCCTTTTGTCCGATATGTGGAATATGTGGCAATAAATCATGATTGCTGCATATAAAAGTACGGTTATTTCAACAAATGTTCCGAAATTCCATAAAAACAGGAATATTGGTTCGATGCGTTGGAAAAAGGTGCCCAGGTTAACCATGCTGGCCATGGCGTACATGGGAGATACAAGCTCCTGTGAAGTTGCATAAGGAAAAGTGAGGCTAAAAGCCAATAGTGAAAGTGAAGTAATAATTCCGGATATAAATATGCTTGTAAAGCCGATTTTCTTAATTTCCTTAGTCCCTTGCAAAGAAGGAGCAAACACACCTATAACAGTTGCAGCCCCGTAAAAAGAACTGCGAACCATGCCAGTTACAATAGTTTTATTTAACCCATAGCCGAGTATTGGGAAGATCCGGTAAGTTTTAAAATTGGGAACTGACATCAGTACAACTCCAAAAAATCCCGCGGCCAGAATATAGATGATAAATTTGGAAAAACGTGCTATATTCTCCAATCCCATAAAACACAAGAACACAACACTCAGCGCAAAAATTACCATTATAAAACTTATTGGACTCTCTGGCAAAACAAATATCTTCATTACTTCCACAAACTCTCTCATATCAATGCTGGCTGTTACAATGAAGAATGTAAAACTCAAAAAGGACAGTATTGAGCCTCCAATCTTGCCAAGAACCCTGTCTGCGATCTCCATAATATTCATATTGGGAAATCTTTTTAGAAGAATATACTGAAACATAAAGAAGCCTGCCGCAGTAGTTGCAGAAATCAAAGTCATGTACCAGGAGGCAGTTCCCACAACTTTGATTGCTGCGGAGGGGCTCGAAAAAAATGCCTTTATTGTGATTGTAATAATTATCATGCTTATAGCCTCATGATATCCAAAATTACCTTCCCTGATCATTCCCGGAGCCACCTCCTTTGGTTTCTGCCGCCCATCCCCTTGGTTCTGTGCCCATTCTTATTTCATCCTGGGTATTCAGATAATCAGGCCTTCTCACCTGATCAAAAACAGGTGCTCGTATGATTTTATCCATATTGCTCCTGATGGTGGGCGCAATTGGAGCAAAGAAAGGTACCCCAAATGATTTTAAATTAAGGACAAAAGTGAACAAGATTGTAAATGCAACAGAAATTCCATAAAAACCTGCGATTTGAGCAAATATAATAAATGAAACACGTACTATTCGGATACCCATGGACAAGGAATAATTTGGGATTGAAAAACTGCCCAGACCGGAAACTGCGACAATAATTATCAGAATCGGGCTCACTAAACCGGCTTCAACTGCTGCCTGTCCTAAAATCAAGGCTCCAATGATGCCCAGAGTATTTCCGGTAACGCCCGGAACTCGGATTCCGCCTTCCCTTATCAGCTCGAATGAAAATTCCATGAGCAAAATTTCGACTATTGTTGGAAAAGGCACATTTACCCGGGATGCTACAATGGTTGAAAGCAAAGAGGTTGGTATCATTTCCTGATGGAATAAGATAAGAGCCGTATACATTCCCGGCAGGAATGCGGCCAGCAATAGCCCAATAAGCCTTACTACCCTTAAAAATGAACCATATTGCCATCTCAGATTTGATTCTTCCGAAGTATGAAACAGATCGAAAAACACAATGGGCATGGCAAGGGCAAAGGGAGTGCCTTCGCAGATAATTACAACTTTTCCGTCCATTAAAAAGGAGGCTGCCCTGTCAGGCCTTTCAGTGGATACAATCTGCGGAAAAATCATAAATGGCTTGTCTTCTATAAGCTGCTCCAGCATGCCGCTTCCTGAAATATAGTCCACATCAAGACTTTTTACTCTTCTTTTGACCTCGTCCACAACTTTCCGGTTTGCAATGCCCTCCATGTACATAATGGCACATTGGAAATTATTCTTTTTACTTATGAATTCAAATTCTGTTACCAGATTTTCACTTTTTACTATTCTTCTTATCTGGGTTATGTTGGTGCGAAGTGTCTCGGTAAAACCCTCCTGAGGCCCGTTTATTACCTGTTCGACCATTGGAGGGCTGATTCCCCTTCTTTCAAAGCCACGGCTCTCCATAACCAGACACTCGTCACAGCCGTCAACAAAAAGAGCCGTCAGGCCACTTACTAACTGGGGATTGATTTCATCATACGACTTCATTCTGACAATCTGATGTATTGTAAGGACGTTTTTTTCTATATAATCCAGAGGACATTCGCATTTGAAATCATAATGTCTGAAAGCGTGCTCGTCCATAAGTTGCGGCAAAGCAAACTGAACGACTATCAAATGGTCTATCATACCGTCAATATATACAATGCACGCCGGAATTCTTTTGGCTATGTTGAACTTTCTAATTATCAGGTCTTTGTTTGAAGGAAGATTGTACAGGTTTTCAAGATATTTTATATTCTCATCAAGGGAAGTACTGACTTTCTTAAGATCCGGGGCTCTTTTTTTATCTCCTTTTTCGTCCTTGGTTTCGTCTTCCTGATTATCCTTTCCGCTTTTATTCAGGTTATTGTCCTTTTCTGTTTTTTTCCTGCTTTCTTTACTGTCTTTGTTCCTGACAAGCTCTTCAATACTCTTTGGTTTAATAAAGCACGGCTTTATAAAGTCGGATGCCGGGGCAGTTTCATCTTCACTATTCTTGTTCTCCGGCGTCGCCCCTTCCCCGGACTTTATATCTTCCTGCGGTCCCGAATAATTTGAATCTAAGGGCTCTGATAATTGTGAACTTTCCTCCTTATTGCTTTTAGTCGATTCCAGATCATTATTGGTACTTTCTTCTGATTTCTTGTTTTCAGAACTGTCACTATTTTGAGAACCCGAAACGTCAGTATCCCTGTTTGCAGCCTTTTGGGAGTCCTGACTATTGTCTTCCGTGTCCTGAGCTTTGATCAGGTCCTTCTTCTTTGAATTACCGGAATCCTGGCTGTTCGAATCTGATTGACCGGTTTTCATGATTCGGATAAGGTTTTTGAAGACATCTGCTTGTGCAGCATCATCCATGCCTGCATCAGAATTATTTGCTCTGTTATTCTGAAATCCTGAACTATTCTGGTTCTTGATCTGAGTCTGGTTCTGGCTCTGATTCTGGCTCTGGTTCTGGGTCTGGTTTATGTTATTGTCATGATTGTTTTGGTCGTATGAATTTTCTTTTTTGTTCATCAGATTATCCCATCTTAGCGATTCACTTGGCTCTTCCGGGAATCTGAAATGTTTTTGTGACTGCGAAGGGTCTTCGTAAACAAAAAGCTTTTTTAAGCCTTTTAACATCAGGCTTCACCACCCCATCCCAAATAGAAACTTTCGTCTTAACATTATTCGCAGTTTATAAAGTTTTTATCCAAATAAATGGCAATCGGGACGGGGTTTTTAATTCAAAGGAAACCTGGTTAAAAAGGGCGGAATGACCAATATTTCTCCTTAAACAAAATTCAATCAATTGAATTCTTTGAGGCTGCTCTCGACCTCAACCCACTCTTCCAGAAGCTTTTCGTGCTTAGATTCAAACTCCTGTTTTTCGGATAGGAGCCTGTTTAGCTCCTCATAATCGGTTGAATGAATTTCCATGTCCTTTTCTATCTGTTCAAGCCTTTCTTCAACACCGGCTATTTCACTTTCAAGTTTTGCAAGTTTTTTCTCCAGTGTTTTTGGACTTGGTTTTTTAATCCGGCTGTCGGTCTTCTGTTTTTCTTCCTTGCTCCTTTTCTGGGCTTCGAGTTGTTTTTGCTGGTTATGATACTGTTTCCACTGCCGGTATTCCTCATAACCTCCGTCGAAATAATAGAGCTTACCTTCTTCAAGCTCACAGACAGTCTTAGCGAATTTTCTTATAAAGTAGCGGTCATGAGAAACAAAGAGGATTGTACCGTCAAAGCCTTCAAGGACCTCTTCCATCCATTCCCTTGAAGCAATATCAAGATGGTTGGTGGGCTCGTCCAAAATTAGCATATTCACATCATGCTGCATTAAAATGCAAAGTTTTAGCCTGCTTTTTTCTCCTCCCGACAGACTTTCGGCTCTCTTAAATACATCTTCCCCGGTAAATAAAAACGCGGCAAGCAAATTCCTTGCCCTTTCTTCACTTATTTCCAAAGAACGCTGAACAATTTCGAGCATAGTCTGTTCCGGATTTTCGAAAGTGACAATCTGCGGAAGGTACGCAACTTTAACGCTGGGTCCGATTGTTATTACTCCTGAATCAGGCACTATCTCTCCGTTGATGATTCTTAGAAGGGTGGTTTTGCCAGTCCCGTTATCGCCCAGCAAAGCAACCCGGTCATCCTTTCTTATCAAAAGGTTTACCTGGTCCAGGACTACCTTGTCATTGAAGGATTTAGTCACACCTTTCAAAGAAACAGCTTCTGCACCAGAAAAGTTGTTGGACTTAAAAGCCTGAAAGAGTTTCCTTTCCTTTTTGGGCTTAGGAACTGCGGTCTTTTGCATCCTTTCAAGGCGCTTCTCCATACTAAAAGCCCTTTTATGTAATTTTGGGTTGTCTGATCTGTTGGCCCAGTCATGCATCCTCTTTACAGCCTGCTCAAGCTGCTTTATCTTTCTCTGTTCCTGCTCGTATTGACGAAGCTGCTCGATTCTCCTCTGTTCCTTAAGCATTGCGTATTTACTGTAATTCCCCTCATAAACTGTCGCAATACCATCCTCGATCTCAACTATTCTGTCTGCCACCCTGTCAAGGAAGTATCTGTCATGGGATACGACAACCACCGTTCCGTCAAAGGTCTGCAAATACTCTTCGAGCCATTCGACAGAGTTTATGTCCAGGTGGTTTGTAGGCTCATCAAGCAAAAGAATGTGGGAATCCATGAGAATTATTCTTCCAAGATTAACTCTGGTTTTCTCCCCTCCGCTTAACTTTGAAAACTTGCGTTTGAGCATGTCCTCATCAATATTAAGGCCGTTGCATACCTTATTTATTGATGTCTGTATCTGAAAGCCTCCCCTGTTCTCAAACTCGGTAAGTAAATCCCCGTATTTTTTGATAATTATCGGGTCATTGGTTCTGGCCATTTCCGCTTCCAGATTATTTAATTTTTCTTTCATCTTAAAAAGCTCATCAAACGCGGATTCAAGTACTTGATACACGGTGGTCTCAGGGGGATACTGGGGGATTTGGTCAAGAACTCCGACGCGCCTGCCTCTGGCAATTATAAGGTCGCCCTTGTCATAAGGTTCCTGGCCGGATATTATTTTGAAAAGGGTTGTTTTGCCCGCACCGTTTTTGCCGGTCAGGCCAACAACCGAATTTTCGAATATCTCAAAGGAAACACCTCTTAATACATGGTGAGTCCCGTAATATTTATGAACGTCATTAAGTACTATTTCAGCCATTTTATTAATCCTTTCCCGGCAGTAGTCTTTAACGTAACTTATGTATACAGAGTTTTCATGAATAAGGTCTGAAAACCCCCAAAGAGCTTATATAACTTTTATAACCTTATGGATATAAGCTCAGTATTTAATATAAATAATCTGTTTATGGGCTATCCGAAAAATCTTTTGCTCAAAATATTGACTATCCGAAAAAACTATAGCACAAAACTAATAAGGATGTAAAATAAGTCTAATTTACATCCCGTACAGAAGAAAATGCCTTGTCAAAAATCTGAAGTGTTTGATTTAATATTTCTGAAAACTCCTTCACACTCATATCATTCAGGGGAAGCTTCTGATCATTTATGTTAAGTATAGTCTTAATCAGTTCAGGGTTCTTCTCCGCTCTTAGAGCTATGCTGTAAGAAAGCAGGTTTGCAGCATCATTTAAACCCTGTGGTAATTTACTTAAGTCTATACTGCTTCTCAAAAGCTGATTTTTTATTTCTTTCCACAGCCTGTATTGGGTGGACGAAAATTCTGTGAATTTGTGTATCCTTAAAGAATATACAACCAGTATCAGCCCCACCGGTATCATTGCGTATCCGGCCCATATTGAAAAAGCTACCGGAACTATGCAGCCTGACAGGAACAACAGCATTCCCACTGTGAGGCTTATGTTGCGCCAGTAAAGCAGCGTGTTTTCCAATAAATTTTTGTGCGAATATTCCCTTAGTACCAAACGCTCATACTCATCAAGAAAAAGCTTAAGTTTTTTCGAGCTGTCGGTTTTGCTGACTTGTTCCCTGAGTAGCTTCGGATTACATTCTCCATGAATCTTAACTATTTCATAAATCCAGTCAAGAACATACTTTTCGGGCAGGGACAAAGCCGTATTGGTATTGTCATTGCTGCCCGTGCAGAAAGTCAGCACATCGGTGCTTTCAAGAGAATCGCCATTTTTTATACCAAGAAATCCTGCTGCCACAAGGTGCAGGATACTTGCAAGTATGGACCTTCCTCCTGTTCTTCCGCCTGAAATTACAAAACGGGCCTCAGCAGGAGTAAGTAATTCTATCTGAGATAAGTCTTCCGGCAAAGGCAATTTTTTAAACTGCCTGATCTTTGCCATAAATCTCAGAAAAATATATAAACCAAGGGTGGTTGCAAGAATTGACGCTATTGAAGATATTATTTTTGTCCTTAAGACAATTTTTTCGAGCAATGCTCTCCTTCCCGCTTCTTTTGCCGCATTTTCCCTGGCTCTCACCAAATCCTGCTTGTCGCTTAAGTTGTACTCCTCTTCTTCCTCCAAAATATCAGACATTCTGTTCTGCAGCGAAGTAAACGGAGCATTGAACACAAGCTGTTCAGGAAAAGCTATTCTTATATCCACATACTCTTTGGGCACTATATTGTCGGCCCTGAAAACAACAACCCGGTTTTCCTGAATGTTTTTATTCCCGAGCAAAACACCGTGCAAAAAAGGCTTGATGGATCCTGCCTCTGATTCCATAGGGAGGTACACTAAAATATCTATATCCGAAATATAATTATTCTGGTTTTTGAATATGTGGGTTCTGGAATATTCGGCCACGTCATTGTAACGCAATATTGCGTTTTTGACTGTGTACTGCACGACAATTGTACCTTTTTGGCTGCTGAACCTTCCGTAAACTTTAAGCCTAATGGCATCGGTCTCGTCAATGAGACTGTATGTTCCCATAAATGCATTTACATCCCATTGCCCCTCAGAAAGTTCGGTACATTTTATATACCCCTTGGTATCAAGCATATAGACATTTTTTATCTCAATCTCTTCCCATTCTTTCTTGTCTATAAGGACCATTACATTGTTATACCCGCTTAGAGACGAATACCTGATATTTTCCGTTATATCCAGGCTTCCGTCGGTATTTATCCTTACAGTTACATCATAATTCGAAATACTCGCTTCAGTCTCCAGTGCAAAGGATGAAACTCCTGACACTGCCAGCAGTATTAAGAACAGTATTAAAAAGAACAACTTGTTCTTTACGGCCACAAGAATCCATCCTTTCCCTCAATATAGTGTCCTTCTTGACAAAACACTTTTAACATGGTTGAACAGCGGTCTCCAGTCGGCAAAAAGCAGGACAGGAGCCACAATAGCCGCCCTGTACCTGTAATAGGTGTCGGCAACTTCCTCACTTAAAAGTGAGTTTATAAGTCCATAGGAAACTATGAAGGCCAAAATCCCCAAAAGGTACGGGTCCCACTTCAAAAGCGCGTCAAGTATCCCGAAAACCGCAATAATCATTAAAAGGTACCATAGTATCATTTCTGTCTGGACAAGAGCAACAAGAGCAAAATTCCCGGAGATATCGGTAATATTTGCAGCTTCTTCCAGGTGAGGTCTTGTCAAAAAACCGTTTATTGCCCTTGGGATGTCTTTGGATAAAATTATCGTTATTATTGAATCCACTTCGTCCTCTATACCTTCAGCGTCCTCTATTTCCGCCTTGGGGAGAGCATGATAATTCTGCATGTTTGAGATTACCGTGGTAATACCTATAATAATGGAAAATACCAGGACAATGGCGCCAAAAATCAGAGAAAATTTCCGTTTTGTTTTAAGGTAGTGGAAAAGAAGGCAAACCAGCAAACCTCCGCTTAGAGTTACAAGCATGTAAAGGCGCAGCAAGGTGCTGATCCATAAAAGCAGACAAATAATCACAATATTGATTATCTGTTTGTGACGGGGCATTTCCCTGTCTTTCAAAAGTAAAAGCGTCAAATGCCATATTACAACCGATACAAGGAATGTAAGAGATTCTTTTCTTGTATCTGTCGTCCAAACCATCATGCTGGGCATAAAAAGAAATGCCAGCCCGATGAATGCCGATTTTTTATAACTGAATTTCAGGTTTAAGGCTATATCGGTAAGGAAAAATCCTGTGAGAACTGAAAAAAAAGCGTTAAAAAAGGATGCCGCATAACGGTTAACGCCAAAAATGGCATACTGAATGCCAATAAGCACAGTATACCAAGTAAATTTATAATCCAGATCCCAGATTGGGACGCCTGATTTTATCTGAATGGCAATGTCCTTCGCAACCAGATGATAAATCAGCCCATCGGTTCCTGACGTTTCAGTTCCGTTACTGTAAATTGCATAAATAAGAACGATACGGCAAATAAGGGCTATTTCAGCTGATATAACGAACCAAAGCATTTTGGGGTTCTTTTTTACAAAATGAACCCCAATCAAAGCCGTCAGACCGATAAATACCAGTATCCATATAATATTCTCAAGCATTTTTCCTTTGGGCCTTTCTGTCATGTTGATGAAAATGCTGCAGGGAATCCCATTAATTCAGAGTTCATGAATCAATGGTGGAACAGCCGGATGCCTGTAAAGCACATAACCATGCCATACTTGTTGCAAGCTTCAATAACATCCTCATCCCTGACAGACCCTCCGGGCTGTGCAACATATTTGACATTGCTCTTTGCCGCCCGGTCTATATTGTCCTTGAAAGGAATAAACGCATCAGATGAATATGCTATTCCTTTGAAATTGCTTAACCAATCTTCTTTTTCTTTGAGGGTCAATTTTTCAGGAACTTCTTCAAACAAGGTTTCCCATTCTTTTAATTCAACCTCTGTAATATTGTCTCTCAGGTAAAGGTCAATTGCGTTGTCAATGGAGGGTTTTTTAAGACCTTCTTTGAATTTCATTGACAATACTTTCGGGTGCTGTCTCAGCATCCATATATCGGCCTTATCCCCTGCAAGTCTTGTACAGTGTATGCGCGACTGCTGTCCTGCGCCACATCCTATTACCTGACCGTCATAGGCAAAGCAAATTGAATTAGACTGGGTGTATTTCAGGGTTATAGTCGCAATCAAAAGATCTCTAATAGCTTCAGGAGGTAAATCCTTGTTTTCTGTAACTAAATTGTTAAACATCTCCTTGTTGATAACGGCATTATTTCTTAACTGCTCCAGGGTAATTCCGAAGATTTCCCTTGTTTCAAGTTCTTCAGGGGTGTAATCAGGGTCAATCCTGATAATTACATAATTTCCTCTTTTCTTGGCTTTAAGCATTTCCAGAGCATGCGGATCATAATCAGGAGCAATAATGCCGTCCGATACTTCAGATGCAAGAAGTTTCGCTGTTGAAACGTCTACTGTGTCACTTATTGCAGCAAAATCTCCGAAGGAGGATACCCTGTCGGCGCCTCTTGCGCGTGCATAGGCACAGGCTGTCGGAGTAAGTTCAAGATCCTCGTCTATATGGTATGCTTTTCTCAAGGTATCGCTTAAAGGAACGCCTACAGCGGCGCCTGCCGGGCTGACATGTTTAAATGAGGCAGCACCAGGAAGCCCGGTTGCTTGTTTAAGTTCCTTTACCAGCTGCCATGCATTTAAGGCATCCATGAAATTTATATAGCTGGGATTTCCGTTCAGTATTTCAAATGGCAGCTTTCCGCCGTTTTTCATGTATACTTTTGATGGTTTCTGATGTGGATTGCACCCGTACTTTATCACAAGTTCACTCATTTTAAACCCTCCTGAATAATTAGCTGGTGTGTCTGTTTTTGATTTTTATCTCAACATCTCCGGTGGAGATCTCAATAGTTTTAACCAATAGTGAAATTATATTTTCCTGGTTAAGCATGTTCCAATACTTTTCAACATTTTCATCAATACTGTCGTAAATGGGCATAAGATAAGGTTCTCCCTCAAAGGAAGGCAAAACCTCTCCGTCCATTGCATAAGTATGGATACAATGGCCTAAGCCGGGAATGGATTTTTCATAGTGGTAAAAATTGCGGATACAAATTTCAGGATTGTTGTTCTGGGTTTTTATAATTGAAAGGGAGTAATCATTTTTCCCGTTGAGTTCAATAATACCAGTGATTCTGGGAGTGAAATTAGGTGCATCGGGTTCAAATTCCCGGGTCATGAGAGCTTCCTCGAATGTGCCCCCCGCTTTCAGTGTGTCAAACACTGTATCGGTCTGGTCGCCATTTGAAATGATGTGATATTTATCGAATACTTTGAGAGGGTAATAGATGATGAGGGAAGGATCTGTAATCTTAGACTCATCAAATGCCTTGGTCCTTACAAAATCATTTTCTCTAACAAAAATTCTGTTTCTGCTGTTGGCACTTCTTCCCATTATCCAGTAAATCTGTACAAGTTTTGAGCCATCAGGTGTTTTCCCAATTACTATACCACGGCCGGGATATGCGTTTTCTTTCAATCTTTTTGCATTTTTATCGGCAATTTCCCTCAGCATTGGCGTGCTCCTCCCTTTTTACAAATATAGACAGCTTTATTCTATATTAAAGAATTGCATGTAACAAGGGGGAAAGACACCAATATTGAGGGAAATTGAAGGTTTCACATTGGACAAGTTTACATGAAAAACTTCCCGTAAGTGAATATTTATTCAACCAACATGCCTTTCTTGACATGAGCGGTTATCTCTTTACCTTTGATTGTCTCCAGAATTGCAAAAGCAAAATCAAGAGATACTCCGGGGCCTCTTCCGGTAATGAAGTTTTTGTCCACCACTGCGTTGCCCTCAAATAAAATGGCCTCTGTGAGATTTCCTTCACATCCGGGATAGCAGGTTGCTTTAATTCCTTTAAGGAAACCAAGTTTTCCGGGAATCATAGGTCCTGCGCAAATTGCAGCAAGCCAGCCGTTATTTGACTGATGTTCTTTAAGAAGGCTTAAAAGTTCCTCTGATGCTCCCAGGTTCTCAACCCCTTTGCCGCCACCGGGAATAACTATCATATCATCTTTTTCTACCTTAACCTGGCTGAGTTTGTCATCAGCAACAACGGGAATATTATGGGCACCCAAAACCACCTTGTCTTCTTTAACCGCAACCGAGACGGTATCCACATTACCCCTTCTTAATACATCCACAACCGAAAGGGCTTCAATTTCCTCAAATCCATCTGCCAGCATAACATATACTTTCATATTTCTACCTCTCTTCCATTGTTTTCATAACAATATTATACCCATAAATCAGTTTTCTTCAAATACGGCAATAGGACTAAAACCGGTAGATAAGCAGATTTCCTTGCCCGTAACAGAGCTTTATTGATATAATTTAATCTAAAGTACATTTTTAATGAACACAAACAGGAAAGATTAATATAATATAAAATTAGTGGATAAAAAATTTAACATTGGAGTTCAAAATATGGAGAAATTTCAGATTAAATTTCAAAAGACAGGCAATAATGTTAATCCGGAAGCACCTCAGTATTCATTAAGCTACAAAGCCAAAGATGATATAAAAGCGGGATATGAAATTCTTTCAATGCTCAAGGATGATGAAAGCTTTGTTCTTGAGGTAAGCAGTTCTTTGATTCTAAGCCCGAAGATTAATCCTCAGCAATATGTTGAAGATTTTGTAAAACAGGTTCGAGAAATGGGGCTTGATTATAAAATCAGACAAAATACAGTTCAGTCCAGGTCATTTTTCTCGCAGTTTTTCGGAACAAATAAAACCGCCACTCAGACAACAATCTTTGTCTATGTTTCGGACCAAATATGGAAGGATGGCTTATTTGAGAAAATCCTGCCCCTTCATGGAGCCAGATATTATATAACAAACAATGATACGGACGGCAAAGAGATTCTGGAGAAATTGGACCAGATGCTTGAAAGCGAAAAAAGGCAGTATTTTAAAATGATTGTATACCATGCTGCGATTCTGCACCAGTTCGGGATTTCCAGCGAATTACTCAACGAAGAAAATATTAAGGGTCTTTTAAAGTTAAAATAGTGTAGAGTGTCTAAGAAATTGCGAAGCGAATATTTAAGCAAATAGTGAATAGCTTCATAAAGTAAAAAATTTTGAGGCCTTAAAGAATAATAGTAATAGGTTCATAATTAAACATAAAGAAGTCCTAAATTCTATAAAAGCAAAAATAAAAAGAGCTGTTAATTAACAGCTCTTTTCCCTTATTATCAGGGTTATTATTTAATTTCAACAGTAGCGCCAACTTCCTTGAATTTCTCAGCAATAGCATTGGCTTCTTCTTTGGAAACACCTTCCTTGATAACTGTAGGAACGTTTTCGGTAGCGTCCTTAGCTTCTTTAAGTCCGAGGTTGGTGATTTCACGAACAACTTTGATAACCTTGATTTTTTCTGCACCGGCGTTGGTGAGAACAACTGAGAACTCAGTCTGCTCTTCAGCTGCAGGAGCTGCACCACCAGCAGCAACAGGACCAGCTGCAACTGCCATAGGAGCTGCAGATACTCCGAATTCTTCTTCAATAGCTTTTACAAGATCCTTGAGTTCAAGGATGGTTAAAGACTTAATTTCTTCAATAAACTTTGTAATCTTTTCACTCATCTTAATTTCCTCCGTTTTCAATATTAATAAATCGGTTTTCTTTCCAGTTATTGATTATGCCTCTTGAGGCTGCTCCTTTTCCTGCTTTTCAGCAATAGCATTAAGAGCAATAGCAAGTCCATAGAGCGGGCTCTGAAGACTTCCGATAAGTTTTGCAAGCAGTTCTTCTCTGGAAGGAGTTGAAGCAAGTTCCTTGATGCCGTTGACATCAATAATATTGCCTTCAACCATACCTGCCTTCAGTTCAAGATTGTTGAATTCTTTTGCATATTTGACAAGGATTTTGGAAGGAGCAATCACATCAGTTGTGCTGATCGCAATAGCTGTAGGTCCCTGGAGATACTGTGAAAGACCCTCTAAGCTGCTTTCTTTAACAGCAAAATTGATAATTGAGTTTTTCATTACTTTATACTCAACACCAGCTTCGCGCAGTTCTTTTCTGAGCTTGGTATCCTGTTCAACAGTAAGACCACGGTAATCTGCAAGAACCACTGATTTCGCTTCCTTCAGTTTTTCAGTAAGCTCACTTACCTTTGCCTTTTTCAATGAAAGAGTTTTTTCACTGGGCATTAATTTGCACCTCCTTAAATGCGATATTGGAACTCTGCCTTCCGGCCGATTACTTAACTTGTAATAACAAAAAACCCTTTTATAATCCGGACATAGACTATAAAAGGGTCAGTAAACCTTTTCCCAGATACCTCGGCAGGATGATCTACGTTATATCCCTGAAGGATTCCTGCTGTCTATGGCCAAGATTAAATTCGTACAAGGCATATTCTATATCAATAATATTGCCTTAGTCAAGAACTTTTTGCTGATTGATCTTTATGCCAGGGCCCATGGTGGATGTTACTGTAACACTCTTCAGGTACTGACCTTTTGCAGCCGCAGGCTTAGCCTTGATAATGGCTTCCATAAGAGTGTGGAAGTTGTCAACCAGCTTTTCGGTTCCGAATGAAACCTTTCCGATAGGACAGTGAATAATGTTGGTCTTATCGAGACGGTATTCAATCTTACCTGCTTTAATATCAGCAATTGCTTTCGCAACTTCGTTGGTAACTGTTCCTGCCTTTGGGTTTGGCATGAGGCCCTTAGGACCCAATACACGACCCAGACGTCCAACAAGACCCATCATATCGGGAGTTGCAACAACAACGTCGAATTCAAACCAGTTGTTGTTCTGGATCTTTGTTACAAGATCTTCAGCACCTACATAATCGGCGCCGGCCTGTTCAGCTTCAGTAGCTTTTTCACCCTTGGCGAAAACTAAAACGCGAACAGTTTTACCAGTTCCGTGGGGTAATACAACAGCACCCCTTACCTGTTGGTCGGCGTGACGGGAGTCAACACCAAGTTTTATATGAGCCTCAACTGTTTCATCGAACTTAGCCGGAGCAGCCTTCTGAACTAATTCCATAGCTTCGGTTGGTTCGTATAACTTTGTCCTGTCGACAAGTTTAAGGCTTTCAAGATACTTCTTGCCTCTCTTCATTTCGTTTCACTCCTTTGTGGTAAATTATAGCGGGATAGTTCCCTCCCACATTGGGCATTAGTCAACTACTACAACGCCCATGCTTCTTGCTGTACCAGCAACCATGCTCATAGCAGCTTCGATACTGCCTGCATTAAGATCAGGCATTTTAAGCTCCGCGATTTTCCTTACATCTTCTTTGGTAATCTTGGCTACTTTTTCTCTGTTGGGCACTCCGGATCCTTTTTCGATCTTACATGCCTTTTTGATTAAAACAGCAGCCGGCGGAGTCTTTGTAATAAATGAAAATGAACGGTCGCTGTAAACTGTAATTACGACCGGAATAACCAACCCAGCATCCTTTGCGGTTCTTTCATTGAATTCCTTACAGAATCCCATGATGTTAACGCCATGCTGACCTAAGGCTGGTCCAACCGGTGGTGCAGGAGTTGCTTTACCTGCATCGAGCTGTAATTTGATATAGCCCACAACTTTTTTTGCCATTAGAGTCCACCTCCCAGTTTTTTAGACCTGAATTATTTCAGGCATCTATTCCAAAACAAACACGAAATCCCTCAAAAAGTTTACGAGAGCTCAGATGCTTGTTCAAAGGAATCCTTACAAATCATAATTTTTGAATCTGTATAAAATCAAGCTCGACAGGAGTTTCTCTGCCAAACATTGAAACCATAACCCGAACTTTCTTTTTCTCCATACTTATTTCTTCGACAGTACCTATGAAGCTTTCCAGCGGACCGTCAATAACACGGACACTGTCACCCACTTCATAGTCCACAACTGTCTCAAACTGCTCAACACCCATTTGTCTTACTTCTTCATCGGACAAGGGCACGGGTTTGGAACCAGGACCTACAAAGCCGGTAACACCTCTGGTATTACGGACTACGTACCAGGAATCGTCATTCATTATCATCTTGATAAGTACATAGCCTGGGAATACCTTTTTCAGTGTTGCCTTCTTTTTGCCATCCTTGATCTCTATTTGTTCCTCCATGGGAACTACAATATCAAGGATGTAATCCTGCATTTTTCTGTTTTCAACTATTTTTTCGATGTTTGCCTTTACCTTATTCTCATAGCCGGAATAAGTATGGACAACATACCATTTTGCTTCCTCTGTCATACTTCTTAAGCGGAGACTAAGCCCCAGCCCTCCTTTAAATTACACTTACTGTCCAAAAACAGCTGAAAATACAAGGCGAAGTACTGCATCCGCAATCCAGACAACAACACCAACAGAAAAACAAGCCAACAACACAACAATGGTATTGTTAATCAACTGTTGTCTGGTTGGAAATATTACCTTTTTGATTTCCAAACGGATTTCTTTAAAAAATTTACCTACACGTTTGGTGAATTTTTCTTTCTGTTCCGACATAAGTAACTACTCCCATCATTTATTGCAGTAATCAGATATTATACCTGAATTGTCATGTCTTTACAAGCTGCCAGGTAATGGCTTCGTTACTGCTTATTTTGTTTCTTTATGAACTGTGTGTTTGCGGCAAAATCTGCAGTACTTGTTCATTTCAAGTCTGTCAGGATCGTTTTTCTTGTTTTTCATTGTATCATAGTTTCTTTGTTTGCACTCGGTACAAGCCAATGTAATTCTAGTTCTCATTATAGAACACTCCTATGCTATAATCTCAATTTTTGCATAAAAAAAAACGCTCACAAAGCAATAAAATGTTAACATACATAAAGTTCAAAGTCAAGCATTAAGAATAAAATCGTATTATTAATGATACAACTTTAAGGGAACTGTAACATTATATCACAGCCCCCGTTATACTTAAAATAGTTTTTTGCAATTCAAGGTTTAAATATATGTCATTATTAAAGATTTTTATATGTATCAGGATATGCATAAGACTCTGCTTAATCAATATTTTCCTGCTTTATATTCTCTGGCCAGAGCCACATATTCTTCGGCATTCTTTATATTATCATTTATCTGGGATTCAGTGAGGGTTTTTACTACTCTTGCGGGTATTCCCACAGCCATGGAACCATCAGGTATCACAGTATTGGGAGTAACAACAGCTCCCGCCGCAATTAAGCAGTTCTTTCCTATTACTACATTGTCAAGAACAATCGCGCCCATTCCAATCAGTGTGTTATCGCCAATGGTGCAACTATGAAGCACCGCCCTGTGTCCCACTGTCACATTCTTACCTATTATGACAGGTATCCCCTCGGTATTGTGAATGGAAGATACATCCTGGATATTGCTTCCTTCCCCTACTTCAATGCGTCCAATATCACCGCGAAGAACCGCATTGTCCCAGATACTTGCATTCTCTTTAAGTATTACATCACCTATTATCTGCGCGCTTTGGGCAACATATGCACTCTCATGTACCTGGGGCTTTTTATCTCTGAAATTGCGTATCATACTTTCTTCCTTTCAGTTTTTCAAAACTAAATAAATTGGCCAGTTTCTTTTGTCCGGGTGCTTAATCTTCACCTGATTCCTGCGCCTTTATCCATATTGCGCATTCCACACGTTTCTTTTCAAGCTCGCATCCGATTTTATATGGGATCTTTATATCCTTGTTAAACTGGTATGCATTGGCCGCGCAACCGCCGCTGCAGTAGAACTTCGCCCAGCATGAATTGCACTCGGGTTTCGTATATACGTTGCATTCGGCAAACTTATCCCTGACAGTGTTATCTTTGAGCCCGTCAAAAATATTTCCCAGCAAAAACTCGGATTTCCCGACGAATTGATGACATGGATAGAGGTCTCCCTGGGGTGTTACCGCCAGATATTCGGTTCCCGATCCGCATCCCCTGAGCCGTTTTGCTATGCATGGTCCGCCTTCAAGATCAACCATGAAATGAAAGAAGTTGAACCATTTTCCGCTTTTTCTGCGGTGGACGTACTCTTTTGCCAGTTCTTCATATTCATTGAATATAGTATTGAGATCTTCTTCGCGAATTTCAAGGCCTGAACCGTCTTCAGCAACCACCGGCTCAATTGAAATCTGGTCAAAGCCCACATCTGCAAGGTGGAGCACGTCCTTGCCAAAATCAAGGTTCTTTTGTGTAAATGTACCCCTGACGTAATACTCCTTGTTCTTCCTCTCATTGGCCATTTTAAGGGCACGGGGAAGTATGCGGTCATAGCTTCCTGTTCCGTCAACTCTTTTTCTTACCGCGTCATTTATTTCCTTGCGTCCGTCAAGGCTCAGGACCACATTGTGCATATGTTCGTTTATAAAAGCGCTTTTTTCTTCATCCAAAAGCAGTGCATTGGTGGTAATTGTGAACCTGAATTTTTTGTTGGCTTCCTTTTCCCTGCTTCTTGCGTAGTAAACAATCTCTTTTACCACATCAAAATTGAGAAGAGGCTCGCCGCCAAAGAAATCCACTTCCAGATTTCTTCTGTTTCCCGAATTCTCAATCAGAAAATCGATGGCTCTTTTCCCCACCTCAAGGCTCATAAGGGAGCGGTGTCCCATATATTCGCCGGTTCCTGCAAAACAATAGCTGCATCTTAGATTACAATCATGAGCTATATGTAAGCAAAGGGCCTTGATAACCGTTTTCTTTGTCCATTCGGGGAGCATTTTCTGATACGGATCAACAGTGAAAAGCAAGTTTTTATTTTTCAGGTTTTCAATTTCCGCTCTGGCATCCTTAATGTCCTGCTCATCATATATGCTCAATAAATCGCTTATTCTCTCCTCATCAGGATTCCCGTCCTGGTCATAGCACTGAATAACATCATAGCTAATATCATCAAAAACGTGCACCGAACCGCTGTTAACGTCCAAAACCATATTGGTTCCGTGCATTTTATAGGTATGTATCATAATAAGCCTCCAGCAAAAATTAAATTGCGTTTCCACTTTCCGCCGACAAACATCAGCAAAGCCAGATATATATTATATATGATTCTGTCTTGATGTCAAAAACCATTGGAATGAGTTTATTGAAATAAGATTCTTACTTTGAATCCATTTGCTTTTCAGAGGTGGTAAATAAACATATTAACAGAGATAAACATATATTATATAAAGCAAAGGAAGGGATATTCCCTTCCATACATATGTAGATCCAATTAATCTGACATTTTAATCAGTTCAAACCCGGCTTATTTTCTTTCGCACTTCTGGTTTGCTACTGTGCAGGAAGTTTTGCATGCGGACTGACATGATGTCTGGCACTCGCCGCAGCCTGCCTTTTTGATGTCCTGGTTCAGTGTCGATTTGTTGATTGTTTTGATATGTTTCATTTACTTAACCTCCAAAAACCAATTGATTCCACCGTATTATAACACATGGCGACTGCCATGGGAAGAACATTTAGGAACCAAAACTATTGATCCGGCTGATAAGCTCTTTATCTATTCCCATTTCACTATATTCCGGATCAACAAGTACATATTCCGCTTTTTCGCCACCGTTGGAATTAATAAACCCTATCATGTAATCAAAATCCCATGCAGTAATAACTTCCGCAGAACTTTCAACCATATTGAGGAGTTTATTGAAATCCCCGGTCTTATCCTTATACCCTGCCTCTTCAAAAAGTTCAATGAGGCGAATCATGTCAATATCATGTCCTCTTCGGTAAACAATCATCTTCCTACCCCTGAAAACTAATTATTAATGCATATTTCCCCATCAATATTATATATTAATCATATCATTTTTTTAACTTATTTAACAAGTGAGAGTTGGGGTCAGGAAGTTAAATTTTTATTCTACCAGATGACTTTGAACACTAATCTCAACGCTCAGCAGAAAGATCATTTACATGCTTCTGTTCAGTACAGACACAAACAGACGGCAGTTTGCAGTACTTCATCTGCGCTTTATGAGCTTCACAATTTCCACTATGGGGATAATTGAGAAACTTAAGCCTGCCACATAAATCCACTGCATGAACGTAAGTTGTACCACATCAAATATTGGATTTAAGAACGGGAGTGCGATAACCGACAATTGCAGGACTACCGAAATCAGGAAAGCTCCTGTGACATACGGGTTTGTGAACACTCCGATTTGGAACAGGGATTCATCCATTGACCTCGTATTAAACGAATGGAATACCTGTATTAAACCAAGAGTGGCAAATGCCATGGTAATTCCGGTCTGCAATGACGGTGTCTGGCCGGTATGGCTGCCCAGATAAAAGGCAATTAGTGTGATAAGTCCCTCAATAATTCCCTGATAAATAATGCTTACGCCTACACCACCCGAGTAGAAACTGCTGTTGGCGGGGCGGGGCTTTCTGTTCATAATTCCGTGCTCGGCTCTCTCCATGCCCAACGCAAGGGCAGGCAGCGTGTCAGTAACAAGGTTTACCCATAGAATGTGAATGGGTGACAATACCGTCCATCCAAGCATTGTGCCGATAAACAGGGTCAAAACTTCTCCCAGGTTGCAGGCGAGCAAAAACTGTATTGTTTTCTGAATATTGCTGTATATCTTTCTTCCCTCTTCCACAGCTTTTACTATGGTTGCGAAATTGTCATCGGTCAGGACCATGTCGGACACGCTTTTTGATACTTCGGTACCCGTTATGCCCATTCCGACGCCTATATCGGATTCTTTCAGGGCAGGAGCGTCGTTTACACCATCTCCGGTCATGGCAACAATCTTGTCCTTTCTCTTCCAGGCCTTGACAATCCGCACTTTATGCTCAGGGGAAACCCTTGCATATACCGAATATTTCTCAACATCAAAATCCTGATCCGAAAGATTGTTTAATTCTGCACCCGTTATTACCTCACTGTCATTGCTGACGATACCAAGCTCCCTTGCTATGGCAGCGGCTGTATCCCTGTGGTCCCCGGTAATCATTACGGGACGTATGCCGGCATGTTTACAAATTTCAACTGCTTCTTTCGCCTCGGGTCTCGGAGGATCAATCATTCCCACAAGTCCCAGGAAGGTTAAATCCTTTTCATTATTCTCAGAGGTAAGATCGGTTGGCACCGAATCGATATTCTTATACGCAACCGCCAATACTCTTAAAGCCTTGTCGGCCATCTCCTTGTTGGCCTGTAAAATTGATTTTTTATGTTCTTCTGTCATCGGGAAAGTATTATTTCCGACAACAATATTCGAACAGCGCTCCAGAAGCACATCGGGCGCACCCTTGGTGTTAAAAATAAATCCGCTTCCTGATTTGTTTACAGTTGACATGAGCTTTCTGTCCGAATCAAAAGGTATCTCTGCCTCTCTTGGATTTTCCTGATCAATATTTTGCTTTTCAAACTTCTTCAATCTTGCAAAATCTATGAGGGCTGTCTCGGTGGGATCTCCTATAAGGCTCGGCTGCCCGTCCTTATTTGAAAGCTTTGAGTCATTGCAAAGGTCAATGGCTTTAACAAATGTTTCAAAGTTCTCCTGCCCTGTATTGATTGTTTCCGCGCTTTGAATGCTGTTGTTCAGAAAGACTTCCTTAACGGTCATTCTGTTCTGGGTAAGAGTACCTGTTTTATCGGAACATATTATTTGTGTGCTTCCAAGTGTTTCAACCGCCGATAATTTGCGTATAATGGCATTGTTTCTTGCCATTCTCTGAACACCAATGGCAAGAACTATAGTAACCACAGCAGGCAACCCTTCAGGAATTGCAGCAACAGCAAGGCTCACCGCTGTCAGGAACATTTCAAGAGGGTCCCTCTGCTGAAGAAGGCCGACGATAAAAATAATAATCGAGATCAGCACGACTCCGATGCTCAATATCTTGCTCATCTGGGCAAGTTTTCTCTGGAGAGGTGTTTCTTTTGAATCATAAGTTGCAAGGTGGCCGGCAATCTTTCCTACTTCTGTGTTCATGCCGGTGGCAACCACAACCCCCGCCCCCCTTCCGTAGCTTACATTACTGCCCGAATATGCCATGTTTTTTCTGTCACCTATGACAATATCGTGTTTTTCAATGGGGTCAAGGATTTTTTCAACAGGAACCGATTCCCCGGTAAGAGCCGCTTCCTCAATTTTGAGGCTTGCGTTTTCAATGAGGCGCATATCAGCTGGGACTATATCTCCCGCTTCAAGGAGCACAATATCTCCAGGTACAAGTTCTTCGGTTCTGATCTCCTTAGCGCTGCCTCCACGCTTTACTTTCACAAATGGGGACGACATCTTTTTAAGTGCATCAAGGGCTTTTTCCGCTTTGCTTTCCTGGACCACACCCATTACTGCGTTAATCAATACGACTGCCAGTATGATAATTGTATCTGTGATCTCCTCGCCTTTTGTAGCAATAAGGGATATGGCTGCAGCAGCCAAAAGGATAATTATCATTAGATTCTTGAACTGGTCAAGAAACATGGCAAAAAGAGTTCTCTTTTTCCCTTCTTCTATCTCATTCCTTCCATATTGCTCAAGTCTTTTTTGGGCCTCCTCATCAGAAAGGCCGTCAAAACCTGAATTCATCTCATTTATTACATCCTGTATATCCATTGTGTGATAAAGTTTATCAGTTTTCTCTCCCATTTCTTCCTCCTGTCTTCAAAAGAACACATAAGAATATTTTTTGCGGAATTTCCATATTTAAACCATCTCAAATTATATTATAGATTCCATTCAATAATGTGGCAAAAGAAAAAATCCAGAATTATCCTGTGAGAATTAATTTTTGTAGCTCAGGCTACCGAATTATAGGTTCCAACACTTTATAATAACCATGTAAGAAAGATCGCACTCAGAAAATGTGATTATAACAGGATAAAGTTTGTCAGGACTTTAACAGTATGATAACAAGAAGAAATCATCTTTGACAGAGATTAATCGGGAAAGGGAGTCAGATTATGAAAAGAAATATTATTACTATTGATGAAGAAAAATGCAATGGCTGCGGCTTGTGTATAAGCGCATGCCATGAGGGTGCTTTGGCACTCATTGACGGGAAGGCAAAACTTATCTCCGAATCTTACTGCGACGGCCTTGGCAATTGCCTTCCGGAATGCCCTACAGGCGCCATTACCATAGAAGAAAGAGAAGCTGCCCCTTTTGATGAAGAAGCAGTTAAGAGAAATATGGAAGCAATGGCTGCAAAGAAAAAGGAACATGAACCAATGGCCTGCGGATGTCCGGGCTCCATGGCAAAGACAATTAACCGCAACATTGAAAGAGCGGAAGTTCAGACAAATGCTCCGGAATACGCAAAACCGGAATCCCAGTTGCGCCAGTGGCCATGCCAGATAAAATTGGTTTCTCCTTATGCACCATATTTTGACGGCGCCCACTTGCTTGTTGCAGCTGATTGTACCGCATATGCCTATGCAAATATACATCAGGAGTTTATGAAGAACAAGATCACCATTATCGGTTGTCCGAAGCTTGATGGAGTGGATTATGCGGAGAAACTGACTGAAATTATTGCCAACAATGATATTAAGAGCGTCAGTGTTCTTCGTATGGAAGTACCCTGCTGTGGCGGTATTGTTCACGCAGTTAAGGAAGCACTTATTGCAAGCGGAAAAATGATTCCGTGGAGTGTTACGACAATCACTACCGACGGACATATACTTGAAGATTAAAGTATATGAAATTGGTTGACCTGCAAATATTGGTTTTTGACAGTTTTTAATACCGAACTTTTAAAGTCATATTTTTCAACCTGATATTTGCATTATTAAATACATCAATGAATTATGAAAGGTAGGATAAAGTATTATGTCTATGTTTTGTTTTCAATGTGAACAAACTGCAGGAGGAAAAGCCTGTACAAAAACAGGTGTCTGCGGAAAATCAGCAGAGGTATCAAATAAGCAGGACAGGCTTACCTGCGCACTTGTCGGTCTTGCCCGCGCTGCAGAAAATAAATCTTCCAAAGAGGCAGACCGCCTGATGCTGGAGGGGCTTTTCGCCACCATCACAAACGTCAATTTTGACGGGGAAAAAATTGATGCCCTTAAAGACAGAGTTGAACAGTTGAAAGACAAACTTGGCGGAGCGGAAAATCTTCCGTTTACAGCACTCTGGACAGGAAATGAAGACATTGTTTCTCTTCGTTCCACACTTCTTCTTGGCCTTCGCGGCATGGCTGCTTATGCATGGCATGCTTACAACCTCGGAAAAGAAGATCAGGAAGTTACAAACTGGTTCTATAAAGGAATGAGAGCCCTTGGCGAAGACAGGACTGTCGAAGAATGGCTTGACCTTCTGATGGAGTTCGGCATGGTGAACCTGAAATGCATGGCCCTTTTGGACGAGGCAAATACATCAGCTTACGGACATCCTGTTCCTACAAAGGTTTCAACCATTATTGAAAAAGGACCTTTCATAGTTATTAGCGGTCACGACCTCCACGACCTTAAGATGCTGCTTGAGCAGACAAAGGATAAGGGAGTTAATATATATACACACGGTGAGATGCTTCCGGCTCACGGCTATCCGGAACTCAAAAAGTACAGTCACCTCAAAGGTAATTTCGGAACAGCCTGGCAAAACCAGCAAAAGGAATTTGAGAATGTTCCCGGAGCGTTCCTTTTCACAACCAACTGTCTCATGCCGCCCAAGGATACATACTCTGACAGAGTATTCACCACTGCAGTAGTTGAATATCCTGGATTGATACACATAGAAGAGAAAGAGGATGGTTCCAAAGACTTTACTCCTGTGATTGAGAAGGCTTTGGAATTAGGGGGGTACAGTGAGGACAAAGTCCTGACTGGCATTAACGGCGGCACTGAACTTATGACAGGCTTTGCCAGAAACACTGTGCTTGGAGTAGCGGAAAAAGTAATTGAAGCCGTGAAATCGGGAGCAATTCGCCACTTCTTCTTAGTCGGCGGCTGTGACGGCGCTAAACCCGGCAGAAACTACTACACCGATTTTGTTAAGCAATCACCTAAGGACACAGTAATACTTACCCTGGCTTGCGGGAAGTTCCGCTTTAACGATCTGGATATTGGCACAATTGGCGGTCTTCCCCGTATCATGGACATGGGTCAGTGTAATGATGCATACTCTGCAATTCAGGTTGCAGTTGCATTATCCAAGGCTTTTGAATGTGGCATAAATGATCTTCCGCTGACCCTTGTTCTTTCCTGGTATGAGCAGAAGGCTGTATGCATACTCCTTACTCTCCTGGCTTTAGGTATAAAAAACATTTATATTGGACCTTCAGTACCGGCCTTCTTCTCATCCAATGTAATAAATGTACTTGTTGACAAGTTCGGCATTAAGCCTATCAGTACACCAGAAGCAGATTTGAAGGCAATTCTTGGATAATATTCAATATCCACTTCTAAAATAGGAGCTGTCTTAAACTTATTCCTCCGCAAGACAGCTCCTGTCTTTTTTCTTAAAAATTAAAAAGATGCATCAATAATTTTGATACATCTTAAATCTCTCTTTTTCACACTCATTTTGATGGCAGCATTTCAGATAATGAGATATTTATCGCATTTTTATTTATTGCTTAAACTTCTGAAATAGTTTATTCCCGCTTCATGGGAGGCAATAAGTTTGTCGCACTTTTCATCCCATTCTTCATCCATCCAGAGCATTTCAGGATGTTTAAGAAACCATTCGACAGATTCTTTGATGCCTTCCTTTGCCGGTTTTGTGGCCCTGAAATCAGGAACAAGCTTTTTAATCTTGGAATTGTCAAAACATACACTTTCCATTTTGTCTCCATAAAGTCCTCCATAGTATTCGGGGAGACAGGTTGTAATAAAGTCGGTTGACATGTGTATGATTTCGGGTTTTATTCCTAAGGCCTCTCCTACATAGTTGGTGATGAGGTTCCAGTTTAAAACTTCGTCCGAGGTAATGTGGTAGTCCTCACCAATGGCCTGAGACTTTCCAAGCAAGCCCACAAAAGCCTTGGCAAAATCCGAACTGTGAGTTATAACCCAAAGTGATGTGCCGTCACCGGGGACTATTATCTTTTTGCCTCTTCTCATTCTCTCTGCGATACTCCATTTGTTTTTGGGACTGTTGAAAGCACTTGGAATACTTGTAACTCCATATGTGTGGGATGGGCGCACAATTGTCACAGGGAAACCTGTTTTCCGGTATTCTTCCAGCAGTACTTTTTCGCAGTCAATTTTTTTGCTTGAATAATCCCAAAAAGGATTATCAAGAGGAGTCCTTTCTGTAATAAGATAGTTTTCGGCAGGTTTATGGTATGCGGAAGCTGTACTGATAAATATATACTGACCTGTCTTGCCTTTGAAAAGACGGATGTCGGTTTCGACATGACCGGTTTCATAAGCAATCCAGTTGACAACAACATCGAATTCATGGTTTTTAAGAATCTCTTTTGCCGAGGCTTCATCACGGATATCGCCTTTAATAAGTTTTGCTCCCTCGGGGAAAAACTCGGATTTGTTGTTTCTGTTAAAAAGGTAAAGGTCAATACCTTTTTCAATTGCGAGTTTCGAGACCTCATAACTTATATTTCCTGTTCCGCCGATAAAAAGTACTTTCAAACTTATCACCCCAAAATTATTGCCTAAACAAAAATAATGCCTTTGCAACTTATTATAGCTCACATGTTATTGGTATACCATGGTAAAATGGCATGCTGAAGTTGAAAGGTATTTTTACTTTCCTTTGCGGCTTTCCTTATTCTCCTGTTTAACGTTATGAATAGTTATTCTATTGTTTATTATATACTCGGTATATCACTTGCCCGCTGCCTTCATGACCATATTCTGATGCTGTTGTATATATACTTTTGAAGTTGATGAGCTGTGAGACGTACTGTTTTTCATATACAGGTCAAAATGTCCGTTTACACCGTTATTGGTGATTGTATCAACTCCATGAGGCATACCTGATACCGATGCGGCGATATTCATTCCATTATGGAATATTACTACTGCTCTGGGTGACCATTGCCATGTCCCGAACAGAGACTTCATTATATTTGCATCTGCTGTAGTAAGCGGCTCTATGTCGGCATGGTTGTAGCCTCCGATCATCTTGGCCTTAAATTGTTTGCCTGTGTCCACATCAACAACGGTAAAGGTATCTCCCCTCTCAAGAATATACTTTCCTTCAAGGTTCCAGTCCACATCCACGCCCTTCCGGGCAGGCGCGCTCGCTTCACCGGGTTTAACGGTAGTTACACGGGGAGAATAACCTGAAATTGCAATCTTCTCCCCTGCTTCCAGCCACTCATCAGCATCCATATAGTTGTAACGCATGACATCCTGCTGGCTTACTCCGAACCTTTTCGCAACTGAAGTAACAGTATCTCCTGGCTGAACCACATAAGTCACATCAGGCCACTGGGTATTATTAGCAGGTGCTTTTTGCTCTGTTTGGGTAGTTGAAGGTGTTGTGACCTGAGCAGGAGTCTTAGTTGCCTCACTGGGAATTTTTAACGTCTGACCCGGATAAATGGTATCAGCGGTTAACTTATTGACTTCTTTAAGCTTTCCAACGGTAGTTCCGAAAACTGTTGCTATCTTCCAAAGAGAATCACCCGCCTTAACAGTGTAGGTCCCGCTTTTATTTGCAGCAGTATTGGTTATGTTCACTGTCTGAGTTTTGCTGTCCATGGCTACCTGGTAGCCAAGGTTTTCGGATATGAATCTTACAGGTGCATAAGTCACATCATCAATCACTATTGAGTTTGGCATTGTGACCTGGACACCGTTTACACGTGCCTTTGAAGAGCCTCTCACAAAGGCAATCTGGATACCATTCTTGTTGATACCGACTGTGTTGGAGGTGTCATTCCACCAGACACTTGCTCCTATAGCCTTGCCAAAATCGTATAAAGGCACGTACGTGGTGTTATTGTAAATAAAGGGACGGGTTCTGAATTGCTGAAGTGTACCGTTTACAGAAATTTTTACGTTATAATTATAGGCGCTTTGAGTATAGGTAATGCTGGAGGTTGGAGATTCGGCCGCACTTGCCACAGCCGGCGTCCCCAACATGAAAGTGGAAAGAAGAATGGATCCTGCCATAATTTTTACGGCATTAATCTTGATATTGGGAAATTTTTCTTTAATATAGTCTATGATATTTCGATTCAGGCGCTTTTTGTTTTCCTCATCAATCCTGCCGAACTCTTCCGCAAACTCCACATCGTTCATTTCGGTATCCATATAAAGTATCAAATCATAACTGCCGTCACCTGATTCTATCAGCTGATAACTCCTGAAAAGATCCACAAAAAATACTACCCCTTTCAATCAGTTATTGTAAGGAGTAGTATTTCCTGAATAATCAAAATTATTAAGATTACAAATGCCTGTCAACAAATTGGTCAATGGGCTTTATATGAATACTTCCCTGTGAAACCGCCATAAATCCTGAAATGAAAAGCAGAACATTCTTGATAAACTGTGAAGCAATATTTACAAGGATTTCGATATTCAGTGGCCAACCAAGGTTTAACCTTCCTCCGAAACCGTTGATCAGATAGTTGATAAAATCGAAAATATCGCTTACAAAACCAAAACAAACAGGAATAATACTGAAAACCACAAAAATTACGCCTGCTTTAACAGCGCATTTTTTTAGCCAGTTGTTTTCCTCAAACAACAATATGTACCCCGCAATAAAAACAAGAGCAATATAATTCAGTATACCTGAAAAATAAACGGCTGCACCCAAAAGGCCAACTGATATTCCCAGTTTTGATTTTTCCATATTTGCCCCTCCTGAATAAAACGTTTTCTATTAGTTTATCACTAATCACCACCCATGACAAATTATTGCATATTTTAACACTGCATGCCGGCATTACTCCCGGAAGAGTTTGTACTCTGATTCTGAGAAGTAGTTTTTTTATCATTTCTGGCCTTTATCTCAGCAGCGATCCATACTAACAAAGGAATAATAATCTCAAATGGTATCGCATAATAAGGGAATACATTTAATGCCCATTTAACCATAAAAAGCGCATTGTCGAAGAGAAATATTGAGTATGCGGCAGTAAAAAAGACCAAAGGTGTAGACAGGGTACGATAGTCATCAATTTTCAATAAATAAGACATACCTTTTGCAAATGAGAACATATAAACCGTTACTTTTGTAAACACAGCCGTAACAATAATGACAGCATTAATCAATTCTATTCTCTGAAAGAAATCCCCTATCTTTATTATTCTTGCGGTAATATAGGGAGGAAACATTTGAAGAGATTTATTTACAGGTCCCATTAAGGCAATAGTCCTGACAGCAAGCATCAGCATATACAGTCCTCCGATGAGCAAGGCAATATTAAATATTTTATGCGGATTACTCTGTTTCTGAAAACATCCTGCAATACCTAAAAAAACCACTGTTTCAGCAAAAGGATGTGCAAAAATTCCAAAAGCATCGGATAATACCGGTTTAAGCCCTTCATATAATACCGGCTTAAGTCTGTCAAAATCGTACATATCTACTGCAATAACTGACAACGTTATGGAAATGACAATTATTACCGGAAAAAAAATAGATACCCATCTTCCTATGACTTCTATTCCACATCTTAACGCATAAGCAATCAAGACACCTGTAAACAGCGCAATAACACACTGGGGTGTTGCGTCAAGGGAGATAATTCTGATAAATTCACTTGTGTTCCTTATAAGATTCAAGCCAACATGGAATAAATACCATGTGAAGATCAGAGCTATAAACTTGCCTAATATTCTCCCGAAAAGTTTATCCAATAAATCAAAGAGGTCCATTCCCGGAAACAGTTTTATTATTCTTGCATAAACAGCCATTATAATACTTGCGCCAGCCATTGCAATTAACAGAGCAATCCAGATATCCTGCCCGGATTTGTCTCCTGTGCCTACGATTGTCCCGCTTCCCATTATAAATGTCACCATAAGGACAATTGCCTGTTTTTGGTTTATAATTTCTTTTTGCACCAGGAATCAACCTCTCATTCACTCCAGTTTAAGACCAAATATTAATGAAACAAGGTCTTTTGTTGGTTTGGAGGGACTCGGAATCTCAACGTTAAAGTCAGCCAGTAAACCCAATACTACAATAAACAGAAGGAAAAAAGAGTATATAAAGAAAATCTTCCATTCCTGCTGTTTGTAAAGAGGTACAAGATCTATCAGTATTAGAGCAGCAGAGATTATAATGGTGGAAATAAACATCATAATATATCAGTCCCCTTTTTTAATTGAATCTTTCAATAAAGCAGTGTGAACAATTTCAACCTCAGGAATTATTTCAACCTTTAGTTCCTTAAAATTATTGTCCCAATCCTTGCCTTTTTCTTTCCAAACCTTGGGAAGCTGTTTTTTGACCAGACTTCCAAAACCGAAAATATCCGAATTTATTTCCTGCACTTTTTTTATAAGGTTTTCAATATCTTTTTTCAATTGCTCATTCGCTTGTCTTTTTAGGTCATTAATCGCATTATCAGTAGAAGGAAATTCCTCTATCTGCACATCATTCATGGATGTACGAACCCTTATTCTAATCTGAATTGATATTTCATCATCCTTGTACCTGGCCTTAAATCTCGTACCACTGTTAAGTATCTCCAGGGTTATTTTCCCTTTCTTGCCTTCATGCTCGGCATCGACAACAAGAAGGCCTCCGTCAACTTCATCTGTTGCAAAGCAAAAATACTTTGTCTCATCTTCATCCAGAAAGCCAACAAGTTTGTCTCCTTTAAAAATGGCTAATCCACATAGTTTTATTGTTTTAGCACCATTAACTTCGGTAACACAGACCGCAGGCATAACGACAGAAATGCCTTCACCCTCCAGTCTCTCAATTACTTCATAGATCTGAACAAGCAGCGTTTTGGAAGTAAACTTTTGTCCATGAAGCATATCCTTCAGTTCTTCAGACACCATTACTGCTGAAATAGGGGTGGTATTAAATATTTCTTTTGCATATTCACCTCTGTATACGAAAGGATGTATATCAAGTCTCGTCTCAGCGTCCCTGATCAGAAAATCCAAAACTTTTAAAAATCCTTCCTGGGCAACCTGCTGGCTTAATATAACAGCAGTTGAATGTGCCCAGTAAAGTCTTGGTACATTTACCAGAACCGCATTTCTTACTGCATCAAACATGCTTTCTCCTTCAGACTCAATAATTGCAGCTTTTCCTTTGCCTTCTGTTCCGGCCTGGTGCATGTCAGCTGTTTCTATAGAAATAAAGTAATTACCGTCTTCAACTCTGTCAACAGAGAACCCTCTTACAAGGGTCAGGTTGTCAGTTTCCTTGTAGTTCCAGCAAGACGTTAATATAAAGGCATTTGCAATATTAAAAATCAAAACAACCAATACTACTCTATTTCGTTTCTTCACTGATTATTGCCCCAGTCTGTTAGCCTGTCTTGTTTTATTGGAAGATGAGACGAGCTTCGGCCTGTGTCTCAAAAACCATATTGGCGCTCTCAGCGCCGTATCCCTCAAATCACCCGGATTCAGGGATGTAAATTCCATCATGTAAGGAACTCCGAAGGAGCGTATACTGCACATGTGCAGGGTAACAAAAATAATTCCGTAAAGAATGCCGTAGAGCCCCATAAACCCTGCCAAGAGCGTAAGGGCAGTTCGAATAACGACAATTGGTGCCTTTATTCTCTGTGTCATTAATCCGGTAAGGCCTGTCAAAGCCACTACAGTTATTACAGTCGCACTTACAATTTTTGCTTCCACCGCAGCGGTTCCCAGAACAAGCGCACCTAAAATACTAAGGGCATTGGAAAGACTTATAGGCATTCTTGTACCGGCCTCTCTCAATATTTCGAAAATCACAAGGAGCCCGACTGTTTCAACTATGGTGGGAAAAGGTACACCCTCCCTGGCTGCCAGTATACTCATAAGCAGCGCGGTTGGAATCATCTCCTGGTGGTATGTTGTCAGAGCGACATATATTGCAGGCGCTGTAATAGTGAGCCAGAAACTGATCATTCTAAGTAACCTGCTGAAAGAAGAGAATAGATAATTTAATGAATAATCATCCCCCGACTGGAAGAATTTCTCGAACAAATAAGGCAATGTCATTGTGATGGGAGTACCATCCACAAGTACTATAATACGGCCCTCCAAAAGATCGGCCACAGCCACATCGGGTCTCTCGGTAAATCCAATGGTTTCAAAAGGCGAATACGGGGCATCCTGTATCAATTCAGCCAGCGAACCTGCCAAAACCATACCGTCAATTTCAACTTTGTTGATTCTTTCAATTAGTTCGGCAAGTATTTGCTTATTGGCTATACCTTCAATATAAACTATTCCTATTTTGGTTTTTGTTTCGACGCCAATGGTCATTTCCTTGTATTTCAGGTCGGGTGTAGCCAGCCTTCTGCGGATCAATGCAAGATTATCAAGTATTGGTTCCACAAATCCTTCCCTTGGACCTCGGATTAATTTTTCACCTTCCGGTTCTGAAGGCGTTCTTGATTTCCAGCCTTTGGAGGATACAATAACCGCATCATAACAGTTTTCAATTAAAAGAACACTGTCACCCATAATTATTGCTGACAGTAATTCATCCGATTCCTGGGACTTTTTTGCATAGTGACTAAAAATCACTTGATTAATAATAATATCAGCATTTGCTTCACAGTCATCCGGAAGGTGTGCATTAATAATGGGCTTAATAATTGAATTGTCAAGAATTGCGGCATCCACCATTCCATCCAGGTACAGAAGGCAGAATTTTAGAGATTTATTTTTCCGGACGCAGGCAAAATGCCTTGCCATGAATGAATCATCACCCTGGAAAATATCCTCAAACTGCTTTAGATTATCCTCCAGTGATTTAAGCATTATAATTTTTTTGTTGGAAATGCTTACTGTCGGCAATGAATTTTTATGTTTAGGCATAAATTTTGCAACTCCCGGAATCAAATAATTCTGTTTTCTTCTTTGCCAGAGTCATTATTATAGTGTTAACTTTATTCTGCTTTTTATTACAAGTCTGTATTCCCGATTTGAGCGCATAAAAACAAAAACGCTGTCCCATACGGGACAGCGTTTGTAAACATTGTTATGTTCCGATCTTTTCAAATTAACCTGTGTCAGCCAATAGCCTCTCCATCTTTATTGAACAATGGAAGGTGTTCAAGATATATAATATCATCGCGCTTATAGGCATCGCCTTCAGCAAGTATGGTCATTTTGCCGGCAATTATGCCGCCTGCTTCAGTAACCAGTTTTTCAACTGCTTTTACCGATTCACCCGTGCTGATAACGTCATCCACAATAAGTACGCGCTTGCCTTTCATATATTCAACATCGTCCCTGTCAATATAAAGGACCTGCTTTTTGGCGGTTGTGATTGACTGAAGCTCAACAGACACTACATCGCGCATATATAATTTTGCCATCTTTCTTGCCAGAAGATATTTGTTCATTCCGGCCTGTCTTGCCATCTCATATACAAGAGGAATTCCCTTGCTTTCAGCAGTAATCATAACATCAAATTCGGGGGCTTTTTTCAACAGCTCCCTGGCACATGCAACAGTAAGCTCCACATCGCCAAAAAGGACAAATGCAGCTATATACAACTCATCATTTATAGGGCATAATGGAAGTTGCCTTTTAAGACCTGCCACAGTTATTTCATAATAATCTCGCATTTATAATACCCCCACTCAGGCTTAAATTTTATGAATCTGAGCAATGTGGCTGTTTTTGTTTCTGAAATAAAATGGTCTTACTATTTTATGCAGTAAGACAATTCTTAAACAAGAGCAGCAACACCCTAAACTATTTTATCAAATTAGTGTCCGGTGTCAATTGTTGGTTTTGGAAATCTCTTTTTCACTGTTCATGATTCATAGATTTTAGGTTAATGTTTCATTAATTTTTTCCCCTGCCTCTTAATATGCTTTTATGGAGGCAGGGATACTATGTATAAAAGAATCATTGTTTTTTTATTTGTAATTATTTTTATGTTCGTACAGTATGCGGGGGTTTCTGCTCAATGCCTGACTCACGGGGAATCTGAAACCACTCATGTATACGACCTTTTATTGGTGACAGGCATGAAAGCGTCTTTTGTCCCCAATGCTTCTCCCGTATTAAAAGAAACTGATGAAATTCAGCAAGAAACCTTTATGAGAAATTCTTCTGAGGAACGGACATCAATACTAAAAATTATCCCATGGCCAACTGTAAAATACCCCAAACAGCAGGGACCTTTTCCAGTCTTAAAGGCTATTCCTGCTTGCATTCCTTCGCAGCTACAGCATAATGAACGTGGTCCTGAAAATCCTGCTTTTGAAGATACAATACCGTCCCAAACCCCTTCAGACTCTCAGGGGCATAAAGTTCTCTCTGATTCTTCAGGAGATGCTGAAACAGGAACAGAAACTAAAACTGAAGCTGATACTGCAACGGAAGCAAAATCTGAAACAGACCCGGGAACTGGCGCTGAAGGCAGATCCGAAACAAAAGCTAATACCGAATCAGATTCCGTTGAAATACAGAAGACTGATATCTCTCCTTTAGTGTTTGATTTTCCCGAGCTGGACATCAGCAGCGAAGATTACATAAAATTTGCAAATGAAATTAAAGCCATGGTAGAAAAAGCCGCCAAAGTATCGGGTATTAAAACCACCTATGGAATTTTTGTAATGGATCTTGACAGAAAGCTTTACTACGGTGTTAATGAAACCCTCACAAGGATGGATGAAGTTGACAATGTACCGGAGGGATGGTTCAACAGCGCCTCTGTCATTAAGTTGTTCCAGGGATATATTTTTTGCCATTTGCTGCGAACAGGAGAGCTTGACGAAAATAGAACATATTTTGACAGCGTAACCGGAAGAAAGTTCAAAATTCTTCCCATGCTCAAATCAATGATCAGCTATAGTGACAACAACTATTCAAATGCATGTCTGCGCCTTGTTGACAACAGAAAAAGCAATGAAGTGTTGCAAAACCTCGGTATAACAAACAGCAGACTCTACGGTGAAATGTCGGGTGCAATAGGATACAGCCGCCAAAACAATATCGAAAAATATGGAACCGATAAAAGATGCGCCCGTATAACTCCACGGGATACTGGACTTATCCTCTACAACATATACCTTAATAAAGACACCGACAAATACATGCAGACTTTGAATGAAGGGTTATTGGGAAACATTTATAATTCGCGGATTCCGGTGGGAGTCAAAAGGGTTTCACCTGCATACAAGGTTGCACACAAAACAGGAACCAATTCATCCATAGGAGTATACAATGATGCAGGAATTGTATATGCGCCAACTCCTTTTATTCTTGTCGCCTTTACCCAGGGAACCTCAATTACCCGGGGAGAATCTTTTATTATTAGTCTTGCGGAGCAATTAACCAGATATTTTTCATTTCAAACAGCTAACAAATGATAAATGAAATCAAGTTGTCCTTTCCAACAAAATAAATACCAACTAAATAAACTTACATCTAAAACAAATAACAACCAAAATAATTTTATTTAAATAAATATGCCCTGGGGACACATCCCCAAGGCTTATTTCTCTTTCATCTATTGTATCACCGGGCAAAATGCTATCCGGTTAAGCGCCCTTTAGTCCTATTTCCTCCGCCACATTTCTCATGCCCTTGATTGTTTCCTCAATTACCACATCCTTGTCCATTCCGAGCATGATTATCCCTTCTTCAATAACCTCTCGGTTGACACCGGCTGCAAAACCTTTCTGCTTCCATTTCTTTTTGACAGATGATACTTCGGTATCAAGTATACTTTTGCTCGGCCTCATGAGAGCGGTGGCATTAATAAGCCCGGTTAGCTCGTCAATGGCATAGAGAACTTTCTCCATCTTCTCAACGGGCTCAACATCTGAACAAAGTTTCCAGCCATGGCTTTGAATTGCTCTGATGTAATCTTCGGGCCACCCCTCCGCCTCCAGTATTTCTCTTACCTTTGTGCAGTGCTGATCCGGGTATTTTTCATAATCAAGGTCGTGGACAAGACCTATAACTCCCCACTTTTCCCTGTCTTCTCCCAGCAAATCCGCAAAATGTTCCATAACTGCCTCGACGGCATAGGCATGTCGAAGAAGGCTTTCATTCTGATTATATTTTTTAAGTAAATTAAGTGCCTCTTCCCTTGTCGGTCTTTTGTTTGCCATGAACTATCCCTCTTTCGTAATAATATTTTCAGCATGAATTGATTTGTTGTTAATTTATTCTACGAAAATAAACCCATATATTTCATAATAATTTTACTCTTTCAAAATGACATTTTAAAGGGCTGTTTACCTTTTTTCCGGTAAGGATATCCAAAATGTATTCTTTTGATTTGTCAAAGATTGAAAAAATCCTCATTGCCCTGTCCATATCCTTATATACCTTCCAGTAACCGCAGAGCAGGTAATTATGCCCCTTGTTCCTTATAAAACCTGCTACGTCGTCAGCAGGAAATCCTAAAAATATGCCTATCTCATGAGGACAGTCTTCTGTAAACCGCTCTTTTAGTATTTTAAAATAATCGTTTAATGAAAAATAATAAAGATATCCTTTTTCCTGAAGGAAAAGAGCATTCTCACGTCTTTTAACGCAGGCTTCAAGATTTGGCCTTTTATAAAGAAGAACGCAGACACTTTGTCCCGTATCTCTTAGTTCCACATAGTTTAATTTTAGAGAATTGCAGACTTCATATTTATATCTGTGCCACAGATCATACAAAGCCCTTGATGATGTGAAATTAATCATTGTTGCAGGCTTTCCGCACAACAAAGTTGGAGCCGAAATATATGAGATTAAAGAAAAGATGTAATCTTCGCTGCTTAAGCCACTAAGATATTCAATAAATTGCAGTTCCTTTTTCCGCAAATTATGGCCTTCATGCATGAAATTTGCCGCCCAGGACCTTCTTTCGCTTAAGTCTTTCATATTAAGCCCCTTCCACTATGAAAGCTGTTCTTCCATGCATTATGTCCAAAAACAAATAAAAAATCAGGGCTCTGCCAAAGCAAAGCCCCGATGCTCAGAACTTTTTGTACATTTCCTTTTTGGCGCCGCAGACCGGGCATTTATCCGGAGCATCGTTCAGTACTGTATGTCCGCATATAGGGCAGATATAAACAGACTCAAGCTCCATATCCTTTCCTTCCCTCGCGCTGTTCTGAGCCTGGCTGAAAAGATCAGCATGGATTTTCTCGGCTTCAAGGGCGAAATGGAAGGACCTTTTTGCACCCGATTCATTCTGAAATTCAGCGGCATTTAGGTAAACAGGATACATCTGCTCTACTTCATGAAGCTCCCCGTTTATTGCCCCTTGCAGGTTGTCAACCGTTTTACCCGGTCCAAAGACCGCTCCTGCAACAACAGTTGCATCAGCCGTTGTTCCGCCTATTTCTTTAAAATGGTTGGATGCATGCACCTGCTCTGCGTAGGCTATGGCTTCGAAGAGTTTTCCGATGTTCGGGAATCCCTCTTCTGTAGCCATCTTTCCCCATATAAGATACCTCATATGAGCCATGCTTTCTCCGCCGTATGCTGACCGAAGAAAATCAGCTGTCATTGCATTTTTTACAGACATCTTTTTACCTCCCATTGATTCATTAAATTAATAGTATTTTCAAGATATTATTTAATTATAGGCAGCAGCTTATTGAGTATTATATCCTTTATATCCTTTTTAATATCCTGCCTTTATCATTAATTCCCAATAAAATTTTTATTATGTCTTAATATTATAGCTTCCTCAATGCTTCCTGAATTCCTGATTCTCTATTCTCTATTCTCTATTCTCTATTCACTATTCTCTGTACTATCCTCCTTCCTTTAATCTGCTTTTTTCTTAAGTTCCTTTATCTTAATAAGTAATTTCTGATATTCCTGATCAAGCTCTTCCGCATTATCGTCCTTAGACGGCATGGAAAGCCTGCTTAAAATATGGGACATACGATTTTCAAGAACCATGAGCTCATCCTTGCTGCTGTCAGCCTTTACACTAATCTCGTTTCTTTTTTCAAACTCCCTGAGAGTCCCGTCAAAACATACGGTTTTACAGTTTTCAATGGATATAATATGATCTGCCACATTATTTACAAGCCTTCTGTCATGGGACACAAAAATAATTGTCCCCATGTAATCGGCCAAAGCTTTTTCAACAGCTTCCAGAGAGTAAACATCGAGATAATTTGTAGGTTCGTCAAGAACAAGCACATTGTAGTCACTTACAATGATTTTGGCCAATGCTGCCTTAACTTTTTCTCCTCCGCTTAATAGATGAACTTTTTTGGCTACATCTTCTCTTCTGAAGAAAAGCCTTGCCAGAAGAATCCTTACAAAAGTCTCATCGTAAAGGCTTTCCTCCATGACATTCTCAAGCAGGGTTTTGTCCTCCGACAATATGCTTATATCCTGGCTGAAATATCCTATCCTGACCCCATGGGCTATGGATATTGACGGATCCCCATTTACAATCATCTTCAGCAATGTCGTCTTGCCGCTTCCGTTGGGGCCAATTATCGCAGTTTTGCTGTTGTTAAAAATCCTGAATCCGGTATCTTTGAATATAACCCTGGTTCCAAAGCTTTTACTGAGTGTTTCGGAGTTTACAACAACCTTGCAGTGAAGTTGCCTGCTTTTTTGAAGATCCAGCTTAACCTGGGGCAAATCCCTGGGTTTCTCTTTGGCCTCAAGCTTTTCAATCCTTGTTTTGACTGCATTTATCTGCCTTTCAATGACGCCTTTGATTTGCCTTGCAGCCATTTTATGAAGCCTTGCTTCCGAATTCCCCATGCGCTTTGGGGTTTTTCGCATTTTTTGAATTTTATGCTTTTTCTCCTCTATAACCTGCTTGAGTCTTTCTTTTTCGTCAACATATTGTTCATATTCGAATAATGCCCTTTTTCTCTCTTCCTCCTTCATAATTCTGTATTTGGAGTAATTGCCCTTGTAAAGCTTTATCCTACCATTTTCAATTTCAAGTATCATGCCACAAATCTCGTCCAGAAAGTCCCTGTCATGGGATACTATCAAAAGTGCTCCGTCAAAAGACTTCAGTTCCTTTTTCAACAGCTCGATACCTTCCCAGTCCAGATTACTGGTAGGTTCGTCCCCAATTATAAGGGCACTGTTCCTGCTTAAAGCACCGGAGATTTTCATACGGGTAATTTCTCCTCCGCTCAGTCCCTCGTTATCGGGATTTTTGACTTTTAACTTTCCTGCGGCAGGGTTATCCTGTTCAACAGCAAAATCCCTCTCAAATTGTGTTATATAGGAATAGTTCACAAAGACCGAAGCCGTTCCCTCGTCAGGTTGAATTGTGTTTGTAAGGATATTCAGAAAAGTGGTTTTGCCGGAACCGTTAAGGCCTACAATACCAACCCTGTCATTTTTATATAGTTTAAAATCCTCAACATCCAAAATTAGTCTGTCGGCATAATATTTTTTTACTTTGCTCATTTGCGCAATCAACATAAAAAATCCCCTCCAGATGATGCCGGAGAGGATTAAATCCTTAGTGTTACCTTATGTTAAATTATGCTGTAAACCCCGAAGACAAGGCTGATTTTATAACTTATTACGTCAACAGTTTTAAAAGTTATGAGTTTACCAGGTTTATGAGCCTCAGAAGATTAAACAGCGTTTATATAAGTCTGACTCATAGAAATATTATTTTATTGACAAAACTCATTCATGTCCTGTGACGTTTTCAGCTTTTACCAATAAAAAAGAAAGGTATTACTAAAGGACTTTACCCACTCCAGCTTAATTAAAATCGTTATACTGGCATTATTAATTTGATAAGATGTGGGTTAGTTCTTCATTTCTCCTTTAGTACCGTCCTTTCAATTAATGGCAGTTAGATTATATTACAGGCAGCTCTCAGTGTCAATCCTGATAAAGTGCCGCCTCAATAATATTAAAATTCTCTGTGTTTGTATAATCTTAAAGCAATTAAGTATGAAATAAACATAAACACTAATATCAGTGCAAGAAAAACTATTGCTGTAAATGTTTCTCCCCTGTCAGAGACAAACTCAATAATTGCATTCAGCCAGGGGATACTCATACTTTCCTGTAAGATAGTGACCAGGTATGACGCCCCGAAGAAAACTGAAAAGAACAGAACAAAATTTATTATCTTGGATTTTACATAGCCCACTTTAAAGAAGATAGGAAGATAAATACCCGAAATAAAGCATACTGAAGTAATTCCGCTAATAAGATTGGTCATATTTACAGGAGAAATTCCAAGCGGAATCCCCGTAAGTTTTACAACGCCATAGAAAGCGGCATATGCAAGGGTGCCCATTATGAAGAATACAAAGACCGACAAATACTTTGCTGCAACAATCTGAGATTTTTTAACAGGCAAACTGTTCATCATAATATCTGATTTATTCATATCCTCGTATGCACAGGCGGTCATTATCAGCATGTATGTGCAGGCCGTAACGCCTACCGTAAACATAACCAGGCCCATGTTCTGAAATGCAATTACCATAAAGATTATATATAACAGAGCGAACAGGACTCTTTTTTTCTGGATTAGTATATCTTTGACAACAAGGTTAAACATTTTGCTCCCTCCTTGTGTAATAAAGCATTATGTCTTCAAGAGATGGTTTTTCAACAAGAACTCTGTCGCCAAACATTCTCCTGACATTATTCCTGTCCCGTACCAGCCCTTCAAATCCATACATATTTTCTTTAAGGCCGATAAAACTCTCCCGCAAATTTTCATCCAGAACTTTTTTATCGCCTTTGACAAGACCGTAATTATTGAGCAAATCGTCCTTTGCAGTACTGAATATTATCTCACCGTTGTTTATAAGAGTGATATAGTCAGCAATCTTGTCAAGGTCTGAAGTAATATGGGTTGAGAAGAAGACGGCTTTGTTTTCATCCTGTATCAGCTCACCCAGTATTTCCAACAGCTCGCTTCTTACAAGCGGATCAAGTCCTGAAGTGGGTTCATCCATAATAAGGAGTTCGGCATTATGGGAAAGAGCTATTGTCAAAGCAAATTTCATTTTCATGCCTTTGGATAAATCCTTGATTTTTCTATTAAGAGGCAGCTGAAATCTTTCAATATACCTTGTGAAGGCAGCATCATCCCATGTTTTATACAGTTTTGAAACAACCCATTTCATCTCCTGAACTGTCAGTTCCTCATAAAAATGGTTCTCGTCAAAAACGAAACCGATTCGGTTTTTAATCTCCAGCTCATCTTTGATATGGTCTTTCCCGAATATTCTTATTTCGCCTTCGTCCTTTCTGAGCAGATTCATAATCAGTTTAATTGTCGTGCTCTTACCAGCTCCATTGGGGCCGATAAAGCCCATTATAAAGCCCCTTTCCAGGGTAAGATTAATTTTCTTAAGGCTGAAATCCTTAAAGGACTTGCCCAGGTTCTTTATTTCCAAAATAGGTTCCAATTTCATACCTCCTCGTATAATATGCAAAGCATATTCTTAAGATCTTCAAGTGACATTCCTATGGTTTTAGCTGCTGAAACCGCCTCTTCCAGTTTATCTTCAACTATCCGCATCCGGGCTTCTTTCAAAAGATCCTTATTATGTGCCGATACAAATGAGCCCTTTCCGGGCACGCTTGTAATGTATCCTTCTCTCTCAAGCTCCTCATAAGCCCTTTTTGTAGTAATAACACTTATCTGAAGTTCTTTTGCAAGATTTCTGATTGACGGCAGCATTTCAGCTTCTGTAAGCTCTCCGTTTATAATCAGGTTTTTTATCTGCTCAACAATTTGATCATAGATGGGCTTATCTGAAGTATTTGATATAAGAATATTCAATCTCCCACCGTCCTATCTGTATATATTGTATATACACAGTATAATGGAATATATACACATTGTCAATATAATAATGCAAAAAAATCCACCTCATCTCTAAAATAAGGTGGAATTTTGGTTATAACATAATTACCTCTAAGGCATGGTCTTTGAAAATTGTTGTCAGTCTTAGAATATTTTTAATTCTGTGCCCCTCCGACCATAATGGCAAAGTCGGCCGTTATGCTGTCAATACCTAATTCAAGGGTCCGGGCTATTTTATTCTCATCCACTCCCCAGGACAATGGCGTCATCTTTATAAGATGTTTAAGTTCATCATTATCAAGTTTCACGCTGTACTGTATCTGGCGGGTATCTATGAGGTTGAAATTTCTTTCAAAGTGCTCGATGACTTTGGTGTTGGAATAGCTTTCCTTATCGGTTTTTTCATAAAAAACTTTCCGGAGCTCCTTAAGGTAGTCTGGTCCAGGAACCACTTTTATAAGAATCCCGTTATCGGAAATAATTCTTTTAAATTCACTGTAATTTGAGGGTGACAGTATGTTTAAGATAATATCCATGGTTTTGTCAAGAAGCGGAATTTTGGCAAGGTCTGCGACACACCAGATAATTTCTTTACTCTTCTTTGTCGCCTCCAGAATTCCTTCCTTGGAAATATCTATACCTACACCCTTATATACACGGCTTCCGTTATTGCTTCCCTCACCGAATTCCGGCCGGGATTCGGACATCCCGATTCTATCCATGGTTTGGTTTTCAGAAGCAGTGTTGGAATTTTTGACTTTCGGCCTGTTATTAAGGATTTCAATGATTCTGGTGAGATGAAATCCTTCACCACAACCTGCGTCAAGAATCCTTGTCATCTTCCCGCCGGTTCCCGAATGGCTTGTAATAACGGATACAAGGGCTTCAATTAAAGGATTGAAAAAGCCCTTCCTGCAAATGATATCCCTGGAAACAAAAAGCTCCTTGTCATAGTTCTGCTTTCCTGCATTAAGAAGAAGATTGATATGCCCCTTTTTGGATATATCAAAACAATGCCTGTCTGAGCAAATAAGGCTTCTATTCTCAAGAAACATCTTCTTCCCGCAGACCGGACACTTAAAAATGTCTGTATTTTCAGATATTTCAGTTAAAGACACAATTGCACCTCTTAAAGCTTAGCAATATTTTCACATACAGTCCCTTTATTATATCACGCCATAAGGTAATAGAGCTCTTCAGAATAACTCAAATTAGTGTTCCATTTCCTGAAAGGACAGTCGAAAATTTCGAATTTCATTCCCAGGGCATTTACAAACTTCATGAACCTGTCATCAAACCAGGGCGGCGTCCATGCACCAGATCTGCAAATATGTACTGCCTTTACCTTAATTGTTTTTTCTATCTGGCTGAGCTCTATGTACCTGACATTAAACTTGTTATTGATTTGTTCAAATAATTCCGGCTTTTCAGTTGTGTATGGACTATAAATAATATTTGCCTGATGTATTATTTTATCCTTCAGCAACTTGCCAAGCCAGTTGGCGCAATTTGTCTCAAATTCAAGAGAGGACAGCCCGCCATAACCCAAATCCGAATGGGCATCAAATGAGTAGACAATATTACAGTCGTTCTCTGCGGCTATTTCGTAGGATAAAGCGTGGGATTCAGATACATAAGCCTTTGTGTCATCTGTGAACAAAAAACAGGCTTTGATTTTCTTCCAGAAGTTCTCCGTCTCCCGGGACAATCTGAACATTTTTCTGATGTCTTTGCCATTGAACCTATTCTGCAGATAGCGTTTGTACCATGAATTTATTATATTTCGCTGGTTTTCATAATATGAGCCCCAGTTTTCCATTGTTGTAATTATAAAGTAATCCCAGTCAACGGATAATAAGCAGTTCTTTTTCAAAAAAACCACCTCTTTTGCTATTACCCTTTCAACCAAGAAACTTATATTTCAACAAAGAAAAAACCAAAATTAATCAATAATATTATAAAACTCCTGCCAAAAAAGTTCAAACAATCAGGGCAGCGTTTTTAGCGTCAAAAAAATAATGGTTCTATAATAAATGTTGGGGTACCGAAGAAAAACTTCGGTGCTTCAGCATTTTTTTGTATAAAAATAGAGCATGAAGTTGAGATCTCAAGTAAAATGAAGCTACCCAACACCATTTTGAAAGGAGATTCAACCATGCTCTACAAAGATTATACGCAAGAATTGATAGGATTTAAAGATGTAACTGTTACCTTTGTAGAAAGAAAGGAAAATTATTTGCATATTCACATGATGATGAACCGAAAATTACACAAGTGTCCACGTTGTGGAAAGGATACAAACAAGATTCACGATTACAGGACTCAACGAATCAAGGATATATCCTCATTTGGGCATTACACTTTGATTCATCTGAGAAAGCGACGATACGTATGCCCTTATTGTAATAAACGGTTTTACGAAGAGACTCCTTTTCTTCCAAGATATCAGCGAATTACAAGCCGGCTTATTGGTAAAATTCTTAACTCTTTCAGAAAAGTTACTTCTATCAAGAGTCTGTCTAATTCAGCTAATGTCTCACCAACGACAGCCACAAGAATATTTGATCACATAAAATATTCGATTGTGACCCTGCCACGTGTAATATCGATGGATGAATTCAGGGGCAATGCAGGAGGAGAAAAATTTCAATGTATTCTTACTGATCCAGAGAATAAAAAGGTTTTAGATATTCTTCCAAACAGGAAAAGTGAAGACTTGTACAAATACTTTTCAAAATTTAAAGACCGACATAACGTCAAATATGTAGTTATTGATATGAGTGGACCATATCGTTATCTGGCCAAAACTGTATTTCCAAGGGCACAGATTGTCGCAGATAAATATCATGTTGTCAGACAAGTAGCCTGGGCTTTTGAAAACGTCAGAAAAGCTGAGCAGAAGAAGTTTCATGAACAACGCAGAAAATATTTTAAAAGGAGCAGAAAACTATTACTAAAACGTCCCGACAAACTAACCCCAGATGAAGCTTTCCAGGTAGAATCCATGCTTAGAATCTCTGAACGATTAAGACAGGCTTATGTATTAAAAAATGAATTCTACAAGGTAATGGACTCTAAAAACAGTTATGAGGCGAAAAAGAACCTGGCAAGATGGAACATGTTGTTCTATGGTTACAATCTTCCCGAATTTTATGATTGCTTTAGAGCTTTTACGAACTGGAAGAAAGAAATCCTAAATTCATTTGATGTCCCTTATACCAATGGCTATACAGAAGGAATCAACAACAAAATCAAAGTCATTAAACGGAATGCTTATGGAATAAGAAATTTCGAAAGGTTCAGAAACAGAATACTTCATGTTATGGCTTAAATCTGTAAATGAAACTGGCAGATAACCAAACTTGATCATCTGCCAGTAATTCATAGGTTACTTCATTTTACTTAGGTCCACCCCAACATTT
>JAAYLX010000009.1 GCA_012521705.1 Clostridiaceae bacterium | reverse complement strand
CCAGCGTCTTTAAAGTAGCCTTTATCACGGGCCACATAAATACCTGTATGGTTTGTATTTGGTGCCCAGTCAAGAACAAAGGTTACTTTTCTTAAGGATTCATTATTTGCAGCATCCTGAGTAGAATCAGGCGATGTTACAGGATTTGATTCAGAGGGAGACTTGCCTTTCTGTCCGCAGGCCGCTAAAGATATTGTTATAATAACTGCCAGAAGCAATAAACATAATCCTTTTTTCATAGACAAAATCATACTGTGTCCACCTTTCATTATCAAAATGAGATATATTTTTTTGCTACTTTTCTCTCCAATAATTCAATAAACTTATATACTCCAAGACTTAAAACCACTATCACCAATACATCCGCAAAAAGCAAAGTGGTTTTAAAGCTTGACATGGCACGGGTCATCAAAATACCCAGTCCCATTTTGGCCCCGACCCACTCTGAGAGGACAGCCCCCAGAATGCTGTATGTAGCAGCAATTTTTAGCCCGGAAAACAGGGAGGGAATGGCCTGGGGAACCCTTACCGCGCAAAAAGTCTTCCACTTGCCTGCCCCCATTACCTGCATGAGCTGTTCCATGCTTTCATCGGTCTTGATAAGTCCCTGGGTAAAAGTCACGGCAACGGGAAAGAAACAGACAAGTATTACAATCAAAACCTTGGGCAGAAGCCCGAAGCCGAACCATACCGCAAAAAGCGGAGCCAGAACAATAGTCGGGATTGTCTGTGTGATTACAAAGATGGGATATAAAGCTCTTCTGACAGGTTCAAACAAGCCCATCAAAACGCCCGATATAATTCCCGCAATTACCGCCAGAACAAAACCGAGCAAGGCTTCTCCCAGTGAAACAAGGGCATGGGACAACAGAAGTTCGCCATCTTCAATAAGCGCCTCTATTACCGCTGTAGGTGCAGGAAGAATATACTTGGGTATGGCAAACAACAGGACTATTGCCTGCCAGATAAGCAGTACCATTAAAATAACTGCAACCGGCAAGAAATCAAATGATTTTTTATTCTTTTGTTCTGTATTTGCCAACTTTTTCTTCAATTGTGACGCCCTCCGGGCTGTAATCGATTTTAACCATGGAAATGACACGGGTTGCACCTTCCTGGACGCAGATCTCCTGAGCTTTTTTCACTAATTTCAAAAGCTCACTTAATTCCCCTTCCATGGTGGTTTCCATGGGTCCTACTTCGTATTTTATCCCGCTTGCAGCAATCATAGCGATAACCTTGTCAACAACGGGATAAACGCGTTCATTCGGCACATTTGGTATCACCTGCAAACTAACGTTGACACTTGCCATTTTTACTATCCTCCAATCCCAATGTGGTACTGAGAGTTGAACCAGGATAATGCTTCGCAGAAAAACCGTCTACTTATACAGAAAAGGCTGCCCAACATAGGCAGCCCAAAAATCTACGTTGCGCATTCCCTACGCTGGTATTAACCAGATCAGGTTCCAGATGGTCGGAACTTACAGTTCCCTCTCAGCCGGTTTACCGGCTCCCACATGCTTAATATTAATTTTTGCTTCTGAATTAATTCAGGAGTCATGTACAATTTTAGACATTCTTTACCTCTGTGTCAAGAGAATCAATACAAACCAGGGAAAACACTGATTGACAACTTTCTTAAATTACAACCTCAACCGGGTTATGTACTGTAAGTGATTCCTTGTCCACAAGGCAGTCATAGGCAAGCACATGTACCCCTTTTTCACTTGCTTTTTTTACTGCCTCGGCAAAACGTGGATGCATTTTTGTGTGGGGTGAAAAAACTTTTCCCCGCATCTGCAATATGAACAGCAAATAAGCCTCAAATCCTTCTTCTTTTGCCTTTATAAGCTCTTCCACATGCCTTGTGCCACGTTCGGTAGGCGCATCAGGGAAAAGGGCGACATTGTCCAGTTCAAGGGTCACTCCCTTTACTTCCACAAATGCCTTTTTATCCCCCGCCTCCAGATAAAAATCAAATCGGGATTCACCGAATTTGGCTTCCTGTTTGACAAGGGTAAGGTCCGGAAGTCCCGGAAGGAGTAGTCTTCCTTCTTTCAGGGCCTCAAAAACAACACGGTTTGGGGCAGTGCTGTCTATATTGACAAGCTCCTCACCCTTACAGACTGAAATAAGGGAATACCCTGTTTTTCTGCTGCTGTTATCCGATTTCTGCAAGAAAACTTTTGCGCCGGGAACAAGCAATTCCTTTAAACGTCCTGTATTGCGGACATGGGCAGCCACTATTTCCCCATCGAGTTCGCAATGGGCTATAAAGCGGTTTGGTCGCTTCAGAAATTTTGCCGCATACATATTTTTATAAACCATTATTACTCCTTATTAAATTACTTCTGCTTCCGGGTTTAATTCTCCGGTACCTGTGTCAATATTTCTGACGAGGTTATGCAGCCATTTTCCCGATAGTACTCTTATAGAACCGATTATGGTCTTTACAAGCTCCTCCACCATAATCATAGCAATAACATAATACACCGGAAATCTGAATACCCGTACGCCAAGATATGCCATTGGTATTCCAATCAGCCAGGGAGCGCCTACATCAATGACAGCAGCAAAAACCGTATCTCCTCCGCCTCTGCAGACTCCCACAATAATTATCATGTTAAGTATCCTTGGAACCATGTAAAGGGCATACACCCTGATGGTAATTCTGCAAATTTCACGGGTTGCGGCGCTGATGTTAAAGAAACTTAAAAACAGCGGCGCAAAAAGAACAAGGAGGATGCTTACAATTATACCCAGACCTATACCCACAACAAGAATCCGTTTTGCATATACTCTTGCTCTGTCTTCCTCTTCTGCCCCTATAAGATTGCCGATAATCGCACCGGCAGCATTTCCGAGGCCCATGAAGAGGGATAGAAAGATGCCGTTTATCACATCAAGTATCTGGACGGTTGCAACCGCCTCTGTGCCCAATACTCCGTAGAAATAGGTATATACAGTGACACCGACCGACCACAGCAATTCATTGATAATTACCGGGGTTACAGGAGAAATATAATGTCTCAGGAATGCAGAGTTGTATCCTTTAAAATCACTGAATCTGGCTGCAAGCTCATACTTTTTGCCGTAAGTAATCCCTAATATTACGGTGAATTCCAGAATCTTTGAAAGCAAAGTCGCAATAGCCGCACCCTTTACTCCCATGGCAGGAAGGCCCAGTTTACCGTAAATCATAATATAATCAAGAAAACCATTGGTTGTTAGCGCAATGGCACTTGCAATCAAAGGAACTTTTGCCCTACCCACGCCCCTGGACTGAATTGCGAATGCTGCGGATACAGCATTAATGGGGAAAGTCCATGCCACGATACCTAAATAGATTGCTCCTTCACGGATAACAAGAGGATCGTCTGAAAAAATATCAACTATGATATGGGGAGCAAAAACACCAGCAATGGTAAATGGCACAGAAATACTCAGGCCAATAATAAGGCTCAGGCCAAGTACTTTTCTGACCCCTGCAATATCCTTCTTTCCCCAGAACTGGGCACTGAAGATATTTGAACCGCTGTTTATGCCAAACAGAAAAACAGCAAAAATAAAGCAGAGCTTATTTGCGACGCCAACAGCGGCGATATTAGCATCCCCGAGCCCGCCTACAAGGACGTTGTCAACCAGTGAAAAACTGTTAAATATAAGGTTTTGGAAAGCTATGGGCAGACCATAAGCTATCAAAAGTCTCCAGAAGCTTTTATCTTTTAAGTCAAGTACTCTCATTGTTCACCTCAACCATGATGCATAAAAAAATAGATTAAAAACATAGATACAGTTTAAAAAGTGATAATCTCAGGCACAGCAGATGCAAAGAATATTTTATCATTCATTTCAGCAATTTGATATAAACAATTTAAAGAAAAGAATGGCAATATTTCGTCATAATTTACATTTAAGTTTTTATAAAACTTATTATAATAGTTTTTATAATACTTATAAAAACTATAAGGCCTATGTTATGTGATTGCTCTGACAGTGTGAAATGTCTGATGCAACCGATGCTGAAGAATTATGCTTAATTAATGTTGCTTATTATTGAATTTGTAATGGCAAGACTATTTAATTCAATAATGAAAGGAGATGATGGTAATAGAAACTGCCAAAGTAAAGAAGATGAATACCGAACTGATTAAAGCTGTTCTTAAGGCAAATCCTGGCAGCACAAAAGCTGATATCGCTTCTGCCACCAATTTAAGTCAGGCTACTTGCAATACAATACTTAACGAACTGGTTATGACCGGAGAAGTGCTGGAACTTGACACCGATTACACCAGTGGCGGAAGGCCTGCCAAGAGGTTTAGATATAACGGCGATTATGCTTACATTATCTGTTTATATATCAATTGTGAATGCAGGAAGCCTGTTATATCATATGCGGTAATAAACATGCTGGGAGAAATCAAGGAAGAAGACAAGATAGCTAAAAAATCAGTGGATTACAATACCCTTGAGGAACTGACAGAAAAGCTGATTGAAAAATATCAGCATGTTGAGGCCCTTGGTATAGGAATTCCCGGGGTCGTCATTAACCGCAGTATAATAGATATTTGCGATGTAGACAGTCTGACAGGATTCCCTTTGGCAGAAAAGTTACAGAGCAGATTCGGCATAAATGTATTGCTTGAAAATGATATGAATTTGACAGCACTTGGATTCTATCATGGACAGAATTATGAAGAAGATACTTCTGTTGCGGTTCTCAATTTCTTAAAAGGCAACTGTCCGGGATCGGGTATTATTATTGACGGGCATATTGTCACCGGCCACACAAATTTCGCCGGGGAGATTTCCTACCTGCCTTTTTACGAAAGCCTCAAAAAATACATGGAAAAACTTGAAACCCGCGAGGGCATCATTGAGACGGTGGGAAAATCAATTTGCGCCATCACTTCAATCATAAATCCCAATATAATTTTGCTGACAGGCGCCCTTCTGTCCGAGGACATGCTTAATGATATTTTAAAGCTCTGCCATAAATACATTCCGGGGAAGCACATGCCGGATGTTATTTACCGAAAGTCAATTCATGATTATTACATTAAAGGCCTTACCACAATGACTCTGGAAAGCTTCTCGCTTCCTCTTAAAATGGTGGAGAAATTAATATAATCCCGCTTAATACAGTAATAAAAGGAGCATAAATATGGCAACTGTTTTTCTTATAATAATTTATTTGTCTTTTATTAGTCTTGGACTTCCTGATGCCCTTTTGGGGGCCGCCTGGCCTATAATGAGCATAGAATTAAATGCCAGCCTGGATTCTGCAGGCATTATCTCAATTATGATTACAATCCAAACCATTATTTCAAGTTTGTTCAGCCATAAACTGATTTCACGTTTCGGAACCGGCAAAGTAACAGCTTTCAGCGTATTATTGACTGCAGGCGCGTTGCTGGGAATTTCCTTCTCCCCTTCATTTATCTGGCTTGTTTTGCTGGCTGTCCCCCTTGGTCTTGGGGCAGGCTCGGTGGACGCAGGCCTCAATAATTATGTCGCCCTTTATTATAAGGCAAGTCACATGAACTGGCTCCATTGTTTCTGGGGAATCGGAGCAACTATCGGACCGTTAATAATGGGCAGAAGTCTGAAATTCAACAATAACTGGAGAGGCGGTTATCTTACCATAGGCATTATCCAGTCCATTCTGGTAATTGTATTGTTCCTCGCAATTCCCATGTGGACCAGGACGGAAAAATCCTATAAGAAAGAAGAAGACGGAAAAGAGCCTGAGAGTAATCCCAATCACAATGTCCCGGTATTGAAAATAAAAGGCGTGACCACTGCAATGCTGGCATTCTTTTTCTATTGTGGAACAGAGCTTTCAGCCGGATTATGGGGCGCAAGTTTTCTGGTACATATAAAAGGTCTTGCTCCGGCTACGGCAGCAAGCTGGATTTCCCTTTACTATGGTGGAATAACAATGGGAAGATTCATCTCAGGATTTGTAACAACAAAATTAAGCAGCAAAACAATGATTCGTTCGGGACAAATAATTGCTCTTACAGGTTCGGTTCTGCTTTGGCTTCCTTTCCATCCGGTTTTCTCCCTCATCGGATTTATTCTGATAGGATTGGGATGCGCACCAATCTACCCATCCATGCTCCATGAGATTCCCAAACAGTTTGGAAAGGAAGATTCATCACGGATTATGGGCCTCCAAATGGCTTCCGCCTATACAGGCTGCCTGATTCTGCCCCCGATTTTAGGTTTTATAGCTTCCAAACTGGGCATTGCAATTCTTCCTGTATGTCTTATCACCTTTATCACAAGCATGCTTTTATCCGCAGAGCGAGTCAATATCATGAGAAAAAAGGAAGCAGCAAATTTATTAAGCCATTCCCAGGCATGAACCAGACTGTTTGTACGTACTTTATCACATGGAATAAAGGCCGGATAATCGATTTCTCCGGCCTTAATGCTTTATGGTTATACTTAGTTTTTGTTTTTATGGCATAATAATTACACCATATCCGGTTATTTAAGACTCTCCCATATTGATAAGTTAAGAAATTTTTGATAAGTTTAAAAACATCACCTTTGTTATTGAGATTAAATGTAAAATATTTACTGATAATGTAAATTAGCCGATGTATTATGCATAATAATCGATGTTAAAAATCATGTAACTTATCATCTTGTAACAACAGATATTTGTAAGATAATAAATGTGGGTAACTATAAATATTAAATTAGCGGTTTTTTCTTTATAAGCTTATTGAACTGACAGATTTTTTTGCGCAGATGGAGGAACCAACCATGAATATAGATTATTTCAAAAGAACCTTCAAGTTTTCGCCTGAAAGCAACACACCTCTTTATGAGCAGCTTGCGGCCTATATCAAGATCCAGATACAGGCAGGAGTCTTAAAGCCCGGGGATAAAATGATTACCGAACACAAGCTCTGTGACATCCTGAATGTAAGCAGAACAACCATCCGCCAGGCTTTGGACCGTCTGGTTGAGGAAGGTTTATTGATAAGGTACAGAGGAAAAGGCTCATATATTGCCGAACAGAAACTTAAGAGGAATATTAACTACTTGTACAACTTCACTGAAAACATCCGGGATGCAGGGGCAACTCCAAGTTCAATAGTTCTTGAGAACAGGGTCATTGATGTTGATGAGAACATTGCCTCCCGTCTTCAGTTGCCCAGCGGACAGACAAAGGCTTTTATGCTAAAAAGACTGCGCTGTGCAGATGGAGAACCCATAATGCATGATACAACCTATATTCCCTACTATCTTTGCAATGGCATTGAAGATAACGATTTTTCCACGGCATCATTGTATAATATACTGGCAAACTGTTATAACCTTCAGCCATACCACGCAGTTGAAACAATAGAATCCATCCTTATAGACAAGGAACATGCAAAACTTTTGAAAACCAAGCCAAAAGAGCCGGGTTTTAAAATTGACCGCATATCCCATCTCGAATCCGGATACGTATTTGAGTATACCACATCAGTATCCCGCGCGGACAAATGTGTTTTTGTGCTTGATCTTTACAGAAGCGGCAATACCAATAAAAACGCAGTGGAGATCCAAAGAAAAATAAATCTGTAGTTCATTTTTCAGATACTTGTCCGGTCACTTACAGAAATATAATTGAACATATATTGAACATATAAAGTATATAAAAAGCATAATTTATACGGGTTAACCCTCTTGAACAAATTATGCTTGATTTATTTTATTATGGTATTACAATAAATTGTATGGTACAAACATCACAATCCGCCAGGTAATTGGAAGGAGGATTTTTTTATGAAACCTTCAAAAAAGGCCTGCGAGATGTCAGTAAAGGAATTGGCGTCCTACATAGACCAATCGGTTTTAAAACCGGAGTTTACCCAAAAAGAGATACGAAAATATATTCAGGAAGGTATTGACTATGGTTGCAAAACCGTTTGTATAAACCCTTCCTCCCTGGATATAGCACGGGAGCTCACAAAAGGAACTGAGACAAAGATCTGCGTTGTGTGTGATTTTCCTTTTGGATTATCAAGTACCCGGTCGAGAATATTGCAGGCTGAAGAATGCTTAAAGGGTGGAGATATTTTTGAAGTAGATATAGTGGCCAATTACGGGTGGTTAAGAAGCGGACTTTATGAAGAAGCAGAAAAAGACATCAGGGCGGTTACTGAAGTATGCCATAAGTATGGCGCGGCAATCAAGGTTATACTGGAGACGGATGCGCTTACTGTCGAACAGGTGGTTAAAGGCACTGAAGCCGTAATAAATGCAGGTGCTGATTTTGTAAAGACATCAACCGGATTTTATACCGGCGGTGAGGTAAAAGGCGCTACTCCTGAAATTATACAGGTTATGATGGACACAGCTAAAGGGCGCATAAAAATCAAAGGTTCAGGGTGCATAAGAACAAGAGAGCATTTTCTGAAACTGATAGACATGGGAATTGACCGCATGGGTATAGGATATAAATCCACTCCCGTTGTTCTGGGGTTGGAGCCGAAATAACATTAATAATTAAGGGGGCTGCCTTCAAGGATTTCTTTGGGACAGCCCCCCCGCTTTTCAGGATCTACATATTATTATGTATGAAACATCTTTATTAATATCTTACAATTATCGGCTGAATTTGTTTTTTCTCAAGTGCCATTTCTGCTGCCGGAACTATAAGCTCAAATTTTGCAACCAATGATGTGGGTTTTTTCTCATAATTATCCTGCCCGAACGGTACAAAGAAAATATTTTTGGTATTGAGTAACAGTCCGATGTTTTTTGCGTTGGCTGAAAGGCCGTCATTTGTGGATACGGCAAGCAATACCGGTATATCGTTACGGAGGTTTGCCTTTGCTGCCATGGTTACCGGCGTATCTGTTATGCCATTGGCGATTTTCCCCAATGTATTTCCTGTACAGGGTGCAATTATAAGCAGATCAAGACTTTTTTTCGGGCCCATCGGTTCGGCGTCCTTAATGGTCTCAATGCACTGTTTACCTGTTAAATGTTCGATTTTTCTTTTTATATCTTCTGCATTTCCAAAACGTGTGTCGGTAGATGCCACACTTTGTGAAATAATGGGCGTTATATTAGCGCCAAGGAATGCACATCTTTCCAGTTCAATCATAACTTCAGGAATAGTGCAGAAAGAGCCGGTCAAGGCAAAGCCAATGTTCTTTCCCTTAATATCCATCAATATCTACCCCCTGATTCTTCTATAATGTTATAAATTGTCCGCCGGATAATATCGCCTGCAGTAAGTGGCGCCATCTTCCCAGGTAAACCCAATGCCCAGTTAACCTTGAATCCTGCCTTATTGGCAGCTTTGAAGTCTATTCCCCCGGGGGCTGAAGCGAGATCCAACAAATAGCAGTCTTTTCTGGTTTTGTCCAGAATATCTTTTGTAATTATTGTTACAGGGACAGTATTGACAATGGCGTCCATATCCGAGACATATCTGTCAATTTGGCTCATTGGAACCGGTTTAAATCCCTGAGCCTCAATCCAGGCCAAATCCGAGTATTTTCTTGCAGCAATCCAAACGTCTGCACCAAAACCCTTAAGCATTTTGGAAAGAATTTTGCCAATCCTTCCGTATCCGGCAATGAGTATGGTACTGTCTTTCAGTGTTTTGGGAAGCTCCTGAAGAAGAATTGATATTGCGCCTTCTGCGGTGGGCACAGCATTTAAAACAGCCATCTCTTCTCTTTCAAGAATGTCGTAAACTTTAACATTTTTCTGGCTCAGGTCTTTAGCCACACTTTCAGGTATTTTACCGGCAATGAAATATGATTTTTCCGGTACTTTCTCAATCAGTTCCTCTATTGTAACTTTCTCTTTGGAGAGCGGCATAGAGACAAAGTTTTTGTCCGATAAAAGTGGAATCCCACCTATGACTGCAAGTGCTTCATCCAAAACAAAGTCAAGGGATGGATTCTTTGTACACCACGGCCTTCCGCTTTTCTCAAAGCCATATATTTCAACATACTGGTAGTCTTTTTTCAGTAGTTCAGCAAGATAAAGGTTTCGCATATCACCGCCAATGATTGCATACTTCCCCCTGTTCATCAAAATGTACCTCCCCAAGGTTGTTAACATTACATTTTATGAAAAGCAGTCAACGGGTGTGTATAATGAAGCCTGACGCGCAACAATAAAAAAGGCCTCAGTCTTTGCATTTTGCAAAAACTGAAGCCTGTAAAGACCCCCCTATTATGTGTAAGTCCTCATTATTGTTAACGACCAATGTTTCTATATTTGAACTTAAAATATTTATACACTTACGATTTTACTCAGACATCCAGAAGAACTTTAAGTATATCTTTCTTTTCGTCAATATACTGGTATGCCTTCGCAAGCTCATTCAATGGGAAACGTCCGCTTATTAAGCCTTCAAGATTTATAAGCCCACTGGCCATTATCTCGCATGACTCAATAAAATTCTTCCTGGATGTTCCCATGACGCTTAAGAGAGCTATTTCTCTTCTCTGCAGCAACGGTATCTCCAGAAGGTATGGTTTTTTGAAGTTTCCAACTATCACAATTGTGGAAGCCTTTGACGCGCATGAAATTGCCTGTTCAAAAGAAGATTCCACAGCTGCGCATTCGTAGATTACATGAACGCCCTGGTCCCCAAATACCTGTTTAATGGCGTCAGATAGCTTTTCCTGAGTTGTATTTACACAGTATTTGATGCCATGCTTTTTTATAAGGTCAAGCTTTGACTGCATAACATCGGTAACCAGCACTTCTGCCCCTTTAATTCTGGCAGTCTGGGCTATCAAATTGCCAATTAATCCTGCGCCAATTACAACTATACGGTCGCCCGCTTTGACATTGCCCTTTTCGATAGCGTTACATGCAATAGATAACGGCTCAATGAACACTCCCTTGTCAAAATCCATATCACTGGAAAGTTTAACGGCATTCCATGCGGGAACTGCGGCATACTCAACGAAAAGACCGGGGCTTGATATTCCGAAATGTCTGAGTGTCTCACAGACATTCGGTCTTTCCTGTTTACATGCAAAGCAATGTCCGCACGCCAGCTGAGGCTGTATCGCAACTTTATCTCCTACCTTTACATGGTCGACCAGGCTTCCAACGGCCTCAACATATCCGACAGCCTCATGACCCTGTATCAGTGGGTAAGTCACATATTTGTGCAAACCGTGATAAACCTGGACATCGGAGGCGCAAATACCTGCTCTTTCAACCTTAACCAGCACTTCATTATCGCCGATTTCAGGAATTTTCGTTTCACGGCACTCTATCGTAAAGGGAGCTGTTATAATCGTTTCTAACATAAAGCCTCCTTACAAAGTTAGTCTATACAAGACTTTTTATTTTTCGTCCAGCATTCCGCCGTCCCAGGAAGAAACCTTGGTTTTCTTCATTTCTTCCTCGTCAAACCAGCGGGTTGTTACAACCTTTGATTCGGTATAGAATCTCAGGCCGTCCTTGCCAAGAGCATGCAGGTCTCCGAAGAAGCTGCCTTTATGTCCCGCGAAGGGGAAGATTCCTGCAGGTACAGGTATACCTACATTTATACCGACCATTCCGCCATGAGTTCTCTTGGCGAATTCACGGGCATAGTATCCGTTCTGGGTGTAGATAACAGAACCGTTGGCAAACGGATTTGCATTCATAAGTGCAAGGCCTTCTTCAAAGTCCTTTACACGCTTAATGCAAAGAACAGGTCCGAAGATTTCGTCACGTCCGATGGTCATTTCAGGTGTTACATTATCAAATATGGTATGTCCCACATAGAAGCCGTTTTCATAACCGGGGACTACTACATCGCGTCCGTCTAAAACGAGAGTTGCGCCTTCCTGGATACCTTTTTCAATCCAGCCAAGTATTGATTTCTTATGTGCTGCTGTAACAACCGGACCCAGATCGGTGGTCTTGTCATAAGCAGGACCAATCTTCTTGGTTTTTACCTGCTTGATTATTTCAGCAATCAATTTGTCTGCTATGCTCTCCTGAACAACTACAACAGGAAGAGCCATGCAGCGTTCGCCTGCACATCCGAATGATGAGTTGATAATACCGGCTGCTGTTCTTTCAATAGGAGCATCTTCCAGTACAAGCGCGTGGTTCTTTGCTTCGCCGAGGCACTGAACTCTCTTGCCGTTTGCTGCTGCGGTAGCATAAATGTGTCTTCCGCTCTTTGATGAACCAACAAGGGTTACGCCCTTTACATCCGGATGGGTCAAAAACAGCTCAGATTCATTTCTTGAGCATGTAACAATATTGACAACACCGTCAGGAAGTCCTGCTTCTTTAAGGAGAGCAACAAGCTTTAATGAAGTCATTGGAGTAATGGATGATGCTTTTAATACAAGGGTATTACCTGTTGCTATACACATAGGCATCATCCAGCCCATGGGAATCATGGCAGGGAAGTTAAAGGGTGCAATACCAACGAAAACTCCCATTGGTTCGCGGTATAAGGTTGTATCAAACCCGCTGGTAACATCCATAACTGCTTCGCCCATCATGAGTGAAGGAGCGCCGCACGCTACTTCTACGGGTTCTTTTACTTTAAGGAGGTCTCCTGCTGCTTCTGCCCAGTTCTTTCCGTTCTCACGGCAGATACTGTATGTAAGCTCATCCATGTGCTCCTCTAACAAATCCCTGAATCTGTACAGAACCTGCACGCGAACTAAAAAATATAAAAATAAAAAAGCATGATTCAATGAGTGTCAATATACTTTGCACAAGAAAATATTATTATACGCGGCTGTAATCGTTAAAATTGCACCAAACCCCTTTGTCGGGCTGATTGTTAATTATGTAATAAACATTAGTTTGTTACAAAGTAAATTACATTAGCGCTCATTCATTCCATGTTTTGACATATTGATTTATTTCAAAAAATTTTCATAACTTTTCCACTTGAAATTTATTCCAATGTAAACGTTTACACTGTAATTACATGAAATTGAGCTCACTTGTCAGGCAATTTTTTACAAAATTTTTGACATTTCAGACAGCCTGAAAAATTGAGAGCTTAAAGGTACGTAGAATTAGTTTAAATTTAGCTTTTTAGCTTTCTGATCGTATTATGTATCAAATTGACATTAATAGACCCGGAATTTTCACCGGAATCAAAGATCCGGGAGATTTAAGAACAAAAAAAATGCATGTATCCATGCATCACTTGTTTTTCAATGAGAAAAAAAAGACTATTAAAAAACAGGACTTTTATTCTGCTGAATATGAGGATAAAGACAAATAATGGATTTGACTGCACTAAAGCATGACTGATCCTGGCATCCTTGCGAAACTCAGCAATTCTGCCAGCAAGAAAACGTATGGAAATTGCAGAAAAAAGATATTATAACTGATTCTTAATGAAAACCTTCTTAAGAATTCCCCACAAAAACAAAGCCTTACTGTTGCTGCTTATACTTATTTTGAAATATCTGCAACACTTTCACGCTCAATAAGTTCAGGGGGATATATTACTTTTCTTTTAAAACTGGTATCGTTTGAAAGATTTTCAACCAGAATGGAGGCAGCAACCTCACCCATGGTTTCCGGATCACAATAGACTGTGGTCAACTTTATTCTTCCATGGGTTGCCGCGGGAGTATCGTCAAAACATATAACGCTTACATCCCGGGGAACCTGGTACCCCAGTTCATATAGCCTTTCAACAAAAGCAGCGGCCATAATATCGTTGGCGCAGAAAACTGCAGTGTAACCTGATAAGTTATTTACAAAATAATCCGCAAAAGCTATTCCTGATTCTTTTTTCAGGTTGCCTTCAAATACAGCTTTTTTCTCGGAATGTATTTTGGAATCTTTAAGAGCAGCAAGATAACCCTGCTTGCGGTCCTGGCTGGCGGTAGAATTATCTGGCCCGGAAAGATGGGCAATACGGGTATGACCTTTTTGAATAAGGTATTGTGTAGCGATATAACCACCACGGGAATTGTCTATTAACACCGCGTCAAGATCCATGGATCTGATGTAGCGATTTACAAGAACAACAGGACATAGATTTTTTTTGAGCAATTCAGTCAAAGTTACCGTTTCGGTAGCAGTAATCATAATAATTCCATCATACTGGTCCTGATGGGCAAAATTGACGAATTCTTCCTCTGTAACCGGATCATTGTTACTGTTGAATATTGCCATTTTGTACCCGTTTTTGATAAAGACATTATTGGCACCCTGAATAATGCCCAGGTAAAACTGATTCCGTATGTCGCCGGCAATAGCCATAATTTTTATATCCCTGGAGGGATCTTTTTTACTGGAGTTTTTATACTTATAGCCCAATTCCTCCACATACTTCATTACCAGGTCTGCTGTTTCTTTCTTTACATTACCTTTTCCTGAAAGAACTCTTGAAATTGTTGCAGTTGAAAGACCGGATGCTTTGGCAATATCATTAATTGTTACACTCATATTTCACCCATCATTTCATACTTTCTATACGGTATAAAATCTCTCAAACTTTCAATTTGCAAGTGAAATACCGTATCTACTATAACATATCATTAATATCCTCATACTGCAAGCATATTATATAAAATTGTGAAATTTTTTTGTAAAATATTTATCGAAAATACATTGTATTTTACATAATTTTGGTTTGGCAAAGGTCAGGATTCTATTATTCTATTGGTTTGAAAGCTCTTTCAGATAACATTGCATCTCCCCAATTTAGTTAAAATGAGCTGACAAACATAGGGGTTTACTCCAGCCTCAATTAAGCCGGATATCATCAGATGGCAGTATGTGATTTATAAAAAGCAAGTTTACAGGTAATGATCTATACATGCTTCCGAAATCGGAGTACTGCCCAGAACGGCTATGCCCATGTTTTTCCCGTCAAATACCCATCTTGCTGTTTCCATGATATCATCATAAGTTATATTGTCTATCATTTCCAATACTTCTGAGGGAGATCTTACAAAGCCTGTGATAACTTTTGATTTTCCTATAGCGCCCATACGGGCGGCCGTACTGTCCAGCCCCAGAATGAAGTTTCCTTTCAGCTGATTTTTGCTCCTTGTGAGTTCAGTACTGGAAATTCCATTTTTCAAAAGGTTCTCAATTTCCGCGCAAATTCCACTTATAACATTATTGACCTTTTGCGGGTTTGCTGCAGCATAAATGGTATACATTCCGCAGTCCCTGAAGGAATTTGGAAAGGAGTATATGGAGTACACAAGTCCCGATTCTTCCCTTATTTTCTGAAACAGTCTCGAACTCATGCTCCCTCCGACTATGTTATTAAGAAGCATGAGCGAGTAAACACGCGAGTCCCGCATTGGATATCCTCTGAAACCAATGCAAAGATGAGTTTGTTCAGTGTCCTTTTCCTTGTATACGAAATGGCTCTTGAACTTGGGCTGTTCAAGATAGTAACGGCAATAGTTCATGGGCTTCCAGAAGCCGAATTTTTCCTCTATCAGATCTATCAGCTGCTTTTCGTCAAAATTGCCCACCACCGATATGATGCAGTTGTCAGGAATATAGTGGGTGGCCATGTAATCGAAAAGGATCTCCCGGTTTATATTATTGACAGATTCCCTGGTGCCCAGGATTGGAAAACCCAATGGGCCGTCGCTCCAGATACTCTCTGTCAGAAGGTAATTGACCAGTTCTTCCGGATCGTCTTCATACAAGCTGATTTCGTCTAAAATGACCTGTTTTTCTTTCTCGATATGTTCCTGATCAAATAATGAATTGAACAGCATGTCCGCGAGCACGTCTATTGCAATATCAATATCTGTATCCAGAGTATTAGTGTAAAAGCATGTACAGTCTTTACCCGTGAAAGCATTAATTTGACCACCTATACTGTCTAACTCACAGGCCAGTTCCTGGGCGGTGCGCCTTAAAGTCCCTTTAAACACCATATGCTCTATGAAATGCGACACGCCGTTATTTTGAATGGTTTCATTCCTTGATCCGGAACCTATCCAGACTCCAACCGAAACAGACCGTAAGTGATTAAGCGATTCACAAATGACTGTAAGGTTATTTTTCAAGAGTATTTCTTTATACAAATCAAAACCCGCCTTAGATAAATTGATTCACAAAAAACGACGGGTTGACCCGTCGGATAGTGTATTTTATATCTTTTTATATTATACCAAAATTACCCCTGAATTTCAATAATTCAACATATTTCTGGATTTCTGAGGTTATCTCACTCAATATATTCCTTTTATTCACCGAACCGGTATATGTACCGTCTTCGGGATTGACTTCCCTGTACTGCTGAATGACGTATCTACCTGCGCCTTTTATAAATCTTGAAATATCTATGAGATCCACTTCTTCCAACTCAGGGGCGTAAGTCGTGCGGAATTCGTATTCAACCTTTCCATCCAGTAATATGTCGATACTCTCCTCAATTTTCCCGGTGTCCACTTCAGAACAGCATATCTGCCTGTACTTTGCCATGGGCGCTTTTATATCCATGGCAACATAATCCACCAGGTTATCATCTATCAGTTTTTTCAATACCGAAGGGTTTGTTCCGTTTGTATCAAGTTTTACAAGAAAGCCCATTTCCCTGACCTGAATAATAAAATCGACCAGATCTTTTTGCAAAGTGGGCTCTCCTCCTGTAATAACAACACCATCCAGCAAACCTCTGCGCTTATTAAGAAACTCCAGAACCTCCGATTCATCATAAAAATTGCAATTATCATAATCCCTAATGAGACGACTATTATGACAGTAACTGCAATTCATATTGCAGCCCTGTGTAAACACCACTGCAGAAATCTTTTCAGGATAATCAATCAACGAGGATCGCTGAAGTCCCGCAATTCTCATAAATCACCTGTCAACATTGATATTAATTTAAAAATCCTAAGAGGTTGCCAAAAGCAGTTGTCATACCGCCTTTTCATTAATAACGAAAACCTTGCGATTTCTGTATTCTTCTTTTTTACCCGCGTTAAAATTCTCAACAGGCCTTAAATAACCTACCACTCTTGACCAAACTTCGGTCCTGGAACCGCACTCAGGGCATGTGAAGTGTTCCCCTCTAATATAACCGTGGGTATCACATATAGAGAATGTAGGAGTTATTGAGATATAGGGCATTTTATAATTATCGAATATGCGTTTTATCAGATTCTTGCAAACTTCGATATCGTTTATGCTTTCGCCCAGATAGAGGTGCTGGACCGTACCGCCGGTATAGAGGGACTGAAGTTCATCCTGAAGCTCCATACATTCAAATATATCGTTGGTAAAGCCCACAGGAAGCTGGGACGAATTTGTGTAATACGGAATATCGTCTCCCGCTGTAATAATATCAGGATACATCTCCTTATCAATTTTTGCGAGACGATAGGAGGTCCCTTCCGCAGGTGTTGCCTCCAGATTATAGAAATTGCCGGTTTCCTTCTGGAATTCCACCATTATGTCTCTTAGATAATGCATAATTTCAACAGCGAATTTCTGCCCTTCCGGACTTGTTATATCCTTGCCCATAAAGTTGAGCAGAGCTTCGTTCATTCCCACAATTCCAATGGTGGAAAAATGATTATACCAGTAGGAACCAGTCCTTAACTTGACATCTCTTAAATAGTGGGTGGTATAAGGATAAAGCCCCTTTTCCGATTGCTGTTCAATAATCTTTCGTTTTATCTCGAGGGAGGTTTTTCCTATCTCTGCTATCTTATATAATCTCTCCTTGAATTCTTCTTTTGTTTCACTCAAATACCCGATTCTTGGCAGATTAATTGTGAAGACTCCTATGGATCCGGTCAGGGGATTGCTTCCGAACAATCCCCCTCCCCTCTTTCTGAGCTCACTGGTATCCAGTCTCAGTCTGCAGCACATGGATACTGCATCTTCCGGAGAAAGATCGGAATTCACGTAGTTGGCGAAATAAGGAATTCCGTATTTGCAGGTGATTTTCATAAATCCTTCAACGGCCGGGCTGTCCCAATCAAAATCCTTTGTAATGTTTATTGTGGGAATCGGGAAGGTAAATACTCTTCCTTTCGCATCCCCTTCCAGCATTACCTCACAAAAGGCTTTGTTGAACATATCCATTTCGGCCTGAAAATCGCCGTATTTATCATTGGTATATTGACCTCCCACAATGACCGGCTCATCCTTTAATGTCCTGGGGACTTTGATGTCAAAAGTCAAATTGGAAAAGGGGCATTGGAAGCCGACCCTTGTAGGTACGTTAATATTGAAAATGAATTCCTGGATACACTGTTTAACCTGCTCATAAGTAAGCCCATCGTATCTTATAAATGGTGCGCAATAGGTATCAAAACTTGACCATGCCTGGGCACCGGCAGTCTCCCCTTGCGTTGTAAAGGTAGAGTTAACAATTTGCCCTAAAAAACTCCTTAAATGTCTGGCGGGCTTGCTTTCCACTTTTCCGGGAACTCCGCCAAAACCATTAAGGAGCAGAAGTCTTAGATCCCATCCTGCGCAATAGGCACCAAAGAAACCCATATCATGTATGTGGCAATCTCCTGAAAGATGGGCTTTTCTTACCTCTTCGGGATATATTTCATATAACCAATAGTGTTTCGTGAAAATTTCTCTGACGTAATTGTTAAGACCATTGACGCTCTTTTGTGAATTGGCATTCTCTTGTATTTTCCAGTCTTTGTCACCCAAATAGTCGCTGAACATATTGATGGTGGCATCAATCAGCGCGTTCATCTCACGGGTTCTTTTCCTTTGTTCACGATAAAGGATGTAAGCTTTTGCAGTTTGGGCATGTCCGTTTTCGATGAGTACATATTCGACGAGGTCCTGAATCTGTTCCACCTCGGGAATTCGTCTTTGGTATCTTTGATTTGCCAAGGCTACAACCTTATCTGAAAGCTCCTGCGCTAAATTGTAATCATTTCCTCCGCAGGCCATTGCAGCCTTATAAATGGCAGCTGTAATTTTCTCTGGCGCAAATTCCTGAACAGTTCCGTCCCTCTTTCGTATCTTCTCAATCATCAGATTGCCTCCTGCTTTAGTTGTTAAAAGCAAACAATATCTCGATGTAAAAAATCTATCATACACTACATCTTGTGTCAATTTTTGGACATTACATTTTTTGTGCAAAATGACGGAATCATCTTATACTAAGGGTTTTAAACATATAATTTTTATTGTTTGAACCATTCCTGTAATGACATTAGAACGATATATTTGGTTTTTTAAATTTTTGAATTAACCTATCAAAGCAAGGCATAATAATGGTTATAAGCATTTACACAAGCTGATTATAGGATTCGATACTTTTCGGCAAAATCCAACTTTTTTGCGACATAATCTGATAAGAAATTATTTTTGTGCAATTTGCCCAATGGGAATATGGTCCTAATAAATAAGTCATGGGTCACAGCATAAGATCAAACTTTAAATCATGGGCAAAGAATAAGATCAAAGTTTCAGGGAGTCCATTATGCCCTGTTCAACAAAACTCATGTATTGGTTACCCGCTACAATTATGTGGTCAGCAACGTCAATACCTATTGTTTTCATTGCCTGACAGATTTTACGGGTCACCTCGATATCGGCTTTGGACGCATTAAGACTTCCTCCCGGGTGATTATGGGCAAGAATAATGCTGTTAGCTTTATGCCTCAGGGCTGTTTCAACGATAATTCTGGGATAGACCGGAGCTTCATTGATGGTGCCTTCATGCACAAGGGTGGAATGATTGACATTGTTCTGGGAATCAAGAGAAATGACATAAAAACATTCATACACCCTTCCCGAAAAAAGGGAGAGGGCATAATTCCCCGCCTTGTAAGAATTGTTGAGACGCGGGCGGTTACCCCACCTGTCTTTTAAATACCTGCGGGAAAGGGGAGCTATAAGCGAAAGCAATACTGCAGTATTGATGGAAACATTGCACTTTCTTTGTATATCCCTTGGATCGGCCTCCAAAAGAGCATGAAGGCTGCCAAATTCATTGAGCAGCTTATGTGCCAGGGCGTTTGTATCCTTCATAGGGATACAGTAAAATAACAGCAATTCTACAATCTCGTGTTCTTTAAATCCGTCCAGGCCTTCCTCCAGGTATCTCTGCCTCACTCTTTCCCGATGCCCTTTGTGAATGCCCTTGTCTGACATATTCTATATCCTTTCCTGATACTCTCTTCAGCAAAAACTATATAGAAACGAAGCTGATAATATTTAAGATAATTTCCTATAATATAACATAATTTTATATATTTTTACAATATGGTTTTTTCGGTAAGGTGCTAACTTCTGTATTGACAGAATCAATTATTGAATTTATTATTAAATAAATCATACTATTTTGATATGAATTATATATATTAATAGTAAAAAAATATCACTTACAGCTCCTGCAAGTGAATCAGGAAATGAAGATCCAGAAATTTAGCAATAAATAGATAATGCATGTGAAAGGTGAGGATTATGGATTTTTCAACACTGTGTATCCATGGTTGTGGTAATAAATATGATACGACCGGCGCTGTGAGCATCCCCATTTACCAGTCGGCAACTTTTTCTCATCCTGGTGTGGGATTAAGTACAGGCTTTGATTACTCCAGACTTCAAAATCCTACCAGGGAATACCTTGAACATACCGTGGCAAAACTGGAAAATGGTCTTGATGCCATCGCCTTCTCTTCCGGGATGGCTGCATTGGCTACATTGATGGAGCTCTTTTCACCGGGGGATCATATAATTGCCACCCATGACCTGTATGGAGGATCACACCGCCTTTTCAGTCATGTTTCAAAAAAGAATGGACTTACAGTTGATTTTGATGATACCACTGATGTCCGGAACATATTGAAGAGTATACGAGCTGAAACTAAAGCAGTTTTCATAGAGACCCCTACCAATCCGCTTATGCTCGTTACCGATATTTCAGCTGTCGCCGGAATATGTAAAGAGAATAATCTCCTTCTTATTGTGGACAACACCTTCCTCACCCCATATTTTCAAAAACCTCTTCTCCTGGGCGCCGATGTGGTAATTCACAGTGGCACAAAATATCTTGGCGGACACAACGATACCCTTGCAGGCTTTTTAGTTGTGGCTGATGCAGGCCTTTCAGAACGCCTGCGGTTTCTGTATAAAACAACAGGAGCATGCCTGTCGCCTTTTGACAGCTGGCTTCTCATTCGGGGAATCAAGACTTTGCCGGTACGTTTGGAAAGGCAGCAGGAAACAGCAATCAAGATTGCAAAATGGCTTTTGAATCAGAAAAGGATTAAGGCAGTCCATTATCCCGGCCTTCCCGACAATCCGGGATATGAGATTACCAAAAAGCAGACTTCGGGATTCGGTGCCATGCTTTCTTTTGAGACCGACAGTGAGGAAACAGCACATCAAATGCTTGAAAGAGTGTCACTGATACAATATGCCGAAAGTCTTGGCGGAGTGGAAAGCCTGATTACCTATCCGATTCTCCAAACCCATGCAGACATTCCTGAGAAAGATAGAGAAGCAAGAGGTATCGGTAATCGTCTTCTGAGACTTTCAGTTGGTCTTGAAGCTGCAGATGATCTTATTGAAGATCTCAATAAAGCTCTTAACGGATGATTGACAGAAAGGGTACTGTCATTTAGACAGTACCCTTATCTATTTTGTGGTCATCTGAGTAATTATTATTTTCTCGGGTTCTTGACCTGAGCCTGAGCTGCTGCAAGTCTTGCTATAGGCACACGGAACGGTGAGCATGATACATAGTTGAGTCCTACATTGTGGCAGAATTCTACAGATGAAGGATCTCCGCCATGTTCGCCGCAAATTCCGAGCTTAATGTCGGGACGTGTCTGTCTGCCTAATTTTGCAGCCATTTCTACCAGTTTACCGACACCAGTCTGGTCAAGTTTTGCAAACGGATCTGATTCATAGATCTTCTTTGCATAGTAGTCTTCAAGGAATTTGCCGGCATCGTCACGTGAGAAGCCGAATGTCATCTGGGTAAGGTCGTTGGTACCAAAGGAGAAGAATTCAGCTTCCTTGGCGATTTCATCAGCGGTAACGGCAGCTCTCGGAATCTCAATCATGGTACCTACTGAATATTTGAGGTCCACACCTGCTTCCTTGATAATTTCATCAGCTGTCTTAACCACAACTTCTTTTACAAATTGCAGTTCTTTTACATCGCCAACCAGTGGAATCATTATCTCAGGAGTTATATTCATGCCTTCCTTATTAACGTTTATAGCAGCTTCAATAACAGCTCTGGTCTGCATTTCAGCTATTTCAGGATATGAAACTGCAAGGCGGCATCCACGGTGACCCATCATTGGGTTGAACTCATGGAGGCTTTCAACTACTGCCTTGAGGTCCTCAAAGGTCATGCCCATTTCAGCAGCAAGTGCCTTAATATCTTCATCTTCCTGAGGCAGGAATTCATGGAGCGGAGGATCAAGGAAACGGATTGTAACGGGATAACCCTTCATTTCGCGGAAGAGACCCTCAAAGTCAGCTCTCTGCATAGGCAGAAGCTTAGCCAGAGCTTTTCTTCTCTGATCTTCAGTCCTTGAAACTATCATTTCTCTCATGGATTTAATTCTGTCTGCTTCGAAGAACATATGCTCAGTACGGCAAAGTCCAATACCTTCGGCGCCAAATCTGAATGCCTGAGCGGCATCTGCCGGAGTATCAGCATTTGTTCTTACTTTCAGAACGCGGATTTCGTCCGCCCATGCCATTAAAGTTCCGAAGTAACCGGTAAGCTCAGGAGCAACTGTCGGCAATTGTCCTGCATAAACATTACCTGTGGAACCGTCAAGGGAGATCCAGTCTCCTTCTTTATAAACATTACCTGCTTTGTCAGTGAATGTCTTCTTTTCTTCATCAATCTTTATATCACCGCATCCTGCAACACAGCATGTTCCCATACCGCGTGCAACAACGGCTGCATGGGATGTCATACCTCCACGGGCAGTCAGGATACCCTGTGAAACGTGCATACCCTCGATATCTTCAGGGGATGTTTCAACACGGACAAGAATAACCTGTTTTTCGCCGCTTTCGAAAGCATTTTTAGCATCCTCGGCGGTAAAGTAAATCTTACCTGTAGCAGCACCCGGAGATGCGGGAAGTCCTTTAGCTATAGGAGTAGCAGCTTTCAAAGCCTTAGCGTCAAAAGTCGGGTGAAGCAGAGTATCAAGCTGCTTGGGCTCAACTTTCAGAATCGCTTCTTCTTTAGTGATCATTCCTTCATTTACGAGGTCAACTGCAATTTTCAGCGCGGCCTGTGCAGTACGCTTACCATTTCTGGTCTGCAGCATAAAGAGCTTTCCACGTTCAATGGTAAACTCCATATCCTGCATATCGCGGTAGTGTTTTTCGAGAGTCTCGGCTATTTTTACAAACTGATCATAAACGTCAGGATTTATTTCTTTTAGCTTATCAATTGATTCAGGAGTACGGATACCGGCAACAACGTCCTCACCCTGTGCATTCATCAGGAATTCACCATAGAGTTTCTTTTCACCGGTGGAAGGATTACGTGTAAATGCAACACCAGTACCGGAGTCGTTACCCATATTACCATAAACCATTTCCTGAACGTTAACAGCAGTACCCCAGTCACTTGGGATATCATTCATGCGGCGATAGTAAATAGCACGGGGATTGTCCCAGGAACGGAACACGGCTTTTACTGCTTCCATAAGCTGTATTCTTGGATCCTGCGGGAATTCTTCGCCCTTTTCCTTCTTATACAGTTCAAGGAATTGTCTTACCAACTTCTGAAGGTCTTCAGCGTCAAGTTCGGTGTCGTGTTTAACGCCTTTTTCTTCCTTCATTTCGTCCAGAAGAGCTTCAAATTTGTTCTTCTCGATGCCCATTACGACATCGCTGAACATCATGATAAATCTTCTGTAGCTGTCGTATGCAAAACGTTTGTTGTTAGTGAGCTTAGCAAGTCCTTCAACAACTTCATCATTAAGTCCAAGATTGAGGATGGTGTCCATCATACCCGGCATGGATGCCCTTGCACCCGAACGCACAGATACCAGAAGAGGATTCTCCGGATTTCCAAACTGCTTTTCAACGATTTGTTCCATTTTGGCAAGATATTCATATATCTGTTCTTCTATATCTTTCGCTATCTTCTTGCCGTCCTGATAGTAACGAGTACATGCCTCAGTTGTAACTGTAAAACCTCTGGGAACAGGAAGCCCTAATCCTGTCATTTCCGCCAAGTTTGCACCTTTGCCGCCAAGCAACTCTCTCATCGAAGCGTTACCTTCACTAAAAAGATAAACGTACTTTTTCATCAAATGAATAACCTCCTATGGTATATTTAATAAGAAGCAAAGCCTCTTTAGCTACGGAATTAAACTCGCAAAGGATTACTGATTGTCACAGTACAATCTTATCCTTAAAATAATCATTCAATTCAGCAATAGGAATCCTGACCTGAGCCATGGAATCTCTTTCACGTACAGTTACGCATTTATCCTCCAGTGAATCGAAATCGAAAGTAACGCAGAAAGGTGTACCAATCTCGTCCTGTCTTCTGTATCTCTTTCCGATTGAACCTGTTTCATCAAACTCACAGACGAAACTGCGGCTCAAATCTTCATAGATTTTGAAAGCGTCATCTGAAAGCTTCTTAGAAAGAGGAAGAACGGCGACCTTAACAGGTGCGAGGGCAGGATGGAATCTGAGCACAACCCTTACATCATTTTCTCCGACCTCTTCCTCGTCATACGCATCACAAAGGAATGCAAGCACAACACGGTCAGCACCCAGAGAGGGCTCAACACAATAAGGTATATACTTCTCGTTCTTTATGGGGTCAAAATAGGACAGGTCTTCTTTGGAATATTCCATATGCTGCTTCAAGTCATAGTCGGTTCTGTCAGCAATACCCCAAAGCTCGCCCCATCCAAACGGGAATTTGTACTCAATATCAGTGGTGGCATTGCTGTAGTGGGACAACTCTTCTTTTGCATGGTCCCTCATTTTTATGTTTTCTTCCTTCATGCCCAGGGACAGGAGCCAGTTTTTGCAGAAATTCTTCCAATAGTTGAACCACTCAAGGTCGGTACCCGGTTCACAGAAGAATTCCAGCTCCATCTGTTCAAATTCCCTCGTTCTGAAAGTGAAATTACCAGGGGTAATTTCATTTCTGAATGATTTACCAATCTGGCCTATTCCAAAAGGTATTTTCTTTCTTGTTGTACGTTGAACATTCTTGAAGTTGACAAAAATACCCTGGGCGGTTTCAGGGCGCAGATAGATTTCATTCTTTGAATCTTCGGTAACACCCTGGAAGGTTTTGAACATGAGATTGAATTTTCTTATATCGGTAAATTCGTGTCCTCCGCAATCGGGACAGGGAATATTTTTCTCTTTGATATATGCACTGAGGGCTTCATTGGACAAGCCGTCAACAACCATTTCAATTCCGTTGGCTTTGTTGAAATCCTCAATAATCTTGTCCGCTCTGTGTCTGGTTTTGCATTGTTTACAGTCTATCAGCGGATCAGAAAAGCTGCCTACATGGCCGGAAGCCACCCATACTTTAGGATTCATGAGTATTGCGCAATCAACACCGACGTTATACGGGCTTTCCTGGATGAATTTCTTCCACCATGCCCTCTTAACATTATTCTTCAATTCAACACCCAGCGGGCCATAGTCCCAGGTGTTGGCGAGGCCATCGTATATTTCCGAACCCTGGAATATAAACCCACGGTTCTTACATAAAGCCACAATTTTCTCCATGGTCTTTTCAAACTGCATTTATTTCTTCCTCCTCTTGTCCCTCTTTACTCTTCACTTGAACTCAATGAATTATCATCCGTATGTTCTGGAACAGCACTCTTTCTTTCAATACGGCGATAGGATACCTTGCCCTCTTTGATTTCGTGCATGGCAATGGTAACATCCTTGTCAGAATCAATTTCGATTAATCTTGGCTCGCCATTGGTAAGCATACGAGCGCGTCTCGCAGCCAGAATGGCTAATGTATACCTGCTGTCGACCTTATCCAATAATGATGATATTGGGGGATTTATCATTTTATCATCTCACTCCTTAAACGTTCTTAAATTTATCTATAAATTCTTTATTGCGGTGGGTCCTCATTTGTTCCGACTCCACGATACTCATGAATCTTTTTGCTGCAGAATCTATAGTATCATTAAGTATGATGTAATCATACTTATCAATCACCTGGAACTCTTCCTTTGCTCTGTTGAGCCTTTTAATAATTGTATCCTCATCTTCGGTTGCCCTTCCCCTTAATCTCTTTTCCAGCTCTTCGAAGTCGGGCGGCAATATAAAGCAAAGTACTGAATCCGGGAATAGGCGCTTGACATTGAGCGCGCCTTTAACTTCTATCTCAAGAATAACTATATTTCCTTTTTTTATTTCGTCAACTACAAATTTCCTTGGAGTACCATAAAAATTGCCGCAATATTCTACCCACTCTATCAGCTCATCATTGTTGATCATTTCTTCAAATTGTTCCCTGGAACGGAAGAAATAATTTACCCCTTCTTTTTCACCTGGCCTTGGCGGGCGCGACGTGGCTGAAACCGACAACACCACTCTGTCGCTAAGTTCCATCATCCTTCTGACAATACTACCTTTTCCCACACCTGCAGGGCCCGAAAGGACTATTAGCAGGCCAGGCTTCATATAATTTCCTCCTGTTCATTGTCCGATTCATCATCAAAATTGCTGTTCCTGTCATCAACTCTGTGGGCAAGAGTCTCAGGCTGAAGAGCTGAAAGAACTATATGCTCGCTTTCTGTAATTATAACGGCACGTGTCCTTCTTCCGTAAGTGGCGTCAATAACTACGCCACGTTCCCTTCCTTCCTGTATGATACGTTTTATTGGAGCCGAATCGGGGCTCACGATAGCAACGATTTTTCCGGTGGATACCATATTGCCAAAACCCACATTAATTAATTTCATATAAATCTATATCCTCCGCAGGTTTATTCAATGTTCTGTATCTGCTCACGCAGCTTTTCTATTTCGCTCTTAAGTTCCACAACATTCTTAGTAATCTCAAGATCATTGGCTTTAGAACCGATGGTATTAACTTCCCTGTTCATCTCCTGAATCAGAAAATCGGCTTTTTTACCGACAGGGCTTCCACCATTCAGCATATTCTTCATCTCAAAGGCGTGGCTTTTTAGTCTCACCAGTTCCTCATCAATACTGCACTTGTCCGCAAATAACACCACCTCTGTGGCAATACGGGCAGGATCGACAGTCTGAATATCTATCAATTCCGATAATCTGCTCTCAAGTTTCTCTTTATATTCCTTTACAACCAATGAGGCTCTCTTTTCAATCTCCTGAGTAAATTTCTCTATGGTGCTGAGATTTGACAAAAGGCTTTCCTTGAGTCTTTCGCCTTCTTTCGTCCTCATCTCAATCAATTCATCAATTGCATTGTCCACTGTCTTTTCGAGAATTTCGCCAATATATTCATCATTCTCTCTTCGCTCAACAGTCAGAATGTCCGGAAACCGCGCGATTGTTGTGGCTGAAATGTCATCTCTGACTCCAAGATCTTCCGCTATTTTCTTCAGGGCATCACAATATGCCTTTGCCAGGTTCTCATCCAGTATCACGTCCAATCCGGTGGATGATTTGTTGTCATAATTTATGTATACATCCACCTTACCTCTTTGAATTCTTTTGGTTATAAGAGACCTAATGCGTTCTTCAAACAAAGACAGTTGTTTCGGCATCCTGAGAAAAATATCAGTGTATCGGTGATTAACGGTTTTTATCTCAACAGTAATGGTAATATCATTTTCGCTAAATTCACTGTGGCCGAAGCCGGTCATACTTCTCAGCATTATTAAAATAACTCCCGTAAAAATTATTTGCCGTCTTCTCTGCTAAGTACATTCTCAATAGCCTGAAAAACCCTTGATTTTTCAAAAGGTTTTGTGACAAAATCCTTTGCGCCTTGTTTCAGGGCTTCAATAACCATATGTTGCTGTCCCATGGCAGAAACAATAATTATTTTTGAATTAGGGCTTACTTCAAGGATTTTAGAAACTGCTTGAATTCCGTCCATTACCGGCATTGTAATGTCCAGAGTAATTATATCTGGCTGTAATTGCTGGGCTATTTCAATCGCTTCAAGACCATTGGAAGCTTCTCCTACAACTTCATATTCATCGGAAGACTCAATTATTTTTCTAAGGAGGCCGCGCATAAAGACTGCATCATCAGTGATAACAAAAGTTGTTTTTTTCATGGCTGAAGTTCACCCATCTCATACATGATAATTGAAAGTGAAGTAATTGCTGCTGTTTCGGTACGGAGTATCCGTTTTCCAAGACTGACTATATCAATACCTGCAGTGCGGCATTTTTCAACTTCGAGTTCTGTGAATCCACCTTCGGGACCAATTAACAGAGCAATATCTTTAATCTTATTAATAGTATAACATTTTAGCAATTCTTTCAAACATTTTTTTACCGTACCTTCATAGAACATTACAGTATTGTCATAATTTTTAATTTCCTCTAAAATTTTGTCAAAGTCCTCCGGTATTGCAACCTCGGGAACGTATGCGCGGTGGCATTGCTTTGCAGCTTCCCTGGCTATTTTTGACCACCGCTCAGCCTTTTTCTCCTTTGATTTTTTGTCCAGTTGGACAACCGTTCTTTGGGTAATAACTGGAACGATTTTATGAACTCCCAATTCCACAGCCTTCTGAATAATCAGGTCCATTTTGTCCCCTTTGGGCAATCCCTGGAACAGAGTTACACGAGTGGCCGGTTCGGACTGGGCTTCAAAGGAAGATAATATTACTGCCACCGCCCGGTCTTTGCTTACCTCGGTCAACTGTGCCTCATATTCCATTCCAAGACCGTCAAAAGCTCCTATTTTATCCCCCGTGCCGAGTCTTAATACCTGTCTTAAATGTTTAAGGTCATCACCGGTTATAATTATACAGCCATTTTCAATATCTTTTTGACTTACAACAAACCTATGCATTAAAAACCAACGCCACCCATTCCCCTTCTTCTGTCTCCTCTTTGAGAGAAAAGCCCAGAGAAGTATAAGTTTCAACAACTTCATCCCGTCTGCTTCTGATAATTCCTGACAACAGAATTTTGGTTCCAGGTTTGGTGTAATTCTTTATCTCTGTTGAAACAGAGAGGATAATATCTGCAATGATATTAATAAAAATTAAATCGTAGGACTCTTTATCAATGTCTTTCAGTTCACCCTGCATTACCCGGATGCTGTCTGCAAGTCCGTTTCTCTGGACATTTTCCCGTGCTACTTTTACTGCTGCGTCATCTATATCCACCGCAAGGGCAGAACCTGCACCAAGTTTAACTGCCGAAACAGCCAGTATAGCTGTTCCGCAACCCAGATCAAGTACCTTGTCACCGGGCTCAACATATTTCTCTCCCAGTTTTGCGCACATTCTGGTGGTCTCATGGGTGCCTGTGCCAAACGCCATACCCGGATCCAGTTCAAGTACAATTTCTCCGGCCTGGGGGCTGTAATCTTCCCAGGTGGGTTTGACAACAATTCTGTTGGTTAATTTAAAGGGTTTGAAATATTCCTTCCAGGTATCCTTCCATTCGGAATCGTCACGCAACCTGCTTTTTGTCTCACCTTTTCCCGTATTCAGGTACGACGACATTTCCTTCAGTGAATTTTCTATTTCTTTAACAAGCTCTTCAGCATTCCTCTCATCCGAAAACCAGGCTTTTACTATAACCTCTTCACCGTAGTTTTCAATCAGGCCCAAATCGGCATAATCCAGATACTCATTGCTGTCCAGGACTTGCCTGAAAGCATGTGGATCAACCATTTCGGTTCCTGAAGCGCCTAATGAGCTCAGAAGTTCTGCGATGGCATCAGACGCTTCCAATGTAGTGTTAATTTCAATTTCAATCCATTTCATATAAAACCTGCTTTCCAAGTAGTGCTTTAATAAAGCCCCGATAATTGTGGGTTATAATAAAAGCCCTATTTAATTTAAACAAATTAATGATAAGTATGCTGTAAAATAACAGAAGAACCATCAGCATTATAAACCGGAGTAAGAATCACTCCTTGAAAAGATCTTTCATCTTATTGAAGAAACTCTTTTTTTCATCCAGACCTTCGTCCCCGCTTACGTCTGCAAACTGGCGCAGAATCTCCTTCTGCTTTTGGGAAAGTTTCTTGGGGACAACAACATTGACCCTAAAGTACTGGTCGCCTCTGTTGTTGCTTCTGAGATATTTAATTCCTCTTCCCTTAAGTTTGAACACAGTGCCTGTCTGGGTCCCTTCAGGAATATTGTATTTTTCAATTCCTTCTATTGTAGGAATATCAATTTCAGCACCCAGTGCAGCCTGTACAAAGGAGATGGGAATATCACAAACTACGTCATAACCTTCCCTTTTGAATACCGGGTGAGGTTTTATATGTATGGTTACATATAAATCACCCGAAGGGCCTCCTCTTAACCCTGCTTCGCCTTGGCCTTCCAGTGAGATGGTCTGGTTTTCATTAATACCTGCAGGTATTTTAATACTGATCCTGGAAGTCTTTGAAACTCTTCCTTTACCATGACAACTTTCACACAGCTCTTTTATAATTTTACCCTCTCCACCGCAGACATCACATGTTTTTACATTAACAAACTGGCCGAAAAGGGTGGATTGGGAGTATCTTATCTGTCCTGTTCCATTGCAGCGACGGCAGGTTTCAGTGGAAGTTCCGGGTTTAGCGCCGGTACCCTTACATGTAGTACAGCTCTGAAGCCTTGATATGGAAATCTCTTTTTCGGTACCGAAAGCTGCTTCTTCAAAACTTATCTCGAGGTCGTACCTCAGATCGCTTCCCCTGACTGGCCCGTTTCTTCTTTGCCTGCTTCTTCCGAAACTTCCGCCCATGAAAGTCTCAAATATATCCTCAAAACCGCCAAAACCAAAACCGTCAAAACCGCTGAATCCTCCGGCTCCGGTCCCATCAAAGGCAGCATGGCCAAAGCGGTCATAATTTGCACGTTTTTCTTCATCACTAAGTACACTGTAGGCCTCATTTATTTCTTTAAACTTAGCCTCAGCGTCCTTATCCCCCGGGTTTACATCCGGATGGTATTTCTTTGCAAGTTTTCTGTATGCTTTTTTTATTTCATCATTAGAAGCGCTTTTAGATACTCCAAGCACTTCATAATAATCTCTTTTCTCTGCCAATATTAAGCCCTCCAAAACAGGTCTTTTGATATAAACGTGAAACGGTAAATGCCGGCAACACAGCAGGCAAATACCGTTTCAAAAAATCCTGTAATATACAGGCAGCCTATACCACCTGCTTATTTCTTATCGTCTTCGTCAACCACTTTGTAGTCAGCATTATATACATTGTCCTGCGGACCTGCATTTGTGCCCTGATTGAAGTTTGCACCATCAGGACCTGCTCCCTGAGGATTGGCCTGCTGATACACTTTCTGTGAAACACTGTAGAAAGCCTGGGTCAGGGATTCAGTAGCCTGTTTGATAGCTTCATTGTCGGTACCCTTCAAGGCTTCCTTAACCTTGTTAATCTCAGCCTCAATCTTTGATTTATCTTCAGGGCTTAACTTGTCGCCAAGTTCTTTTAATGTCTTCTCAGACTGGTAAACCATTGAGTCTGCGTTGTTTCTCAATTCTATGCTTTCTTTTCTCTTTCTGTCCTCTTCTGCGAATCTCTCGGCTTCCTTCACCGCTCTGTCTATATCTTCTTCGCTCAGGTTGGTGCTTGCAGTGATGGTAATGTTCTGTTCATTACCGGTACCAAGGTCACGGGCAGAAACATGTACAATACCGTTGGCGTCAATGTCAAATGTAACTTCAATCTGCGGCACTCCGCGCGGAGCCGGTGGAATACCGGTCAACTGGAAGTTGCCCAAAAGTTTGTTGTCGGCAGCCATTTGACGTTCACCCTGGTAAACCTTGATGTCAACACTGGTTTGACCGTCGGCAGCCGTAGAGAAAATCTGGCTCTTCTTGGTGGGGATGGTGGTGTTTCTTTCAATAAGCTTTGTAAATACGCCACCAAGAGTTTCAATACCAAGTGAAAGCGGAGTAACGTCCAGAAGCAGAAGGTCCTTAACTTCACCTGAAAGCACGCCGGCCTGTATAGCAGCTCCGATAGCGACACATTCGTCAGGGTTAATTCCCTTGAACGGCTCTTTGCCAAGGTATTTCTTTACTGCTTCCTGAACGGCAGGAATACGGGTTGAACCACCAACCAAAAGTATTTTATCAATCTGATCGGGAGTAAGTCCGGCATCGGCCATGGCCTGCCTTGTGGGTCCCATTGTTTTCTCCACCAGATCAGCTGTCAATTCATCAAATTTTGCACGGGTCAGATTCATATCGAGATGCTTAGGCCCGGTAGCGTCTGCAGTGATGAAAGGAAGGTTGATATTTGTCTGGCTTACGCCTGACAGTTCGATCTTAGCCTTTTCTGCAGCCTCTTTGAGCCTCTGCATAGCCATTTTATCATTTCTTAAATCTATACCGTTTTCACGCTTAAATCCGTCGGCAAGCCAGTCAATTATCCTCTGGTCAAAGTCATCGCCGCCCAGACGGTTATTACCGTTGGTTGCAAGGACTTCAAATACACCATCACCGATTTCCAGTATGGAAACGTCAAATGTACCTCCGCCAAGGTCAAATACGAGGATTTTCTGGTCTGATTCTTTGTCAAGTCCATAAGCCAATGCAGCAGCGGTGGGCTCGTTTATTATTCTTAAAACCTCAAGACCTGCTATTTTACCTGCATCTTTTGTAGCCTGCCTCTGGGAGTCGGAGAAATATGCCGGAACTGTAATTACCGCCTGTGTTACAGGCTCACCCAGATATGCCTCCGCATCTGCCTTGAGTTTCTGAAGAATCATAGCAGATATTTCTTGCGGTGAATAACTCTTATCATCAATTTTTACCCTTCTGTCGGTACCCATATCTCTTTTTATGGAGATAACTGTTCTTTCAGGATTTGTTATAGCCTGGCGTTTTGCCACCTGGCCAACAAGTCTCTCCCCTGTTTTTGAGAAAGCTACCACAGAAGGAGTCGTACGGTTGCCTTCAGCGTTTGGTATAACAATTGGTTCCCCGCCTTCCATAACGGAAACGCAGGAGTTGGTCGTTCCCAAGTCTATGCCTATTACTTTTCCCATATTTTAACACTCTCCTGTATTATTATTTTAAGTCAAAGAAAGTCCTTAGTTTGCTACTTTAACCATTGAATGCCTTATTACAATTTCATCCTTGTAAATATACCCCTTTTGGAATTCTTCTGCAACTACATTTTCCTCAAGGGATTCGTCTTCAACATGCATTACAGCATTGTGAAGTTCGGGGTCAAATGGCTTTCCTACCGCTTCAATAGGTTTAATACTGAGCTTTTCAAGCACGTCCACAATCTGCCTGTACACCAGGTTTACTCCGTCCCTGAGGCCATTTTCCTTACCATCCTGAACGGCCTGCAAGGCTCTTTCCAAATTATCGACAACACCTAAAAACTTGGAAGCAACGTCACATACCGCATCATCATAGAGCTTCTCTTTTTCTTTCTGAGTGCGCTTTCTGAAGTTGTCATATTCGGCTGCAAGTCTTTGAGTCCTGTCCAGGAGCTCTTCATATTCTTTTTCCTTTTTCTTTATCTCTTCCTCGAGTTTCTGAACAAGGTCATTCTCTGTATTGCCATCTGAGTTTTGATTTTCAATACGGTCCTCAGAAGAGGCCTTCCCCGTCATCTCATCGGCCGTATTCTTCTCATTCAACTCAGGTTGGTTGTCATTCAGCATGCCCTTAACATCCTTTCTTATAAGGAGTCATCCCCAAGTATTTTGAGGAGCTCCTTGTTTAATACTTCTCTGATATATTTTATTGAAGACACGACTTTGCCATAGGCCATACGGGTAGGCCCTATGACGCCAAATGTGCCTAAGTTCTTTCCGTCACTGCCGTATACAGTGGTTATGACGCTGAGTTCCTTCAACTCATTGAGTTCATTTTCGCTTCCGATCTTATAATCAAGATTACTTCCCGGAGGAGGATTCTTAACCAGGTTTATAACTACTTCTTCCTCCTTAAGGAGTTCCAGTATCTCCCTTGCCTTCAAAAGATCGCTGAATTCAGGGAAATTTAATATATTGGTAACTCCGTCAAGATACACATCTATGGTATCAATCTTGCGGATGCAATCCTCAATTGCTTCAAGAATAATCTTAACAGCTTCCTTGGGTACCTTAAGATTAAGCTGTATATCAAGGAAGTTCTGTTCACTTAATTCAACAACAGTCTTGCCTGAGAAAACCTTATTCAAAAAATTGCTCAGTCTGTGAACGGTGTCCTCGTCCAGATTGCTCTGATGTTTAACAATCTTGTCCTTGACTATTCCGCCGTTGGCAACAACAACAAGCAACAGCATTTTTTCGTCCACATAGATCAATCTTATTGTCTTAATGGTAACTTTCTTTAACTGCGGGGAGAGCACAAAGGAAGTATATCCTGTAATATTGGATATAATTATGCTCACTTTTTTAATGAGCTCATTTATCTCCTCAATCTGTTCACTCATAGCTGCCTGGATTTTTTCCATTTCCTCATATGCAAGACTATGGAGTTGCATAAGATGCTCAACGTAAAAACGATATCCTTTATCGGAAGGTATACGACCGGCAGAAGTATAGGGCTGGGTGATATAGCCTAATTCCTCCAAATCGGCCATTTCGTTTCTGATGGTAGCCGATCCCAATCCAAGCTCAAGCTTCCGGGCAATAGTCCTTGAGCCCACCGGCTGAGCATATTTGATATAATCGTCAATTATAGACTTTAAAATTGTACGCTTCCTTTCATTGAGCTCTTTTTCCCAGACCATGATTTCACCTCCCCTTTCGTTGTTAGCACTCTCCTGTAATGAGTGCTAATGCTATCATAAAAATAACATTACAGCTATCCTTTGTCAAGTATAAAGATAGCTTTCCCAAGGCGCGCCAGATTCATTTCTGAAGCCTGTGGACAATATTCCGGACAATAAAAAATATCCGTTATTCTAACGGATATTTTATGTCTTTTAAATCAAAAACAAACATCATTCCCGTATTGAGATGGTGATTCTTAACCCTTTGTCGGCATTGGAGCCTAATGTTAAAGCGCAATTCAGTGAATTTAGCTGCTGCCTGATATCTTTGAGTTTTTCAGCCCTGCCGAAATCCTCCGGGTTCAAATCCATGTCTGAGTTGATGTCGATGTTCACCAGATCGTTTTCCTCATAAGCCATTACTTCAATGTTGCTGATACAAAGTTCTGTTTTGTCGGTCACCGATATTCTGGTTTCAAGAAGCAATTTGATAAGTTCGCCCAATGGCAGTACCAGCTTATCAGCTATATCCTTGTCAACTTCCACATTCTCACCTATGGTGGAAAATTTGACTTCAAGCTGGTGTTCTTCAATAAATGAACATGTCAATCTGGTGAGCTTCTGGAAAGCCTGATGCAATGTAACCATCCGAAGTTCGGTCAGAATCTTTTTAATATCATTTATGAGGTAGTATGATTTTGCGCAGCCTTCGGTCAGAGAATCATTGGTTCCGAACCTGAGGGTAATTTCGTTTTTCAATGAATCATAAATATTTTCGACTTCACGGATAATTTCAATTATCTGGTCCAGACGTTCCAGGGGGATTTTTACATATTGGTCGGTGTTACCGTTGGTCCTTATTTTTTGTGTTCTGATTTCCTTTATTATATCTGTCGCATCAACCTTTTTTTCCCGTAAAACCGGCTCATTTGAGCCATAGCTGGCATCCGCCCTGCTACTTCCTGAATTGTCCCCGCTTTGGGCATTATCCTGAAGAATATCATCGTTAATTTTACTTACGGCTTGAATATGTTCTTCCGCTTCAGCGATAAATCTATAATCAAAGATAACCGGTGTATCGGTGCACAGCTTCTTAATAAAGTTCACAGAATCAAGGATTCTGTTGAAAATGTTTTTGTTAAATAAAGAACTATTATTTCTTACTGTATCAAGCAGCTCTTCAGTGGCATTAATTATTTTGTTGCAAAGCGGATTATTTAACAGTCCTGCCATCCCCCTGAGTGTGTTGAAACTGCAATATATAGAATTAAGGCTGTCTTTGATTCGGGGATCCATTTGGAGGTTAACCATCTCCAGTTCTATATCTTCAATAATCTCTCGTACCTCTATTAAAAAATCCTCCAAATATGCTTTGTTTTCCTGAAGTAATCCGTTATTTCCGTCAAATATGTTTCTATCTTTAATATCCATCTATATGACCCCCATTCATTTTTCTGTTAAGTCCTTGAGTTTAAAGAAACTCAACGAAGACTTTATTGGCCAAATCCAGCCCTTTATTTGTCAGGCACAATACTTTGCCTTTCAGCGTTATCAAATCTTCCTCTGACAGGATCTCTATTGATTTTTTATACTTTGACTCAACATCAATCCCGAATTCTTTCGATACAATCCCCAAATCAACTCCTTTATTCATCCGAAGTCCCAATATCATTTTTTCGGCAAGAGCTTCCTCCGTTGTAAGACAGGAATCCTCGGATAATTTGAGGTTCCCGGTCTCTACTCCTTCGATATACTCTTCCACATTCTGAATATTGGCATATCTTCTGTTACCGCTAAAGGAGTGGGCGCCTGCACCAATTCCGATATACTCACCTCTCTCCCAGTAATTCATATTATGACGGCACTGGTAACCAGGTTTCGCAAAATTGGATATTTCGTATTGTTCATAACCTTTTGACGAAAAGTAATCTATCGCAAAGTGGTACATTTGCCTGTTCAGGTCATGGTCCATCTCCCTGAGAATACCTTTTTCCTGCATTTCACCGAACAACGTTCCTTCCTCTATAATAAGGTCATAACATGAAATGTGTGTCAGCCCCAGGGAAGTAATATTGCTGAGAGTTTCCTCCCAGTCTTTGAAGGTCTGGCCGGGTATTCCAAATATTATATCGGCATTTATATTAGTTAATCCGTGTTTTTGGGCAAGGTCAACCGCAGTTATAAAATCCTTATAGGTATGTATCCTGCCCAAATTTTTAAGCAGGTGCTCCTGGCATGCCTGAAGCCCGATACTGAGCCTGTTGATGCCAATGCTCCGGTATACTCTGAACTTTTCTTCAGTTATTGTGCCAGGGTTGGATTCTATGCTTATTTCACAAACATCAGATATTTTATAGTATTTGTGCACTATTTCAAAGATCCGGGCAATATATTCAGGCGGTAAAAGGGAAGGCGTACCCCCTCCAACAAAGACAGAGCCTACAATATAACTTTCAAACTCAGGAGATTTTAAGACAAGCTCATCAGATACTGCGTAAACATACTTATCCCAGTATTCCTCCATATTCGGATACGAGCAAAAATCACAGTAATTGCACTTTTTTATGCAAAACGGAATGTGTATATACAATCCAATACTCTTATTTTCCATTGATGTTTACCTTTAAGTTCAATTAGTTCTATAAGTTCTTTGGTTTTATTTTGGATTTTATACTAAGCGCCTCTTACCTTAAATAATTCAGCCGGTCATTAGCATGCTGTTTCAGACAGTATGAAAGCGGGAACTCTTTTTATGGAATATTGTCTATACCAAATAGAGCAGGAGTGATGTTAAGATTTGTACGCTGAAAATCTTAACTCACTCCTGTACTTCTTAAATATCATGTATCCAGTTTAAGTACACTCATGAATGCTTCCTGGGGCACTTCTACGCTGCCGACCTGGCGCATGCGCTTTTTACCTTCCTTCTGCTTTTCAAGCAGCTTTTTCTTACGTGTAATGTCACCGCCATAGCATTTTGCCAGAACGTCCTTGCGATATGCCTTAACGGTCTCTCTGGCGATTACCTTGTTACCGATACATGCCTGAACAGGAATTTCAAACTGTTGCCTGGGTATAGTCTCTTTTAACTTCTCAGCCATTCTCCGGCCTCTTGCGTATGCTTTGTCGGTGTGTACTATAAATGAAAGAGCATCCACTACTTCGTTATTGAGCCTTATATCCAGCTTGACCAGTTTGGACGGGGCATAGCCCTTTAACTCGTAATCCAGGGACGCATAACCCCTTGATCTGGACTTAAGCGCGTCAAAGAAGTCATAAATAATCTCGTTCAGTGGTATCTCATAGTTCAGAATAACACGGGTGGCCTCCAGATATTCCATTCCCAGATAGGTGCCCCTCCGGTCCTGGCAGAGCTCCATAATATTGCCTACATACTCCGAAGGCGTCATGATTGTGGCTTTGACAATGGGCTCTTCCATGAACTCAATTTCAGAAGCATCGGGCATATTGGTGGGATTGTCAAGCTCAATAACCTCTCCGTTGGTTTTCTTTATTCTGTATATAACGCTTGGTGCTGTTGTGACAAGGTCCAGGTTGTATTCCCTCTCAAGGCGTTCCTGGATAATCTCCATGTGAAGCAGGCCCAAAAATCCGCATCTGAAGCCAAAACCCAATGCATTCGATGTTTCAGGTTCAAACAGCAGGGAAGCGTCATTGAGCTGGAGTTTTTCCAGGGCATCCCTGAGGTCGCCGTATTTTGACCCGTCAGCAGGGTAAATTCCGCAGAAAACCATTGGCACAGCCTTCTTATAACCCGGAAGAGGTTCTTTGGCAGGGTTGCTGGCTATGGTTATGGTATCACCGACGCGGCAGTCCCTTACGTTCTTGATACTTGCGCAGATATATCCGACCTCTCCGGCAAGGAGTTCTTCACTGGGAACCTGTCCTCCCGCTCTCAGGTAACCAAGTTCGGTCACTGTAAATTCTTTGCCGGTATGCATCATTTTTATTGTCTGGCCGATTCGCACACTGCCTTCCATAAGTCTGACGTAGGCCACCACGCCCCTGTACGAATCGTAGTATGAGTCGAAAATCAACGCCCTCAAAGGCTCTGATTCATCGCCCTTCGGCGGGGGAATGACCCTGACAACTTCTTTTAATACACTTTCGATGTTTATTCCGTTTTTGGCTGAAATTCTGGGAGCATTACTTGCATCTATGCCAATAATATCTTCGATCTCTTTGGCAACTTCATCGGGCCTTGCTCCCGGGAGGTCAATTTTATTAATTACAGGCAATATCTCAAGATCCTGTTCCAGGGCAAGGTAAACATTTGCCAGAGTCTGCGCCTCTATACCCTGGGAGGCGTCGACCACAAGTACAGCACCTTCACATGCAGCAATACTTCTGGAAACCTCATAGTTGAAGTCAACATGACCCGGGGTGTCTATCAGGTTAAGTATATATTCTTCTCCGTTTTCATCATTATAAATCATTCTGACAGCCTGAGCCTTAATGGTAATCCCGCGCTCACGCTCAATATCCATGTTGTCCAGAACCTGCTCGTTCATCTCACGTTCGGTAAGAGTACCGGTTATTTCAAGGAGCCGGTCCGCAAGAGTGGATTTACCATGATCTATATGCGCAATGATACAGAAATTTCTGATTTTGCTTTGTCTGTTGTTTGCCATATTCAACCCCTGTGATATTTATTATAAGGAAAAGTATTCTTTACCAATTTAATAATGGCCTAATCAGTGATTTATTATAACATACGCAAATATTTGACACAATCAGGGGATATACTGTGACCATCAAAATGTATAAATGCAAAAATTATTGTATTTTATTTATCATTGATGCGGGCAAATTCACATACATTTAGCATGTACATACTTTTATCGGGTGGAATATGAATCTGAATACCTCATACTATGCTGTCCTGCTTTCATTATTGGCAGGAATCTCCACTGGAATAGGCGGAATGATAGTTGTCTTTTTCAAAAAGAGAAGCACAAAGATTCTGTCACTCCTTCTCGGCTTTTCGGCGGGCATTATGGTTTATTTGTCTTTCATGGAGATATTCCATGAATCCCAGGTGTATCTTACCTCCGTACATGGTTCTAAGAACGGAAAAATCTTAGCAATTCTGTCCTTCCTGTTCGGAGCGGTATTAATGGCTTTTATAAATGAATTTATCCCTGAACCTCACAAACCTCATCAAATCAGCTCCCCTGTTCCGACCGAAAAAATAATAACCTCCCAGTTGTTCAGGACAGGTATTTTTACGGCTATTGCTGTTACAATCCACAACTTCCCCGAAGGGATAGCAACTTATGTTTCAGGAGTAAAAAGCCCTGCCCTGGGTCTGTCAATTGCGTTGGCCATTGCAATACATAATATTCCCGAAGGCATTGCCATCTCGGTTCCGGTTTACTATTCCACCAGGAGCAAGAAAAAAGCAATTCTGACTTCTTTCCTTTCAGGATTGTCAGAACCCCTTGGCGCAATTGTTACTATGCTGATTTTGGGTCCAATCATTACCGACTCGGTATTTGGCTTAGTTTTTGGAGCAGTTGCAGGGATAATGGTCTATATAGCCCTTGATGAGCTATTGCCTTCTGCCCGGGAATATGGGCATGAAGGCTTGTCAATGCTGGGGCTTATGCTTGGAATGGCCTTAATGGCATCAGGTTCTGTGATATTCCTGGATTTGGGTTAATGATTCAGGATAGCAAAATAACTTCAGAAGGAATTAAATAAGGCCGGTATAAACCGGCCTTTTGATTATTCTTTTTCAAAAGTTGCACATTCTGTATCTCTTTCAGAAGTTGCTGTATCAGGTACTTTCTTGGCTACCTGAATATTCTCCAGACTGCAAAGAGGCTCTGATTTTGCGTGGAATCTGCACTCAGTTACTGAACAACCTATTGATCTGTTACCCTTCACTGCATTTCACCTCCCATACAAACAAATATCCGGTCCTCTGCCGATTCTGGTTTTAAATTGATCCCCAATTTGCCAGAATCCGGGATTGCCCCTGAAGCGACCAGTATTATTATTTGTAAAGAAGGAGTTTATATGCTGTGAGGATAATGATACTATGCTATTTTATTCCTATATCACGCCTGAAGTGCGCATCTTTAAAAGCAATGTCAGAAACTGCCTTGTAAGCTTTTTCTCTTGCCATTTTCAAATTTGGGGCAATGGCGGTCACACCCAAAACTCTTCCTCCATTGGTATAGAATTTTCCGGATTCCTTTTTCGTACCTGCATGGAATACTATAATATCCTTGCAGTTTTCAAATTTTTCGAGGCCGCTTATTTCATAGCCTTTCACATACTTTTCCGGGTATCCGCCAGAAGCCATGATTACGCAGACTGCAGCTTCATTTTTCCATGTAATATTTATTGTGTCCAATTTTTCATCAATTACAGCTTCAAAAATATCAAGAAGATCGGTTTCAAGAAGCGGTAATATAACTTGGGTCTCCGGGTCGCCGAAACGCGCGTTGTACTCCAGAACCTTGGGTCCTTTATCTGTCAGCATTAGCCCGAAATAAAGCACGCCTTTGAATGGACGCCCTTCTTTCTTCATTACCTCGATTGTAGGCTTGAAAATTTTATCCATACAAACTTTGCTGATTTCTTCAGTATAGTGTCTGCTGGGCGAGAAAGTCCCCATACCGCCAGTATTTAAGCCTTTATCATTGTCAAATACTCTTTTATGGTCCTGGGAGCTTACCATAGGAACCAAAGTTTTTCCGTCTGTAAAAGCAAGAACAGATACTTCCGGTCCCGTCATAAACTCTTCAATAACTACTTTCTGACCAGCAGAACCGAATTTCTTATCCTCCATAATTGAAGAAACAGCGTCAAGAGCTTCCTGGGCAGTATTGCAAATAATTACGCCCTTTCCCAGCGCAAGGCCGTCAGCTTTTACAACCAGCGGATAAGAAGCGGATCTTACATATTCTTTCGCTTTTTCGCTGTCATCGAAAATTTCATACTCGGCTGTGGGTATATTGTACTTTCTCATGAGCTGTTTTGAAAAAGCCTTGCTGGCTTCTATCAAAGCAGCATTCCTGCGGGGTCCGAACGCCCGAATTCCCTCAGCCTCCAGAGCATCCACCATACCGGCTGCAAGAGGGTCGTCGGGAGCGACAACCACAAGATCAATATTGTTTTCTTTTGAAAATGCAACAATACCTTCAATATCTGTCGCTTCAACAGAAACACACCGGGCTATTTCAGAAATTCCGCCGTTTCCGGGTGCACAATAAAGGTCTGTTACCCGGGGACTCTGCTTTAATTTCCACAAAATAGCATGTTCCCTTCCCCCGGAACCTACAACCAAGACTTTCATTTTCCTTACCTTCCTGAACCATTTATTTTATATCAAAAGTCTTCATTAAATCTTTGATCTGACTCTTTTGTGATATAGCATCATAATTATCCAAATTCACCATTAAGGAAGTATTCTTACTTTGCGTCCTTCAACCTTTAGTTTTCCCTGGCTGAAAAGAAGTATGGCCTTGGGCAGAAGAATCCATTCCGCCTGTTCCATAACCTTCCTCTGCAGAGTTTCGGGTGTATCATCATCTGACACTTCAACTGCTCTTTGAAAGATAATAGGGCCTGAATCATACTCAGGATCAACAAAATGAACAGTAGCTCCTGTTATTTTCACGCCATATTCCAGGGCTTTCTGATGGGGGATGATTCCATAATTGCCTTTTCCGCAGAAGGAAGGGAT
>JAAYLX010000056.1 GCA_012521705.1 Clostridiaceae bacterium | reverse complement strand
GAGAACAGCGACAGGTTATCAATCAAGTAATAACCTGTCACTATTCCTGCCAGTACCAAGCTTAATCTTATTGATGGCCTTGAAGGAAGATACTTTTTCATATTTTCAGATCTCAACCTTTTCCATTATCCTTTACTTCTGTATTATTAATTAAGTTTCACTCAGTACCATTATTGTCTGAAGACGGTTCAGACGGAGAAGAATTACTTATAGAAGCATTATCAGATCCTGAATTAGTACTTGCATTACCAGACGATTCAGTATTGCCTGCCTGGCTTTTGCCTGATTCAGTAGAATCTGTTGTTTGTACTGTTTCACTTGTACTTCCAGGGACTTCCGAAGGTTCTGTTTTTTCATCAGGCCGGGTTGTTGCCGTTGGTTGAGCAGGTTCATCTGGTTGACTAATATCTGCGGGTTGTGAAGTCTCAACAGACTGTGTAAATTCAGATAGTTGTGTTGCTTCTTGTTGTGGTGGATTGCTTTTTTCCGCCGCAGTTGGGTTTGCCAAATTGTCTGCTGCAAAATCTTCAGCTCCGAGAACAGTTATATTCCCTACGATATACATTCTTGTTTCCCAGCTTCCATTGGTTGTCGAATAAATAATTGCAGTATTTTTAAATTCAGGATTAATTCTTAAATCAACACTCGTATATTCGCCAGGCATTATGGTTTCTTTTCCGTATTTTACTGGCAGTAGGCCGGTATTGCATAATTCAATCTTCAGATTTGCTTCTGTATCCCTTAACATCGCAGCGTCAAATCTTATTCCATCTTTGGTTATTGTCTCTTTAAAATCTTCAAATCCTTCATGTGAAATTGAATCCACTTCAAGCTTTATGTTCCCTGTCTCAGCTAAAACATCCATTTTCATTTGTTCATTCCAGATCGCATAACTTACACCCAGCAAACTTAAAATAGCTATTACAGATATCACAATTATTTTCGTGCTAATTTTTCTTTTTTTCATGGAAGCCACCTCTTTCATATATTGAAAACTTCACTATTTTATTGTCAGTTATAATCGAAACAGTGCGTATTATTGGCTAACAAAGCTGCCTCTGTCCGGTGGCTCAAACCAAGTTTCCCCAAAATGGAACTTACATGTTTTTTGACTGTATGCTCTGATATAAAAAGATTTTTGGCTATCTCCCGGTTGCTGCAGCCTTTCCCGAGTTCTGTCAGTACGTCTTTTTCACGTTGGGTAAGCTCATCAAAAACAGATTTTTTACCCGTTCTGAGTTTATAATCAAGTATAATAGGATCATAATACTTCTTTCCTCGGGCAATTACCTTGAAGGCATATATAATATCATCTGTAAATGCCTCTTTAAGTACATACCCATCTACATCCATTTTTTGAGCCCTTTCAAAGTCCTCCTTTTTAGAGGATGATGTAAGTACTATGAACCTTGTATCAATCTGCCTGTTTTTCGCTCTGTTTACTATCTCAAGACCATCCTCCTTTCCCAGATACAGGTCAAGTATTGTAATTTCTGGCTTGTTCTTTGATATAAGGGATACCGCTTCATCAACTGTTGAGGCTTCTTCAATATCCTCAATATTCTGCTGCATGTTCAATGTGGATATTATCCCTTTTCTTACAAGCGGATGATCGTCAACCACCAACACCCTCATAAAGATCCTCCTTAATTGAGTTATATTCAGCCGGAACGACTATTTCTATAGTTGTACCTTCATTAGGTTTGCTCTCCAGTTTCATCCGTCCTTTTAGCATTATTGCCAGTGACTCAATGTTTCTTATACCCATCCCCATTTTTTTTGTATTATTTAATATTTTTGAATCAAAACCTGTACCATCGTCCTTTATTTCAAGTACGGTATTTTTATCTCCTATGGTGAGTTTTACAGAAATGTGCTGTGCTTTCCCGTGCCTTATTGAGTTCGACACAGCTTCACTTACTATTCTGTAAAATGCTATTTTGTGGCCTGTCGGAAGTAGGTCCTGATTGCCGATAAGTTCAAAATTCGTATAAGTTCCGTGATTTTTTCTTACAAAGTCCAGATATGAGTTTATGTCCTGCACGAAATTATTTTTGCCTTCCTTTTTCCAGCTGTATCCGTAGATAGTAGCCCTCAGATCTTTCATTGCGCTGTTGATTGAGTCCTGAATCCCAGACAACTCTGATTTCATCATGTTAATATTTATACTTCCTGCCTGCTTCTTTAGACCATATATTGCACAGGAAATACCAAACAGTTTCTGGAGTACCCCGTCATGTATTTCGTTGGCTATTCTGTTTTGTTCTTCATTTATTAACAGTCCTTTATTTATTCTTTCAAGCTCATTTCTCTCAAGGGCTATCTTGCCAAGCTCCGTCAGAAACTTCATCTGATCTTTAAGCTCATAGTCCCTCACTTCTGAATCCGGAACTACTCCCAATACTCCATATGTGCCAAACGATGATTTAACCGGTGAAAGCACTAATGAACTATCTCCAGCATAGATAATTCTCGTTCCTTTAATGCTCCATATCTCATTAGCAGAACCAGCCAATATGCTTCTAATCTCAGTTTCTTTCACTTTCGAACCTTTGATTCGGATATTGAACTTCCCCTTCTTAAAGCTTATAAAAATAGCTGTTTCAGATTTAGTTATTTTTCTTGTATATTCCAAAATTATGTCAATAAGGCTATCACTGTCCTGCTGGTCGGACAAAAGATGAACCGCCTGATATAGCTCCATAATATAGTCCATGGACTCTTTTATTTTATTGTTGGCTGATATTAGGTGGCTGTTTACTTCGTTAAGCTCTTTATTCTTTTCCTGCACTCTTTTGTAATACTCGCTCAATATCTGTATTGCCCCTGTGAATAAGGCAAGGCACAACAGAAGATTCAACTCTTTGCCAATAATATTCAACAACTTGTCACCAGGCTTCAGAAGAATTGTAAACAGCCATGTGGAACTGATAATATATGTTACAAAGCTTAGCCAGCAATAAATCTTCTTTTTTAAGGCGACGGAGGAAATTACGATGGTATTTATTGAATACCAGATATACGGACTTTCAAGCCCTCCTGAAGGAATAAGTATAAAGGTATTTAATATGGTTTCAAGAGCAATAAGAAAAATTAATACTCTTCTCTCTGAAAGGTAGTGCTTGTATAAATAATTAAGCAGGAAAGCAGATACCCCTATGCATCCTATAATGAATGCTTTTTTAGTATTGGAGTGTGTTTCTCCGCTTAATACAAAGTATGTTGATGTAATTAAAAAAGAGCAGTATCTGTATAGTCGCAGTACCTTTATGATATCAATCTCTTTTTTTATTCCAACAAATCCGGTTTTAATATCAGTCAAGATAACCTCCGTTAAACCACAAAATTGGGAAATAAAAAACCGACTTATTTCAAATAAAAATAGGCCGGTTGCACCACTTGCTTCGCATATACCAAGGTGCCCAAAATAAAGTATATGCTTCATCGCTTCCCATTTATTACTAATCAATTTTTCATGCTGAATTATTTACTGTTTTTGGCAAGTATAATTCCGAGCGGTGCGGAACTTAATTTTCCGAGCACCCCTGCCCCATTATTGGGATTTCATGGTTGAGTGTGTCAGTCTGTAACTTTGGCCTTGGAAAACAAGCAAATG
>JAAYLX010000055.1 GCA_012521705.1 Clostridiaceae bacterium | reverse complement strand
GTGGTCTTGTTGTTATGCATTTTTTCTATGTCAGGAGTTTTCAAAAATTCATAAAGCTTTTTCTTAAAAACTCTTGACTTTAATTAGCTGGTCTTTCATTATAAAAGAATAAGGAAAATAGCACACTGGAAACTACGAAAACGTTTGGGTAAATACTACCGTTTTGTGTAATGCAATGTATTTATAATAAGGTGTAATATCCATAAAAGTCACTGTCCGATAATCCATACCCAAACGTTTAAATAAATTATTTGAGTTTGTTCCACAATGACAAATATGAAAGAGAAAAAATTGAGCATAATCAAAATATTCATATCATTTTTGAAAATCGGCACCATTGGCTTTGGAGGAGGAAGTGCCCTTATTCCGGTTGTGGAAAAGGAACTTGTTCAGGACCAGAAGGCTATGAATGACCAGGACTATTTAAAACATACTGTAGTTGCCAACATTACTCCCGGAGCATTGCCGGTTAAACTTGGAGCTACCTGCGGGTACCAGCTAAGGGGGGAAGCTGGTGCCCTGGCAGGTGCTATTGGTGTTACTCTCCCGGGATTAATTTTCACAGTGGCTTTTATGGCCCTTTTTTCAATTCTGGGCGGGGAAGCAATTAATTATTTCAACTATGCATCGGTTGGTATAACTGCTTTTATAGTATTTCTTCTCATCAGCTATGTTTTAAGAACTGTTAAGACAGGTCATCGCAGAATCAATATGGCCCTGTGTCTGACAGCGTTTGCATTGACAGGGGGCAAAGAAATACGGGAGATTTTGGGAGAACTGCTCAATATAGATTATAAAGCCTTTGGAACACCCTTGTTTGATATTCCCACCATAGATCTTATCATAATGGCTTTTTTCGTAATTCTTCTTTTAGAGAAGTTGCGGTCTCGAACAGAATTAGCTTTATCAGTTTTATTAAGTCTGATATATGCTTTCAGCAAAGGAAAGACCGGTGCACTCTTAGGTCTTGACAGATTCTCAGGTTTTATCCTTCTTGTGATGGGGTTAGCTATAGTTGCAGCTTATACTTTAAGGAGAGATAAAAACGCAAAAAAGAATGTAATATCCCCAAAATCCATTGGAAAATCCGAGCTTACTGCTGTCGGACTCCTGCTTTTTATTCCTGTCATACTTATACTGGCACTTAAATTATTGCTTCCGCTCTCTTCAGATTATAATTTAACGGATTTTTTCATAAAGGTTGTCACATCAACCATAACCTCCTTTGGTGGTGGCGAAGCCTATGTATCAGTTGCGGACGGCATTTTTGTCCAAAGCGGCTTTATAAACCCCGACGAGTTTTATACAAGATTAGTACCTGTCGCAAACTCTTTGCCCGGCCCAATACTCATAAAAATTGCAGGGGGCATGGGTTTTATTTTCGGTAAGCAGGCAGGAGGCACATTAGCCGGATGGGCTGTTGCACTTACCTCCGGATTAATGGCCGCAGGGGCATGCTGTGCAGTTGCAATTATTGTAATGGCTCTTTATGACAGCCTCAAGGAATGGGAGTTTATAAGAAACTTAAAAAAATATATTCTTCCGGTAATCTGCGGTATGCTTCTTTCAACTTCCTGCGCAATGATCTTTGAGAGTATGAAAATCGCCGGAAGCATAGGAATTCCGGGTTTTGCTTCTATCGTATATATTGTATTGTCCGTGATTGGTATTCATTATCTTCATAAGAGATTCGGTTTGCATGATGTGGTGCTGCTTATTCTGTCTGCGGCATTAAGTTTCGGTATACTTATTCTGTTTTGATTAACAGCGTCATTTAAGGTATATAAAAACAGGCCAGGAAAAAATCCTGGTCTGTTTTTATTATTTTCCTTTTCATTGGTTATGCTAATATTACGATTCGCTGTTACATAGAACAGGAGGATTGAAAGAATGAGCGTCCAGAAACGGAATAAACCGAACTTTATTGATTTAATTCCTAATCCGGTTTGGATGATAATTTCTTTGGTGACTGCTTTTCTTCTTTGGACACTGATTTCGGTTTCAGAAAAGGGAGGAGTGGTATTCGCCACGCCCTGGGAAGTTGTTGAAAAGCTGATTGCAAAAGGTTCTGACGGAACGTTGTGGCCACATATAGGGTTTAGTCTCTTCAGAGTAATAACAGGTTTCTTAATAGGTTTTGTGGTTTCAATCCCGGTTGCATTTTTGATGGGGTGGTACCAGCCAATTCGAAATGTGCTGGAGCCGTGGATTCAATTTATCCGAAACATACCCCCTTTGGCATATATCCCGCTTATTATTGTTGGAGCCGGAGTAGGCGAACAGGCTAAAGTCATTGTAATTTTTATAGCTTCATTTCTTGTTATGGTCGTCACAATCTACCAGGGCGTTCTCAACGTTGACACGACACTGATAAAGGCGGCAAGAGTATTGGGCGCAAAGGACCGGAATATCTTTATAAGAGTCGTAATACCTGCATCCACTCCATTTATTCTGACCGGTGCACGCCTGGGGTTATCCTCTGCATTAACAACGCTTGTTGCAGCAGAGCTGACTGGTGCGTCCAAGGGGCTTGGAATGATGATTCAGAAAGCCAGCGGCTATTATGATATGGCAACCGTGCTCTTAGGAATATTTATCATTGGCATCATCGGAATAAGCATGGAGAAATTTGTGCAATTCCTTGAGAGGAGGCTTACCGGGTGGCAGGAGACAATAGGCCGTTAAAGGTCAAGATTGAAAATGTGGTAAAGAAATTTGCAACCCGCAGGGGAGAAATGGTCGCGCTTAACGGCGTCAGCCTTGATATAAAGGAAAATGAATTTGTTTCAGTGGTAGGGCCTTCAGGTTGCGGAAAATCCACATTGCTTAATATTATTGCGGGTTTGGCAGAGCCTACCGAAGGTCATGTATATGTGGATGGACAGGAGGTAACAGAACCAGGTCCTGATCGTGGGGTGGTATTCCAGCAGTACGCGCTGTTTCCCTGGCTGACTGTTGAGGACAATGTGAAATTCGGACTTTCCCTCAAAGGCGTAAAGGACAAAGAAGCCAAAAAATTAGTGGAGAAATATCTTAAAATGGTTGACCTGGAGGGCTTTGCAAAATCATATCCCAAAGAACTTTCGGGCGGTATGAAACAGCGTGTGGCTATCGCAAGGGCGTATGCGGTTAACCCTAAAGTACTTCTTATGGATGAGCCCTTCGGTGCCTTGGATGCCCAGACACGAACCCAGCTTCAGAGCGAGCTTCTGGTAACGTGGGAGAAAGAGCAGAAGACTTGCTTCTTTATTACTCATGATGTGGAAGAGGCAGTCATTTTATCACAAAGGGTAGTAATAATGAGCGCCCGCCCCGGAAGAATCAAGGAAATAGTAGATATTGATATTCCGTACCCGCGCGACCAGGAGACAAAGTTAACTTCTGAGTTTTTGAAGTACAAGAATCATATTTGGGAGCAGGTTTATCGTGAATATCTTGAGGTCCGTAAATAAAAGTGTTTGATTTCGTTTCGTAACCAACCTTGGGAATTCCTGAGGAATCAATAAAAATAACCAGGAGGAATTAAAATGAATAGAATGAAAAAATTCATAAGCTTTTTAATAGTACTATGTTTTTCAATATCCCTTGCAGCATGCCTGCCAGGTACGGACGAGCCTACACTCACACCTACCCCTTCTCCCAATGCAACCGGCGGCGCCCAGCAATACAAACCTGCCACTGTCAGGGTTGCATACATGCCCAATATGGGAAGTGCCTCTGCTTTGGTTACTGCATTGAGAAAAGGATATTTTGATGAAGTCAATCTCGACGTCAAGTTGACCCAATTCCAGGGAGGGCCGGCAGAAATAGCTGCCATGGCGTCCGGCGACATTGATATTTCACAGATAGGTCACGGAGCGCATGCCCTGGCAATAGAGGGTCAGGCAAAAGTGTTCCATATAGACTGTCTCAGTGTTGCCGATGAGGTATTGGGGAATAAGGATAAAGGTGTAACTTCCGCTGCCGACCTGAAAGGCAAAACGGTTGCGGCAACTGCCGGAACATCTGCGGAAATTATTTTGAATCTGGTATTAAACAAGGCAGGTTTGACCCAGAATGATATTAATCTCGTTGAAATGGATGCCAACGGTATAGTATCTGCTATGGTGAGCGGTAATGTGGATGCTTGTGCTACCTGGGACCCGAGTACGGTACTGATTAAGAACAACTTAAAGGATAAAATTGTTGTGCTTGGCACAAATAAGGACTTCCTGAATGAGGTTACTTTCCCAAGCAGCTTTATCACCACCGAAAAATATGCCGATGAAAACAGGGATGTTCTTGTAAGGTTCAGTCAGGCCATCCTTAAGGCACAGGATTATCGAAAGGCAAATATTGAAGAGGTCTGTGGCTGGGTGGCTGAAGAAATAGAAGCCGACAAGGAGACAATTCTCCAGGGTAAGGACTCGGGCGAATGGCTTACCGGTGAGTTTATCAGCGAAGCTCTGGCTGATGGAATAATCGAAGATTATTATTCAGGCCAGCAGAGCGTATTCATCCAGAGCGGACGTATTCCAAACCAGGTTCCGGTAAACAATTATGTAATGTTTGATATTATGGAAGATGCGGTGGAGGCGTATAAAGGCAATACCGGCAAATGACAACTGGGAATAAAAAGGGCTATCTCATAATTTATAGATAGCCCTGATTATAGTTTTGGTTTTATTAGTGTTTGCGCGATGAGCTTATTAGCTAATAAGGTATCAACTCTTTCTCAAATGACTCGTTTTCGACCACGAAATTTCGCGTCATATATGGCTTAGTGGGTTCCAGCACCGGTAAAGTCATCGCTGGACCTTTTGTCAACATAGTAGGCCAGAATATCCCCTTCTATAAGCTGCCAACCGCCCTGGCTTATATTGTATCCTTCAAGTTGCCATCCGTTGGCATATTCACCGGCGTATTTCAGGCTCGGGTTTCCAAAGTCGTCATCATTTACTACTGAAATATCCCTGAAGTTGACTATTATATAACCGTCTTTAAGAAATACCGGAGAATTTCTTTTCAGATTCTGCATTTTAGACAGGTCCGTTCCCTTGGGCACGGCAAGACAGCTTACGGGAAGCCTGAATTCTCCATACCATTTCTGGACTGATGCCAGCGCTTTATATTGATTGACTTCCTGCGGAAGACCTGTATCAGGTCCTATGAAGCTTCTGAAGGGCTCACTTAATAGTATTTTTGTGTATCTGGCATACTCCGCTCCTGCCTGTGAAACTTTTGGAAAACCTTCCATCCATTCCTCAAGAGTATAGCCTTCAATTCCGCCTCTCAAATGGTACATGGCTTTGGCAGTCCTGGTAAATTCGGCAGGATCAATACCCCTGTATTTAAAATCCAGCTTCATTGAATGGATGAGTGTATCCTGGCTGCTTCCTATCTTTACGAGGGCGTTTTCCGGGGTTGAATAGTAAAGGTCAACCTCCATCCGGTTCTGCCCGTTTTTGTCCACAAAAGTAAAGGTGGGGAGTATCTGAATAAAATCATACCGGTCGTAGTAGTTGCCCATGGTCTTCAATTCAAACTTGAAGGCATAGCCTAATTTCACCGCCCTGTTTGTAAATCCGGTCACATCATTTTTGCCGGGCATTACTGGGAAGAAATACTTTCTGTTATTATCCCTATTTCCATCTATATTGTTTGGTCCTGCAAAGAACTCCTTCCCGGTTAAATCGATTTTACCCTGTTCTTTTCTGAAAAACAGCTCCCAGGCCACATCGTCTATATCCGTGATTTTAAGGTCATAGATCCTGCCTGCAACTTCGACCCGTTGCTTAATATCCGCAACCGTGCGTTCAGGCGCCAGATTGGCCTTATTCTGAATGTTCTGACCATCCGACCGGTCATTTAAGGCGAGGCTCCTGAACTCAATATCATATATTCCTTCGTCCACCCAGGTTGGGGTGTAAAAGGTAACCCGGGTTACATTATTGGGGATTCCGAGATTTGTCAAGGAGTGCCAGGTATTTGCCTTCAGGTATTTGCCGGTCCTGTCTGTTCCCAAATATACATCGAAAGGAAAACGCACGATTCTGTCCTTTATGTATTTGGTGTAATCACGGTTTCCATATCCAAGGATGTTTCGGTGCATTCCAATGTTGGATATGTCCACAGTAAAGATACGGTCAAGTATGAGAGTGCTTGTATTGGCTTCCGGATAAACTTTCTGGTTGTGCTCGTCATCGTCAGATACTTTTATGTCTATGTACACCGGAGTGTGGACAAATACTGAATTGACTTCATCGAGTGGCTTTGTAATCTCCAGTTCCGAATCAGGATTTAGTGTGAAAACCCTTTGATATGTAATTGTTCCAGAACTGTCATATTTGCCGTTGGGAAGATCATCGGGTATTTTAAGATTTTTTTCATAAAGTACATCCCTGTGTATTACCGGAGACTTTAGATTAGCATAATTGGGCGATTGTCCGTGGGCTGCTCTTGGAGCGGAGTCCAGAACTACTTTGCCATTTATGGCAAATCCGTCATTCCTTACAATTGGAGTTGGACAAGCAGCTAAGGCGGCCAGATACATCTGACTTGGATTGGAGCATGCTGTACTTATGTAGGTATTTCCTGTTTCCAGATGAACAATAGTGTCCTCATAATCCACTTCTGGGGGTTTATAACCTCCCGATGGTGT
>JAAYLX010000054.1 GCA_012521705.1 Clostridiaceae bacterium | reverse complement strand
TGGAGCCTAAGGATTTAGTATTGATATCTTTGATTCCCGCCAGCTCAAGTACAGCTCTGACAGGTCCGCCGGCGATAACACCGGTACCTTCCTTAGCAGGTCTTAACAAAACTTTTCCTGCTCCGAAAGATCCTATTGTTTCATGAGGAATTGTAGAACCAACTATCGGAACACGAATGAGGTTCTTCTTTGCATCCTCTATTCCTTTACGGATAGCATCAGGAATTTCGGTAGCCTTACCGCTGCCAACACCAACATGTCCGTTCTCATCACCAACAACAACAAGTGCGCTGAATCTGAAATTCCTGCCGCCCTTAACAACCTTAGTTACACGGCCAATATTGACAACCTTTTCTTTAAGGTCCAGAGTGCTTGGATCAATTTTCTGCAATTTGTTCCCCTCCTTCTACTAAAGGTGATTAGAATTCGAGTCCGGCTTCTCTTGCGCCGTCGGCCAGTTCCTTAACTCTTCCGTGGTAAATATAACCGCCTCTATCGAACACTACCTTCTTAATTCCTTTTTCAATAGCCTTATTACCGATAAGTTTGCCTACTTCTCTTGCAGCAGCTTTGTTGCCGCTGTATGCAAGTTTGCCCTTAAGAGCCTCATCCAATGTGGATGCAGCAACCAGAGTGGTGTTGTTGACATCATCAATAATCTGGGCATATATATGTCTTGCACTCCTGAACACGCACAGGCGTGGTCTTTCCGGAGTTCCCGATATCTTCTTCCGAACACGTACATGTTTACGGAGTCTTACCTTATTCTTGTCAATTGGTTTTATCATCGCTCACACCCCTCTCCTGTTATTTACCAGTCTTGCCTTCCTTACGGATTACATACTCGCCAACATATCTGATCCCTTTGCCTTTATATGGTTCAGGGGGACGTTTTGAACGGATGATGGCTGCAATTTCACCAACAAGTTGTTTGTCAATGCCTTTTACTGTTATCTTATCAGGTGCAGGAACGTCAATGGTAATTCCTGCGGGCTCTTCAATTTCAACAGGGTGAGAATAACCAAGTGTAAGAACAAGTTTCTTACCTTGTTTTTGTGCCCTGAAACCAACACCGATAATTTCAAGATTCTTTTCAAAACCCTGGGTTACACCTGTAACCATATTTGCGATGAGAGAACGGGTCAACCCGTGAAGAGCTCTGTTTTGCTTCAGGTCATTAGGACGGTTAACAATAATCTGGTTACCTTCCTTTATAATTTCCATATTCTGATGGAAGCTCGAAGTTAAAGTTCCCTTTGGGCCTTTTACTGTCAATGTGTTTCCATTCAGCTTCACATCTACGCCTGCCGGTATCTCTACAGGCATTCTTCCTATACGTGACATAATTCAAACCTCCAGTCCTTAGATTAGGAGCGATTTACGCTCTTTTCAGAACCAAGCATAATGTATCAGATTACCATACAAACGCAAGAACTTCTCCGCCTACGCCGAGTTTCCTTGCCTGTTTATCGGTCATAACACCCTTGGATGTAGACACTATGGCAATTCCCAGACCGCCTAATACCTTGGGTATTTCATCCTTGCTGGCATATACCCTGAGTCCGGGTTTGCTGATCCTCTTTATACCGGTTATAACATTTTTCTTGTTATCAACATATTTCAATGTAATTCTGATAATTCCCTGCTTCTTGTCGTCGATTTCTACGAAATCCTTCACGTAACCTTCATCCAGCAGAATTTGAGCTATCTGCTTCTTTAAGTTTGACGCAGGAATATCCACAGTCTGATGCTTGGAACTTGCTGCATTTCTAATTCTTGTTAGCATATCTGCAATTACGTCAGTTGCATGCATTATTACAGACCTCCTTTCGCTTCTGTTACCAGCTTGCCTTTTTCACACCTGGTATTTGGCCCTTATATGCTAATTCCCTGAAGCAGATACGGCAGATACCGAATTTCCTGATATAAGCATGTGGTCTGCCGCAAAGCTTACAGCGGTTATAATACCTTGTGGAAAACTTGGGTTTTCTTTGCTGCTTAAGAATCATGGACTTCTTAGCCATTTAATTACCTCCTCCTGTTAGCTCTTTGCAAACGGCAATCCGAGAAGTGTCAGCAGTTCTTTTGCTTCTTCATCGGTCTTGGCAGTTGTAACAAAGGTTATATCCATACCACGTACTTTTTCAACCTTGTCGTACTCTATTTCCGGGAAAATCAACTGTTCTTTAATACCCATTGTAAAGTTACCACGGCCGTCAAATGAGTTCGGATTAATACCTCTGAAGTCACGAACTCTTGGAAGAGCTACATTGAAGAGTTTATCTACAAACTCGTACATTCTGTCACCACGAAGGGTAACTTTGCACCCAATACTCATACCCTCACGGAGCTTGAATGCAGCAACTGATTTTTTAGCCTTTGTTATAACGGCTTTCTGCCCTGTAATTGTAGCAAGCTCACTGGCAGCATTCTCTAATGCCTTCGGGTTATCTTTAACGTCGCCCACGCCGGTATTGAGAACTACCTTAACAAGCTTCGGAACCTGCATTGGGCTTTTATAATTAAATTTAGCCTGCAGAGCCTGAACAACTTCATTTTTATACTTGTCAAGCAATCTTGGCATGTTTAGTCAACCTCCTTAAGGATTACTCCTTCTCTTTTCCGATAATGTCGATTACCTCGCCGCACTTCTTGCAAACCCTTGCCTTGTTACCATTGTCGAGAATCTTTCTTCCGATTTTTGTAGGTTTGCCACAGCTCTTGCAGATGAACATTACCTTATCTACGTAAATGGGTGCTTCTACTTTAACGATCCCATCCTGTTTAAAATCCTGGTTAGGCTTTGGCTTAACATGCTTTGTAACAATATTTACGCCCTCTACTATTACTTTTCTTTTATCAGGATCAACTTCGAGAACTTTACCTTTCTTTCCGCTGTCCTTGCCGTTGAGCACGTAAACTGTATCGCCTTTCTTTATGTGCAATTTAGCCATTTGTCAAGCCTCCTTCCTTACAGTACTTCCGGTGCCAGAGAAATAATCTTCATGAAATCTTTTTCTCTCAACTCTCTTGCAACCGGTCCAAAAATACGGGTACCTCTGGGGTTTCCATCATCTTTGAGTATAACAGCGGCATTCTCGTCAAAACGAATGGTAGAACCGTCAGCTCTCTTTACTCCTTTGACGGAACGAACTATAACCGCCTTAACAACTTCACCTTTTTTAACAACACCGTCGGGTGTTGCATTTTTAACCGAACAAACTATAATATCTCCGATATTGGCATATTTTCTTTTTGAGCCGCCGAGGACCTTAATGCACATCAATTCCTTGGCGCCAGTGTTATCAGCCGACTTTAAATAGGTCTGTGCCTGAATCATATCCTAACGCCTCCTCTTACTTCGCTTTTTCAACGATCCGAACCAGTCTCCATCTTTTTTCCTTGCTCAATGGTCTGGTTTCCATTACTTCAACACGATCACCTATATTGCATTCATTATTCTCATCGTGAGCTTTCAGTTTGTAAGTCCTCTTCATAATCTTTTTAAGAAGCGGATGCTTAACACTGTCTACCACAGCTACTACTATGGTCTTATCCATTTTATTGCTAACGACTACACCAGTCATGGTTTTTCTCAAACCTCTATCAGCCACGCGGAACAAACCTCCTTCCGGTTTTAAAGGACATCAGCCTTTATCAATTCCTCTTTAATCCGAGTTCCATTTCACGCATTATTGTTTTTACGCGAGCTATATTTCTCTTGACTTCCTTAAGCTTATTGGGATTTTCAAGCTGGTTGGTAGCATGCTGGAATCTAAGCTTGAACAACTCACCCTTGAGTTCTCTGAGTTCCTGCTCAAGCTCATCCCGGGTTTTTTCTCTAAGTGCTTTTAATTCAGTTGCCTTCATTTTCTACACCTACCCCTTCCCCACGAGAAACAACCTTGCACTTCAAAGGCAATTTGTGTGATGCAAGTCTTAATGCTTCTCTGGCTACTTCCTCGGAAACTCCTGCGATCTCGAAAAGGACACGACCGGGCTTAACAACGGCTACCCAGTACTCCGGAGAACCTTTACCGGAACCCATACGAGTTTCAGCAGGTTTCTTAGTTACCGGCTTGTCAGGAAAAATCTTAATCCATACTTTACCGCCTCTCTTGATGAAACGAGTCATCGCAACACGGGCAGCTTCTATCTGATTGCTTGTAATCCAAGCGGGTTCTGCGGCCTGTAAACCGAAATCACCGTATGCAACAACGTTTCCGCGTGTTGCCTTACCTGTCATACGACCTCTGTGAACCCTTCTATGTTTAACTCTTTTTGGCATCAACATATTACTTGTCTCCCCCTTCCTTTTTATCCTTCTTCTTAGCGGGAAGAACTTCACCCTTATAAATCCATACTTTAACGCCGATTTTACCGTATGTGGTGTTTGCTTCTGCAAAGCCATAGTCTATATCGGCGCGGAGAGTCTGCAAAGGTATTGTACCTTCTGCGTAGTGCTCAACTCTGGCGATTTCTGCGCCGCCGAGACGACCGGAACATGCGGTCTTGATTCCTTTAGCCCCGAACTTCATGGTTCTGGACATTGCCTGCTTCATAGCTCTGCGGAAAGAAACACGTTTCTCGAGCTGTGCGGCTATGTTCTCAGCAACCAGCTGAGCGTTAAGTTCAGGAGTTCTGATTTCTGTTATGTTAAGGAGAACACTCTTGCCTGTAAGTTTTTCCAGATCTTTTCTGAGTGCTTCAATACCTGCGCCCTGTTTTCCTATGACGATACCGGGCTTGGCTGTATGAATATTAACTTTAACTTTATTGGCAGCGCGCTCGATTTCTATTCTTGCAACACCGGCGATGTAAAGCTTGTTTTTGATGAACTTACGGATCTTTACATCTTCCACCAGGAAGCTGCTGAAATCTTTAGCATTGGCGTACCATTTTGTATCCCAGTCCTTAATAATTCCTATTCTTAATCCATGTGGATTTACTTTTTGGCCCATTCTGCAACCTCCTTATTTAGCCCTTTCCCTGAGAACCAATGTAATATGGCTGGTTCTCTTACGGATACGGAATGCTCTGCCGTGTGATACAGGCTGAATTCTTTTAAGAGTTGGTCCCTGATCCGCATATGCTTCAGCGACATATAAGCTGTCTCTGTCAAGCTGATTATTGTTAACTGCATTAGCCTCAGCAGATTTAAGAAGCTTATACAGAATTTCGGATGCATTTCTGGGCATATATTTTAAAATCCCATAAGCCTCATCAATTCCTTTATTGCGTATCAAATCAATGACCAGTTTTGCTTTTCTTGCAGAAACACGTGCATGTTTGACAACTGCCCTGCCTTCGTTCTTACCAATTCCGAGAACTTTCTTCTCCTTCTTAGTAAGGGTGGGAAGCTTGTCTGATTTTCTGCGAGATTTACTATACTGTTCAAGAAGCTCCTCCTTTTTTTCAAGAAGCTCTTCCTTCGACATTACTTTCTTGCCCAAGACTATTCCTCCTTCCAATCGTGCTGAGTTTACTTCTTAAGTTTTGAACTCTTCTCGTCCTTGCCATGACCTCTGTAGGTACGGGTTGGAGCGAATTCCCCCAGTTTATGTCCGACCATATCTTCTGATATATATACAGGAACGTGTTTGCGTCCGTCATGAACAGCTATGGTATGTCCGACCATCTGCGGGAAAATTGTTGATGCGCGAGACCAGGTTTTCAGAACCTTCTTCTCGTTCTTTTCATTCATTTCCTCTATTCTCTTCAAGAGCTTTTCATCCACGTAGGGTCCTTTTTTAAGCGATCTGCTCACGGTACCAACCTCCTTTTTGCATCTTACTTGCTATTACGTCTCTTGACGATAAGCTTATCACTATGCTTGTTCTTCTTACGGGTCTTGTAACCGAGAGTCGGTTTACCCCAAGGAGTTACCGGACTAGGTCTACCAATAGGAGATTTACCTTCACCACCACCATGTGGATGGTCGTTGGGGTTCATCGCCGAACCACGTACTGTCGGTCTGATACCCAGCCAACGTGTTCTGCCTGCTTTACCTATTGAAACATTCTCGTGTTCAAGATTTCCTACCTGTCCAATAGTTGCCTTGCAACGAATATCAATCTTTCTTACCTCGCCTGAAGGAAGTCTTACCTGAGCGTATTTACCTTCCTTAGCCATAAGCTGTGCAAGGTTACCTGCAGACCTGACAAGCTGGCCGCCTTTACCGGGTTTGAGCTCGATATTGTGGATAACTGTACCAAGCGGTATGTCTTCCAGTCTTAAAGCGTTGCCAGGTTTAATATCGGCGTCGGGGCCGGAGTAAATGGTATCTCCTACATTAAGCCCGTTTGGAGCAAGAATGTATCTCTTTTCACCATCTGCATATACGATAAGCGCGATATTCGCTGATCTGTTTGGATCATATTCAATGGCTGAAACCTTGCCTGGAATTCCATCCTTATCTCTCTTAAAATCAATGATTCTGTACTTCTGTTTTGTACCGCCGCCACGATGACGAACAGTGATTCTTCCATAGGAGTTCCTTCCGGCTGTCCTTTTCAGCGGAGCAAGAAGGCTCTTCTCTGGCTCCTTCTTGGTAATCTCCTCAAATGTAGATACAGTCATGAATCTTCTTCCAGGAGATGTCGGATTGTACTTTTTAATTGGCATTACTTCCACTCCTTTATCAAATTACCGAACCGGCCGTTCTCAGGCTGACTGTGAATCCTATACCCCCGGCCGCACGGTTTCAAATTAATTTACTACACCAAATTCCTCAATAGAGGTCTTGTATTTCTTAGAAGCTGTAACAATCTTTCCGCCTTTTTCAGCATAAGTTACAGGCTTCGGATCTGTATCGATCTTTACTACAGCTTTCTTGAAGGCCGCGGTTTTTCCTACATGCACGCCCATGCGCTTTTCTTTCCCGTCATAGTTGACTGTATTGACAGACAAGACTTTGACATTGAAAAGCTTTTCCACCGCCTGCTTAATTTCGGTCTTGGTGGCTTTTTTGTCAACAATGAAGGTGTATTTGCCCTCTGCGATTTCCATATTGCTCTTTTCAGTAATATAGGGGCGAATGAGTATGTCTTCTGCGAATTTCATTATGCGTACACCTCCTCAATTTTTGCTACCGCATCTTTGGTCACGATAAACTTGTTGAACCTCAGAATATCGTAAGTATTGATGGTGTTTGTGGTAGCTGTCTTGACATTCTGAAGGTTTCTTGCTGACAATACAACGTTTTTGTCAACTTCGGGAAGAACGATCAACGCTGATGAATCAACATTGAGATTGTCAAGAACTTTAACCATTTCCTTGGTCTTAATTGCGTCAAGTTTCAAATCATCAAGAACAATAATATCGTTCTCAAGAACCTTTGTTGTAAGAGCGCTCTTAAGAGCAAGTCTCTTAACTTTCTTAGGCAGTGTGTATCTGTAGCTTCTGGGCTTGGGACCTAAAGCAACGCCACCACCCATCCACTGAGGTGAACGGATGCTTCCCTGTCTTGCACGGCCTGTACCCTTTTGTCTCCAGGGCTTTCTGCCGCCGCCTCTTACTTCCGCTCTTGTCTTGGTGGACTGTGTGCCCTGTCTTGCATTTGCAAGTATGTTCACAACAGCGCTGTGCATCGCTACCGGATTTACTTCCACCGCGAATATTTCGTCACTTAAGTTAATATCGCCGACCTTCTGGCCTTTTATATTGTAAACATCTACTTTTGGCATCTTGTTTCCTCCTTCCAAACCGGTTTCTCATTAAGCCTTCACTGAATCTTTTATCACAAGGAGGCCGCCCTTAGGACCGGGAACTGCACCCTTAACCAACAAAAGTCCTCTCTCGGCGTCTACTTTTACAACCGAAAGATTCTGTACAGTTACCTTTTCAGCGCCCATGTGACCAGGCATTTTCTTACCCTTGTAAATACGGCTCGGATCTGAATTGGCACCCATGGAACCTACGCCGCGGTGGTAACCTGAACCGTGTGCCATAGGTCCGCGATGTTGTCCGTATCTCTTGATAACACCCTGGTATCCTTTACCTTTTGAGATACCGGAAACATCAATTTTATCGCCATTCTGGAACATATCTTCAACTTTGATAACAGCGCCGGTTTCAAAGCCGGAAATGTCGTCCACTCTGAATTCCTTGATATATTTCTTGGGAGTGACCTTAGCCTTTTCAAACTGGCCTTTCATGGGTTTGTTGACTTTTCTTTCGGGAATCTCCTCGAAACCCACTTTTACAGCGTTATAGCCGTCAATTTCCTCGGTTTTTTTCTGAATAACAGCAACCGGTCCTGCCTGTACCACTGTTACAGGAATTACAAGACCGTTCTCATCAAAAACCTGTGTCATTCCAATCTTTTTACCAAGCATAAATTTTTTCATGTACTTATAACCTCCTGTCATTGGTTCGACACTATGCCGAACTTAACAAATTTTAAATTACAGTTTTATCTCAATATCCACACCGGCGGGAAGATCAAGTCTCATAAGAGCATCCACGGTTTTGGGTGTAGGCATGAGTATATCAATCAGTCTCTTATGAGTTTTCATCTCGAACTGCTCACGTGAATCCTTATACTTGTGAGGAGCTCTCAAGATTGTGAAGATCTCTTTTCTTGTCGGCAGAGGAACGGGTCCGGAAACCTTGGCACCTGTTCTTTTTGCGGTTTCAACAATCTTCTCTGCTGACTGATCAATAACCTGATGGTCAAAAGCTTTAAGTCTGATTCTAATTTTTTGTTTGTTCGCCATACATAAGCCTCCTTAAGAATACATTTTGCTGGCGCAACAAGCACTTTTCTCTGTACACTTTGCCGGGTGTTTCATGGCTTGCCATATAAAAAGCCCAGATCAATAAACCTGAGCACAATACAAGCACACAATAAAAAACAACTACATGTATGATGTACAGTGACTTGTCGCCCGGTTTCTCTGAATCGGACATTCTCCACTGCAGTTCCCAGTCTGTTTCACCTGCCATCTGCAGCTTCATCGTATGTCATGTCACAGCAAGAAGTATTATATAACAGGTCACTATCTAATGCAACAGTTTTTTTCAAAAAATGTTTGTCCCGGTTATTCAGATATTTCGGCATTTCCTATATATGTTTCATGAATATATTTTGACAGTTTTTTCGTTTTTATGTGCCAATTCTATATTTTATTATGATAAAATAGTAACAATCATAATTTTTTTATTTCATTATTATATAATACTTATTCACTAAAGCTATTATGGAGGTACTTATGATGCTGACATGTCCAAACTGCGGTCATTCAAATCAGGACCACTATAATTTCTGCGAAAAATGCGGAGCAAATCTCAACGTTGAAGATCAACCCAAAACTGAAGTGATGAACCCTGTCGAAGAGAATAACAATCCCGACGCAGGAGAAACTGAAAAAAATAATATCCATACTTCGACAACCACCCCTGAAGAAGTAAATGGCAAGCAAAAAAAGAAATCACCCTTTGCTTTAATTGGACTGGGGCTTCTTGGTTTATTTTTAGTTTACATACTGATAGCAAATTTTGTTCTTGCTTTCAGTCCCGTTGCAAGACTGAATAAAGGCCTCAGAGATTTTTACAGAGGAAACAAGTTTACAACCGAAAGCACCGTTGGCCTGGATTACAGAGGCTCCAATGAGATATTGTCTTTATTGGATAATCTGAGCTTCGAGAGCGTGGCTTATTCCGATATTGACAAAATGAATGCCGAGTCCTCCATTAGGATCCTGTACAACGGAGAGGAATTGACCGGATTTAAGGCCGGAGCCGACAGCGAGTTGGTATGGATTGACCCTCTGAAACTTTATGAAGGTGAATTCTATTATGAGTTCAATAATAAAGTCACAGATGTTATAAATGATATTAAGATTTACAAAAATGCTCTTAAAAAGGTCGCTTTGGACTGCGATAAAAAAGAGTATTCCAAGATTATAAAAAAAGCCCTTGGACGTGACCTTGAGAATTCTTTCGGCAAGGTGACCATCACCCTGGACGCCGACAATATGCTGGAACTCCTTTCCGAACTTGTTGAATATGCCCGTGAAGATGAAACACTGATGAAGTCGGTAAGGAAAAACGGTGTTACATTTTTAAATACAATTACTAAAGAGGGAGATAAGGGCAAACTGGAAACCCTTTATGACGCTGATACTTTTGAGGATGCCCTTGAGCTTTTTGAGGACGAGGAATACTTTGAAGAGAAGTACGATATGTTCCTCTCGAATATAGAGTCAGAACTTGAGGATTTTGTATACGAATTATTCACTTATACAAGAAAATTTGAGATTACTTTCAATTATGGATTATTTAATAATCTTAAAGATATAACCTGTGAGTTTACCGCAAATTATGGCGATTATTCAGGTGAATCCCTCAGAATGCACTGTGTTTCTTCAGTTCGTAAAGGCGCTAAATTAAGCTCATTCAACACCAAACAAGCTAAGGATATAGAGGACCTTATAGACGATCCGGAACAATTGATGGATATTGCAAAAGAAATGGCTGAGAATTTGACAGAAGCCATTAAAGGAAACAAGGAATTGCAGAATGATCTTCAGAAAATCGAAGATGCTTTGGGAATGGATATCGAAGATCTTCCTGACGAACTGGACCGCATGTTCTATTACATGTGGTAATAAACAGATACAAAAATGAGGGACGCGCTGGCGTCCCTTTTTGCTACTGATTTCGGTATTTGGCCGTTACTTCCGCAAAATATCTCAGTTTCCTGTACACTCTGTCGTTTACCGTTCCAGGAGGATACGATCCGTCGGGCAACCTCTCTCCTGCCGGAACTCCCGTCAGGATTTCCATACCCTGGTCAACAGTCTTTATAGGATATATATTGAAATATCCCTTCCTGACGGCTTCGACCACCTCATCTGAAAGAACGAGGTTTCTTATATTCTGGTGGGGAATTATTACCCCCTGCTTTCCTGTAAACCCGTTAATTTTGCATATTTCAAAAAAGCCCTCTATTTTGTAAGTGGCTCCGCCTATGGGCTGTATAAAACCGTGCTGGTTCACCGATCCTGTAACTGCAATTCCCTGATGAACAGGCAGGTCCGAAAGGCTTGACAATATGGCAAAGAGCTCTGTGGACGAAGCACTGTCCCCCTCAATTCCGCCATAGAGCTGCTCGAAGCAGATACTTGCTGCAAGCGATAAAGGCACATCCTGGGCATATTTTTTACCTATATAGCCGCTTAATATGAGAACGCCCTTTGAGTGGGTCACTCCCCCCGTCTCCACTTCTCTTTCAATATCAAGGATACCGGTTTTGCCCATATATGTGGCGGCAGTTATCCTGCTGGGCTTGCCAAAGACATAATCACCCATATCCACTACGGCAAGTCCGTTTATCTGGCCCACTACATATCCGTCGGTGTCTATGAGTATGGTTCCGTCACAGATTGACTCTAATAACTGTTCATCATATCTGCTGGAACGCTTTCTTTTCTCTTTTACCGCTTTTTGCACGTGCTTGCTGCTTACAAGACGGCAGCCCTCAATCTTTGCCCAGGTCTCGGACTCCACCAATATATCCGCAATCTCCGAAAACCTGGCAGTCAGTTTTTCCTGATCCTGAACAACCCTTGAACAGTAATTAATAATTTCGGCAACCCCTGTATTGTCGAAATGTCTGAGCCCCTCCTTTTTACAGTAGCCGCCGATGAATCTTGCAATCTTCAATACGTTTTCATCATTCCATAATATCTGGTCCTCGAATTCGGCCTTGATTTTAAAGTAATTCTTAAATTCGCTGTCATAGTTGTATAGCATGTGATAAATTTTGCTGCTGCCTATAAGGATTATTTTCACATCCACAGGGATGGGCTCCGGCTTTAATGCCGAAACAGAAATCAAGCCCATCTGTTCTTTGATATTTTCTATTACTATTTTCTTTGTCCTTAAGGTGCGCTTTATGGCCTCATAGGACTGGGGATTTGAAAGGACGTCATTGGCGTGGAGTATCAGAAATCCGCCGTTTGCCTGATGGAAGAGTCCTGCTTTTATCATGGTGAAATCAGTGGTCATGGTTCCAAACTCATTCTCAAAATCGCACCTTCCCATCAGATTATAATAGTTTGGATTATAGTCCACGATAACCGGCGCGCCGTTCAGTCTGCTGTTGTCAACAATAAGATTTACCCTGTATCTCTCATAGGGTCTGTCCTCCCTGTTCCGCTTTATCATAATCTGATACAGGGTATTTTGTTGCAGTTCGCCCAGATCATCAACAATGAGCTGGCCAATATTGTCCCGAATATCCTTTCTGATGTTTTCCAAATGCGACATAACACCCGGAAACGCCTTGTATTTTGTTTTAAGGGTATCCAGGTGTGTGTTGATTGCATGAAGGGCGGTTTCTTTTTCCCACTCTTTCAATGCGCTTTCGGCTTCGTCCTCAATATCACGGATTCTCCGTATGATATCGGCCGTTTCATCCTGAAGTGCTTCTGACAAATTGGAGAGCTCCATTTTAACTTCTTCGTCCAATAGATTATAGTCTTCTTCGCTTATGGGCTCTCCGTTTATGATGGGCAAAAAGTAAATGCCCGAAGTTGTGATTTTGACTCTGAATCCCCGTTGAGCAGCTATTGTACAAAGCTGGTTTACATACTCGTCTTTCTTTTTTCTATAGTCCTTTAATATCTGGGACCTTTCGAGTTCATAGTCTTCTCCGCCCAATGGCCTTGAAATTTCCTGCTCGATTACCTTGATAAAGGCGTCTATATCTTTTTTATACTCCCGCCCTTTCCCCGCCGGCAAATTCAATGCCACCGGGCAGTTGGGGTCCTCAAAGTTGTATACATAGCACCAATCGTCCGGAACGGGCATAAGCCTGGCATATTTTCTTGCAATATCCACTGCATAGCTTGTTTTTCCCAATCCGGGCATACCTGCCATATATATATTGTATCCGTCCTGGTGTATGGACATGGCGAACTTTATACTTCTGATGGCTCTCTCCTGTCCAATCGGACCGTCACAAGGAGTCAGGGAAGATGTGTCTGAAAACTGTAGAGATGAAGGGTCACAGACCCTTCTTAAAGCTTCAGCCTGAAGTGGTACGACAGACATATAACAAACCCCGCTGTTTCAAATAAATCATCCTATCAAAATAATATGAAATATTTTCAAAATAGGGTCTGTTCAAAACTGCATTTTATAAAAACTATTCAAGATTAAGCCACATAATAAGGGCATCTTCATTATTATCAGCGTAATAGTTTTTGCGCCGTCCGAAAGTTTTAAAACCAAACCTTTCGTACAGCGAAATGGCCGCCCTGTTGCTGGGGCGAACCTCAAGGGTAATGGCATTTATACCGTTATTTCTGGCAATGGAAATAAGATTTTCAATCAGGGCAGCGCCATATCCCCTCCGCCTGTAATCAGGGTGTACGGCTATATTGGTTATATGACCTTCGTCAATAACTTTCCACATCCCTGCATAACCGCAAATCCTGCCTTCCACTTCCGCAACAATATAGATGGCGCCAGGATTGAGCAGTTCTTCTTCAAACATGCCCCGGGTCCAGGGAATGGAAAAGCATAAATGCTCAAGTTCCATTATACTTTCCAGGTCACTGTGTTCCATTGGACGGATGATTAGTTCAGAAGACATACAATACCTCGGAAGTCAGATCTTTGACTTTAATTCCTGCATTCTCTCCGCCTGGGATTTTCTTAAATAGAAAGGTGTCAAATCAAATGCATCCATGGATTTATTGTCGCTATAGGCCTGTTCTGCCAGAAGAGCCACAGCCGATGCCCTTGAGAATGAAAGCTGGGAAGAAGCGCTTACCAGCCTGTCTTTCAAAATTTCCTGCATCCTGTTAAGGTGAAGAGGAGCCGCATCTCCAAGGACGAGGACATCCTCGTTCTGATTTATTAATTCTTCAATCCATTCATCTATATGAATTCCGGTTTCAGGAATAAGCTTTTGAAGCTGATTGTTTTCTTTTTTGTAAAGCGCCGTATATACCTGGTTATTCCTTGCATCCATCATTGGGGTTATAACCCCTTTGAAATCCGGCATGGAAAAAGCAAGGGCATCCAGTGTGGGAACCGCGCAGACCGGCTTATTGTGGGCATAAGCCATAGCTTTTACAGTAACCACGCCTATTCTGAGTCCTGTAAAAGACCCCGGACCTGTTGACGCCGCATAAAGATCAATATCCGTAAAATCCTTCTCTATCATCTTAAGGACGGTTTTAATCATTGGAATGATCTTCTGGGAATGGGTTTTCCCGTATTGGATATTAAGTTCTGAAAGAATTCTGCCGTTCTCTGCAACTGCGCAGGAGGCTGTAATAGTGGAAGTGTCCACTGCAAGGGTCAGCATATTTATTTACTCAGCCTTTCAATATTCAGATTGCGTTTATTAAAATCTTCGTCATCCCGGTTGATTCTGATTCGTATTGTGTTATCGGGAAGCATTTCAAGTACCCTGTCTCCCCATTCCACCACTGTTATCGCATCATCCGAAAAGTATTCATCCCATCCGATTGCATAAAGTTCTTCAGGGTCATTTATGCGGTAAACATCAAAATGGTGGAGAGTAATTTCCCCTTCGTAGGTATTTACCAGAGTAAAGGTTGGGCTGGTTATGGGTTCTGTAATATCCAACCCGGCTGCTATTCCTTTTGTAATTATTGTCTTTCCGGTTCCAAGATCACCTTCAAGGCTGATTACATCGCCCGGCTTCAATTCCCGGGATAGCTCTTTGCCCAGCAAAAAGGTCTCCTGTTCCGAAAAAGTCACAAGGGTTTTGGATTCAACCATAATTACTGCCCTTCCTGGTCTGCATAAACCAAATTTCCGTTGATAAATGTCATTTTTACTTTACTTCTGTAATCCAGCGGGAATCCTGAGTACAGCACTACATCCGCATCTTTCCCAACCTCAATGCTGCCTATTCTGTCATTAAGCCTTACACTTTTTGCCGCGTTGATTGTAACAGCTTTAAGTGCTTCTTTTTCGTCCATACCTTCCCTTGCGGCTATGGCGGCACAGAGCATAAGATGCTGAACTGGAACTTCGGGATGGTCGCTCATTATTGCAACATTGAGACCCGCTTTTGCCAGTATCCCTGCAGCTTTCAGGGATTGGTTCCTGAGTTCAACCTTTGATCTGTCGGTCAGGATGGGGCCTAAAATTATGTCATAATTATATTCCTTTAATACATCCGCAATAAGGTAGCCTTCTGTACAATGATCCAGGGTAATCTCCAGATTAAACTCCCTTGCTATGCGTATTGCAGTCAGTATATCATCTGTTCTGTGGGCATGGACCTTGACCAGCAGCTCTCCTTTTATTACCGGAAGCAAGGCTTCAAGTTTTATGTCGTATTCGGGTTTTTCGTTTTCTTCCTTGTCTTTTTCATATTTTTCGAGAGCTTCAAGGTATTCTTTTGCCTTGTAAAGTTGTTCCCTGAGTATGGCTGCAGTAGCCATACGGGTTGACGGGAACTGATGCTTCTCATTGTATACTGTCTTTGGGTTTTCCCCAAAAGCTATCTTCATTGCACACGGAGCTTTTATGGTCATCTCATCAACAGTGCGGCCATAGGTCTTGAGAGCGGCAAATTGTCCTCCGATAACATTGGCGCTTCCCGGACCTGTAATGACTGTTGTAACCCCGCTTTGCCTGGCCTCCTCAAAGGACTTGTCGGCGTGGTAAATTCCGTCAATGGCTCTAAGGTGGGGGGTAATCGGGTCGGTCATCTCATTTACGTCATCACCTTCAAAACCAATTGAATCTTCCACAATACCTATATGGCAATGACTGTCTATAAGGCCGGGCATAAGATACATGCCTTTTGCATCTATAACCTGGTCATCGGAAGATAGTTTAGGCATTGAAGCCATATCTCCCACTGCCGTAATTTTTCCCTCGCTTAAGCATACAAAACCATTGTCAAAGTCGGTATCTGTCATTGTAAGAATCTTTGCATTTTTTATATAAAGCATATTGCCTCCAAAATCCCGAAATAACGCTGCGGCCTTAAGCTTATGTATGACACACGGGACACAGCATAAAATAAACAGGCTTGAAAAGCCTGCACATATTATAGCATATTCTTTTGAAAAGCAACACGTGAAAACACCATATTGCCATAACGGTAGTTGCCAGGCCGACAAGTTCGTCTATACCTCAAAAGAACAATCATTGGGCCTTACTGCTTTCCTGAGCATGGTACGTGTAACAGGCTGAACCTTAAAATCCTATTTGCCGTGACGACACAAGAAAAAGTGCAAATGGCTCTGCCTTTTGCGCGTACTCGACTGAGGAAAGCTGTGAAGTGCAAAGGTTCTGCCTATCAGATGAACACTATTGAACATTAACTTATTTTGACACCATACACTATAAAACTAATTTTCAAGAGTCACGGCCGCTTCTTCAGCCGCATGGTTCATAAAAACTATATCCTCATTCCTGTTCACAATGTTATTGGAATAGGGATTCACCAAAGCATATTTCAATACCTCGTCCATGTGGGATACAGGAATAAGTTTGACTGCTTTCCTGATGTTTTCAGGTATTTCTTCTATATCCTTTTTATTCTCCTGCGGAATCAGTACTGTTGTCACCCCTGCCCTGTGAGCTGCAAGCACTTTCTCCTTCAGGCCTCCTATAGGCAGAACCTTCCCGCGCAAAGTAATCTCACCAGTCATGGCCACATTTCTTCTTGCAGGGTTTTGTGTAAGTGCCGACACCATGGCAGTGGCCAAAGTAATTCCTGCGGACGGACCGTCCTTGGGAACAGCACCTTCCGGAACATGTATGTGAATATCATATTTCTTGTGGAAATCTGCTTCTATTCCATAACGGTCGGCAACTGAGCGTATGTAGCTCTTTGCAATAACTGCAGATTCTTTCATGACGTCCCCTAATTGTCCGGTAAGTTCAAGGCGCCCTTCACCAGGCATTATGTTAACTTCAATTACCATTGTATCCCCGCCAACGGGTGTCCATGCAAGACCTCTGACAATACCAACTTCGTCTTTGGCATTGGTCTTGTCATAGAGGTATACCCTTCCTCCGAGGTAGCTTTTTACAGAACTGCCGGTAACTCGCACAGTTTTCTTTTCTCCGGATACAATCTGCTTTGTTGCCTTACGAATTACTTTTGCTATGGTCCGTTCAAGATTTCTTACTCCGGCTTCTTTGGTGTAGTGGACAATGATCTCGCGGAGAGCGGATTTTTCAATTTTCACCTGGGAAGAAGTCACTCCATGATTCTTAAGCTGTTTCGGCACCAGATATTTTGATGCTATGTTCATCTTTTCTTCCTCGGTGTAACCTGTAATATCTATAACTTCCATACGGTCAAGAAGTGGTCCTGGAATACCGCCTTTGTAGTTTGCAGTTGTCAAAAACATTACGTCCGACAAGTCATAGGGAAGTTCAAGATAATGGTCTCTGAACTCCTTGTTCTGTTCGCCATCCAATACCTCCAGCATTGCGGAAGCAGGATCTCCCTTGTAGTCGCTTGACATCTTGTCTATCTCATCGAGCAATATTAACGGGTTCGATGAGCCTGCCTGCTTGATGGCGTTTATAATACGCCCCGGCATTGCTCCAACATAGGTTCTTCTGTGTCCTCTGATTTCTGCCTCATCACGGACACCTCCCAGCGACATTCTTACATACTTCCTGTTGAGGGCTTCTGCAACTGATTTTGCAATGGAGGTTTTACCCACACCCGGAGGTCCAACAAGGCATATTATGGATCCTTTCAATCCCTCATTCATCTTTCGCACGGCAAGGTATTCAAGTATTCTTTCCTTTACCTTTTCAAGGCCGTAGTGGTCACGGTCAAGAATTTCCGCCGCTCTTTTAATATCCAGCTTTTCTTCGGTTTTCTTATTCCATGGGAGTTCCAGCAAAATGTCAAGGTAGGTTCTGATTACCCCGCCCTCGGCAGAGTTGGACTGCATGCGGGATAACCTTCCCGCTTCTTTCAGAGCCTTGTTCCTTACCTCTTCAGGGAGGTCTGCTTTGTAGATCTTTTCCCTGTATTCCTCAACTTCAGCTGCAAAATCAGAATCCCCAAGTTCCTTCTGGATAGCTTTTATCTGTTCACGGAGATAATACTCCTTCTGGTTTTTGTCAATCTGTTTGCGAACCCTGTCATTAATATTCTTCTCTATTTCAAGGATCTCATTTTCCTTTGCCAATATATCCAGAACCATTTCCAGACGCTTCTTGGGTGATAATTCCTCCAGGATATTAAGCTTGTCCTCAATTGAGATATCAAGGTTGGAGGCTATCAAATCCGGAAGTCTTGTCAAATCGTCAATATTGGTTATGGACAGGGTTGAATCAGGCGTCATTTTCCCTGAAAGTTTTGCGTACTTCTCAAAGTACTCAATAACTTGTCTGGCCAGAGCCTGGACATCAATCTTCTTGCTTTGTAAAGAAGTAGATTTAAGGCATTTGATGTCTGCCATGTAGAATGGGTCATCCTGGACAAATCTCTCCACTTTTGCTCTGTCTATGCCTTCAACAAGGACGCGGATAGTATCTCCCGGAAGCCTTAAAAGCTGCTTAATCTGCGCGATTGTACCAACCTGATTGATTTCGTCGAAACCCGGATTTTCAATATTGGGGTCTTTTTGGGTAGCCAAAAAAATCCGCTGGTCCTTGAGCATCGCTTCTTCGACAGCTTTTATGGACTTTGCGCGGCCCACATCAAAATGAAGTATCATATATGGATATATCACCAGGCCCCTTAATGGAAGCATGGGAATGTTTCTTATGATATTATCCTTTACAGTCTTACGCATTATATCATCCTTTCATACCCGTAAGGCCTAAAGCTATAACGGCAAGTATAATTATATAAGTGTGGGGTGTCCATTTCAAATGTTTCTTTTACCAACGGAGTGTTATTTTTCTATTGGTAAAAGTATGGATTTTTCGGCCATTTTGCACCCCGGACATTGCCGTATAAAATGCCCGTTTTCGGCCTGAATCGATACTAAAGGCAATATATCTTTCACATTTAGGTCTCTATACCAGAAAATATACATAATTCTTCATAATCAGACAAGTAAATATTAAAAAAGTAAAGAAAATGTGACTTAAAGAAATACTTTTAATAGATCATAGAAGAAGAAATAACAAAGGTAATAGTTGCGAAAAAATAAAAGAAGGGATAAGATAAATGTAAAGATCTTAATAAAAAATATTTAAGGGATGGCTTCGTGGCAGGAAAGTTGTGCACGAAGCCATCCCTGTTCTTAAAATCATATTTTCATCATTAATTATGAATTGGCAAGTCTGCTTACAAGTTTGTCGTATTCAGGGCTGTCAACAAAGTTTTCGATTGAAATGTGTTCAGCATTAGGAGCTACAGTTTTTGCTCTCGGGGTAAGGCTGTGATGTGTAACTACAATGTCAGCATCAGAAGGAATATCTTCAATAGCTGTGTTGACAACTTTGACATCAAGGCCTGCTTTCTTAAACTTGTTCCTCAGAAGTGAAGCACCCATTGCACTTGAACCCATACCAGCATCACAGGCAAATACAACTTTATTTACAGATACTTTTCTGAGGGTGGGTTTTGCTTTCATTTCCTGTACATCAGCTTTAGCTTTTTCAAGGTCGCCAGCTTCTGCTGTCTTAACAAAGATGGAAGCAACGAGGAATGAAACTACTGCTGAAACCAGAACGCCAAGAATTACAGGAATGAATCCTCCCTTATAAAATAATTACATAATATCTTAACGGTCACATTATGCTGGGTCTGTGACCAGATTAAGAACGTTGTCAGCCTTACTTCAGGCTTTGAGTCAGTTCTACAACCATACGGCTCATTTCTTCTGCTGTAGCGTTCATAGACTCAGCAGCGTTTTTCTGTTCGTGAATATTTGAGTTTATTTCTTCAGTAGATGCGGCAATTTGCTGAGATGTTGAAGACATGTTGAAAATTGCAGCGACAGTTTTGTTCTTGTTGTCTTCCATTAAGTCCATTGAGTCTTTCATTTCACGAATGCTGTCAAGAACCCCTTCAACACTGTTGGCAAAGACTTTGAAGGTATCTTTAACGGTATTGATGTCTGATTATTTCGATCAGTTCGACTTTTATTGCTTTATTAAGTACTGCATTGCTTTAGCTGAGATTGTTAAGTACCTGCGTTTTCGTTCAGTGATACGATATTAAAGATCCTTTATTTCCTCGTTGAAGAAAATTTCGAGTCTGGCCATTGCCTGCTCTTCATCTTCTCCCTGAACTATAAGTTCAAAGCTCTCGTTGGTTTTAATTCCGAGTGTCATTACACCGATGATACTCTTTAATGAAACCTCCTTGCTGTTGTATTTGATTGAGATGTCGGATTTGAATTTTTCTGCCTCGCTTATAAGTATGGATGCTGGTCTTGCGTGTAATCCGACCGGGCATTGAAGTACAAATGTTTTAGTGAGCATTAAGCTTCCCCCTTAAGATGGTTTTAATTTTATCGCTTTCATTTACGCTTAAAATTTCTTCTGCAAGATTTACTGCGTCATCATAAGTTGTATTACGGACGGCCTGTTTTACATGCGGTATTGAAGCCGGTACCATTGAGAATTCATCCAGCCCAAGCCCCAACAGAAGGCTTGTATACTCCGGATTTGATGCCATTTCTCCACACATTCCGACCATAATCCCAAATTCATGGGCACAATCAATAACTCTCTTAATTAATCTCAAAACGCCTATATTCAGGGGGTTGTAGAGTGAACTGATATTCTCGTTCATCCTGTCCACCGCGAGAGTATATTGACAGAGGTCGTTGGTTCCGATGCTGAAGAAATCCGCCTCCTGAGCGAGTATGTCCGCAGCCATCGCCGCTGACGGAATCTCGATCATTATACCCACCTGGATATCCCTGTTGTACGGAATATTCTTTTCATCCAATTCTGCCTTCGCTTCATTAAGGATTTCTTTTGCAGCCCTTAACTCTTCCAGGCAGGATATCATGGGGAACATAATTTTGAGATTTCCATAAGCGCTCGCTCTTAAAATAGCTCTGAGCTGCGTCTTGAACATTTCCTTCTCTTTAAGGCAAATTCTTATGGCCCTGTAGCCCATGAAAGGATTGTCCTCTTTGGGCATGTTTATCAATGCTGACTGTTTGTCTCCGCCTATGTCCAGGGTCCTGATAATACAGGGTCTATCTTTCATTACTTCAGCAACTTCTTTGTATGCCTTAAACTGATCTTCCTCGGAAGGTAGCTCTTTGCGATTAAGGTATAAGAACTCCGTTCTAAACAGGCCGATTCCGTCTCCACCCTTTTCAAGTACCTCTTTTGCTTCTTCAGGTTTTGCGATATTTCCTACAAGGTGTACATTTTTACCGTCCAGGGTGCGTCCCGGCTCATTTTTTAAAGCCTTAATTTTTTCAAGTTCTTCGAGATATTGTTTCTGTTTTTCAAGGTAGTTCTTTAATTCATCTGGAGTAGGTTTGGCAATAAGTATGCCTTCCTGTCCGTCAATTATCAGAGTGTCTCCGTGTGAGATGTCTCTGATTTTGTCACCACAGCCCACCAAAGCCGGTATTTCCATGGTTCTGGCAATAATTGCAGTGTGTGAGGTCTCTCCGCCTTTTTCAACTGCAAAGCCTTTGACGAATTTTCTATTCATTGAAACAGTATCTGCAGGCGTAAGATCTTCCGCAATTATTATGGAATCTTCTGTAAGCATGGACAGATCTGTTGACTGGCTGCCTGTCAAGCTGATTAATATCTGTTTTCCTACGTTGTCAATGTCATCTGCCCTTTGTCTCATGTATTCGTCATTAAGCGCCAAAAACATTGATTTTGTCAGTTCAACTGATTTTATAACCGCTCCTTCAGCACATAATAATTCATCTCTGATGGAACCCGTGACCATATCCTTGAATATTGGGTCTTTAAGTACCAGTTTATATGCCTGAAATACCTGCTGTTCCGATTCACTGAGAACATCTTTGGATTTTTCAGCTACCTGGTCATAATATATGTCTGTAGCTTCAACGGCCTTCGTAAACCTTGTTATTTCATTATCCACTTCAGTATCAGGAATTTTCTTTTCCCTGTATACTGTTGTGTCTGTTTTTTCTTTAACTACAAAGGCTTTGCCTATCCCTATTCCTCTTGAAGCAGCTATCCCTTTATACATTACTACCACCCTCACCTGATTATTGAAACATGTCTATTTATCTGTTTTTCATTTTCTGATAAGCTTCGACAATTCGATCAACGATTCTCGGGTGTCCTTCAAGGCCGGTAACTTCAGCAACAGTATTTGTTATTCCATTGTTTTTTATCCTGGTCTGCAATTCTGCTGCCTGGGGATCATCATTGTTGTTGAACGTGAACGCCGCCGCTGCTCCTACAATCAGGTTTTCAGGATCTATACCGTATTCCAGTGCCATCATCAAGGGTTTGATAAGCCGGTCATTTCTGGATAATTTTCTCAAAGGTTCCCGTCCTACCCTGTCCACACTGTCATCCAGGTAAGGATTTTTAAACCTGTTTATGATTTTGTTAATATAATTGCTGTGAGCTTCAGGGTCAAAACCATAAGTTTTTACGAGTGCCGCTCCGCTTTCTTCCATGGCGGATTTGAAGTAATTATATATGGTAGGATCACTGATGCTGCTTCTTATTGTCTGGTATCCCATTGCTTTCCCAAGATAGGCTGTAATCGCATGGCCGGTATTCAGGGTGAAAAGTTTTCTTTCCACATACGCCGGAAGATTGTCTGTAACTGTCATACCCTGGATTTCAGGGATTCCTCCTTTGAATCCGGCTTTATCCACTATCCATTCATAGAAGGGTTCTACCCTTACAGTAAGAAGATCATCGTTGTTTTCAGGATTTCTGGGGGGAACAATCCTGTCAACTACGGAATTGGGGAATCCTACAAATTCGGACAAGTATTCTTTATCCTCATCGGAAAGAAACTCCAGCACTGCATCCCGTAATGAATCAGAAGCCTTGACCTTGTTCTTACAGGCAATTATATTAAGGAAACTATTGATACCTTTTTCCCTGCGCCTTTTTATGCACTTGGCGATATTCGGCGCGATTTTGGGTAAAACATTCGGCCCTACTGCAGTTGTAATAACCTCGGCTTCTTCTGCGACATCCATCAGGCCGTCGTCCAGAGTATGTACTCCGGCGACATTTTTGATAGTCTGTATCTCTGTGTTTTCATCGACAATGAAAATTTTGTATTCTTTCTCACTGTTCAATTTGTCAATGATTTCGTTGACTATATCAGCAAATACAACCTTGTAACCGGATTGGGACAACAGACCACCAATAAAGCCTCTTCCGATATTACCTGCACCGAATTGTATAGCAGTTTTCAATTATATCCCCTCCAAGCGTTTAGTAGGAAGATCAAAAGCTGTGTTATACCTGGCTTGTAAACGCGTCGTAAATTTTCTTTTTGTCAGTGGTTGTAAACAAATCTTTTATAGCGTCCTCATCCTGTATAAACTCAGCAAGATTGGTGAGGATCTGCATGTGCTCGTTGCCCTTTCCGGCAATTCCGACTACCAGATATGCAACCTTTCCTTCATCAAAAACTACGCCCTGGGGATACTGAATTATTGAAATTCCACTTTTCAGGATCAAGTTCTTCGCAGCGCCTACTCCGTGAGGAATGGCAATTCCGTTTCCGATGTAAGTTGTCAGAACCCTTTCCCTTTCTTTCATAGCCTCAATGTATTCAGGCATTACATATCCGCCGTTAACCAGCAGCTGGCCGGCTCTTTCAATAGCTGAAATTTTGTCAACACTTTTTTCGCCAATTAATATATTTTCCATTACAAGAACGCCTGAGCCATTGGATGCTTCGCTTTGCCGTTCATTAACATTGTCCGGTTTCTCACTTTTTCTGAATAAACCCATAAAGACTCCTCCTCTTATTTACTTAATAATTAAATTATTTGGCATTTAAATTAATAGATTCGTATAACTTGGTTCTCCACTCATCAAGTTTTTCCATATATAGCACACTCAAAGTTGCGTATAATGTTTCGGAAAACTCCTTAGGGTCAGTGCATTCGGTTATTTTGCTGTTGGATATAAATGTGTTGAAATCCTTAATATAAGTATTATGGGAGCCCCTAAGTTTTTCAGGAATCACCAGTATTATCAGGTTGCTTAGTCCCGCGCCACAGTATTCAAGTATGAGCTTTTGGCTCAATCTGCATGCAACAAGGCTGCTGCTTTTTATATCTTTCAGATATATATTCAGGACTATACAGCTATTGTTTACTATTAAAACTTCTTTATTTAATATTTGCTTCTTTATGCTGTTCTGAATCTCTTTATTGCTTGAAATAAACGGGGATATATCAGAGATTACATGATTGATGTCTGATGCGTCTTCGTTGAGATAAAACCAGTTGTTTTCAGTAATGTCCTGAATAAAGCTGCTATAATTCAAAGTGTGTTTAATACTGCTTTTAAGAGGTCTTGTACCAGGTCGTTTTATACTCTCGGTTTTATTTCTTCCGGTTCCGTATATGACCTGTTCTATGTAAAGCTTGTCATCTTCAAGCAAAAGAGGATTAACACAAATATTCTTTACCGCGCAATTCTGTATAGGTACTGTTGAAACCACAAAATCAATATTTTTATCCTTTATGTGGTCCAGGCTCATTTCATAGGTTGAGAGTATGTCAACAATTTCCAACTCTTTGAACTCTTTTTGAAGCCTTGCTGAAAGGAGCCTTGATGTCCCTATTCCGCTGGGACATGCAACAATAATTCTTATATTCTTATTGGTTTCAAGTCTGTTCTTTTCTATTGCGGCCCCGAAGTGCATTGCGAGAAAACCAATTTCCGATTCGGGAACCACGATAGAAAGTTTTTCCTTGAGTACGTCCGCTGCCCGTGTACTGATTTTGTATGCGTCAGGGAAAAGATGTTTCAGCTTATGAAGTAAAGGATTTCGTATATCCATTCCCATTTGAAGTCTCTTCAGCGCCGGATCCAGATGACATACCAGATCGTTCAACAGTTTTTCCCTCTCGGCGAAGTTCACAGAAAACTCCTTTTCGGCAATTGAAACCATTTCGTTGGCAATTTCAAACAAGTCTTTGTTTTCTGATTTTTTTATTTCACTTAAACGGTTGTTGTAAAATCTGGCACCGTTCAAGTGCATAGTAATATAGCCAATTTCATCTTCAGGTATCTCTATGTCAAAGTTCTCTGATATTTTTCTGGATATATTTGCTGCAACAGAAAATTCGTATAATCTTTTTAACTCGTTTAATAATGATGAATCTATGGTAATTTTCTCGTTATTTTTTATCCTTTGAATTGCGAGGGCAAGGTGGACCATCAGTCCAATCCTGTCGCTTTCAACCATCTTGTAAGGGAGCGTTTTTTCAAGGCTTAACAGTACGCTTTCAATCTTTTCTATGGAGTCCCTGTCAATTAAGTCGAGCAACCTGTTTCTCACGCTGGCCTGGGTGACGCTTTCTTTTGTCTGAAAACCGGGAACTGTATTCTTTATTATCATCATCAGTTCTTCCTCGCTCAGGTTTTCATACAAAAGACTTATCATTGCTCTCCGGAAATCTTTTTCCTCCCCGGATACATAAACGCCCAGTCCCGCTTTTCTTATCAGTTTAAGATTGTACTTACTTAGCCATATTTCTACTTTGTCAAGGTCGTTGCTTAATGTACTTATGCTTACTCCAAACTTTGAAGTATAATAGTACAATTTAACGGGTTCCTTCATTTGCAGGAGTTCAACCAAAAGCATTTTTTGTCTGTCGCGCGGCATATTGATTACTTCCGGGACTTTGTCGCTGATAAGATTAATGAGCCGTTCCCTGTCCGCTTCGTCTCCTGCCAGCCTGATACCTTTGCCGGATTTGCTCTCAAGCGTAAAACCATTTTTCTTCAACCATTCTTCCGCTTCCTGCAAATCCCTGAGTATCGTTCTTCTGGACACGCCAACTTCATCAGCAATCTGTTTTACTGTGGTTATCTCTGTTGCATTTGCGAGATGAAGCAGTATTGTTTTTAGTCTCGAGTCCAGAATGAAATCCCCCATTTTATTCCTCTCTTTTTTCAAGTGTCAATAGTGACAATTTTAAAGAGTTTTTGTTACATCTTTATTATAAGTTACCCAAATAGGCTTAATCAATCAAAAGATTTTTAGATTTGACCTCAAGCATTGGTGACAAAATTTTAATTGGGTGGTTTATAGCCCGGCAGATAACGGTCTTAATGTTGACAAAAACAAAAGAAGATCACCTTGATCAAGGCGATCTTCTTTACACTTTCTCAGTATATTTGGCACATTAAAGACGTGAGAAAATTATTCAATAATGTCTACAACAGCACCGGAACCAACGGTTCTTCCGCCTTCACGGATAGCAAGTCTGAGACCTTTTTCCATAGCGATAGGAGTAATGAGCTCGATTTCCATGGTTACGTGGTCACCAGGCATGCACATTTCAACGCCTTCAGGT
>JAAYLX010000053.1 GCA_012521705.1 Clostridiaceae bacterium | reverse complement strand
CTGTTTTCTGGTATAATTTGTGGGATGTTATGATTAATCCTGTATAAGGTGGTTACATTTTTTATGGAAACCTTTATTATAAAAGCTGATGACGAAGAAGGCCTTGACCGGGCTGCAGCGGCTTTAAGGGACGGAAAACTTGTTGCGTTTCCCACCGAAACCGTATATGGCCTGGGTGCCAATGCCCTTGACACAAATGCTGTAAAAAGCATATATGAGGCTAAGGGCAGACCTTCGGACAATCCTCTTATTGTTCATATTTCACATACCAGGATTCTTGAAAAACTGGTTCTTGAAGTTCCGGAGAAAGCGAAGAAACTTATGGATTTCTTCTGGCCGGGACCACTGACCCTTATTATGAAGCGGACAGATTTCGTGCCCGACATTATAACAGCTGGCCTTGATACTGTTGCTATTCGCATGCCTGATAATGCTTTGGCCCTGAAACTTATAGATAAGGCGGGTGTGCCTGTGGCCGCTCCCAGTGCCAACCTCTCAGGACATCCAAGTCCCACGACTGCCAAACATGTCGAAGATGACCTCAAAGGAAGAGTGGAATATATTATTGACGGCGGCCCCTGCAATGTGGGGGTGGAATCCACCGTTTTGGACGTGACAGGTGAGATCCCTGTTATTTTAAGACCCGGAGGAGTCACCCGTGAGATGCTGGAGAAAATTGTGGGCAAAGTCGAATCGGATTTGGTTATCAAAATAGAGGATGGACAAAAGCCCCGATCCCCCGGAATGAAATACAGACACTATTCTCCCAGGGCTGAAATGTATCTGGTTTCAGGAGAAAGTGATAAAGTAGTAATAGAGATTAACGAACTGACTGAAAAAAGCAAGGAAAAGGGATTAAAGGTGGGTGTGCTTTCCACCGAGGAAAACATGCACCGTTATATTGCGGATATCATAATATCTGTCGGCTCGGTTGACACTCCTGAAGACATCGCTGCAAATCTCTTTGATTCACTGAGAAAATTTGATGAGAACAATGTTGACATAATCTATTCCGAGACCATCAGCGAAGAAGGAATTGGGAAAGCGGTCATGAATCGTCTGATGAAGGCGTCTTCGGGTAAAATAATTAAAGTATAAGGAGATGAGTATGAAGAAAATACTTTTTGTATGTACAGGCAATACCTGCAGAAGTCCAATGGCCGAAGCCCTCTTCAAAAAGTTATTGAAAGAACGCAATCTGCATAAAAATTTTGAAGTGGGTTCAGCGGGAGTTTATGCCTTTGAACATGACCCCGCAAGTTATGAAGCCATATCTGTAATGCAGGAAGAATACGGGACCGATATATCTTCCCACAGGGCAAGGGTCCTCACCGATACCGATATTAAGGAAAACTGGCTTATATTAACCATGACAGAGCATCACAGGGAGATGATACTTGATATCTATCCCGAGGGGGCAGACAAGGTATTTACAATAAAAGAATATGCCGGGGCAGATGATGAGAATCCTGATATTTCAGATCCATTCGGCATGGATTATGACACCTACAAGTATTGTGCCGAAGAAATTGAAGGACTGCTTTTAAAAATTATCGACAAATTGATTGAAGCAGAATGAAATCTGTTTTTGACATTGCAACCTTATTACTATACAATTTTCATTGAGAATGTTCGAGGAGGGGACTTGGTTGAAAGTTGCATTAGGCAGTGACCACGGTGGATTTAAGCTTAAAGAAGTGGTTAAGAAACATTTAATCGAAAAAGGTTACGAAGTAGAGGACTTTGGAACATATAATGAGGACTCTGTAGATTACCCGACATTTGGCTTGAAGGCTGCAGTTGCAGTCAGCAAGGGACAGTGTGACAAGGGTATTGTTATTTGCTCTACTGGTATAGGTATTTCTATTGCAGCAAACAAAGTAAGAGGTGTCAGAGCTGCATTGGTCAGCGATCTTTTGTCTGCAAAACTTACAAGGGAACATAATGATACAAATGTATTGGCCCTCGGGGCTTTTATTGTGGGTGAAAAACTGGCTCTGAGCATAGTTGATACCTGGCTCAGCACACCTTTTTCAAATGAGGAGAGACATTTGCGCCGCATTAATGAAATTACAAAAATTGAAGAAGAATATTTAAAATAGAGATTAGTTGGGAGGGCTCTTGATATGAGCAATGTTTTTGTTTTCGACCATCCGCTTATACAGCACAAAATCTCGCTGCTCAGGGACAAAAATACAAGCAGCAAAGAATTCCGTGAACTGGCATCTGAAATTTCAATGCTGATGGGTTATGAAGTAACACGGGATATTCCACTGAAAGAAGTAGAAATTGAAACTCCTATGGGTATAGCAAAGGCCAAAATAGTTTCCGGTAAGAAACTTGCTTTTGTGCCGATTTTAAGAGCAGGTCTCGGAATGGTGGATGGCATGCTGAAGCTGGTTCCAATGGCAAGGGTTGGACACATTGGTCTTTATCGTGACCATGAAACTCTGGAGCCTGTTGAATATTATTGCAAATTGCCCGATGATATAGCAAACCGTGATGTTGTTGTTCTTGATCCTATGCTGGCAACAGGCGGTTCGGCTGTAGACGCAGTGAAATTCTTAAAGAACCACGGGGCAAAAAATATTAAATTTGTTTGTCTGATCGCTTCAAAACAGGGTGTTAAGAGGCTCACCGAAGTACATCCTGATGTAAGCATTTACTGCGCCGCTATTGATGAGCATTTGAATGATATCGGGTATATCGTTCCCGGTCTTGGCGATGCCGGAGACAGACTGTTCGGAACCAAGTAAAGGTCATTAAAATTAATTCTGATGGGGGTCAATAAAATGCGTCCGTCATGGGATGATTATTTCATGAGTATTGTAGAATTGGTGAAAACACGCTCGACCTGTTTGAGAAGACAGGTTGGTGCATTGATAGTGAAGGACAAAAGAATTTTGGCCTCAGGATATAATGGTGCTCCGGTCGGATGCAGGCATTGTGAAGAAACAGGTTGTCTGAGGGAAAAGTTAGGTGTTCCTTCCGGTCAGAGGCATGAATTGTGCAGAGCAACCCATGCCGAGCAGAATGCGATTGTTCAGGCTGCTTATTCGGGTACATGCGTTAAAAACAGCACTTTGTATGTAACTACACAGCCATGCGTGCTGTGTGCCAAGCTGGCCATCAATGCGGGTATTAAAAAAATAGTTTTCAAAGGCGACTACCCTGATGATTTGTCAATGGAATTGCTGCAAGAAGCCGGGGTACGCGTATTGAAATATGAAGGGCCGGAAGAAAGACAGCTTTGAACATGCCTTTGAGGTGAAACTATGATAGTAATAGAATATCATCATTTAGTGGCCTTTGCTGTTGCGCTTATAGTGGCTTTTTTTGCTACGCCCATTGCGCGCAGGATTGCCCTTTACACAGGGGCGGTAAATGTTCCGAAGGACAGCAGGCGAGTCCATAAGAAACCTATGGCATTGTTGGGCGGATTGGCAATTATCGCAGGTTTTGTGGTCGCGATAGTCTACAGCTTCTACATGAAGAATCCCAAAACGTTTTTTATGTATATCACAAAACCCAAGACCATAGGTATTCTTATAGGAACAGCTGTTATTGTAATATTGGGTATAATTGATGATATCAGGCCTTTACGGGCGAGGGTGAAGTTTCCGGTTCAGCTTTTGGCGGCCATAGTTGTTGTCGCTACCGGAACAAGAATCACTGCAATTTCAAAACCCTTTATTACTGGTGTGGCAGTTCACCCCAGCATGATGTTCAGACTTCAGGACATCATTGCATTTGTAATATCGGTTTTTTGGATTGTCGGTATAACCAATGCCATAAATTTGATAGACGGGCTTGACGGCCTGGCGGCTGGTGTCTCGGGAATAGCTGCCCTTTCCCTTTATATTGTGGCAGTTATCAGAAGGCAGGATGATATGGCAATCATCGGTGTCTCTCTGGTAGGTGCCATTGCGGGTTTTCTGCCTTACAATTTCAATCCCGCCAAATTATTTATGGGGGATACCGGATCCACATTTCTCGGTTTTATGCTGGCCATTCTCTCCATTGAAGGAACAATGAAATCTGTCACGGCTTTAGCGCTCGCAATCCCGATTTTAGTTTTGGGTCTTCCAATTTTTGATACAGCATTTGCGATTTTGCGGCGCATAATGAATGGAAGGCCTATTGGGGAAGCGGACAGGGGCCATATTCATCACAGGCTTCTGGACATGGGTCTTAGCCATCGCATGTCGGTTACAATCCTCTATATAATAAGCGCCGCATTGGGTATTTGCTCAATAGCGCTTGTGGACAAAGGGCTTCTCCCGTCCCTGACTCTTTTGATTATTCTTGCAGTTTTCGGTATCGGGGGTGCAAGGAATTTAAGTGAGATTGATGAAATCCCCGAAAAAATCAAAAAGATTCGTCAGGTGGATGCAGTAGAAGCGCTGGATATTGAAGAAGCGCACCTGGAAGCTGCATCAGGAGACAAAGCGGATTCCGGAGAAAATCCTGAAAATATTGAAACCGGCAGCGAAGAAGCCCCGAATGAATCGGATGATGATAACCAAACACAGGAGTAGTATTATGAAGAAAATAAAAGCCATGACAGTCTTCGGCACAAGACCGGAGGCTATTAAGATGGCTCCTCTTATAAAAACTCTGAGAAAATATGAACAGTTTGAGTCCATTGTCTGTGTTACAGCCCAACACAGGGAAATGTTGGACCAGGTCCTTGACATTTTCGAAATCAAACCAGACTATGACCTGAACATAATGCAGGCAAGACAGACTCTTGCTGATATTACAACAAGGGCAATGCAAGGGCTGTACAAAATATTTGATGAAACAAAACCCGATATTGTACTGGTCCATGGTGATACCACAACTACCTTTGCAGCATCCCTTGCGGCTTTTTATTCGAAGGTTAAAGTTGGCCATGTGGAAGCAGGACTCAGGACTTATGACAAGTATTCTCCTTACCCTGAGGAAATGAACAGGAAGCTCACGGGTTCAATTGCTGATCTGCATTTTGCGCCAACTGTAGCGAACAAGGAAAATCTTATAAAAGAGAATGTTTCCGAAAAAGAAATCTATGTCACAGGTAATACGGTTATAGATGCTCTTGCATCAACTGTTTCCGAAGACTACAAATTCAGCGACAGTTTTTTGAGCAATTATTCCTTTGACAATAAAAGGGTAGTATTGGTTACCTGCCACAGACGTGAGAACTTTGGAACACCCTTTGAAAATATTTTTTCAGCCTTGTTTAGACTTGTCGGGGATCTGCCCGATATAGAGATTATTTATCCAGTGCATCTTAACCCTGTTGTCAGGGAGCCGGCCACCAGAATTTTGGGGAACAACAGCCGTATTCATTTGATTGAGCCATTGAATGTACAGGATATGCATAACCTTATGGCCCGTTCCTATCTTATCATGACTGATTCAGGCGGATTACAGGAAGAGGCTCCTTCACTGGGCAAACCGGTTCTTGTCCTCAGAAATGAGACAGAAAGGCCAGAGGCTGTAAAAGCCGGCACTGTAAAACTTGCAGGAACGAATGAAGCTGATGTATATAATGAAGCATATAATCTTCTTACAAACAATGAAGAGTATCAGAAAATGGCAAGAGCAATAAACCCGTATGGGGATGGAAATGCGTCTGTACGCATTGCGGAGGCTCTTCTCTATCATTTCGGCTTGACCGACAAGAGGCCTGAAGAATTTATTGCTGCAAAAAATTAGGGAGTATATATGGCAGATTTCTTGTTGCACATTCTTTTGGCGGATACAGTATCAAAACGTATTGAAAGCAGGAGACTAATGGAGGGCGTTAATAAAAAACGCTCTCTTTATAATCTTGGAGCGCAGGGACCCGACCCGTTATTCTTTTATGATAAGTTCAGAAAAAAAGGTCCTTTGCTTGGACTTGGCAGGATAATGCACAGACAGCACACGGGCGAGTTTCTCAAAAGAGGATTTGACAGACTGAAAGATGTTTCTTATGATGAGGACTGGCTCGATCTGGCTGTATATCTGTGCGGATTTATCTGCCATTTTACTTTGGACAGGCTCCTTCACCCGTATGTATACTGGGCCACAAACAATTGGATCTGGAAATTTGACGGGACAATGGAACAAGTGACCCATCAGCAGGTGGAAATGGCCCTTGATATTATCTACTGGAAAGAGCGGACCAGAACCAAAGCCTCCAGAGTCAATACAAAAAAACTGATAGATATTGGCTCTGACTGGCCTAAGAGCGTATCGGAATTTTTAACAGACGCAATTGAAAATATATATGGTATGGAAGTGGAACCGAAAGAACTTAAAAACGTACTTTCAAGCTTCTATCGGGGGCATGACCTTCTTTATGACCCTGCAGGATGGAAAAAAGCACTGATTAACTGGCTTGAAAATCTGACCGGAGGGGGAATCAAGGCTCCGAGACACCCTTACCCGGCGGAATATGATACTGAAATCGACTGGGCCAACAGGAAGAGGAGAACCTGGAAGGATCCCTTCGGAGGCGGACAGGAATTGAATGAGTCGGTGGACGAAATATTAACCGATGCTGAACATGCAGCTGTGGTTCATATTAACACGTTATTTTCGCGGATATACAGAAATGAAAATATTGACAACCTTTTACCCGATTTAAGCTATATCACAGGACAGCCCTGCACTTATGACGAGAAGGAGTGAACAACATGGCAGATTACATGGCAAAAGCACTGGCAGTATCCGGAAAGGTACGGATATACTGCGCAGTTACAACAGATACTGTTGAAAATGCCCGTAAAATCCATAACATGAACTTTACCCCTGCAGTAGCGTTGGGTAGACTGTTAACGGGAATAGCACTAATGAGCCAGACTTTGAAAAATGAAAATGATACTATTACTATCCAGGTCAAAGGCGATGGCCCAATCGGAGGAATGGTGGCTGTGACAGACTCCAAAGCAAGAGTCCGGGGTTACGTCCATAACCCGAATTTTGATCTTCCATTGAATGAGAATGGCAAATTTGACATAAAAGCCGCCGTCGGGTCAGGATACCTGAACGTAATAAAAGATGTGGGCCTCAAAGAACCTTATAGTGGCCGTGTGAATCTTGTTTCCGGTGAAATAGCCGAAGATCTTACTTATTATTACGCATATTCGGAACAAACCCCGACAGCTATGAATCTTGGGGTATTGATTGGAACCGGCGGGAAGGTGGAAGCTGCCGGAGGATATTTTTTACAGCTTATGCCCGATGCAGATGAGGAAGTTATATCAAAAGTGGAGAAGGCTATTTCAAGTCTTGAGCCGATTACCACTCTTATTCATCAGGGAAGGACCCCTGAGGATATTATTAAAATGTTATTTCCGAATGAGGACATTGAGTTTTTTGATAACTGTCCTGTGGAATACAAATGCACCTGCTCCAGGGAACGCATGGAAAGAAACCTTTTGAGCCTGGGTAAGGAAGAACTTATGGAGCTGGCGGAAAAAGACAACGGAGCCGAGCTTCAATGTCATTTTTGCAACAGCAAATATAACTTTACCGGAAGTGAGCTTTTAAGCCTTCTTAATATTGCGGAAGACTGATTTTTATCAGCAGGACTATTTACCGTAAGACTTATTTTCGGTTCAGCAATAAGGTTTAGCCATCTTTATGGGGTTATTGCGTTTTCCCCATACTAATAATTCTGAAAAATTTATGCCCGGGACAGGTGCAGACACTGCTGTACCTGTTTTGTGTTTCTTAATAGAAATACTTGAGACTTGGCTTGGCAAGTGATTGATACACCAATACTCTCTTTTATGTTGGCCTCCGGGTATGGTTTTAACCATAGTTTAATGTTCGGGGGTGTTAATTGAGGGAAATTTGTGGAATAATATAACTAAATCTTGGGGAGAGTTAAGCAGAAACCCTTGAATAACAGATAGAACCCCTATAACCTTATATCAGAGATATAATAAAACGGAGGGGAAATTATTGCGTTTAGTGGCATTTGTGGGGGCCAGCGGTACCGGAAAGAGTCATCGGGCTTCGTGGGTTGCCCACGAAAACGGACTTGATTATATTATAGATGATGGCCTTTTGATTCACGAAAACAGCATAGTTGCAGGAAAATCTGCAAAAAAAGCACCTTCCAAACTTGCTTCGGTCAAGGTCGCGCTTTTTCATGAAGAAGAGCACAGAAATGAAGTAAAAAATGCGATAAAAAAGCACAAACCAAAAGGTATACTTATTTTGGGAACCTCTGAGAAGATGGTGGATAAAATAGCTGAGGTTCTGGAGCTCGGCGAAATTGAACGGCGGATTTATATTGAAGATGTGGCAAGCCAGTACGAAATTGAACAAGCGAGGAAAATCAGGACGCAGCAGGGCAAACACGTAATACCCGTTCCTGCGGTTCAGCTAAAAAAACAATTCTCCGGGTATTTTCTGGATCCTTTGCAGCTGTTCAGAAGAAAGGGCAAAGGCACCTTCCAGAAAATCGGGGAAAAGTCGGTGGTCCGGCCCACTTTCAGCTATTATGGCAACTATACAATTTCGGACTATGCCATCTATCAGGTAGTGAGACATATAATAACATCCATGCCGGAAATGGAACGTATAACACGCTTCAGGACCAATAACGGCCCGGATGGACTTTATATTGATATGGATGTTATAATGGTATTTGGCTATAACATCATCGATGCCGTGCGCACAGCTCAGACGACTATTATAAAAGAGCTTGATCGGTTTGCTGGTTTTAATGTCAACAGTTTAAATATAATGGTCAAAACCCTTGTTCTTAAAAAGAGCTTGTAGGGCTATTATGGATAAGCAATAAACAGGAGGCATTTATGAATCAAGCACGGATTAACAACATGCAAATCCCCAAAACATACAGCGAAATGGAAGACGAAGAGGTACTGATATATGCCCGTTCAGGATGTGAACGGGGAATGGAGTATATTATCGAGAAATACAAACCTCTGGTCAGGTCAAAGGCAAGAAGCTATTTCCTTGTTGGTGCAGACAGGGAGGATATAGTTCAGGAAGGCATGATAGGCCTGTTTAAAGCCATCCGCGATTATAAAGACGAAAAAAGTATTCCATTTAAGGCCTTTGCCGATATGTGCATAACAAGACAGATCATTTCCGCTGTAAAGACTGCAACGCGACAAAAACATATACCTCTGAATTCATCTATTTCCCTGAACAAGAAAATGTACGACCAGGATTCTGAAAAGGGCCTTATTGAAGTAATAGAGGAAGTATCGGTGACCAATCCGGAGGATGTCATTATCCATAAGGAAGAGCACAGCGTAATTGAGAATAAGATTATGGAAGTTTTAAGCCCGTTTGAGAAGCAGGTCCTTACTAAGTACCTTCTTGGGATAACATATCAGGATATTGCAAGAGAACTCCACAAGTCTGTTAAATCCGTAGACAATGCTCTTCAGCGACTCAAAAAAAAGATCGAAAAATGTCTCATGCTCATGAAGGAAGAAGACGGTATATAAATAATTGGGAAATATTAGGGAAAAGAAACAAATAAGCCTGTTGGCAATCAACAGGCAAAACTCAAAAAAATGTGCTAAAAAGGAGGTAAAAGTATGTTAAGGTATCAGTGTTGAATTCATTATATAAAAAAATTGTCGAAAAGGCAAGATTATCTTCTGAAGCCGAACAGTTTCTGTTATGCCAAGGAAGTTTATTCTGATAAATGATGTTGATGAGTTTCTTTAATTTTAAAGGAGGGTAAACTATGGTTATTAAGTGGAGAGATGAGTATTCGTGTTACGATGAAACAATCGACATGCAGCACAGGAAATTAATTGAGCTGATCAATGACATGAACGAGATTGCCAAACTGGATGACGGGTTGGACCGCTACGATGAAATGGTCAGTATTTTTGAAGAGCTGAAAGACTATGCGGTTTACCATTTTGGCCATGAAGAAAAAATGTTTGCAGAGCATGGCTATGATTCTTTCAATACAAAAATCCAGGTACTTGAGCATAAGTCCTTTGTTAATAAAGTCAGCTCCATTAACCTGTATGATCTGGATGAAGACCAGATAGGTACTGCAAGGGATCTTCTGGACTTCCTGAGCAAATGGCTGGACCATCATATTCTTGTAATAGACAAGAAGTTCGGTGAGTTTTTAAAGGAAAAAGCCGACATAACTTGACAATTTATAGTATAATAAATTATAAGATGGTTCTTATTGGTTATTACACTGTCTTACATAACTGGATGCTTGGATTATGCACTTAAGAAAAAGAAGCACAGACTGGAGCTGATAGCTTGGCAGATAAGAATAAGGTTACGGTTCGGATAGCTGGAAATGAGTATGTGATATGCGGTGAGGAATCTCAGGAATACATACAAAAAGTGGCTCTTTTTGTCGATCGCAAGCTTCAGGAGATTACCCGCAAAAATCATCTATTAAGTACGTCTATGGCTTCTGTGTTGGCTTCAGTCAATTTGGCCGATGAGGTATTCCGCTTAAATGAAAAATTCAATTCTGCAAAGAATGAACTGGAGCAGTTGAAGAAAAAATACCAGGAGTTGCAGGACGAGTCTGCTCGCCTCAGAAATGAGAACCAGCGCCTGAAAGACAGGGAAACTCAGCTTCAGATTGAATTATCAAGAAGAGAAGCCGAATTGAAGGAAGTAAGAAACACCATCAATACAATATCCGGAAAACCGAAAGAGTAACGGAGGATAAACTATGTTTAATGAAATGGTATCTTGGGGAGAGTTAATCACCATTGTACTTTTTGTACTGGGTTCAGCACTTCTCTTTTATCTTATTCTTACAGTTGCCAATCTCATGAAGGTTCTGAAAAACGTCAACCAGATTCTTGAGGACAACAGTGATGAGATTCGGAAAACTGTTGAGAAGCTTCCTGAAATAACTGAAAATACGGCCAAAATAACAGGTATGTTAAAAGACAATATGGAAAGCATCCAGACTGTGGTAAAAGATGTGGAGAAGATTTCAGAGACAGTCAAGAACGGTGTGGAAACCATACAGAAGGATATAGTTCTCAAGGTCAAGTCAATACTGGATATTATAGACGCAATAAAAAAATACTATGACAAGAGAAAAGCCAGCGCAAAGAAAAAGAAAAAATCTACGGGTACTGTTTACAAGTACAAATATAAGCCCGACCAGGACGAGCCTGACGAAGTTGAAATAATTTCAGAAGAAAACCAGGATGATGTTCCACACAAGGGCTATGTAAAAGTTGAATCCGAGGTTGATGAAACCGAGGACGTAATTGACGGAAAAGCGACGGAGGAAGACTAAAGACGGGTATTAAAATGGACAAAAAACAATTGGAGCTGCTTGCACCTGCGGGCAGCTTTGAATCACTTAAGGCGGCTGTTCAAAATGGAGCTCATGCTGTTTATCTGGGCGGGAGCAGGTTTAATGCCAGAATAAACGCAAACAATTTCAACGAGGAAGAACTCATCAGGGCTATTGATTATGCCCATGAGCGGGGTGTAAAAATATATGTTACACTTAACACCCTCTTGAAAAACCATGAATTATATGAGGCTCTCAAATTTGCCGCTTTTTTATATAAGCATGGAACTGACGCGGTGATAGTGCAGGATCCGGGGCTTATAAGTCTTCTTAGGAAATACATTCCTGATCTCAAACTCCATGCAAGCACTCAGATGACAGCGACCAACAGCCAGTCGGTCGCTCATCTTGCCCGGATGGGAGTCAAAAGGGTTGTGCTTGCCAGGGAGTTATCCCTTAAGGAAATAGCACATATTTCAAATAATACTGATGTTGAACTGGAAACCTTTGTCCACGGCGCAATATGCGTTTGCTATTCGGGGCAGTGCCTCATGTCGAGCTTTATAGGCGGAAGAAGCGGAAACCGGGGCCTTTGTGCCCAACCCTGCAGATTGCCTTATTCAGTATCAACCAATACCGGTGATTTTTCAAATCCCTCATATCTTTTGAGCACCCGTGACCTCTCGGCAATTGACCTTTTGCCGGAACTCAGAGATGCCGGTGTAACATCACTGAAGATTGAGGGCAGGATGAAGTCTCCCGAATATGTGGCCATTGTGACCCAGGTCTACAGAAAATATGTTGATTTGCTCCACGCCTCAGGCAAAGAAGGGTACAGGGTGGATGAAGCAGACCGGGAAAAGCTGCTTCAGGCCTTTAACAGAGGCGGGTTTACAAGCTCATATCTTAAAGGAGATCTTAAAAGTAACAGATTAATATATGCAAAGCATCCTAAACACCAGGGCGTGCCCGTTGGACGGGTTTTGGAAGTAAAACCGCCATATATAAGGGTTCAGCTTGAAAAGGACCTTAATATGGGTGACGGCATAGAAATAGTGGATGAGGGAAAAGATGCCGTAAGCTTTATTTTAAGCGCGATAAAAGATAACAACGCTCATGTCAGACAGGCCAAGTCGGGAACAAAGCCATGGATAGGGGATGTAAAAACTCCCGTCAAAGCAGGGAGCATAGTGTACAGGACTTTGTCCAGTGCGCTGGTGGAGGATGTGCAAAAAACTTTTGAAAACAAAGAGAATCCTTTTGTTCCTGTTGATATGTCTTTATACCTGAAAGTGGGCGAAAAAGCCGTACTGACCGCACGGGACGATATGGGAAACACGGTTACATGCAAGTCGGATGTGGCCGCCGAAAAAGCCCTTAAAAAACCCCTTGATGAAAGCAGAATAAAGGATCAGCTTAATAAGACAGGTGATACACCCTATTATCTTAATAATCTTACCGTGGATACTGATAATCAAAGTATCATTCCCATCTCAGAACTCAACAGGTTAAGGCGGGATGTACTGGGTGAGTTGAAAAATGTGCGCATTTCTGCGTCAAAAAAACAATTTGAACTTACACCTATGCCTGATGATGACCCGAAATCCGAAGCCCGGGAAGAAAAAAGCCTTGCTATATCAGCATTTTTCTATGACCTTCCCGATGAATTTGGCAAATTCAATGGCATAGTTTCAAGGATGTATTTGCCGGTTGATTCAAAGAAGGAACTTCTGAATAAGGCAAGGAGTGAGTTTAATGGCGAGATATTTCTTTGGACCTTCCCCGTTCTCAAAGATCAGGAATTGAAAAGGACTGTGGAACAGGCCAGTGAGGTCCGGGATTTGTGGGATGGAATAACCTATGGGTCCTTTGGTGCTTTGAAAGTAATCAAGGATTTGTTTAGTGATAAAAAATATTGCGCTGACTACAACATGAATATTTTCAATAATGAAGCGCTATTGCTTCAAAAGGAATTCGGGGCGGACACTGCGGTACTTTCTCCAGAGCTCAGGCTCAGCGAAGTGGAGCAATTTATATGTCCCGGATTGAAAAGCGAAGCAATTGTCTATGGACGCATACCTGTTATGACAATGGAGAATTGCCCTTCTTCCAGCCGGTCCGGATGCTCTGGTTTATGTGGGAAATGTGAAAGACATACAGGCAGGCTGAAGGACAGAAAAGGGGAAGTCTTCCCGTATATAAGGTATACCGGGCCGCAAAGGACAGTAATATTCAATTCATATCCAATATTTATGGATGATATTGAAAGCCTCCGGAAAACAGACCTTTCCCTACTGAGACTCGCTTTTACCAGGGAAGACATTGCTGACAGCCTAAAGATTGCCTCCTATTATCATGGGAAACTCAAAAAAGAAGGGAATATTGATACCCGGATTGCGGAAAGGATTGCCGAAAAAGGTTATACGAAAGGCCACTGGTTCAGAGGCGTGTAAACCGGTTCCGGAAAGGTTATTCTTCAGAAAAATTTCTTGCAGGATTAAGCTATAAAATTACTGAGAGGTGCATATTATGGTGGATGTTTATGTAGAAGTACTTCGTGACGATATTAAATTGCCTTTTTACGCAAATCCCTATGATGCGGGAATGGATGTATGCGCTGCCGAGGATGTACTTATTAAACCAGGTCAGACTGTAGTAATTCCAACCGGGTTGAAGTTCGCCATCCCCGAAGGCTATGAAATACAGGTGCGACCAAGAAGCGGCATCAGCCTTAAGACTCCCTTGCGCCTGGCAAATTCCCCCGGGACAATAGACGCCGGATATCGGGATGAATTAGGAGTAATAATGTCGAACACGTCCCCTGAAAACAGCTCAGCCGGTCAGGAAGAATATTATACTCTTGACAGCAAAGGCAATAAAAAGGGGCCTTACCTCATCAGAAAAGGCGAGAGAGTGGCACAGCTCATATTGGCCCAGGTTCCGCGTATGAATCTTATCAGGGTGGATTCTGTCGCAGGTTTTGGAAGTAACAGGGGAGGCGGCTTCGGGTCAACAGGCATATAGTTTGGCAAATTATTCAGGAGAATATCTGAAAAAGGCTGATCCTATTCATAGAGTTACCTGCATAGAGGTGCAAACGGCTCAGCCTTACAACTTTCCTGAGCCGAGGACGCGAAGAAGGCTGAGCCTTTGCACACCACAGCTTTTTAGGGACGGAGAGGCGCAAAATACTGAGCCGGTTCGGCTCACAGGGAGCAAAAGATTATGCCTGATGACGGCATTTTGCCGAAAGTTTACAATAAGACGTTTTATGCTGCTAAGAAAATTCTGCTCTTCGACAAAGCGAGAAATTGAACCGAACAATAAATTATAAGAGGAGAATAGATATGATTAATAAAGAAAGACTTGTCAATGAATTTTTGAGCCTGGTCAAAATCGACAGCTTGAGCAAAAACGAGAGGAAAATGGCCGACGCCCTTCTGGAAAAGCTAAGGGCTATGGGCCTGGACCCCTATGAAGACGATACCGGTTCCAAAATAGGCGGCACAGCAGGCAATGTCATCTGCAAAATAAAAGGGAAGAAAGAAAAACCGGCACTGCTTCTTATGGCGCACATGGATACAGTGGTTCCCGGTCTTTCCAAGAAAGCCGTTGTGGAAGGTGATATCATCAAGACTGATGGAACTACCATACTTGGAGGAGATGATGCTGCAGGAATAGCGGTAATCCTCGAAACCATAAGGTCATTACAGGAAGATAATGAGGAATTCGGCGATATCTATTTGGCATTCACTGTCTGTGAGGAAGGCGGTCTTTTTGGTGCTACCAATCTCGACCTCTCCAAAATTCCCGCAGATTATGCAATTATCCTGGATGAGGGTGGACCCATTGGAACTGCTGCTGTAACAGCCCCATACTATAACAAGTTCAAGGTTGTTTTTAAGGGCAAGGCTGCACACGCTGGAATGGAGCCCGAAAAAGGCATCAGTGCCATAATGATGGCTGCAAAGGCTATCGCAGGAATGCCCTGCTTTGGAAGGATTGATGAGGAAAGCACTTCTAATATTGGCATGATAAATGGTGGGCAGGCCCGCAACATAGTATGCGACACCTGCACGATTGAAGGTGAAGTCCGCTCAACTGATGAGAACAAGATAAAAGACTACAGTGAAAGGATAATGAATTGGTTCAGAAAGACCGCCGAAGAGATGGGTGGTTCTGCTGAAATTGATCTTGAAACCATGTACCCGGGCTTCAGGCTGAAAGACAGCGACCCGGTTATCCAACTGCTGAAGAGAGCTTCTGAACTTTCAGGTATCCCGCTTAACCTGCAGCCTACCGGTGGCGGAAGTGATACCAATGTGATTAACGGTGCAGGGATACCTGCGGTAAATATCAGTGTGGGAATGGAGAAAGCGCACAGCACCGAAGAATTTATCCGTATTTCAGATATGGAGAAAGCGTGCGAGTTTTTAACCTCGATAATTAAGGCTGCGTATTCATATAATCATCAATAATCTGCTGGATTTGAGAATCCTTTATGTGGATAGAAAACTGTATACGGCGGTTTTTTGCTTTGGCGGCCTCATTTATTTCTTTGACAAGAGGCCTGAATTCTGAAAAACCTGCCGCCTGAAAATATCTGCCATAATTTTTTTCCAGGGAGGGGTTTTCCTCCATCATGGTCTTTATTACAGCTATTGCCCTTTCACATGAAAGGGCATAGTTGTTTTGCCAGGTGTCGTCGGAGTCCGCATACCCGGAAACAATTACGGTGTCGATGCTTTCTCTGACCGATGAATCCGACAGTATTTTTTCAAATGCCAGGGCAAACTGGCGCAGCATTTTCTTTCCGCTTTCTGAAATCTCGCTGGAACCCTTGGCAAAGAGAAGGCTGTTGTTGATAACAAGGTTTGCGTTATTGTCTATTGTCACAAGGGGCTCGCTTCCTGAAGAAGTGCTGCCAAGCTCCTTTTCTATGGATTTTTTCACTTTTTCCAACAGGTCAAGTCGCAATAATGATATTGCCTGAAGTTGTGCTTTTACAGTAGTGAGTTCATTTTCCTTTCTGGTCAGCTCAGCCCTGTCCTGATCCAGCTGGGACTGAAGGTTGAGTATACGGGACTCCCTTTCTGACAGAGTCTTTTCAAGATCCGTCATTTCCACTTTCTTTGATGCCAGCTCTTTGTTTATAGATTCAAGCTCGCTTCTGGCAAGGGACAAATCCGCATTAATCTCTGTAATCTGAGTATCCCAGGTCTTGGCTGACATTATCTGTTTGACTGAAAGTATTACTATGAAGAAAAACAGAATTAACACCATTGAAGACATTACATCGGTAAAAGATGGCCAGAAATGCTCCTCATCCTGAACAGCTACGCGCCTTTGCAAGTTTCTCATACCCATTTCTAACCCCTTTCAATTTTGGCTACTGCCGCTTCTGTATAGTTCAGCAATCTGTCTGGCATTTCATTTAAGGTCTTTACATAGACGGCTCTGTCCTCGGCTGATTCATCAAGTTTTACCGATAATTCTTCCAGTATTCCGCTCATGGATTCAAGATGCTGGTTGTATTTCTTTATCTCAGCCACCATATCTTTAAGCTGCTTTGAGCACTCATTAATACTTTTGCTGCCGGAGCAGAAAGCTTCAGAACTTGTTTTGAGCGCCTGGTTTGCAATTGATATAATATTGTCCGCATAGCAAAGGTTATCTCTTAGTTCCCTGTTGAAAGTACTAAGAAAAATAAAATCCTCTACACAAGTGTTCACTGTTTTATTGAGCAAGGAAACAGAATCAGAGAGGGAATCGGCCAAAGTATGGCTTTCTCTATTTTCCACCTGGTTTGTCCTGCTATTGTTCTCCATAACCTCTGTGGCGACTTTTACGTCCAGGTACTCTTCCAGTTGGGTTGTGAAGAGTTTTTTCGCATCCTGGGCACTGACAAATGTGGTCAGCACACTAAGGACAATGGAAAAGCCTGTTCCAAAGAGACTTGTAATAAATGCAACCGACATGCCTTTAAATGAGGAAACAAGTATTTTAAAACTATTGATGCCTGCTTCGGTCATAAGCACTTCTGCGGTAGTATTCGCCATCATGTTTCCAATATCCCCGACTGCAGAAGTGAGGCCCAAAAAGGTCCCGAAGAGTCCCAGTGTTATCAGAAGGCTGTTAACTTTCTTTAAAAAGCTCTCACCAATTGTGCAAAGTTTAAGATATGCCGACAGTGCCATGTCAATCATGGCAGGGGTGTTTATATCCTGGACGCCGCTTTCAAGGCTCATTTTGTATTCTTCTGTTATCCATGCGAGCATGTCCGACTGAAATTCGGTGATTTCACCTTCACAGTATGCAGCAAGCTCCTGGGACAGTGAAATATAGTTACGCCGGACAAAAATATTCACATAAAAGCCTGCTAAAAATATAAGCATGATAAGACCTGTTATGATACTGCCCAATAAACCCATTTGTCCGTACAGTTCAGCCAAAGTACCAATCATATGTAACACCTCTATATACTCTTTACTTTTGTATTTTCACTCTGCCCGTCCTCTCAGGGACCATTTTTATTTAAGACTTTAATGCAGCTTCCTAGGACTATATATCATGTGAAAGCTTATTAGCATGAAAAAGCTGTACAGCATGTACAAGCTGTACAGATATATATATTAAGGTGATAGTCCAAATAGAACCTTGTCCTGTAAAGCGTTAAGATCAATAAGAAGTTTATTTATTTGGGCTTAATTGTCATGCAGGTCATAGGGGATTGTATTTCTGGATAATAAATGATTCGGGAAATGTTTGCGGGAAAAAACCTTGATTTGAGTTGCAAAATTAAAGAACAAACAAAAATGGGCATAGTTCAGAATCTGAGGTATTAATCAAATCCTGTTCCATGCCCATGAAATTCGGATAAATTCTGGATTATTCTTTTGATTTTATATATTCGTCAATTGCCTTGGCTGCAGTTTTCCCGGCACCCATCGCCAGAATTACTGTGGCTGCGCCTGTTACGGCGTCTCCACCGGCAAAAACTCCTTCTTTGCTGGTTTTGCCGTTTTCATCAGCCACTATGCAGCCCCATTTATTAGTCTCAAGATCAGGCGTTGTATTGCGAAGCAATGGGTTGGGAGAAGTTCCTATTGCCATTATTACGGTGTCCACATCCACAACGTGTTCGCTTCCGGCTACCGGTACAGGACGGCGTCTGCCTGAAGCATCGGGCTCACCAAGTTCCATGGTGATACACTCTATACCTTTAACCCATCCCTTTTCATCACCCAATATCCTGGTGGGATTAGTAAGGACCTTGAAGATAATTCCTTCTTCTTTGGCGTGATGAACTTCTTCAAGCCTTGCTGGCATTTCAGCTTCTGAACGCCTGTAAATAATGTATACCTTATCCGCTCCGAGACGCAAAGCGCTCCTTGCGGCATCCATGGCAACGTTTCCGCCACCTACCACAGCAACACTTCTGCTCTTCATGATAGGCGTCATGGAGTCCTCTTTATATGCTTTCATAAGGTTTATTCTGGTAAGATATTCATTGGCGGAATAAACACCATTCAAGTTTTCACCCGGTATATTCATGAATGAAGGAAGTCCGGCTCCCGAACCTATAAATACTGCCGAGAAGCCTTCTTCGAATATTTCATCAATGGTAAGGGTTTTGCCTATTACCATATTGGTACGAATCTTTACTCCCTGTGCAACAAGTCCGTCAATTTCCTTCTGAACAAGTTCT
>JAAYLX010000001.1 GCA_012521705.1 Clostridiaceae bacterium | reverse complement strand
GGAACAAATTCACTTATGCGTTTCTGGTCTTCTTCATCGGCAAGCTGGATTTTATTGATCGACAACTGCATGCTGTCCCTCCAGGTATCAACCCGGGCATTTACATAATACAGCTTGTCAGTTTTGAGGGACTTGAAGATTTCCTAATCCGCATCCCACAATTTTGCGGATATATCTCCGGTATTGTCGCAAAAGATTATATCAAGATATGTTTTTTTATTGACGGCAACTTTGAGTTCAACGTTCTTTAGTATGTATATTCCGTTGATTGTATCTCCGCTTCTGAGGTCGGAAATTTTAATTCCTTCAAATTTCATATAAAACCCCTTGAATATTACAGATTAATAAATCTTTATAAATCCATTGTATCTTATAGACATGAAAAAATCAAAGCCACAGGGATTATACATCCCAGATATCAACAATATAATATTCAGGGTTCCTGGAAAGATCCATTTCACTGTACTGTCTGAGCATCATCCCTTTTTCATTCATGAGGATGCGCACTACAGGCCTGTTGGGCCAGACAGGATTATATTTGGAGACAAGGCCTTTTTCACCGGTATTGAGAAGCACACCAGTTCCTACCGGATAATTGGCAATATGCATGAAGAAAGCATTAAGAACGGTTTTGTCAAAATGTTTATTAGAAAGGGAATACATATAGTCCACGACTTTTGAGGGATGCATTTTATGACGGTATACCCTGTCAGTGGTCAATGCATCAAAAACATCGGATACCGCTACTATTTTTGCCGGTAAAGGTATCTCATTACCCTTGAGGTTGTATGGATACCCGCTTCCGTCTATGCGCTCATGATGGTACAAAGCGACCAGTTGAGCAGTTGTATTTATATTCCTTGAATTTTTCAGAATTTCATAGCCGAAAACTGTATGTTTCTTTACTTCATTATACTCATCAATTGTAAGTGAGGACGGTTTTTTGAGAACATCGTCACTTATCCTCATCTTTCCAATATCATGAAGCAAAGCACCAACACCCAGATTCCTCAGGTCATCACTTTTATATTCAAGGGTGATGCCTGTCATCATGGAGAAAATCGCAACATTGACACTGTGAGAGAAAGTGTAATCATCTATTGAACGAATATCTGACAGGCTGATGATAATCTGATCATTCTTCAGTATTTCTTCCATCAGTCTGTCGACAAGTTCCAAAGCCTTCTCCCCATCAACTGTCTTGATAGAGGGAACGGTCATTAATTTTTTCAGTTGGGATTTGGTCTGAATGAGAATTTCTTCTCTTACTGTTTCAGGGATGGTAATGTCTTTGGAGATATCATCATTTATATAAACTTCTGTAATACCGTGATGAACCAGGTACCTAATTCTTTCGAGGGTGAGTTCAGAACCAGCGGACAATAAGACCATGCCGTTCAAAGAAAATATTGTTCGTGCAATTATGCTGCCAGCTCTGGTTTCATCGAGACTCACTTTTCTCACAGAGAATTATCCTCCTGCCAACATTTATCTTTTGTAAATCATAATTGGTAAAAATTTGTTGCCTTCTCCTAAACATAAAAATTAATTAACAAATTTGGTACTTCATCAAATTAATATATCGGAATTCGCCGGAAAAATCTTTACAGAGATGTGAAGGAAAATATTTGAAAAGGCCGCTTAGGAAAGAAGCGGCCTGATAACGTTCAGTATTTCATTTTTAAATTTAGAAAGTTCTTTTTCTGCATTTTCCAGCGAGTCGGACGAAATGCCAAAGTAAATTTTAATTTTAGGCTCTGTACCCGAAGGCCTTATGCAGAACCAGTGCCCTGTAGTCATACGGTAATAGAGGACGTTTGATTTGGGCATGTCTATAGCTTCGGTGCTGCCAGTGGTTAAGTCTCTGGTGAAACTCTTCTCATAATCTGCAATGCTCTTGACTTTATATTCCCCAAAGCTCTCAGGACTGTTGTTTCTTAGGGTCTCCATGGCAGAAGCTATTTTTTCAAGCCCTTCCTTGCCCTTCAATGTAAACGACTCTATGCCTTCCTTGACATATCCGTACTTCTCAAAGAGCTCGATAAGTCCTTCATAGAGATTCATGCCACGTGACTTGTAATATGCGAAAACCTCTGCAATCAGCATTGTGGCATTTACAGCATCCTTGTCCCTTGCGTATGTGCCGGAAAGGTACCCATAACTTTCTTCAAATCCAAACATGAATTTCTTTTTGCCAGTATCATCAAGAAGTTTTATCTTTTCACCTATGAATTTGAAGCCGGTAAGTACATCAATGATCTCAACATTATAGTTTTCAGCTATTTTTCTTGCCAGTTCACTGGAAACTATGGTCTTTACCACAAAGGCGTTTTCAGGAAGCTCCCCTCTTTCTTTTTTCTGGGAGAGGATATAATCGAGCATCAGGCATCCCGACTGATTCCCGGTTAATGTAATATATTCACCGTTGGCATCTCTTACAACTACGCCCATGCGGTCGGCATCGGGATCGGTACCGATGATCAAATCAACATCTTCCTTCTTTGCCAGGTTGATGGCAATTTCAAAAGCTGCCTTCTCTTCCGGGTTGGGATATTTTACTGTGGAGAATTCCGGATCGGGAAGTTCCTGTTCCTTTACAACCAGCACATTTTCAAAACCAATTTCTCTGAGAATCCTTCTGACAGGTTTGTTGCCTGTTCCGTGCAAAGGTGTGTAAATAATTTTGGTATCCTTGCCGTATTTCAAAGTCAGCTCAGGATTGACCTGTGATTTTTTTACTTCCTCAATATAAGCATCGTCAACTTCTTTGCCTATTATGGCAAGCAGGCCTTTAGCCAGTGCCTCATCGTAATTCATGGGCACAATGGAAGTGATATCAGTGATAGCATTAACTTCTTCAATTACTTCGTCCGATTCTTTTGGAGGAAGCTGGCAGCCGTCATTTCCATATGCTTTAAAGCCATTGTATTCCTTAGGGTTATGGCTTGCGGTGATTACGACGCCACCATCGCATTTAAGATATCTTACGGCAAAAGAAAGCTCGGGAGTAGGTCTGAGTTCATCAAAAAGATATGCTTTTATGCCGTTTCCAGCCATAACCAATGCTGTTTCCAAAGCAAACTCGTCCGAGCATCTTCTGGAATCATAGGCTATTGCCACACTCTTTTGACCATTTCCCTGTTTTTTAATATAATTTGCCAAGCCCTGCGCGGCTTTCCTTACGGTATACTTGTTAATTCGATTTGTTCCGGCTCCTATTACACCGCGCATTCCGCCGGTCCCGAATTCAAGCTCCCTGTAAAAACGGTCTTCAATCTCTTTTTCGTTATCCTTAATTGCTTCCAATTCAGCTCGGGTCTTCTCATCAAAGTAGTCATTGGATGTCCATAACTGGAATAAATCTCTGATACTCATAGAACCATCACCCGCATTCACTTTGATTTTTATTTTGTTTATTGCAATTATGTTACTACAATTATGTTACTACGTTAAATTGACCTTTTTGGTTCGACTATCATTCTTATTGCCGTGCGAATTTCCCCATCTATCTTAATTTCCGAGAATGCCGGACTACAAACGAGTTCAATACCCAAGGGGGCAAGAAATCCCCTGGCGATGGCTATAGCTTTTACTGCCTGATTAAGGGCCCCGGCTCCAACAGATTGTACTTCAGCAATGCCTTTCTCCCTAATTACACCTGCAATTGCCCCCGCAACAGAATTAGGGTTGGATTTTGAGGAAACCTTTAACAGATCCATTATATCAACCTCCGAAAACATATCAAGCTTTATTTCTCACAATTTCTGCAATTCTTTTGATGTCCACAGCTCTCTTATTCTCTTTATCTATGGTGATCAGCACTGCATTCAGCTGGCTTCTCCCCTTAGCTATTTCATGGTTTATCGGAAGACCAAGAGTAAATTTGCGCAGAATAAGTTCCTTATCTACGCCTATTACGCCATCTGCGGGACCGGTCATTCCAACGTCGGAAATATAGGCAGTACCCTTATCCAATATTCTTTCGTCTGCGGTTTGTACGTGTGTATGAGTACCGACAACACAAGTAACACGGCCGTCAAGATAGTAGGCCATTGCGATTTTTTCACTTGTGGCTTCCGCATGGAAATCTACAAATATTAAATCGGCCTGACCCTTCAGGCAATTTAACTCGCGGTCAATGGTCTGGAAGGGACAGTCCACGTTATTGTCCATGTAAACACGACCCAATAAATTTACAATCGCCAGGCGAACACCGTTTTTTTCAATAACAATTTTGCCTTTACCCGGTACGCCCTTTGGGTAGTTGGCGGGTCTTACTATTTTTATACCCGAATCTATGATGTTTAAAATCTCTTTTCTTGACCAGGTATGATTGCCCATAGTAATTACATCAATACCGCTTTCAAAGATGTCCTGGGCTGTATTATAAGTTATTCCTTTTCCACCTGCTGCATTCTCGCCATTGGCGATACAGAAGTCGGGGTTGTACAATTCCTTAAGTTCAGCCAGTTTTGATTTCAGGGTCTCTCGTCCTATTTCCCCAAATATATCTCCAACAAACAGGATTTTCAAAAAATTTCTTCCTCTCAAAACACAGGAAGCGTATTAAACGCTTCCTGCTTCAAACTATTTTGCATATTCAACAGCCCGTGTTTCTCTTATGACATGGACTTTAATTTGACCTGGATAGTCCATTTCATTTTCAATCCGTTTGACTATGTCACGGGCAACCATTATCATTGTTTCATCGTTAACCATTTCTGGTTTAACCATTATGCGGATCTCCCTGCCTGCCTGTACAGCATATGATTTTTCAACCTCAGGGAAGGAATCAGCGATCTCTTCCAACTTCTGAAGACGTTTAACGTAGGTCTCAAGTGTCTCTCTTCTGGCACCAGGCCTTGCTCCTGATATGGCATCGGCTGCCTGAACCAGTACATCAATTACGCTCTTTGCTTCAACGTCTCCATGGTGGGCCATTACTGCATGGACAACTTCTTCACTTTCTTTGTACTTCCTGCATATATCAGCACCAATTGTTACATGGGTTCCTTCAACTTCATGGTCTATAGCCTTTCCGATATCATGCAACAAACCGGCACGCTTTGCAAGCGCCACATCCTCACCAAGTTCGGCTGCCATAAGGCCTGCCAGATGAGCAACTTCAATAGAATGTGAAAGTACGTTTTGTCCATAACTGGTTCTGAACTTAAGTTTACCAAGAAGTTTGACAATCTCCGGATGAAGCCCATGCACTCCGGTTTCGAATGTGGCACGGTCACCTTCCTCGCGGATAGTATTTTCAACTTCCTTGCGCGCCTTTTCAACCATTTCCTCGATACGTGCAGGATGAATTCTTCCATCAATAATGAGCTTTTCAAGAGCTATACGCGCAACTTCTCTCCTAATTGGGTCAAAACCTGACAATACAACCGCCTCAGGGGTATCATCGATAATGAGGTCAATTCCTGTCAGTGTTTCAAGGGCTCTAATGTTCCTGCCTTCTCTTCCGATTATTCTGCCCTTCATTTCGTCATTCGGCAGATTGACAACAGAAACTGTAATTTCAGATGCATGTTCGGCTGCGCATCTCTGTATAGCCGTTGACAAAACTTCCTTGGACTTCCTGTTCGCTTCTTCCTTGGCACGCTCATAAATATCTTTTACCAATATAGCCGCTTCGTGCCTTACTTCACCCTCAATGCTGTTCAGCAAATACTGTTTTGCCTCTTCCGAGGTCAGACCGGAAATGCTCTCCAACTTCTCAATCTGCTGTTTGTAGAGCTCCTCGATCTCAGCACGTCTGGCCTCAATCTCCTGAATCTGTTTATTCAGGGCCTCGTCTTTTCTTTCGAGGGCATCCATTTTCTTTTCAAGGGTTTCGTCTTTCTGTTGCAGACGCCTTTCGGTACGTTGAATCTCTATTCTTCTTTCACGAACTTCTCTTTCAAACTCAACTCTGCTCTTGTGAATTTCCTCCCTGGCTTCTATCAAAGCATCCCGTTTTTTACGTTCTGCAACCTTTTCAGCTTCACTTACAATACGTTGACTTTCTTTTTCAGCGCTTTCAAATTCCGCTTCAGCCACACGTTTTCTATGCTCAACTCCCTTACGGAAGAATATAAGTGAACTAATTACTGCGACGATTAGTCCCAATGCAAGTCCGATAAATAACTCCAGTATACTCCTCACCTCCTTTTCGCTTTTGTTTTTTCAATAATCCATTTCTTTAATTACGAATCAATAAAGCAATTAAATGGCATCAAAAAATTACGCATACAAAGATGCCATTATGAAACTATTGTATACAGTTTTAAATTTTATGTCAAGAAAGGCATTAGCTTTTGTGCATATTGCAGGCTTTTATTGTATTTTTAAGAAGCATCGCCCTGGTCATGGGTCCAACCCCGCCGGGAACAGGAGTAATAGCCGATGCAATATCACATACCTGTTCGAAGTCTACATCACCGGTCATTCCGCCGTCAGGGGTACGATTAATGCCTACATCAATCACTACCGCGCCTTCTTTGACATATTCGCTGGTTATAAATTTGGACTTTCCAATTGCTGCAATGAGGATATCCGCACTTTTACATATCTCTTTAAGGTTTTGGGTCCTTGAATGGCAAACTGTGACAGTCGCATTTGCGTGAAGCATAAGCATCGTCATAGGTTTGCCGACAATGTTGCTTCTTCCGACTACAACACAGTTCTTGCCTTCAACAGATATTCCTGCATCCTTTATGAGCTCCATGATACCGGCAGGGGTACAGGGTGCAAAAGCATGCTTCCCTATCATGAGCTCCCCTACATTAAATGGATGGAATGCATCTACGTCCTTGGATGGGTCAATTCTGCGAATTACTTTTGCCTCGTCCAGATGACCGGGAATGGGAAGCTGAACTAAAATTCCGTCCACTGCTTCGTCCTGGTTAAGGGCATCAATAAGGCCAAGCAGTTCTTCCTCTTTTGTGTCTTCCGGAAGAGCATATTCAAATGATCTTATTCCTACTTCCGCACAATCCCTCTTCTTGCTGTTGACATAAATTCTTGAGGCAGGATCATTTCCCACAATAATTACAGCAAGTCCGGGAGTTATGCCATTATCCGCCAGCCTTTTAACCTCTTCGGACATTTCAGCCTTCATTCTGGCGGCCAAATCCTTGCCGTTCAAAAGTTTATATGCCATAATTTTCTCTCTCCTCAAAGGATTTATGAGTCTGTAATTATACTCATACTGCTTTCTTTTAATTATCCTCTGTCAAACAGATAATATTTAATTTAAACATATATATATAAAAGAAACTCTTATTAAAGGAGTTCTTTTCGCAATTCTTCAGGTGATTTTGGTGAAAGATATCCGACAGGTATATCGAAAACGGTATAGGCACCGGTTTTGCCTTCCCTGTTAAGCTTTGCGACAGCCCTGGCGTATGCTACAAGAACACTTGCTGTAAATTCAGGATTGCTGTCAAGCTTCAATGAAAACCCAATAATATGCTGGTTTTCATTTTTCTCCCCGGTTCTGCCCGATCTTAAAACAAAGCCTCCGTGGGGCATTTTGCCGTGATTTCTCAAAAGCTCCTCTTCGGAAATGAAGTGGACAATGGTATTATAATCGGCAAAGTAGTTGGGCATTTCTTTTATATCTTTTTCTATTTGCACCTTGTCAGCGCCTTCTTCCGCCACCACAAAGCATTCGCGAAGGTGTTTGTCCCTGGTGGTAAACTCGGGCGTCTCACCATTTCTGATGCGGTTTACCGCCTCATCAACTGGTATGGTGTATTGAATGCCGTTCTTAACACCTTTAACCCTGCGGATTGCATCTGAATGGCCCTGGCTTACGCCCTTTCCCCAAAATGTGTAGTCCTTTCCTTCGGGGAGAACCGCTCCTAAAATCATTCGGTTCAGGGAGAAAAGGCCCGGGTCCCATCCAATAGATATTGCCGCAGTTTTGCCTCCGGATTTGGCGGCATTATTTACACTTTCATAATACTCCGGGATTTTGGCGTGGGTATCGAAGGAGTCCACGCAGTTAAAAAGGCGTGCAAACTTTGGTGCCTGCTCTGGAAGGTCGGTCGCTGAGCCGCCGCATAATATCAGCACGTCTACATCATCTTTATATTTCTCAATCTCATTTACATTTACTACCTTCACATTGTCTGAAACAGTCTTAACAGTTTCAGGCGACCTTCTTGTGAAAACGGCTGTCAACTTCATATCCGGATTTTGTGCAACAGCCAGTTCCACTCCTTTTCCAACATTTCCGTAGCCAAGTATTCCTATTTTAATAATGTCTGACATAGCATCCCTCCTGTAAATTGGTAATTTTTATGCATTTTTTCTATCTTCTCTAAGCGGCAGGCGCGTAATTTCCATAAACTCGGGATAAGTACGGTAGGCTGCAAAATCATGGGAAGACTTCGCGCGCAATTTAAGATTAGGATTTATTTCAATTGCCTGCTTCAAAAATGCCATGGTTGCATCTACATCTCCCGACAAAGCAGAAACCCTTGCCAGGCCGTAAAGAATCTCATCATCGTCAGGTCGGAACTTAAGTCCCTCTTTGAATAATCTGGCGGCTTCCGAATAATTCTTAAGGCCTATGGCCGCAGAAGCCCAGTTATAGTACAGCGGCGGATCATCACTTGTGATTTTATGGGCCTTTTTAAAGGCATCAATAGCCTCATCATAGCGCCTCATCATCATCAAAGTAATGCCAAGGTTATAGTGGACGATATATGAATGTGTATGCAATCTTGCCGCTTTCTCGTAAACATGGATGGCCTCGTTAATTCTGTCGTTGGCAATATATATTTCTGCAAGGAGGTTATAGGCCATCTCCAGTTTTTCATTCCCGTTAAGGGAATTAAACAGGCACTCGATAGCATTTTCGGTCTTACCCTGGGCATCATAAATTGATGCCATGCTGTACAGTGCCCTGCTGTGCCCCGGCATAAGCCCGGTGGCATATTTCAAACTTGACAGGGCTTCTTCTGTTTTTCCCAGTTCACGCTGCACTATACCCAACAGGTAATAATATTCGGCATTATCCGGAACCAGCCGGATAAGATTCTTGTAAGCATTCTGGGCACTATTCCAGTCTTCGCATTTCCGGTAGAGTTCACCCAGCAAAACCCAGGCTTCGGTAAACTCAGGATCCTTGGAGACGATGGTCTCCAAATGGAATTTGCATTCCATTTCCTGATTCTTCTCATAACATATTTTTGCCAAAATAAAACGAAGTTTATTGTCATCCCTGGTTTTAAGAGCGGTATTAATGTGCTCCTGGGCCTTATCCAGCTCCCCGACAGCAATATGACAGCGGGCAATATTTATTTCCGACTCCCACAACTCACCCATGCAGTTTTGGGCAAGGGCAAACTGATTGGCGGCCATTTCATACATATTTTTCGCATACAAACACAAGCCGTAGCCAAAATAGATCATTGGACGCAAAAAAGAAACTGCTTCTTCATTTTTAACTTTTTTGCCCTTTCCGTCAGGCCGTTCCCCTATTAATGCCAGCGCTTCTCTGTAATACTCTGCTGCGTCGTCATAGAGTTTGTTTTTATAGTAAAGCCATCCGGTATTATATGCTATAAAGGGGTTTCCGCTTAAAATTTCCGAAAGAATAATGTAATTGTCCAGAGCCCTTTTGTACTCTTTCCCTTCAATGAGTTCATGAACTTTTGTAAGCTGTCTTGTAATATTGGTTTTAAGGTTTTTGTCTTCCACAGCCAAATGTTTTACTACATCAGCTGCGGGAACCTCAGACTTCCATTCCTCGGAAACTTCTATATAGTCCTCGTAGGACCACTCCCTGGTACTCGGTTTTTCAAGTTTCTCAATAAGAGGTACATCCGCATTGGCGATTTTAATGCGTTTTTTCATCTTCAGATAGTCAGTTATCAGGAAAACGGCCGGAACAATAACTCCCGGCACGATGAGCATCAATTCGTATAAAGGTATTGTCATTACACGGTTTGTTACTGCCAGAACCCCGCTTGCAAGCATGCACATCTGAATGAGAAAAAAGCCGACAGTAACAAAACTGACCCGCCTTACGCAGCGTATCCCCATATATACTGAAAGAGCTGCCACCAGCAGCACAATAAATGCCAGCGAAACATTGAAATTTGCAGGATTGTAGCTGAGTAAACCCATAATTATTCCCCCGGATTGGATAGTTTCATTTCTTCCCATTGCTCCCGCGAGATTAGCACACGTCTCGGCTTGCTTCCTTCGTAACCGCTTATTATATTCCGTTCAGCCATCTGATCTATGATTCTTCCCGCCCGGGCATATCCAACTTTGAATTTTCTCTGAATGAAGGATACGGAAGCCTGTCCGCAGTCAATTACCGCATCAATTGCCTGCTCAAGAAGATCATCCGTGTCATCACTCAGGGAGTTATCTTTTTCATTATTAATATTTTCGTTGATATTTTCAATAATCTCTTCGTCATACCTTGCGCGCAGCTGGTTCTTAACAAAATCCACCACCAGCTCAACTTCCTTGTCGCTTACGAAAGTTCCTTTCACCCTGACAGGCTTGGGCACTCCCACAGGGTAATAGAGCATATCGCCCTTGCCCAAAAGTTTTTCAGCCCCCGCCATATCAAGTATTGTTCGGGAGTCAACCTGGGACGAAACGGCAAAAGATATTCTGGAAGGGATGTTTGCCTTGATAACACCGGTTATGACATTAACCGAAGGCCTCTGGGTGGCAATAACCAGGTGCATGCCCGCGGCTCTTGCCATCTGGGCAAGCCTGCATATTGAATCTTCCACATCGTGGGGCGCAACCATCATCAAATCTGCCAACTCATCGATGATAATAACAATTTGGGGAAGTTTCTCACCCTCGCCGGTTTCCTCCACCACGGCGTTGTACCCCAAAAGGTCCCTGACTCCCCTGTCCGCAAAAAGCTTATAGCGGGTTGTCATTTCTGTTACAGCCCAGCGAAGTGCTCCTGCGGCCTTGTTAGGGTCAGTCACAACAGGAATCAGAAGGTGTGGGATACCATTATACACACCCAGTTCCACAACTTTCGGGTCCACCATAAGAAGTTTTACTTCATCAGGGGAGGATTTATATAAGAGACTTATAACTATAGAATTAATGAAAACACTTTTACCTGAACCTGTGGCACCTGCTATAAGGACATGGGGCATTTTCGCAAGGTCTATAACCATATTCTCACCCGAAATGTCCTTTCCAAGTGCGACAGCCAGTTTTGACGGATGTTCCTTAAACTCCCGGGATTCGAGAACGCTTCTTAGGCTAATGGGGGCAACTTTTTTATTTGGCACTTCAATACCAATGGCAGCCTTCCCCGGGATGGGAGCCTCAATACGGATACCTGTTGAAGCAAGGTTCAGTGCAATATCATCGGTGAGATTCACAATACGGCTAACTTTCACACCCGGTGCCGGCTGAAGTTCAAATCTTGTAAATGCGGGACCCACCGAAACATTTATGACCTTGGCGCCGATGCCGAAACTGGCCAATGTTTCCTCAAGTTTTTTTGCATTTACACTCGCATTTGCCTCAATCCGCTTAATATTGGTCTCACTTTCCTTTGATCTGGAAAGCAGCTCTACAGGCGGATAAGTGTATGATAATTTTGGCGCGTCCGGATGTGCCGCATCGGTTTGGTTGGTAACCGCCAGGTTATCCCCGGCAATACCCGGACTACTTTCAGCATCCGATTGGCCTAAAGTACTTTCGCCAATCTCAGCATTTACTTCAACTTTCTTTTTACTTCTCACTTTCACCGGATGAATGTCCTGAACCTCGTTAACATCCTGAACATCCCCGTTATTATGAGGGGTCAAAAGTGTCAACTGCGGTTCATTTCCTGTATTCCCCTGATAATTGAAATCATCATTTTGAACAGAATCTTCAAAGTTTTCCTCGCTGTTCACAGGCTCTGAAAGTTTTTTCTGAAGACGGAAATCTATGATTTTAGCTTTCTTTTTACCGGTGCTTTCAGTAGAATCCCCGTCGGTGCTGTCTATAAGAATTGCCCTTTGCATATTTCTTTCTTCAATCTTCTTTTTTGCTGCCCCGACAACTCCGTTAATAGCTTCGGTTGTACCTTTGGCAACATTCCGGGCGGCTTCCGCAATTGAAAATTTGGTAATAAGCATGGCGTCAATAACCGCCAGAGTAATTAGAATCAACATGGTCCCCCATTTTCTGAAGACCATTAACAGCGGCACACCAATAATTCCGCCAAGAATGCCTCCGCTTGGCAGAAAAGCATCACTCTTGCCCAGTGCGGCTTTGCCTTCCTGGTAGAAAACTTTAATATACCGGTCCAAAGTCATATTTTCATAATAGGAAATATCGTGCAGCCCGGCCTGGAACATGGCTGAAAAAAGTATTAAAAGAATCAGTATAAGCGAAAACCGTTTGTCCTCATATACAAATCTGGGTCTGAAAATCTTAAACAAACCATGAATCAAAATCAAAAAAGGAATTGCGAAACCTGAAAGGCCAAAAAGCCCTCCCGCAAACCTTGCCAGGATTTCTCCCAAAGGCCCTGCCGCATTATCAGAAAAAATGCTCAATCCCAAAAGGATGGCAAAGGCAACCAGAATCAAACCCGATACTTCGCTCTTTAAACGTATGGATGATTTGCTTGTTGTTTTTTTCTTACGGACGGTTTTCTTTTGTACTTTTTTTGAGGCCACAGCCATACCTCCATGAAAAAATTGTTAAGTAACTTAATCGCAAATTTACTATATCACAATAAATTGCCCTTTGACAATGTGACTGAGAAATGATATCATTTATGATAATTTAATACTCTCAAAAAAGTGGAGTGTTAATGACAACAGAATATAATGAGTAGATAGAGGCGCATTTTTCATAAGTAGCTTAGGGAAAGGGCAAACGGGCCGTCACTAAGTAAAAGGGGAAAATGCCGAAGGGGCAGATGCCGTTTCGTCTGCTGCCTGGTTGACTGGTAAATAACCTTTCAACTGTCGCTTATCCAAGCGGAGAGCTATCGGACTTGATTTAGTTGTTGTACTGCAACGTATTTTGTAGTATTTGTTGCTGACAAACAGCTGCCGGTAGTTTTTACAGGGCAGCTTTTTTAGTATATTTTGGGGTAATGATGTTTCTATATGTATTCATATAGTTTTTCTGTATAATAAATATAAGTAACTATTTTGCCCATTAATTGAGTATTTTAAGCATTAAATTTGAAAGGAGTGCTTGATGATGAAAAAGACATTGTTTACCGGTTCCTGCGTTGCCCTTGTCACCCCATTTACAAGTACGGGAGTAGATTTTGACAAACTTGAGGAACTTATTGAATGGCACATCAAAGAAGGTACCGACGCAATCCTGATTTGTGGAACAACCGGCGAAGCATCCACAATGCCGGATGAAGAACATAAAGCAACCGTAAAATTTGCTGTAGAAAAAGTCAATAAGCGTGTTCATGTCATGGCTGGTGCTGGCAGCAATGATACCAGGCATGCCATTGAGCTATCAAAATTCTGTGAAGACGTAGGGGCCGACTCAATTCTCTCAGTAACCCCCTATTACAACAAAACAACACAGGAAGGGCTCTATCAGCACTTCAAGACAATAGCTGAAAGTGTAAATATCCCTATCGTACTTTATAACGTTCCATCAAGAACTAATCTCAATATCAACCCTTCCACCTTAAAGCGCTTATCTGAAATTGAGAATATTGTGGCGCTCAAAGAATGTAATCTTATGCAGGCAGCCGAAGTAATCCATTTATGCGGTGACAACCTTCATTTATATTCCGGTGAAGACGGTAATGTAGTGCCGCTCCTTTCTCTTGGAGGCAAAGGCGTCATTTCTGTGGCAGCAAATATCATTCCTAAGGATATGCATACCATGGTAAGTGCATTCCTTTCCGGGGATATTGAAACAAGCCGCAGGATTCAGATTAAATCTGTCATGCTTGAAAAAGCGCTTTTCTGCGAAACCAATCCAATCCCTGTCAAGGCGGCAATGAACTTGATGGGATTCAATGTAGGTTCATGCAGATTACCGCTTGTAGAAATGTCTGCAAAAGGTCTGGAACAGTTAAAAGCTGCAATGAAAGATTATGGATTGATTGATTAACAGAGCATACATAGAAACATATATCCTGCTGGAGGTTTTACTGATGATTCGTATACTGTTGAATGGTTGTAACGGCAACATGGGGCAGGCAATAGCACGTACCTGCGCACTTAACGAGGATTTATACATTGTCGCAGGCCTGGATACCTCAAAAAGAGATACTGCCCAATTCCCTGTTTATACAAGTCCATGGGATGTTAAAGAAGAAGTGGATCTTATCATTGATTTTTCACACCCAAATGCGTTAAAAAGTATTCTTGAATATGCAGTCGAAAAGTCAATTCCTGTCGTTATTGCCACAACAGGATTTAATGACGAGCATAAAAAACTGATTATGGAGGCGTCCGAATCAATACCAGTACTACTCTCCGCCAATATGTCCCTGGGCATCAACTTGCTGTTGGAATTGGTTAAAAGGGCAACTAAAGCCCTTAACGGAGCCTTTGACATAGAAATTATCGAAAAACACCATAACCAAAAAATTGATGCACCCAGCGGTACAGCCCTTGCAATTGCCGATGCTGTCAACTCGGCATTGGACAACAAGATGAAATTCGTTTATGACCGTCATTCCTCAAGGCAAAAACGAACAAGGGATGAAATAGGTATTCATTCAATACGCGGAGGGACCATTGCCGGAGAGCATTCCATTATCTTTGCGGGAAATGACGAGATAATTGAGCTTAAACATACGGCAATATCCAGGGATCTGTTTGCCGCAGGAGCCCTGAAAGCGGCGGCTTTTCTCTATGGTAAAGGCCCCGGATTCTACACGATGCAGGATATGTTTGAGAAAATATAATTGTATTCTTAATGCACGATGATAAATATTTTAAATAATAAAAAGGGGGAAATATCCCCCTTTTACTATTTAATTACCATTGTAATCATTTTATTTAATATATTTATATATTTAATCTACTTATATAATCAACTTTACATACTATCTTAATTACAATCTCAATTTTCATTATGAAGTATCCTTAAAACCAAATTCATTAATACTCATTTCGCTGAATCATCCGCTGATGAAGGATTAATATATTTGTCTATAATAGGGTTTATACAGAAGTTAATGATAAGCCCCGGCAGGGTGAAACCTAATGCAAAATAGTACATGTATACTACAAACATAAATATAATATTACCAGTAAGCTGTGCGATAATAATGGGAGCAAGAATTAAGACAAGGCACAAAAGCAATATCCCAAGATTGGGCACAAACTTGGCAATTGAAAAGAGGAAAGCATTTTTGTACAAATCCCTGACTTTAAGTTCATAGGTCACCATCATGGGATAAATGTAGAAATTCATCATCAGAAAGAGTACGAACATCATAAATAACAGTCCAAAAGCAATTGTAAGCACCATATCGGACCGGATATCCAAACGGGAATAAATATAAAAATCAAGTATAAAGAAAGCGGTAATAATAAGGTTAATTAAGCACACAATGATCCCCTGTTTTAGATTATCCTTCATCTTGTCCCTGAAGTCCGCCCAGGTGAAGGTGGGAATCTCATAGGAAAAACAGCGCATCAGATAAGTCATTCCGGCCTGGGCAGGCCCCACACTTATCGCCGGTATTGCCATCAGAATAAACGCAAGTGGCAAACCTAACTGGGTATAAAGATAGGTTAGTGTTTCCGGATCAAGTGCGCCATTAGCCGGTGAAGGATGGATTATTTCAGTAATATAAATAGCTGCAACCAGCATAATAACGATTGCCGGGATATTGAACAGAAGATACACTAAATTGACGGTGATAAGTCTCCAGAACTTGCCTGTCAGTGACTGGAAAAATACTCTCAGCCTGCTTCTGTCATCTGTAAACTCTTCTTCGGGGCTCATATCAAACAATTTTTCTTCCTGATTCATAATGTATTGACCTCGTAGTTACTTTTTACTATTTTTTATTTTGGTTGTTAAATCTTTTTATTGGTAATATAATTTATATAATTATAACATAAAAAACACGCTTATTATGTTCCCGTGTACTTTTGATCCAGCGGTTTTAGTCAGGAGGAAAGCATGATAAAATTATATATCCGCCAGAAAGTATTTTCCATAGGTGATAAGTATAATATAACCAATGAATTAAATCAGCCGGTTTTCAGAGTGGAAAGCGAAATCTTTACTTTTGGGGCAAAAATACATCTGTATGATGCTGCGGGTACCGAACTCTACTTTATCCAGCAAAAGCTGTTCAAATTCCTGCCTGAATACCATATTTACAATGGGGATATGCTTTGCGCCATAGTCAAGAAAGAATTCTCATTCTTCACTCCGAAGTTGAATATAACAAGCCAATTTGGCGACTTTACCTTTGAAGGCAACCTGTTTGCCATGGATTTTACAATACTGCAGGATGGGATACCCATTGGAGAACTCCACAAAAAGTGGTTTACCTGGGGAGACTCATACGAGCTGATTATTCATGACGATAACCTGGCGCCCTTCTTCTGCGCCATTGCCATCGCTATAGATAACTGCCTCCACAACGAAAACAATAAATAATAAAATCACAAAAACATAATCAGGAATTGAAAATTCGTTATTGACAAGCATAAAATCAGCCTGTATAATTAATCTTGCTGTTGAGGCACTCCAAATTACGCGGTCGTGGTGGAATTGGCAGACACGTACGTTTGAGGGGCGTATGGGCAACCGTACCGGTTCAAGTCCGGTCGACCGCACCAGGAATAATATCCCATCGAGTTAATCGATGGGTTTTTTATTTGAAAAAGGAGCGTTTATTCACCATGAATGAATATACCTCTGTAAACAGTTATAAGGAAGGCTTTAAAGACGGTATTCCCATAGGTCTGGGCTATCTGTCGGTGTCCTTCACTTTTGGAATGATGGCTGTAAATACAGGTCTGCCAGTCTGGATTGCAGTCCTTATCTCAATGACAAACCTGACTTCGGCTGGCCAGTTTGCAGGTATTGGCCTTATTGCAGCAGGGGCGCCTTATATAGAAATGGCACTGACTCAAATGGTTATTAATATGCGCTATGCGCTGATGTCCATTTCACTTTCCCAAAAGACTGACTCTACTTTTAGTCTTATTCATAGGCTTATCACATCCTTCGGAATTACTGATGAAGTATTTGCCGTAGCCAGCGGAAAAGCCCGGGATATTGGCACAAAATATATGTACGGGCTTATTACTGCTCCCTACCTGGGTTGGACTGCAGGAACCCTGCTTGGAGCTGCTGCAAGCACCATCCTGCCCGAATCACTTTGTTCCGCCCTTAATATCGCCATTTACGGCATGTTTATTGCTATAATAACACCTCCTGCAAGGCGTTCAAAACCTGTCCTGTATGTTGTTTTACTGGCAGTCGCAATAAGTTGCATCCTCCGCTACACACCTGTTCTAAACCTTATTTCAGGCGGTTTTGCCATAATAATTTGCGCTGTTGCAGCCTCTGCCGCAGGAGCTTTACTATTCCCTGTCAAGGAGGTCGCCCAATGACTCTTTTACATATAGCAGTAATGGCCGGAGTTACATATTTGATCAGAATGCTCCCCATGGTACTTTTCAGAAAGAAGATTGAAAATGTATATATAAAATCATTTTTATTCTATGTACCTTATGCCGTGCTTGGCGCAATGACCTTTCCGGCAATACTGTACTCCACTTCCTCACTTTATTCGGCCATTGCCGGAACCGTAGTGGCTGTTGTGCTGGCATTAAAGGATAAAAGCCTTCTGACAGTGGCAGTGTCAGCCTGTCTTACTGTTTATGTGTCTGAGTTTATACTTCGTTTATTATAAAAAGGAAGCACCTTTTTCTACTTCCAGACCGGACCTTAAGCGAAAATGAACAATAAAATGAGTCAATAACGAGCACTGAAATAAGCTGTAAAAAAGAGCTGTATCGGGAAAACCCTTATTACAGCTCTTTTATTATATACTTGATTATTGAACCGGTCTTTAAGCAATAGTCCCTAAAACTATTTATGATACAGTTTTTTGGTCTGGTATTGCGGTTCTGAGGTAATATTGACTCCAAGTTTATGGAAAATGTTTTCGTCAACCCTGGACAGAATAACAGTCGAATGAGCTTCGCAGCCTTTCAGTTTAGGAAGCTGTTGCATTGCAAGCTCTGCAGTCGGGTTGGTGGCGGCGCATATTGAAAGTGCTATTAATATTTCGTCAGTATGTAGACGAGGGTTGTGATTTCCCATATGCTGCACTTTCAGAACCTGGATTGGCTCAATTATTATAGGTGAAATAAGGTGCATATCATGCTGAATACCGCCAAGTTCTTTTAGAGCGTTCAACAATGCCGCAGCGGAAGCCCCCAATAAAGGAGTGGTCTTTCCGGTAACTATACGGCCGTCGTTAAGCTGAATTGCTACTGCCGGGCCGTCTGTCTCCTCCGCCCTCTTTAATGCCGCATCAACCACAGGACGGTCTTTGGGCGATATGTTAAGCTGATTCATCAAGAGTTCCAGCTTATATACCTCTGACTTTTCTGCCAGCCCCTGGCGGACTGCGCAGCGGGTATTATAATATCTCCTGATGATTTCCTGCTCTGAAGCCCTGCATACTACGTCGTCATCAATAATACAATACCCTGCCATGTTGACTCCCATGTCCGTGGGGCTCTTGTATGGTGATTGTCCAGCTATCTTTTCGAATATGGCATTGAGCACAGGGAATATCTCAATATCCCTGTTGTAATTGACAGCAGTAGTGCCATAAGCTTCAAGATGGTAGTGGTCTATCATATTGACGTCGTTAAGATCTGTGGTTGCCGCCTCATAAGCAAGGTTGACAGGATGTTTAAGTGGCAGGTTCCAGACCGGGAATGTTTCAAATTTCGCAAATCCTGCCTTTATTCCGCGTTTATGATCATGATAGAGCTGGGAAAGACAAGTAGCCATTTTTCCGCTTCCCGGCCCGGGCGCAGTAATTACTACCAGAGATCGGGAAGTCTCTATATAATCGTTTTTTCCGAAGCCTTCATCGCTTACAATAAGCGGGATATTAGAAGGATATTCGGGAATCGGATAATGCTTATAAACACTTATTCCAAGGTTTGAAAGCCTCTTAATAAACATGTCGGCAGCTATCTGTGAGCGATAATGGGTGATAACCACACTGCCGACAAAAAGGCCAATGCCGCGGAATGCGTCAATGAGCCTGAGTACATCAAGATCATAAGTTATGCCCAGGTCTCCCCTGCGCTTGTTTTTTTCAATATCGTCAGCGCTGATGGTAATAACTATTTCTGCCTGGTCCTTAAGCTGCATCAGCATCTTGACTTTACTGTCCGGCTTGAATCCGGGAAGAACCCTTGACGCATGATAGTCGTCAAACAATTTTCCTCCGAATTCAAGATAGAGCTTACCCCCAAAGTAATTAATTCGTTCCAGAATCTTTTGGGACTGCAAATGAAGATATTTGTCATTATCAAATCCAATTTTATTCATGACTACTCTCCCAGTTGAAATGTATATATCGGGCTTCATTTTGCAAAAGCATATTAATCACAAACAAGATTGTAATGCCGACATACTTCACTGAGCTCATTTGAGCAAAAATCTCAAGTGAATATCAGAAATGTATTAAAGCCTATCATATTAAATCAATACTTCAGGAGAAATTCAATACCCTGAAACAAAAATCTCAACTGAATTCATTCAAAAGTTCGTTTTTAAGAGTCCATAAATTATAGGACAGATCGACAAAATACCTACGTGGGTTCTCAATCCTCGAAATATCCTCCCACAGGGTGTTTATCTGTTCCTTGCAGTACTTTTGAATTTCATCCAGTGAAGGGCTCTTATAGACACATTTACCTTGGTCAAACACCTTTACCATCAACTTGCGGACAGAATAATCAGTAAGAATTTTCTTCTTCCATGTATGGATGGGATCAAATATTTTATATGGCTTTGTTTCATCAATTTCTTCATCAAAGAGAGCAACCACATCGGCGATAGCCTTGCCGTTTTTCTTGTCATAAAGCCTGAACACCTGCTTAAGGGATGGGTTCGTTATTTTATCCACATTTTCACTTATTTTTATCTTGGGAATTAAAACGCCGTCCTTCTCAATTCCCGCCAATTTATAGACACCGCCAAATACAGGATCGCTCATGGAGGTGATTAACCTTTCACCAACCCCAAAGACATCAATCTTTGCGCCCTGAATGAGTAATTCCCTGATCAGATATTCGTCGAGGGCGTTGGAAGCAATAATCTTGCAATCGGGGAATCCCGCCTCATCAAGCATCTTCCTTGCCTCTATGGACAGGTAGGTCAAATCCCCGCTGTCTATCCTGACGCCTTTTGGCCTAAATCCTCTCGGGAGGACTTCTTCATTGAAAACCTTTATTGCATTGGGAATCCCGGATTTCAGAACATTATAAGTGTCAACAAGCAAAATACATTCATCAGGGTAAGCCCTGGCATAAGCCCTGAAAGCTTCAAGCTCATCATCGAATACCTGAATCCAGCTATGGGCCATTGTACCACCGGCTGGAATGTTCATATCTATATCTGAAATTGTACAGGAAGTTCCTACGCAGCCACCTATATAAGCAGCCCTGCTTCCATAAATGGCACTGTCATAGCTGTGGGCACGTCTGGCTCCAAATTCCATTACCGGCCTTCCGTCTGCCGCCCTTACTATTCTGTTGGCCTTGGTAGCAATAAGGCTCTGGTGGTTTATTGTAAGAAGAAGCATTGTCTCAATGAGCTGTGCCTGGATAATTGGACCCTTTACAGTCACTAAAGGTTCGCCCGGAAATACAGGTGTTCCCTCAGGAACCGCCCATACGTCGCAGGAAAATTTGAAATCCTTAAGATAGGACAGAAAATCTTCCGTGAAGAGGTTCCTGCTTCTTAAATACTGAATATCTTCATCACTGAATTTTAAATTGTCCAAAAACTCAATGGCCTGTTCCAGACCCGCAAAAATAGCAAATCCCCCGCCATCAGGAATCTTCCTGAAAAACAAGTCAAAACAGGCTACTTTATCTGCAAAACCATTGAGATAATAGCCATTCGCCATTGTAAACTCATAGAAGTCTGTGAGCATAATAAGATTTCTTGTTTCGTTCCGATCGATTGACATAATAATCCTCTCTATATCTTTTATGGAGTGCGTAAATCGCACCCAGTACTAAATTGTCCACTGGTCATGGATTATTCCAACAATATACCACGTACCATCATATTCTGACAATACCAGCCTTAAGCTTTTCCAGTCCATACCTTCGTATTTCGTGTCAAAGCCTGAAAAATGATATTCCACTACATAAGCATCCTTGTATACTTCAGCGCTGTTATCAATTGAATTACCCTTTCCCAGCCTTTCGTTGACGCTTGTCTTCTCGGCATTTACAAAATCCACGTCATATATGAACTGCTTGTAATAATCCGCAAAAGTAAGTCCAATAGGGTCGCCTGTGCCATCATAGCTGCCCCAGACATATTTCTTTGTATCTGTTCCAAGTTTTGCAACCTCTTCTTTGGTAAACACAAGGTCATTTTTCAAATCAACATACCCGTAAGGAGTAAAACGGACACCCTTTTCAGGATGGACCATCTCAGAAAGTCCGTCCATATCATAAGCCTTGATAAGTTCAAGCGCTTTATCCGCCCTTTCCTTCACAATACGCACTCTGTCTTCTTCAGATACGGCAGGTGTTTCTTCCATATTTTCATCAGGCCCGGAAGTTGCCTCACCATTGTTGATTTGCCCGTCGGGTGTAGCTGTTTCATTATTCTTAGGGGTATCAAGCCTTCCGCATGCTGCGGTCAAAATCAAAACAAAAACCAATAAAATTATGCTGATACTTTTTTTCATATCGATGCCTCCAATTCTGCAAATATTCTTTCTGTCAAATTAGACACCTTAATATGACAACAGGTTCAGACTCTTTTCTCTGTCCCAACTTTATTATATATCTTTTATGCGGCTTATGCCGCATTTTGAAAAAATTATTTGTAATTGAGCTGAATAACTGATTAATCTTAATTACTGTTAATAAATTAATCACATCCAGGTCTTAAAGACCGGAATCGTCGAAAGATAAGTTCGAAATAACATCTATAAATGCGCTTACTACCTTAGGGTCAAACAGGATTCCTGAATTGTCCCGGATATATTTTACGGCTTCATTCACACTCATTTTTTCATTGCACATAAAACCGTGCCGGCTCTGGTCATATTTTTTCGCCAGAGCAATTATTCGTGACAGGAAAGGAATTTCTTCACCCTTTAAACCCTTGGGGTAACCTGTTCCATCCCACCTTTCCTGATGGCTCAATACATACTCCGCAAGCTCTAAAGCATCAGGAGAGGAGTTCAGGATTCTAAAGCCAATTACAGGGCATTGTCTGAACTTTTCCATATCATTTTCAGTAAAGTTTCCTTTCTTTCCAAGAATTTTTCTGTCTATGGCTATTAATCCTATATCATGTAACAGTGCTGCGCTTTTGAGTTTATTGAGCTCGTGTTCGGGAAGACCCAATCTCTCACCAATTTTTCCGGACAATATGCTCACCCGTCTGAAATGGTCTTCGGCTCCGGGCAGGATTGTAATGAGGGTGTCCATTATTTCTTTTATAATCTGTTTATTGAATTTTTTACTACCCAGCGTTTTTTCCAGATACATTTTTTCTTCGGCAGCCTCTATCACCCTCTGAATATCTTCATGAGCAAAATGTTTTGTCCCGCAGCCGATTGAGATGCTGCCATAAATGGCATAAATTTTAGTTTCTGCAAGTGAGGTTTTAATTCTTCGGGCAATTTTTTCGGCTTCTTCTGTGGTTGTTTTAGGCAGCAAGATGATGTATTCATCGCCACCCCATCTTGCAATAATATCATCTGCCCTGCAGCATTTTTTCATAATTTGGGCAGCAGTTTTCAACAACATATCTCCGGCTTCATGGCCGAATATGTCATTGGCCATTTTAAGGCCATTTACATCCCCCATAACTATCGATAAAGGAAGATTCCTTTGAGTGTCCAGCCTCTTTACCTCCTCCTCAAAGAACCTTCTGTTATACAGGCCTGTGAGGGCATCATGATAACTCAGGTGTATAACCTCGTCATTGTATTTTTTCATTTGCATGAAGGCTTCCTGTCTTTCCTTGTGGTTCCACACCCCGTGCATCAGGGCAGTGACATGGTAAATATCATCATCGTCATAGTCTTCTTCCTTGTTGGCAAGGCCTACAGTGGCAACTATCCTGTTATCTATGAAAATTGGTACCGACATGAATTTGGTTAATGGCACATGTCCTTCAGGATAACCCCTTTTCAGAGGGTTGGGGCTCTGGAAATCGTTTATGACAATTGGCCTTCTCTGACGTACCACTTCCCCCCAAAGTCCCATTTTGGAAAGCTGGTACCTGGATAGTTTTTCTATTAACGCACACTCGGCCATTACTCCTTCAGACCAGGATTGCAAGGTAAACTCCTTATCTTCCTCGCTGTAAAGAAAAATATATCCATACTTGCTGTCAGTAAGCCTTATAAGCTTGTTTAATGCGTAGTCAAAGTGTTCCTCAATGGAATCATATTTTCTGCTCATTATATCAACAAGAATCATGTTCCTTTCGAGGGCCTTCCTGCTCTTTCGTTCGTTTCGGTATTTTTTGGTTATATCCTCAATAAAACCTCCTACTCCAAATTTTCCGTTAAGGAACCTGACCGGGAACTTCTTTGACTGATAGATTTTATCCCCAAATTTTATTGCCTCGGAAACTGAAATCCCCTCTTGCTGAACTGTAACGTCAGTACTCCGGATTGCTTTAATTAACTCATTTTCTTCAAGTTCATCATCACTTTTCCCTATAATCTCGTTTTGTGGTTTGCCGAAGAGTTTCTCAAGTTTTTCATTGACAAAAACATACCGTAAGTTCTCGTCCTTCAAAAAAACAAAGTCGTCCACCGCATCGATAAAAATCCGGAACAGTTCGTTATAATTAATATTCTCCTTGTTATGAGCCGTATTTCTGTTCATTCAGCTTCCTCTCCGTTGAATTAGCGATTTGACAATTCTGCGGGGGTACATTTTCCTTCTTCAAGAATCATATCGAATTTTTCCGAAGGTACCGGCTTGCTGAATAAATAACCCTGGCCGGTATAGCAGTTGAGACTGCGCAAATAAACCAATTGTTCATAATTCTCGATTCCTTCCGCGCAAATTTTAAGTTTGAGCTCCCGCACAAGTCTTATGACATTCCTGGTTATGATTTCTGATGTTGGGTGTGAAATGGCGTTTTTAATAAAGGATCTGTCAATCTTGACAATGTCAATATTGAGTGACCCCAGATAAGAGAGGGATGAATAACCGGTCCCGAAATCATCAAGCGCCACTTGTATTCCCGATTCATGGAGTTTATTAATATCGGCTATTGTCTTTTCGGGGTATTTCAAAAGCACATTTTCTGTGAGCTCGACTATCAGAAAGCGCGGATTAAGGCCAAACTCTTCCGTAATTTCAAGTATATTATCCACAAAATTTTCTTCAAAAAACTGGACCGGTGAATAGTTGACAGCCACTTTTATGGGCTTTAATCGCCTGGCCATCCAATGGCTGTAATCTCTACATACTTCCCTTAAAAGCCATTTCCCCATATTAATGATAAATCCGGTTTCTTCCGCTATGGGAATAAACTCTGCAGGTGGTATCATACCCCAGTTCGGATGCTGCCACCTTATTAATGCCTCTGCTCCGAGAATATCGTTGTTGCTCAGATTTACCAACGGCTGGTAATATACTCTCAGCTCAATGTTTTCTACTGATTTATGAAGGTCATTTCTCAGGGCAAAATGCTTGTAGTCAATGACTCCTATGTTCGATGAATAAAAGACATACCTGTTCTTCCCTTCACGTTTGGACCTTAAGAGTGCGATGTTGGAGCATTTCAGCAGGGATTCCGCATTATCTGCGTCTTGGGTATAAATGCTCATCCCTACATTGATTCCAACGATTAAATTGTATTTTCCAATCCTAAAATCATTTTTAAAAAGGTTAATTAAACCTTCTGCCTGGCCCTCCCATTCCTTCATGGAACCTGATTTAAGCGCAACTCCGAACTGATCCCATGAATAGCGGCAAATAAATGCTTCCTTCCCGAAAAAATCATTAATTCTCCGGCTAATTTCAATCATCAGTTGGTTTCCTGTCTCAAAACCAAGTGTGTCATTTATATATTTCAGGTCATTTATGTCTATAAGCATTATCGCAAAGGACGAATCTTCCTCCCCGTACCTCTCGCACAATTCCATAAGCTTTAATGTGAAATAATTTTGGTTGGGAAGTAGAGCTTCAAACCCTCTTTTAATTGCTTCATTTAGCTCCTGCTTTTCCTCATGGCTCAGTTTGTCTATAAAGCTTAGACTGTCGAATATACCTTTATGAAAAATCACCTGATGATACCTCTTAAACAGAATTATTTTTAACTTATAGTTCCACTAAAATGCAAAAAAATCACTGCCTCAAGCAGTGATTTCGAAATTCAAACAGGAAATTTAACTATGGAAACCTATTGATAATGGTAAAAGAATATTTCAGATTCTTACAAATAAAACTAATTCTTTGCCGAACTTGTATCCTCCTTTATGGAAGTAAGGCCAAAAAGACTGCCTAAAACTCCAAGAACTGCGCTTACTGACAAAATTACAGCAACCACAGTCTGAACAAGCTCTGCCTCAGGCGGAAGCGGAATAAAGCGAATGGAGCCCGACATTTGGGCAAACCCGGTATTGATAAGCAGTACCATAATAATGCTTGCAAGTAACCCCCCTCCGAGGGTTATTAAAAGCCCGACCATAAAAAAGGGAAATCCGATAAAAGTATCCGATGCTCCTAAGAGCTTCAGAGTCTGGATTTGATGCATATTGTTGTATATTCCCTGTCTTATCAGATGGGATATGATAACAAGCGTTGTTATCCCAACTGCGGCAATAATCAGAAAACCAATTGAGTTCAAAGTGCTTACTATACCTTCTATTTGTTTCAGGACTTCCCTGTTATCCCTGACATACCGGATGCCCCTTATGCCCTGTATCTCCTCAGTTAGTCTGCCTGCCTCATCAAGCTCAATTCTTACTTCCAAATATGCTTCAAAGGGATTGTCCTCAAAAAGGCCAAGAATTTCTGCTTCATTGCCCAATACATTTTTCATTTTTTCGTATGCTTCAGATTCATCAACTACTCGTACATTAAGAACTCCTTCAAGCTCTCTTAACTGGGCTGAAAGTTTATCATAGTCGCTGAGGCTGATACTTTCATCAAAATAAGCACTGATTTCAGCCTCGTCTTTCAGCATCTGAACCAGGCTGTTACTGATATTCCAGCCTGCCACAACCATGGCAAGAATAAAAAGTATAAGAAAAGTGCCCACAAAAGAGAATATATTGGACAGAAGGTTTGTCTTGATTATGTTTTTAATTTCCTTAAAAAAGTAGCCTGTATTGGATAAAATCAACCTCATTGAATATTACCCCCGTATCACGTCAAGAATGTCGCCATCCTTCAGTTTTATAAACACAGCGTTCTTCTGGCTTTCTATAAGATGCGTGGCATGGGTGGTTATGATAACTGTGGTGTTCTCTTTCTTAAGGGATGTCAGCAGATTCAGAATATTGATTGCATTTGATGAATCAAGGTTTCCTGTAGGCTCATCAGCCAGAATTAAAGCGGGTTTTCTGGCAACCGCCCTCGCTATGGCAACCCTCTGAGCCTCGCCCCATGACAGGTTTTCAACGGGGGAAGTTATTTTGTGTTCAAGCCCTACTTCGGTAAGAGCTTTTACGGCTTCTTCCTTCATTTCTTTGTGAGAAAAGCCCAAAAACCTGAGTCCCATCATTACATTATCCAAAGCCGTTCTGCCTTTAATAAGCCTGAAATCCTGAAAAACCGGGCCAACAGCCTTCCTCATTTTTCTGATATTCCGGCTCTGTTCCCTCCTTATCTCCTGCCCCAGAACGGAAATTAAACCCGAAGTCGGGTATTCAACGCCCATCAATAATTTTAGAAGGCTTGTCTTTCCTGAACCACTGGGGCCTGTAATATATACAAGTTCCCCCATTCCAATACTCAGGCTGATATTATTCAGAGCCTTTGTCCCGTCTATGTAAGTTAGAGATACGTCTTTCGCCAAAATCATGTTTCTTCCTCCATTTATGATGCATCAGAAGAATGAAGAAGTCTCAAATTCTATATACCCGTCTTTTATTTCGATAGACTTAATTTTTACTGATCCAACCAAACCTGAGAAATCAATCGCAAGGTAACCGTCCCGGAACAATTCCTTTAATGATGAATCCTTAAGTTCCATCCCATGGAAGGTTCCCTGGCTGGGTACAAAATTCAGGGAACTTTCATTTGCTATTTCAAAGGTGCCTTTCAGGCTTAGTTTCTTTTCGGGGATTTCCACCAACACTTCCCCGGGTGAAAAATCAAACTTCAGCTTCGGCAGTTTTGAATACACTTCCAATACGGCATTTATTCTGTGGTCATATATTGCACCTTTGATGGAAGTGAGCCCGTATCTTATATTAAAGTCTTCCAGCGGAAAATACCCGTTGGAAATTATCATGGTATATTCTTCGACAACCTTGGAAAACAGGATTTTTATATCTTCCCACATCTTCTCCATACTGTGGAGGTGTTGTTCAAAGTATTCCCGTTTCTCTTTCAGCGAGTTTAAGTATGCTTCCTGTTCCTCTTTGAGCCTTGTTTTGCTTTCAATTGCTGCTTTAAGCTCTTTTCGTTTTTCAGCAAGCATATTCATATTTTCATTCAGCTTGTTCTTTTCTGCTGTAAGGAGATTCTTCTCTTCCTGAAGGTCGGAAAGAAGCTTATCGGTATTGTGGGCCAATTCCCTGATGACATTGATATTTTTAATAAAATCGGAAAGGTTTTTGGAATTAAGGAGGGTCTCAATAAAGGTAGCGGGGCCCCGCCTCTGATAAGCGACAAGAACCTGTTCAAGTATACTTAACTGTTCGTCGAATTGTTTCTGGCGGGCATTAATGGACTTGTCAAGCTCAGATATTTCTTTACTGAGCAATTCAATCTCCCTGCCTGCTTTTTCTTCTTCCGCTTTCATACCTTCAATTTCCTGGGATAAGATAAAGAGGTCTTCTACAATGGCCTTTTCATCTTCAGAGATTTGCTCCAAAGTCTCTTCAAAGGACGTGGAGGACTCTGCCTGCCCACGGCTGAGAACAGGAGAAAATACTGAAAAAATCAAAACAAATATCAATATGTAAATCGGGTACTTCCTGAATTTTTGATGTCTGTCAATCCTGTTCATAATTCATCCCTCTTATCCCCCTATTAAGCTATTATAGCACGGTTCACTATCTCTTTCCACGATGAACTTCTTTGTCGTTTTAATGGTTTTGGAGTTGTTAATAATATATGGCTCAATTTCCCGCTTGCCGGTCTTATAGGTTTTATCCTCAACAACATGGTTATACTACTTAAAGTTTGGTCCTTTTCAACATATTTTGTTAAGGAGGAAAGCACTTTTTCTGATATGAAAGAGAAAGATTGCAGACGCGAATATCATCTTGGTATAGATGTTGGCTCTACAACAGTTAAAATTGCAGTATTGGATGAAAACGACAATCTGGTATTTGACAGCTATCGCAGGCACTATTCGGATTTATTCAGAACCCTGAAAGAAATCTGCCTGGAACTTAAGGATAAATTTCAGGACGCCAGAACCACAGTTGCGGTTACAGGATCGGGTGGCCTTGCAGTGGCCGAACACTTCGGCCTTCCATTTGTTCAGGAGGTTATCGCAGGAAGCAAGGCAGTTAAAAGATTTTTACCTGAGGTTGACGTCATCATAGAATTAGGCGGAGAGGACGCTAAGATCACTTTTTTCAGCAAGCAGGTGGATCAAAGAATGAACGGCATCTGTGCCGGTGGTACCGGCGCATTCATAGACCAGATGGCTGCTCTGCTGAAAACAGACGCCAAAGGGCTTGACAGCCTTGCTGAAAATTTCAAAGAAATCTATCCTATTGCTGCAAGATGTGGAGTTTTCGCAAAGACCGACATACAACCCCTCCTCAATGAAGGGGCAAAGAAAGAGGATATCGCAGCCTCCATATTCCAGGCGGTTGTCAATCAAACCATCGGAGGACTTGCCTGCGGGAGAAAAATAAAGGGAAAGGTTGGTTTTCTGGGAGGTCCTCTTTATTTTCTTCCCCAGCTCAGGCTGAGATTTAAAGAGACTTTAGGTCTTAAAGACGAGGAAGTTATTGTACCTGACAAAGCCCAGGTATACATGGCCATTGGAGCGGCGCTTGAGTCAAAATCGGGAAAAAATCCTGGCACAACCCAGAATTCTTCTACCGCAGGAGAAAGTAACGTAAAGTTTACTTTTGAATCACTCTATAGAAGATTATGCGCGAAAAAAAACAATTTTGACTTCGAAGTGGGACAACTTGAGCCCCTGTTCAAGGATGAGAGCGAATACCGGCAGTTTATTGACAGGCACAGAAAAAACAAAGTTTCAAGGAACGAACTGGGCAAATATAAGGGAAAATGCTTCCTTGGTCTTGATATAGGCTCAACAACCACCAAAGCCGTCTTGATTGATGAAAATGCAAATCTTTTGTACTGCCGTTATATGAACAATGAAGGTAGCCCTCTTTCCTCTGCTGTCGAGATTTTAAATGAAATCTATTCAGTTCTTCCTGATGGAGCGGAAATTGCCTGGTCAGCAGTTACAGGCTATGGAGAGCAGCTTGTTAAGGCTGCTTTATCCTGTGACATGGGAGAAGTTGAAACAGTCGCCCATTATACTGCTGCAGAACATTTCCTGCCCGGAGTAGAGCTCATTCTGGATATCGGCGGTCAGGACATGAAATGCATGAAGGTCAGGGATGGGATTATTGACAATGTCATGCTCAATGAAGCCTGTTCATCGGGCTGCGGCTCTTTCATAGAAACTTTTGCAAAAACTCTGGATATGGATATTGAGGATTTCGTAAAAAGGGGCATCAATGCCAAAACACCTGCCGATCTTGGTTCAAGATGCACCGTATTTATGAATTCCAAGGTGAAGCAAGCCCAAAAGGAAGGCGTATCGGTGGACGATATCTCTGCCGGTCTGTGTTATTCGGTCATTAAAAATGCCCTCCATAAAGTCATCAAAATAAAAGATCCTTCTGATTTGGGCGATAAAATAATAGTTCAGGGCGGTACATTTTTGAATGATGCAATTCTAAGGTGTTTTGAGCTTACTACCGGAAAAGAAGTGGTAAGGCCTGATATTGCCGGACTTATGGGTGCTTTCGGGGCTGCCCTTCTGGCAAGAAAAAAGTGCAAAAATGAGCAGAAATCATCTTTGATTGGCCCTGAATCCTTAAAGAGTTTTTCCTGGGAGACCAGGGCTTCAAGATGCGGCAAATGCACCAACAACTGTCTTCTTACAATAAATATATTTGGTGACGGCAGGAAATTCATAACTGGCAACCGGTGCGAAAAAGGTGCAGGTAACGATATATCACGAAACATTCCGAACTTGTATGATTATAAGCTGAAAAGGTTGTTCGGATATAAACCGTTGCCCGAGGATAAAGCCTGCCGCGGGGTTATCGGAATTCCCCGAGCGCTTAACATGTACGAGAACTACCCTTTCTGGTTCACTTTCTTTACAGAGCTTGGTTTCAGGGTAATACTGTCTCCCGCTTCTACAAGAAAAATTTATGAAATTGGTATGGATACCATATCTTCAGATACAGCCTGCTATCCTGCCAAGCTTGTCCACGGACATATTGCCTCCCTCATCAACCAGGGAATCAGGCATATATTTTACCCGTGCATCCCCATGGAAAGAAGGGAATACAAAAATGCCGACAATTCATATAATTGCCCCATGGTAACGGGCTATCCCGAGGTTATAAAAGCAAATATGGATACACTCTATGAAAACGGCGTAAAGTTCCGCAATCCCTTTCTTCCCTATGACAATAAAAAAAGACTTACCCAGAGGCTCTTTGAAGAATTCCAGGACATGGGGATTACTTTAACGGAAATAGAACGGGCTGTTGAAAAGGCATGGCAGGAAGATCAAAGATTCAAGGAAGATATTAGGAAAAAGGGCGAAGAAACTTTGGATTATATCAATAAAAAGGGGTTGAAGGGAATTGTGCTTTCAGGAAGGCCCTATCACCTTGATCCGGAAGTAAACCATGGCATACCTGAACTTCTGACATCCCTTGGGCTTGCTGTTTTTACCGAGGATTCGGTAGCCCATCTGGGTAGGGTGAAGAGGCCGTTGCGCGTTCTGGACCAATGGATGTATCATTCACGGTTGTACGAAGCCTCAGATTTTGTTTCAAGGCAGCATAATCTGGAACTTGTACAACTCAACTCATTCGGTTGCGGCCCTGATTCGGTTGCGGCAGAGCAGGCAAAGGAAATACTTGATTCAGCCGGAAAGATCTATACCATGCTTAAAATTGATGAAGTAAACAATCTTGGGGCTGTGAGAATCAGGTTAAGGTCACTTAAAGCGGCCATGGAGAAAAGAGCGGAAATTAAGCAAATTATAAAGGATTCCGAAAAGCAGAAAAAACCTGTATTTACAAAAGAAATGCGAAAGAAAGGGTACACCATCCTCGCCCCTCAAATGGCTCCCATACATTTTGAACTTATACAGGAAGCTGCAAGGTCTGAAGGATACAATTTTGAGATTCTTTCCTCGTTTGAGAAGGACGATATTGATGAAGGTCTGAAATATGTAAATAACGACTCATGCTATCCTGCCATTATAGTTATTGGGCAGATACTGAAGGCTTTGAAATCAGGAAAATATGAAAGAGAAAAGACCGCTGTAATTATCAGCCAGACCGGTGGGCCATGCAGAGCCAGCAATTACCTTGCGCTATTAAGAAAAGCCCTTCATTCTGCCGGATTTCAGGATATACCTGTAATATCTTTGAATGTGTCCGGTCTGGAAAAAAGCCCCGGCTTTAAATTGACTCCCCGACTGGTCAAAAAAGCCATAATGGGAATGATTTACGGAGACTTGCTGATGAAACTTCTCTTGCGGGTACGGCCCTATGAAAAGATAAAAGGGCAGTCAGACCTCGTGTTCAGAATGTGGATGGAAAGAATCAAAAGCAATTTGCGGGACGGCGACCGTGAAACTTTCCGGGAGAACCTGAAAGAGATAGTATTGAGCTTTGAAAATATAAAAATGCGAAACGAATGGAAGCCAAAAGTGGGATTGGTCGGAGAAATACTGGTCAAGTATCATCCGACAGCCAACAACAATATGGTAGATTTTATTGAAAAGGCTGGCGCAGAAATGGTTGTCCCGGGTTTGACCGATTTCTTCCTTTACTGCGCATACGGAAGGGAATTCAACTACCGCTATCTTTCCGGAACAAAAACTCAGCGGTTGCTGGGAAACATGTTCATAAACTGGGTTGAAAGCTACAGGGATGATATGCGCATGGCTCTTAAGGACAGCAAAAGATTTAAAACGCCACTTACCATTCACCAGCTTTCTGAAAGTGTCAAAAACATTGTTTCACTGTGCAATCATTCTGGAGAAGGGTGGCTTTTGACCGCTGAAATGGTGGAGTTAATAGAGGACGGCGCTCACAATATCATCTGCATGCAGCCCTTTGCCTGCCTTCCCAATCATATTACAGGAAAAGGAATGTTGAAAAAGCTCAAGGATATTTATCCCCAGGCAAATATTGTGGCAGTTGACTATGATCCGGGTGCAAGCGAAGTCAACCAGATTAACCGGATACGGCTGATGCTGGAAAAGGCAATGGGAAATTTGGCGTAAGGCAAAAAGCAATGTATATGTGCAAGTGGCACAGTCTTTTACGCGTCCTCAGCTCAGGAAAGCTGTAAGGCTCAATACTTGCTCTCTTGGGGTACGCGGGCGAACTTGCCGTCCGGGCAAGCGCCGCTCGATCGACGTCCTGTCGTTCGCCCCCAATCGAACTTCGCATTTCGCCAACAGCTTTTTGCCTTCGCCTGCGGATTGCTTAAAGACTGTGCCACTTGTACTGTTTAGATTTTCCTGAGCCGAGGACGCGTAAAAAGCAGAGCCTTTGCACTTAACATGAAAATATTTGTCTCATTCGCCTTAAAGATTTTTCACCGCTTCAAATTCCTTAATAATTTCTTCGGACGGTTCTTCTGTCAGCAATGAAACGACAAGAATTGCTATACAGGAAAGCACAAATGCCGGGAGCAATTCATATATTCCAAAGACTCCGCCCAGGGGTTTTATCAGGAAGTACCATATAAACACCATACTTCCTCCTGTCACCATGCCTGCAATAGCTCCCGCCCTTGTAGTCCTCTTCCAGAATAATGAAAACAGCATGATTGGACCGAAAGTTGCGCCGAATCCTGCCCAGGCAAATGCAACCACCTTGAAAATAATGCTGTTTTCATCAAGAGCAATAAGGATTGCTATCAATGATATAACAAGAAGGGTAATTCTTGTGACACGCAACAGAGTCTTGTCGTCGGCATCCTTTTTCATAAGGCCGTGATAAATATTTTTGGAAAAAGCCGACGCTGAAATAAGCAAGTAAGAATCAGAAGAGCTTATGGTTGCCGCCAGAATTCCTGCCATTACAACACCTGCAAGAAGTGGCGGGAAAAATGTGGTTGACAGAAGCACAAAGATATTTTCCGCATCGCTCTGTCTTAAGAAAGTATCGGGATACAATGACCTTCCTATAATTCCTATGGCAACGGCAGCCAGAAGAGAAATGGCACACCATACGGTTGCAATTCTTCTTGACAGTTTAAGCTCATTGCCGTCACGAATAGCCATGAATTTCAACAATACCTGTGGCATTCCGAAGTAGCCCAGGCCCCATGAAAGCGTTGAAATTATAGTAAGAAAACCATATTCTCCTGCTTCACCAAAGACCGGTTTACCCGCTTCGGTTACTTTTTGAACGCCGTCTGCAAGTTCGGGCTGTGCTATTCCGAAGAAATCAAAAAATCCGGGTATGGATTTGGCGTTTTCGACTACAGCCTGGATACCTCGGAATATTTAATACCAAAAACCAATACTACAGTAAGCGAAATAACCATTACTACACCCTGCATGAAGTCGGATGCACTCTCAGCCAGAAATCCTCCGATAAAGGTGTAGAACACAACAAACACAGCGCCCAGAACCATCATATAGTGATATTTTATGCCAAACAGAGTACTGAACAGTCTTCCGACCGTAACAAAGCAACTGCTTGCATATACTGCGAAAAATATGAGTATAAACAGCGCCGCTATTGTCATAATTATTTTTTTCTTTTCCTTAAACCTGTTACTGAAGAAATCAGGTATGGTGATAGAATCTCCGGCAAGTGCGGAATAGCCGCGAAGTCTTTTAGCCACAAGGAGCCAATTGAGATATGTACCAATAAACAGTCCTATTGCAGTCCAGATTGCATCGCTTAATCCTACCCAATAAGCGACACCGGGAAGACCCATCAATAACCATCCGCTCATATCCGATGCCTCGGCCCCCATAGCTGTAACCCATGGGCCTAAAGATCTTCCTCCTATCAGATAATTGCTGCTGCTCTCACTGGCACGCCTTGCATAATACAAACCTATACCGATAACTACTGCCATATATACTGTCATGGCTACTATAATCTGCATTTTGTCACCAAACATATGTCTCCTCCTGTGAGCGTAAATAATTAATAATTATACTAAAACAATCACGTTAACACAATGAAGTTATGCAACAAAAAAGTGCAAATTCTTAAGAGGTTATAGTCAATTCTTTATAGGGGGTAATTACTGATTGTGCATAGTTAATTTCTTAATGGAAATATTAAAAAGAGTGCAGATTTCTCTGCACTCCATAAAGTTACAAATTTCATTAGTCACTTTGCTTGTCGTTATAGTTTATTGGTAATCCCTTTCCCTTGCGAGAGCTTCATCCCTGATTTCTTCCCGCATGCCTTTCAGTGCCTCTCTCCTTCTCTCATTCTTTTCCTGAATCTGGCGTCTTTGTTCGGGATTATCGGTTTTTGCCATCATATCCTCGGCAGCCTCAATGTTTTCAATGGTATTATTAATATTTCTCTGGATTTTCTCCACATTATCTCTTCTGTCGTCCGGTTTTGGTCTTTTACCCATTCAAATCGACTCCTTTTCTCTTTTTTCTTTATTATCTTTCAGACAAGGGTCGGTTATTCACGACAGAATACCGTATAAAAATCCATTTTTCTAAATTTAGCCTGACCAGGTTAACCTACATCCTGCGGTTCCTGTATTTCGATCTTTTTATTAGCGTACTTCTTTTTTATGGTAAAATGACCGACGGTAACAACTGCCAATGCACTTATTGCATCTACAATAAGATCCTGCATGGTATCTGAAAGAGCCGCACGTCCTATAAGCAAAGTACCATCTTCCAGGGCAAATTTTTGCATATTTAAAGATAAAAAACCGTCAAAAGCATATTCATAAATCTCCCAGATGGCGCCTGATGCCAACGCAAATGAAAAAGAGAACAAAGAAACAAAAAAGGGGCTCAAAACAATTTTTATTTTTGCTGAATCATTGAGTATGCTCACCAATGTAAAACCCAGAGCACCCAGCATTGCACCACTGAAAGCATGAAGTATGGTATCCCAATAGGGTATCAGATAATAGAAATTCCGCACCTCACCCAGGTATATGGCGCAATACAAAAAGATAAAGTACAGAATTTCCATATAATTTGGAATGTCAATGGACCATCTGCGCTCAATAATAGAAGGTATAAACATTACTATAAGACCCAGGATACACTGGGTCAGCATAAGCACATAATCACTTTTAAGTTTCTCATATTCGTCCCCATGGGGCTCTGCCGGTGAACGAACTATTTGTACAACAGAATAAATAATGGATAATATCAGTGTAATCAGAAGAATCCAACCTGCGATATTCTTCCAGTTATACTTTTTCCTTATTTTCGCTATTGCCCTCACTGATCTGTCCCCCGCAGTAATGAAGATGAAATTAAAATCCTTATGATGTTAGTCTTTGTTATTATCCTATGTCTTTGAATATTTCAGCAATATTGCCATAATAAATAAGGTCAGCTCTGTTGTCATAGGCTGTCGGAGTTTTGTTAACCAATATCATTTTATTACCACTGTAGTAGTTTACAAGACCGGCTGCCGGATATACCGACAGGGAAGTTCCTCCGACAATGAAAACATCAGCTTTGGATATATAATTAATGGAGGATTCCAGTACATCGTAGTCAAGGCTTTCCTGATACAACACAACATCTGGTTTGACTGTTCCTCCACAATTATCACATTTGGGAATATCATCAGTACTTAAGATATAATCCAAATCAAAAAACTTTCCGCATTTCATGCAGTAATTTCTGTGTACAGAGCCATGAAGCTCAAGAACGTTCTGGCTTCCCGCCATTTGATGAAGTCCGTCAATATTCTGGGTAATAACCGCTTTCAGTTTTCCGGCTTTTTCTAATTTGGCCAGTGTAATATGGGCATCATTTGGTTTTGCGTCCCGGTATATCATTTTGGATCTGTAAAAATTAAAGAATTCCTTTGTATGAGAAATAAAGAAGTCATGAGAAAGCATTTCTTCGGGTGAATAATGGGTGTTTGTCTTTTCGCTGTAAAGTCCGTCGGCACTTCTGAAATCGGGAATGTTACTTGCTGTAGATACTCCTGCCCCACCAAAAAAAACTATGTTGTCGGACGAGTCGATAATCTCTCTCAATTTCTGAATATCCACACGATCACCCTTTTCTTAGTTATTACTTATAAAATTATATCACATACATTAAAAATCCTGTACTTTTCTTCCAATGTATTCCAATTGAAAGTTAAATAAATAAAACCGGCAATCAACATATAGCTTATGTCATTGCCGGCCAAAAATAACAATATAATTTTTAGTTCCTCTGTTTAGCGTTCGTAATAAGTATATCCGCGCATGCCTTCATCATAAGCCTGCACGATATTCTTTCTCTCGCTTGCTGTAATTAATCCTTCACGTACTGCTTGCTCAGCTTTTTCTCTGAACTTTACAAGCATATAACTGGGTTCATATTCAGAATATGCCAACACATCCGCCACACTGTCACCGTGAATTTCTCTGACGAAATCAAAACTGCCATCCGGGCTTATTTTTACACTCACCACATTTGTATCGCCAAACAGGTTATGGAGGTCACCCAAAGTTTCCTGATATGCTCCAACCAGGAATACTCCAAGGTAATAATCATCCCCATTGTTTACATCATGCAGCGGCAAGGTATTACGTACATCGTGAAGATCTATGAAATGATCTATCTTACCGTCACAATCGCAGGTGATATCAGCAATTACTGCATTGTTCTTAGGTTCCTCAAGCAAACGGTGCAGCGGCATGATGGGAAAGAGCTGATCGATTGCCCAACTGTCCGGAATGGACTGGAATACGGAGAAATTGCAGTAGTAAATATCCGCAATTGCGCTTTCAATTTCACCCAGATCCGGAGGAGGATTTTTAAGCTTGGATTTCTCCTTGGCTATCTTATGGATAATATTCCAGAAAATCTTTTCTGAAAATGCCCTGTCTCTGAGACTTATGGTTCCATGCTTAAACATTTCACGGATAACATCCCTGTAATACAGCGCGTCGTTGTAGCATTCCTGTATATTCTTAAGCGTCAGGCTTTTCCATACATCAAACAGATTCTTTATCTGTTCAGGCATATCCTCATCCAACGTTGCCGGAATTTCGTATTCCTCAAATCTTGCCACATCAAGAACATTGAAAATCAAAACAGAATGGTAAGCGACAGTAGTTCTTCCCGATTCAGTAATAATTACAGGATGGGGTATTTCAAAGGGATCAAGCGTTGCCATTACCGCTTCCACTATGTCTGTACAATATTCTTCAACAGTATAGTTGCGGCTGTTTGTGTAATTGGTATTTGAACCGTCATAGTCCACTGCAAGTCCGCCACCCAGATCAAGATAACCCATGGGGGCACCTTCCCTGACCAGTTCGGCATAAACACGGGCAGCCTCAATTACTGCAGCACGAATATCCCGAATATTCGGTATCTGGGATCCCAAATGATAATGCAGCAATTTAACGCAGTTGAGCATATTGTTTTCTTTGAGCATATCCACAAGGGATATGACTTCAGACATGCTCAGGCCAAAGATACTTCTGTCTCCGCCTGATTCGGTCCAGTGGCCACCGGCTCTTGCCGCCAGTTTGATTCGTATCCCGATATTTGGTTCAATCCCCAATGCGCGTGAACGTTCAAGTATTATATCAGCCTCACCGGGCATCTCTATCACAAAGAAGAGCTTGAATCCCATTTTTACAGCATACAGGCCAAGGTCTATAAACTCTTCGTCTTTATATCCATTACATATAAGGCAGGCTTCCTTATCCTTCATAACCGCAAGAGCAGCGATGAGTTCGGCTTTACTGCCCACTTCAAGACCATGATGATATCTCTGGCCAAATTTTGTCACTTCTTCAACAACCTGCTGCTGCTGATTTACCTTGATTGGGTAAACTCCACGGTATACACCTTTGTAATTCAGCTTTTTCATAGCATCCGCAAAGGAATTGTTAAGATATGAAATCTGAGCGTCCAGTAGATTTTCTATACGTAACAGAACAGGCATATCCATGCCACGTTCCCTTATGCCGGAAATGATATCCATAATGCTAATGGCAGCTTTATTATTCTCTTTATAAGGGTTAATCATAACCTCGCCGTTTTCGGAAATTGAAAAATAACCGGCCCCCCAGTTCTTTATACCATATAATTCTTCGGACTTCTCAATAGTCCATCTTCTCAAGAGTTCTCCTCTATTCATTTATTACCTTCCTTCCTAACCAATAATAAACCGCTGTCACCAGCAAGAAAAAAAGGCTTATTTGTTTCGGACATAAGAAGAACGTGCAGCCGACCGCCCACGTCCAGATACTATTAAAAAAAAATACAGCAGCATCATAATAACATCTTACCTGTTTATTTTCAACATAAAATACTAAGGTATTCCCAACTATTTTAAAAAATTTTTTAGAATTAAACTTGTCTGTAATTATCAGGATGATGTAACCAAAAATTTACCAAAGAATATTATGAAATTAGGACAAACATAATGAGGTTAAATATAATGCCAGAATACGATAAGTACGAAAAAGACGATTACAAGAAAGACGACAGGAAAGATGATTACAAAAAGGACGATCATGACTGCGGATGTGCAAAATGCTGCGAGCCGGGCCATCCTCTTCCGAAGCCCATACTCTTTGAATGTGGAAACGGCGGAGGATTTACTTTCTCAGCAAACTGCAGCAACAGCAAGGAAGAAAACGCAACATGTATCTGCACTCCCAAAACAGTTGCCAACGTAACAGTGGACACCTCATGTCTGTGCAGACCTAAAGTCAAGATTGAATTCTCGAGCATAATCCACTTTATCCCTGACAATGACGGTCATGCTCAGTTGGAATTCGACCTTGTAAGATGCTGCAAGGACTTCCCTGAATGCGTAATTGGCACATGGAATTACGAAATTGAGGACGACGACAAATTTGCTAAATCCTTCTGCTTTGACTATTGTGACTGCAGCACTTGCCCGGGATGCTGTACCTACATAGTTAAATGCAGACCGGTATTCGTTAAGGATGCCACTATCTGCGTGACAAATTGCCAGCTTGCTGTTTTTGCTCAGGGTCATTAAGGGGTTCTGACGGCTAATCTTTCTGATTAGCCGTCACTTAATATATAACCTTTCTGCCACCACGGCATAAAATGATTAGTAAAGAATGCCGGAGGTGCCTTATCATGAAAGCGAAGAGAATAAAATGGGAAGAAATGTGGGAAAAGTATTTCGAAAACTATGTAGGCTGGACCACAATGGTGTGTGGTAAAAGTTCCAGCTCCTCTTCCATTCAAACTGAAAATAATATAACAACAAATATTACAACCAATATTTCAACTAATAGTAAAACCGAAACAAAAACCGTTATAGATGAGCCCGTCAATGAAGTTTCCGGGGAATTATACTATGTGCATGAACCTGAAATACTTACCGCAAAGGAAGAAGAGAAAATCAGAAAAAAAGATATACTTCCGGTGGAAGATTATGATATTAACAGCTTTCTGAATGCCCCTATTTATGATACCTCCGAAAAATATTATCCGGCCGATGAATACATGGGAAGCGAAATAGATGAATCCGTAACAGATGCAGAAAAAGAAACAGAATTTGAAAAACATGATGAAGAGGAAGTTAATGACTTTGAGGAACAACAACATATTACCGTCGAAATTGAAAAAAAAAACATTTAACTGAATGTGGAACAAGTTCATGCAAGACAGACAAAATAATTATGGAATGCAGTACAGGACAGGGGTTTGCTTTTACTGTGCCCGACAGTAGACCGTTGGCATATACCTCTCACCGAACATGTCTCCCAAAAACCCTTGGGATAATATCCATAGACACCACATGTCTTAATAGGCCGACAACAAGAATCTTGTTTACCTGCAACCTTTTCTTTGTGCCCAAAAACGAGAAAGGAACAGCTCAGCTGGAGTTTGTCCTTTACCGCTCATGCAACGGCAACTTTGAAAGCCTTATGGGCAACTGGGTTTATGACATCATTGACAGGAAAGAAAAACTCTCTCATATGTTCAGGCTGAGTTTCTGCTGCAAGAACAGTTTTCCATGCTTCTGCCACTATTTTGTGAGGGTGATACCTGTCTATATCAAGGATTGTGCAGTATGCATTTCAAATTGTCATTTGAATGCAGTAGCCCAATAATTAAAGGCTGCAAACAATAATAAAATGTTGCAGCCCTATAATACTGATTTCATCACAGAAGTAAAACCGCAGGAGATACCCTGATACCTTTATATTTAAGGTGCTAATCCCACAGTTTATCAGGGTATATTCCATTTCTTTTCATTTTTTCAATGGCGCTTACCACCATTTCCTTGTCTTCCTTGTAGGTCACGCCATACCATCTGTCCAGTGATTTGAGCACCTGGACCTCGGCTTTTTCCTCTTTCAGAAGTTGTCCCACAACTTCGGGCAGATAGTATTCAGCTTTAAGCGGATTTTGGGGAACAATTACCTCAAAAAATGTTCTGAACCTGTTTTTGAGTTCATCCAGCATACTTTGAGTAAACCCCCACATATTCATTGAAACTATACTGTCATTATCGACGGGTACCCAGCTTAATCCGTTATCTTCAGTGTAATAAGCCTTGCCGCCTTCTTTTTTCTCAATCCTGATTCTTTCGGTTATACCAATCAGCTTTCCCTCACTGTTTGTTGTGCAGACCCCTCTTGAAACATAACCGTATTCAGTAAGGGTATTCTCAAGTATATACCCCACCATGGCATAGCTGTATTTATCCTGGTCTTTGTTGTTGGAAAGAAAATCATATATCATAGAGAAGGCATGCCTTCCGTAAAAATCGTCAGCATTAATAACTGCAAAGGGCCCCTTAATTTTCCCATGACAGCTCACTACGGCGTGACCGGTGCCCCAGGGCTTTGTCCTTCCCTCAGGAACGCTAAAGCCTTCCGGAATATTGTCAATATCCTGGAAAACATACTCAACTTCAATATGATCTTTTATTCTGTCGCCAATTTTTTCTTTGAAGATTTCAAGGTTCTCTCTCTTAATAATAAAAACAACTTTTTGGAATCCTGCTCTGATTGCGTCATAGACAGAAAAGTCCATAATAATATGGCCCTGGTCATCTATGGGGTCTATCTGCTTCAGGCCTCCATACCTGCTCCCCATTCCTGCAGCCATTATTACCAGTACCGGTTTATCCATAAATATCCCTGCCTTTAAAAGTCACAATATCTTGCCGTTCTTAAACCAATTTTTTCTTAATTTTACCCCAGACCGCTGTACTTGGCAAATCAGCCCAGGGCACAGTTCATATTTTGTCACCGTTCTCTTAATCGGTCAATAGCTGTTTATACCGGATTGCAAACAGGCTCACAGTCACAGTTACTGCGATTACATCCGAAACAGGCTCTGCGAGAAATACGGCAAAGGTTTTATCCGCGAAAAATACAGGCAGTATAAGTATGGAAGGAATCAGGAGGACCATTTTTCTCAATAGTGCAAGGAAAACTGAGATTTTCGCCTGCCCTATGGCTATAAACGTCTGCTGACATGCAATCTGGGCTGCTATCAAAAAAGCGGATGACATAAAAATCCTCATTGCCCAAACAGTTAACTCTATCAATTGAGGGTCTTCTTTATTGAACACAGAAACAAAAGTCCTTGGTGCAAGCATCATAAGAAGCCAGAATATGATCGCATAGCTCATGCTGGATACAAGAAGTATTTTTATAGCTTTCCTTACACGATGATTGTTTTTTGCACCGTAATTATAGCTTATTATCGGCTGCGCGCCTTGTGTAAGGCCTACGACCGGAAGATACAGAATCTGCTTTAAGCTGCCCATAATAGTCATGGCTCCCACAGCCATATCCCCTCCGTATTTTTGCAGGGAAGTATTAAAAGTAATATTCAATAGGCTGTCGGTACTTCCCATAATGAACGGAGACATTCCCAGAAACAATACCGGGGTCATTATTTTATTATCCAGCTTCATATTGCACTTTCTTATTTTCAGAACCGACTTCTTACTGGTAAGAAACATTGTAACCCAAACCGCCGAAACAGCCTGGGAAATTATCGTAGCAAGAGCCGCCCCTTTAACCCCCATGTCCAGGGTGAAAATAAAAACAGGGTCTAAAATTATATTGACAACCGCTCCTATCACAACAGTAAACATACTTGTTTTGGCATGTCCCTGGGTTGTAATAAAAGGATTAAGCCCCAATGACAACTGGACAAAAACAGTGCCAATAACGTATACATTAAGGTAATCCAGAGCATAGGAAATTGTCTCTCCGCTTGCCCCGAAGAACCACAAAAGACTTTCTCCAAAATATAAAAAAACTGCGGTCAGAACGACAGACACTAAAAGCAGGGCAGTGATGCAATTACCTAAAATATTCTCAGCCTCGTTTTTTCTGTTTTCCCCAAGTTTGATGGCTGCTCTCGGGGCGCCGCCCATTCCTATCAGTGAACTAAATGCAGTAATAAGCATTATTATCGGGAAGGTAATACCGACACCTGTGAGGGCAATTCCCCCTACACGGGGCATGTGGCCTATATATATCCTGTCAACGATGTTATAGAGCATATTTACAATCTGTCCTGCAATAGCAGGTACAGACAGTGACATAATTAACTTTCCGACACTTTCATGTCCCAATTTGTCAGTATTGTTCATAAAGAAGCCTCCTTGGTTGCAGTTCTAAGTTGCGCAAATGACGGACGGTTTATTTCATTTCTGAGACATAACTTCAAAATAATAATTGTTTTCACATTGCGCTAAAAGGTAAATATAATTTATTAAGCATAAAAAAATATATAAAAAGGTTCAAACATAAAGCAGGTGAAGCTTGGCTTATGAAGACCAAAATTTGGGCCCACAGAGGCGCTTCCGCCTACGCTCCTGAAAACACAATGCAGGCATTCCAGCTCGCTCGGGAAATGGGAGCGGATGGCTTTGAACTGGATGTCCATCTTACAAAGGACGGTCACTTGGTGGTTGCTCATGACGAAACTGTGGACAGGTGCTCCGACGGAACCGGCCGCATAATTGATAAAACCCTCAAGCAATTGTCAGAACTTGACTTCTCCAAAGGGTTCAGCAGATTTTCCCCTGCCAGAATTCCTACTCTGTTGCAAGTTTTGGAATATGCCCAGGATTATGATCTGACTGTCAATATCGAACTTAAAACAGACAGGATAATGTACCGGAATATTGAAAAAAAGGCAATTGAACTTGTCAACAGTCTGAATATGAGAGACAAAGTCATTTTTTCGTCCTTTAATCACTATAGCATAAAACTTGTCAAACAGATAGAGCCAAGGGCGAATATAGGAATACTTTATACGGAGGCAATGATTGATCCCTGCCTTTACGCATGTCATTTGAAAGCTGAGGCTATACATCCCTACTACCTCACTCTGATGGTCCCTGAAACTGTGGAGGGATGCAAAAAACACAATGTGAAAATACATACCTGGACTGTAAACGATAAAGAGCATATTGCATGGCTGGTAAAAGAAGGTGTGGACGCGATTATTACCGATTGTCCGGATGCCGCAGTGAGGACCAGGAATATGCTTCAAAACAAACGCAGGAGGAAAAATTAATGAAATTAAATTACAAACACACATTTTTAATCGGCTTCGGGTTCTTTGCAAGTTCCCTTGCATGGTCCATGTACAACACTTATGTTCCCATTTTGTTGGAGAGGTATTTAACAAGTACTCTGCTGATAGGATTTGTAATGACCTTTGACAATATATTTGGCGTGGTATTTCAGCCAATTTTCGGGGCACTCTCTGATAAAACCGTTACAAGATTAGGACGAAGAATGCCCTATATACTGGCAGGAATTCCCATTTGCGCGGTTGCCTTCGCATTGATCCCTTTTACAGGATCTTTAGCAACCTTAATGGTGGTAGTTATAATTTTCAATTTTGTAATGTCCACATGGCGAGCTCCGGTGGTGGCACTGATGCCTGATATAACACCTCCACCTCTGCGAAGCCAGGCAAACGGCATTATCAATTTCATGGGTGGAGCGGGAAGCCTTTTTTCATTCTTTATGGGAGGAATGCTTTTCAAAATAGGGGGCATGCCTCTACCCTTCATCACAAGTGCCGCCGTCATGCTCATATCGTTATTGATTCTAAAACTCTTTGTAAATGAAAACAAATACAGAATAGAAGCAACGAATGAAGAAGGCGCCGAAAAAACAGAAAAGAAAGATTCCCCTGAAAAAGGCGCAAAAAAAGTGAGCCTTATATTAATTCTGTTTGCCATATTCTTTTGGTTCTGCGGATATAATGCGGTTGAGACATTTTTCAGCCTCTATGTTACCAATACTCTGAAAGATGCGTCAGGAAATTACCTGACCGCCGGTGATGCTTCACTCTTGCTGGGGATGTTTTCAATTACTTTCCTGTTCTTCTCCATCCCCGCAGGAATAATTGGTTCAAAAGCAGGAAGAAGAAAAACTATACTGACTGGTCTGACAGGAGTCATGGTTTTATTTCCGGCCATGCTGTTTACCGAAAATGTTTGGATTCTGAGGATACTGCTTCTGATTGGGGGAGCATTCTGGGCTTGTGTTAACATAAATTCTCTGCCCATGGTGGTGGAGATGGCGAAATGGAAAGACATAGGCAAATATACAGGGTACTATTACTTCTTTTCCTTCAGCGCCGCAATAGTAAGCCCTGTCCTCTTTGGATGGATAAGGGACTTTGTAGGGAATTACAACTCGTTGTTCATCTATGCAGCCATTGCTTTTGCGCTGGCAATTTTGTGCATGGCTTTTGTAAAACACGGAGAAAGCAAAGAGAGCATAAAGCCTTGATTCAGTTATTTTTTCTGAATCTCATTAAACAGCTTCTGCATCCTGTAATCCGTCTGTGCTATGACGTCGGCGCAGGCCTTTAATTCGGCAGAAATCTCGTTGGAATGGTCCCTTCCGATTTTATATGCAAGCTGGTGTTCGAGGGTTGCCCAAAAATCCATGGCAATAGTGCGAATCTGTATCTCCGCAGTGACATACTCGACCACTTTGGTCAAAATGACGGGAACTCTGACAATGAGATGAAGGCTTCTGTATCCGTTTGGTTTGGGGTTTTTAATATAATCGCATGTTTTTATGATCTCAATATTATCAAGTCTGGACAGCAAATCAGCAATAGTATAAATATCATCAATATAGGAACAGATCACACGGATACCGGCTATATCGTTGAGGTTTTTTCTGGCTGATTCCACACTTACCTCAAAACCTTTTCTGATAAGTTTTTCAATAATACTTTTAGGAGTTTTGACCCTGCTTTTTATCTGATGAATGGGATTACGGTCCTTAGTATATTTGAATTCATCATTAAAATTCTCAAGCTTTGTTACAATTTCTCTGATAGCGGCTCTATAGATATTTTCTATGGCCACAAAAGAACGAATAGTCTCAACCATTGACGCAGGAAAAAATTCGTCTTTAATCCCATCAAATATATATGAGGCCTTTGAATAATCTATTTCCATCTATGGATTTCCCTTCAACATATTATCCTTCATCTTATATATCGTAAAAAAGAAATAATAGTTTTTATCCATATTTAATTTTATCATATCCGGGGATGTCCGGCCTTAGAAAAATCTTAAAAAGATTAAAAATTAATGATATTAATATCTTCAAAGAGTATTTATACACTATCAAAATCAGTACAATTCAAAAGACTCACAGATAAAAATCCGCGAGTCTTCTTCTGATTTATCAACAAATTATTAATCAATCATAAAGCTAATTAACATGTAAAAATAGCTGAATAAATAAAACAGTTACAGGTTATACATTATATGTGGATGCCGAGGTATCCCCGCCTTTACCTGTCCAGTTGGTATGGAAGAATTCTCCCCGCTTTTTGTCAGCTCTCTCATAAGTATGGGCTCCAAAAAAGTCGCGCTGTGCCTGCAATAAATTTGCAGGGAGCCTTTCACTTCTGTAACCGTCAAAGTAGCATAGCGCTGAAGAAAGCGCCGGCACAGGAATTCCATTTAGCATTGCCTGTGAAACAACTCTTCTCCATCCGGCCTGTGCATTCTCTATCTTTTCTTTAAAGAAAGGATCAAGTAAAAGATTGTCCAAATCAGGATTTTTATCAAAGGCTTCTTTTATTTTGCCAAGGAATATTGATCTTATAATACATCCTCCACGCCACATCAATGCTATATCACCATAATTCAAATCCCATCCGTAGGTTTTAGCCGCAGCTTTCAATAAAGCATACCCCTGGGCATAGGATACTAATTTTGCGGCATAGAGGGCATCTTTCAGATCCCGGATAAAGGCTTTCTTGTCACCTTCAAATTTCGGTTCCGGCCCTGACAGAATTCTTGACGCAGCCACCCTTTCGTCCTTCATGGCTGATAAATATCTGGCATAAACAGCTTCCCCTATAAGTGTAAGCGGTACTCCTTCATCCAAAGACGCAACACTCGTCCACTTTCCGGTACCTTTTTGTCCGGCGGAATCAAGGATTTTGTCAAGAACATACTCCCCGTCATCATCTTTGTAAATTAATATATCCCTTGTTATTTCAATAAGGTAGCTGTTAAGCTCACCTTCATTCCATTCCCTGAAAACTTCATGCATCTCATGATTGGACATGCCAAGAAGCTCTTTCATTACATGGTAAACTTCGCATATAAGCTGCATATCCCCATACTCGATGCCGTTATGCACCATTTTTACAAAATGACCGGCGCCGTCTGAGCCAACCCAGTCACAGCAGGGCGTTCCATCCTCAACCTTTGCGCAGATGGTCTGAAAAATCGGCTTAATATGTTGCCATGCTTCTATGGAACCACCGGGCATCAGGCTTGGACCTTTTAAAGCACCTTCTTCACCGCCGGAAACTCCAGCGCCTATAAATAACAAGCCTTTTTCTTCAACATACCTGGTTCTGCGAATAGTGTCCCTGAAATGGGAGTTTCCTCCGTCAATAATTATGTCGCCTTTCTCAAGATGGGGTATCAGAAGATCTATAAAATCATCAACCGGCTGTCCGGCTTTGACCATAAGCATTACTTTTCTTGGCTTTTTAAGGTTATTTATGAGCTCTTCTATGGAGTAGGTTCCGATAATATTCTTGTCTTTGGCTCTGCCCTCAATAAATCTTGTAACTTTCTCAGTGCTGCGGTTAAATACTGCAACAGTAAATCCCTTGCTCTCCATGTTCATGACAAGGTTTTCTCCCATAACCGCAAGTCCTATAAGTCCTATATCTGCTTTTGCCATCCTATTACCCCTCCTTTAAATCATATTATCTTTCAAACCTGCTCAGGAATGCTATTGTCCTTTCATTCTTAGGGTTGTTTATTACTTCTTCGGGGGATCCCTGTTCAACTATTACCCCATCGTCCATAAAAATTATATGGTCTGCCACATCCCGTGCAAAACTCATCTCATGGGTAACAATTACCATTGTCATGTGTTCTGCAGCCAGATTCCTTATGACATTCAGAATCTCACCTGTCAATTCAGGGTCAAGAGCGGATGTGGGTTCGTCGAAAAACAATATTTTAGGATTGAGAGCCAACGCTCTTGCTATTGATACACGCTGCTGCTGCCCTCCCGAAAGCTGGCAGGGATATGCGGCTTCCTTATCGGACAACCCCATCTTGTCCAGCAATTTGCGCGCGATCTCAAAGGCCTCATCCTTTGACTTTTTCTGAACGGTAATAAGCGGGTCTGTTATGTTTTTAATCACAGAATAATGAGGAAAAAGGTTAAAATTCTGAAACACCAGGCCAAAAATGCCCTGAATCTTCTTCAACTGGCTTGCAGGGGCGTAAATGACCTTTCCGTCAGGGTCGGTCTTAACCGCATGCTCGCCCATGTATATAATTTCACCGGAATCTATGGTCTCAAGCATGGTTGCGCATCTAAGCAATGTAGACTTTCCTGAGCCTGAAGGACCAATTATTCCGACTACCTTGCCTTCCTGTACTTCCAAAGATATATTCCTGATGACCTCAGTATCTGTATCAAAACTTTTTCTAAGATTCTTTATCTCTAAAATATTCATATTTTCACCTGTCAACTGATTTTATAGTAACTGAATTTCTTCTCAATCCATTCCATGGTAGTGGCTACGATATAGTTAAAGATATAGTAGAAGACCCCGGCTGCCACATAGGGCATGACAGACTTCTGGGAAGAGGCGATTGCTTTGGCCTCTGAAAACATCTCAGGTATGGAAATAACATAAGCCAATGAAGTATCTTTGATTAAGGTAATAATCTCATTAGTCACTGCTGGAAGGATTCTCTTAATTACCTGAGGAAGAATTATTTTCATAAAAGTCTGAGTTTTACTGTATCCAAGTATTTTGGCCGCTTCATACTGGCCTACGGGAATGGATTCAATACCTCCCCTGTATATTTCAGCAAAATAAGCCGCATAATTGATTACAAAACCTATAATAACCGCGGTATAGCGATAATTGCTTGACAGCTCCATTCCAAAGATAAAGTACGGGCCAAAATATACAACCATCAACTGAAGAACAAGCGGCGTCCCACGCATAATGGAAATATAAATTTTTACAATATTTCTTAATACAAAATTACCGGACATCCGTCCGAATGCTACTATAAGACCCAATGGAAGTGAAAAAAGCAATGTGAGGGTAAAAATATTTACCGATATCCACATGCCTTTTAACAGTATTGACAGCATTACCGACAGTTCCACAAATTTATCCCCCAATTATTTGTTCTGAATTTATATGGCTTAAAATCTGTATGTCAAAAAGAATGTATTATAGACTTCTTCATAAGTCAAGTCATTACGAAAAAAAAGAAGGCTATCAGCGGGTAATGATAGCCCCAATCTATTTGCACAAAGTTGTTGGAGTTGGCACTTATTTTCCGATGGTGGTAATATCCTTGCCGAACCACTTCTCTGATATTTTGGCCATGGTTCCGTCTTTGGCCATTTCCTCCAAAGCACCCTGCACTTTGTCCCTGAGCTCGGTATTTCCAAGCAGGAAGCCTACTCCGTATTCTTCAGCAGCAAGTTTTTCTTCAAGGACAGCAAAGTCTTTGCCTTCATCCTCTATGTGGAACCTTGCGACAATCTCGTCCATGGCAACTGCATCCACGGCGCCTGTTTCAAGGTCCATCAGGGCTGTATTGTAATCGCCGGTCTTTAATAATTCCTTAAAGCTGTTCATAAGTTCCGGAGCATCTTTAAGTGCTGCTTCGGCACTGGAGTCAGCCTGGACTATTACAGTCTTGCCTGCAAGGTCTTTCAGTGTCTTAATGTCCGAATTAGCTCTTACAACGAACACCTGATAGTTTTCCATGTAAGGTTCTGTCCAGGTATAGCTTTCTTCACGGCCGTTTATTGTGAAGCCGTTCCAGATACAGTCAACATTCTTTGACGAAAGTTCCATATCCTTGGAATCCCAGGCAATTGGCTGCAATACAAGTTCCATATCAAGACGTTTGGCAACTTCAGCAGCAAGGTCCAGGTCAAATCCTGTGAATTCTCCGTTATCGCCTACAAAACCCATAGGCGGAAAGTTCTTGTCAAATCCAACTGTGAGTGTGGCTTTTGCGTCTTTGCTGGCATCCTGTGTTTTATTTGAACATGCAACTACAGTAAAAAGCATCATCATCACAAGACAAAGGCCAATAATTCTCTTTAACATTTTAATTCCTCCACATACTCTTCTTTTTAGGTCACAACGGTATTGTATCACGCTATCGTGATAAAGTAAAGAGCAAAAAATAAAACACCCGAAAATATTTTCGGGCGGTCACAATATCCCTGATCTAATAAATAATCTTCTGCTATGCCGATTGGCACTTTCCGCAAATGCCTTTGAAATATAAACTCTTGTCGTTGATGATAAAATTGTTCAGTCCGTCCACTTTAATATTTTCTATGTCAGCCTCGAAGTCGTAGATCTCACCGCAATTCTGGCATTTGAAATGTCCATGGTTTGTGGTATCAATATCGTATCTGGTTTCGTTGTCTTCAATCGTAATAACCCTGACAAGATTTGCTTCAAGAAAAAGATTCAATGTATTGTATATGGTCGTCTTGGACAAAGTCGGTATTTCTTTATGGAGGTCACAAAAAATCTTGTCGACAGTTGGATGAGTACAATTGTCAGTAAGGTACTCAAGTATCTTTATTCTCTGGTATGATGGTTTAATATTCCTGCTCAACAATTTTTCTGTCAAATTTTCAATATGATGTTTCATTTTTTTCACCCAATAAATTTATAATAATTGTAATCTGTAATGATTACAATTATATAATATAGTATTCCAGTAGCCGTGTCAATGTTTATAAATCATATTATATAATTCTCTATTATGGTTCATTAATCAGCAAAGTTTCCGGTCTGACTTATGTATAAATTCTTGCTTTTATTAAATGCAACAAGAAATAATATCATAACTACAAGCTCGATCAATGCTGAAAAAATGGACAAGGCCGGTAAAAACAGCATAAGAAAATATGTTATCCCCGAAAAAATAGCTGACAACTGCCAGTATGACATTAATTGAGCCGAATTTAAGAAGAAATTTCTGATTATTTCGATATCCCGGATTCCCATTACAATGTTATATAAAATATACAGGGTCACTGCCATAGAAACAATCCCCAAAACCATACTAACATAACTTGGAAAACCTAAAAAATCCAGGATAAACAAAAATCCCGAATAAATTGCCATACCAATAGCATACGGTTTCATTTTGAAAAATCTTTCACTCTCATTTGTTAATTGTGTGAGCCCCTGATACATCAGAATAAAGCCCACAAAGTCCGGAATCAAATTAATTACCATGGTTTCATTTAGTGTCAGATTAAAATCAATAAAGATAAATATTAGGCCGATAAATAAGCTTTTCATTATAATCCTCCTGATTTTACTGCGCAATTACACATTCAATACTATCATATTATCATGAAGTATTTAGTTTTCTCCATCCTAAAAGCAAAATATTGTAAAAAGAGTTTATGAACTGAGACTTCCATTCCTCTCTTGAGACAGCATAAATGAGAACATCGAAATGTTCCCCATTCAAATTTACTTTCGTTTCCATACCCTGGAATTTCATCCCGCATTTCTTCATGACACGGCCGGAAGCATTGTTCCCTTCGTAATGGTTCGCTTCTATGCTCCTTAACTTAAGCTTTCTGAAACAAAAATCCAGAATTAAACTCAGGGCTTCGGTCATGTATCCATTGTTCCAGTACTTGCGGTTAAGAATATATCCAACGCTTGCTTTCTTGTGATGAGGATATACTGATAACTCTATGCCTCCGATACATTTCTTCACCGATTTCAGTTCAATTGCATAGGAGCCTGCCCTGTTAGCAAGAAATTCTTTTACCAGCTTTTCAGCCTGTATGGGATGCTTAAGGGGTTCCCATGAAAGAAACCTTGTTACTTGTTCATCACTTGAATATTCAAATACATCCTGTGCATCGCTGATTGAAAACGGTCTTAGAATAAGCCTTTCTGATTCCAGAACAGAATGTTTCGACAGAACTTTCTGAATTTTGCTTTGGTTCATGATATACTGTCCAACCCCGGTATTTATTTTTAAAGCAGCTTTTCCCTGAAGAAATTATTCACACCTTTACCAGAAGTTAGACATCCGAAAGTATTTCTCAACAGAATTTATGTTTTTGAGATTTTATAGATATACATGATAATCTCTGTACCATCAGGAGTATTATTATAAAATGAAACCCACAAACTGTCCTTTGATGCGTAAAGTCTGTAGCGGGTTTTTTCCCCTTCTTCAGTTAAAATATCAATCTGCCATTTAACCTCGTCTCCCAGAAAAGAATAAACATCGGCAAGAGGCCCCGGATTTGCAGGAAGTTCGCCTTTAATATATTTTGGTGATTTAAATTCCTCTGTTAACTCAGGCGATTCTATTTTGAATTCTTTTTCCGTGACAGTATATTTTGTCCCCCGCATTATTTCTTCAATATAATCTGCGGTGGTAGACAGGACCGGCGATTGATAATCCACGCTCTCAAATATGTATGTACCGTAATAATCGGATTTTTGTCCGCAGCCGGTCAGAAAAATTACAGTAATGATTATTGATAAAAGGAGTACTCCTTTTTTCATAGCTTCTTCCCACCTTAATCCTTCAATCCTTTAATATTTGGAACTGTTCTTAACCAATTCTTAACGCCTCTCACAATCTGTTCGTTCACCAGTTAGAGAAAACAAAAGATACCGTCGAACCTCTTAAAGGCAATGTCCTTGTTTTATTCAGTTCTCTGCCATTCGAATATATGAAACTGCTTATCCGGCTATGCAAAAAACGTTCTTTTTACCTGATGAATAAAATCTGCAGCACAGAGTATACTAATTCAGCCATTTGCGTAACAGAAAATCCAAAATCCCGGAATAAATTGCTTCTGAGCCCGTGATTTTTTGCCTTACATAAATAAAGTTGCAAATTGGATAATATTGGATTTATACTAAGGGTAAAAGAGAATACTTTTTGGGAGATGTTACTAATGGGAGAAATATTAAAAGCCTACATTGTGCCTCACCCTCCGATTATTATCCCTGAGATAGGAAAGGGCGAGCAAAATAACGCTTCTGCGACAATAAATGCTTACGAAGAAATTGCCCGCCAGATAAAAGAACTGTCTCCTCAGACAATAATAATCACCACACCTCATGGTACGGCTTATGCTGATTATATTCATATCCTGCCGGGTAAAAAACTTTCCGGAAGTTTCAAAAACTTTGGCGCACCCGAACTCTCCTTTGAATTTGAAAATGATTTGGAGCTTATAGAATCAATAAAGGAAAATGCCCTTACTTGTGGAATAGAAGCGGGAACATTGGGGGCAAGGGAAAAAGAACTGGATCATGGCTCCCTGGTTCCTCTTTATTACATTTCAAAATATTTTACTGATTTTTCCCTTATCCGTATTTCTATTGCCGGACTTCCATTGAAACAGCTCTATGTGTTTGGCAGCTGCATCCAAAAAGCTGTTACCTCCTCGGATAAAAAAGTTGTTTTCATAGGCAGCGGAGATTTATCCCATAGGTTAAAAGAAGATGGTCCCTACGGTTTTGCCGAGGAAGGACCTGCTTTTGATGAGTTTTTGGTTGAAAACATAAAAGCCGCTGATTTCAAAAAGCTGTTGGATATTGACGAAAGACTTTGCGAGCAGGCAGGAGAATGTGGACTGAGGTCCTTTGCCATGCTTGCCGGAGCGTTGAATGGCTACAGGGTAAAATCAAAAGTATTGTCATATGAGGGCCCCTTCGGGGTTGGCTATATGATTGCCGAACTTACTCTGGACGGGCGCGATCTTTCCAGGGATCTGATCTCTTTTTACGAAGAAAGCCATAAGCATGAAATCGAAGCCACCAGAAAAGCCGAAGACCCCTATGTCACTTTAGCCAGAACCGCTCTTGAAAACTTCGTGAAAAAAGGCAAGGTAATCCCGGTTCCTGATTATTTGCCTGAGGAAATGCTTAACCGCAAGGCAGGTGTTTTTGTTTCAATAACCAAGCACGGGCAGCTTCGTGGTTGTATAGGAACAATAAGCCCTGTTACCGACAGCATTGCAGAGGAGATTATCCAAAATGCCATAAGCTCGGGAACTCGTGATCCCAGGTTCAATCCTGTTAAAGATTACGAACTGAAAGATCTTATCTACAGCGTGGATGTATTGGGAGAACCCGAACCCATAAAAAGTATAGATGAACTGGATGTAAAACGCTACGGAGTTATAGTCAGCAACGGATACCGAAGGGGACTTCTTCTACCCGACCTTGACGGGGTTGATACTCCTCAGCAACAGGTAGACATAGCGCTCGCCAAGGCCGGAATTGGCAAAAATGAAGAATATTCTCTGGAACGTTTTGAGGTTGTACGTCACAGGTAGGTGAAGCCTTTGAGTAGTACTATGGCAAGGTACTATGAAAAACTGAAGGATGACACAGTCCACTGCCTTCTCTGCCCTCATGATTGTCATATTAAAAATGGCCAAAGAGGAATCTGTGGCGTGCGGAAAAATACAGATGGCGATCTGTATGCGGAAAGCTACGGACTTATTTCATCCCTTGCTCTTGATCCTGTAGAGAAAAAGCCTCTTTATCACTTTTATCCGGGTTCCCGGATTCTGTCTGTGGGAAGCTATGGCTGCAACTTCAGGTGCTCTTTCTGTCAGAATTATTCAATTTCAATGGAGAAACCGGGTACAGTCTATGTTACTCCTGAAGAATTGGCAGATAAGGCTCTCGAACTTAAAAAGGCCAATAACATTGGTCTTGCTTTTACATATAATGAACCTTTGATCAACTTTGAATATGTAATGGACTGCTGCAAACTCTCAAAAGAAAAGGGGCTTAAAAATGCCTTGATAACGAACGGGTATATTCAGCAGGAGCCTTTAAAAGAGCTTCTTCCCTATATTGACGCCATGAACATAGATTTAAAAAGCTTTAGCCAGGAATTCTACCAGAAGATGTGCGGCGGAAAAGTGGAATTTGTAAAAAAGACAATTGAAACCGCTTCGCAGGCCTGTCATGTAGAAATAACCACCCTTATCATTCCCGGTCTCAATGATAATGAAAAGGAAATAGAGGACCTTGCCCAATGGCTGGCGGATATATCCCCTGAAATTCCCCTGCACTTAACAAGGTTCTTCCCCCGCTATAAGATGACCGACAAAGAACCAACTCCTGTAAAAACACTGGAAAAACTGTTCAATACAGCAAGAAAGCATTTAAAACATGTCCATCTCGGAAATGTCTAATAGCTCTGTATGCTCGTTTATTCGCGTCATCCAACGCTCCTCTTGTCTGTTTTTGTTTCTTTTTCTGAACTAGTTGGCAGCAATTTTCATATTATGTACAAGACAGACAACCCTCTGGAGGTGAAAAAATGAATAATAATGAGCAAATTGAAGCTTTGGTCGAAGATTTATTGGCCGTTACGCAAGTTATTCTGCAACTAAATTTTATCCTTTCTCTGATTCAGACTGAAATAGTACGGTTAAGCGCTGAAAATAATAACCAGGAACAAATAGACGCTTTGATTCAGGATGCCTTTATTGTTACTCAGGTTATTCTTGAGCTAACCATTATATTAACACTTATTCAGGCTGAAATAGTGAGACTTAGTGAAGAAAATATGGTGGTAGCATAATACTGCCCGACTCATCATTATCTTCTTCACTCAACTGGGTTTTATATAATCTTTCATAATATTTGGGCTATGGCAGCTTGACTATAGCCCCTTTTTTAGAATCCTATCCTGTAATAGACGATCCATAGAACTTTCCATTATTAGTTAGTATCATTTTTTCAGTTGGGCATTATTACAGCCAATTTATCAGTGTCATATTCCAATATAGGAAAATCGTTCTTAAATATTGCCATTACCTTAAACCACCCGTTTGTCAATGATGGCAGAGTTTAAATCCGTATATTTTTTATTCATGTAAAAAACCCTTTCTATATATGTGTGGGAGCCTTTGATGCACTCTTTGAAATCTGCTCTCTTTTTTTGTCATATATGCGATCTGCTATATCCAGCACCTGGTTTCTTAACCACAGGTAAGTTGTTGTATCTTTTGAATAATCAGCTTCACCGAACATATCAATTCTTCCATCCCTGATAAGCTGATTTACCTGCTTAAATGCCTTGTTATTTCCTTTGGGATATACAGCAAAAGTCCTGCCGCCATTGGATTTTATAACTGAAAATGCAGGTACATCGCTTGGACCGTCTGCAATATATATCATGTTTTCAAAAGGAACACGCCTGTTTTCAGGAGCAATCTTAGAGTTAACGTCAATTTCTTCAAAAAGGTTTGAGCCCTTGTTTATCTCAAAAAGAGCCCGGGTCTTTGAAGTATTGTCTATGGCATAGGCAATTTGTGATATCTCGTTCCCGGAGAATTCCAAACCACTCTCGCTTTCTCCGGTTCCAAGGGATGACATTATTGGCCTTTCAATAAATTCGCATGCCCAGATTCCTTTTACATAATTGTTCACGATAGAACCCTTTATAATTTCCGATAAACCGGTACTTACAACGTAATGCTCAACAGAAATATTAAACGGACTGTATTTCTCATTTTTTGTTACGATATTACATAGTTCCTCGAAAATCTCAGGTATTCCGGGGTAGAAAGTCAGTTCCTTTCCGAATTCACGGAGCATGGCATTATTCAAACCCTTGAATATTCCCTGCCGGACGCAGGTGATGAAATGGTTCAAATAGATTGTGTCCCTGTTTACCCTTATACCCTGCCTTTTATATTGATCCTCCAGACTGTTTACTTCATCCCAGAAAGTATTCTCGTCTACATTGTATTTCTTGAATATGGGCTCCTGCATATATCCATTGACAAGGGTTTTGTCAAAATCCCATATTACTGCAATGATGTTCTGATCCACTATTTTAACCTCCCATCATAAAGTAATCCAATATCTTTGTACGATTTTCTCCCCGTTTGGTATTTCATTTTCCAGCTCACCGCCATTGGCTATAATGGTCTTTGCTGAAGCAATATTGTTTTTATTACAGGTGACAAGCACTTTTTGAATATTTAAGCTCCTGCAATATTCCAAAGCCAGGCGCAGCATTTCTTTCGCATATCCCTTTCTTCTCTCGGATTTTCTGACACTGTACCCTATATGCCCGCCGATTCTGAAAAGGTGATCATTCAGGCGATGGCGAATATCAACCATGCCTACCAGGCGATTATCAATCTCCCTTATTGCCAGAAAGGTCGATGCAGGGACAAGCCCAGGTCTGACAGTCTCTTCCCTTGAATTGTCTTCAAGGGCTTTAAGCCACTCATCAAAATTCGGAGCATTCTGCAAACCTGCGGTGCCGTCCATACTGTCACCATTCATTTCAAATTCCCTTTTATAATCCATGACTTGCGTCTCATGCTCTTTTGTCGGTAAAACCAGTTTTATTGCTTCCACAAATATATCCTCCCGAGAAAGTTGTACTGAAGAATATACCTTCATTTAAATTGCATTTGCAGAGGATTTTCACTTTCCATACTTTTCTCTTCAATGGCGTTTACTGTGTTTTTATTTAAATTATTGAGGATTAAGTTCGATGAATTCTTCCTGCCAGAGAAGCTTACCTTCCGGTGAATATATTTTGTCTCTTTCAAACAACGGCTTAAATGTTTGATCCATTCCTTGAGAAAATGAGTCAATCATGCAATGGTGTTCCAGGCCAAAACTGTCTTTGACAATAATGGTCATTGTAACAGTCCTGCCATCGTTTAAAGGAATTTTCTCATTAACTTCGTAGCCATCCAGTTTATTTATATCAATTAGTTCATCTTTGACTATCTTGTCATCAACTTTTATTACAAGCCTTGCCTCCACATACTCTATAGAAGCTAATGATGCTTTAGATTCGTTTATATTTGAACTGATTGTCCCTTGTCTTAAGTATTCCTGCTTATTTTTTTGGGTTGTTCTTCCATCCAGGCGAACGTAAAAAGGCGGAAATATTTTTTCTTTAATATTCCAAATATTAAGATCTACATTTAGTTCTGTTTTAACTATATCATCGTCTGCAATCAAAATCTTAGGAAATATTTCTGCACTGAAAATATCCTCAAATACAGTTACAGTAAATGACGTTCCGTTTCTTTCCATGGTATGGATTTCTCCATTCAACTCAAGACTTACCGATGTTTTACTGCCAACCTCTTTAGGGATTACAGTATAGGTTATTGGAATAGTGAGATTCTCTTTATCAGGCGCTCCAATTTTAAATTCAGCATGCTCAAGCAAACTTTCCTTTTTTTCGAAAACATTGTTTACATGTGAATATACAGAGTCTATGCTCGAATTTATATTCTCCTGTGCCCACTTAAGACTATCTAAATGATGCTCAAGGCTGTTTTCCAGGCTTGAAATTTTAATAAGTAAAATAACTTGAGTAATAAGAAGAAAAACTATTAAAACTGTAGAAATATTCTTTTTCATAATAAACCTCGTTGATATTGATTAATGTATTCTACGATACCATCAATTTATTTCTATTTCAACCTGTTTTTTCTAAGCGTAACTATCCGAAAATATCTTTTTACTCCGGCAATTCAATCCAATACCTTTGTATTACTTGCGTATTGTCAATATCTTCAGAATCAAATTGACCACCATTATTTTTTATGATTCTTGACGAGGGGATATTATCCTTTCTGCAGGTTAAAAGGACCCTTTGCAGGTTCAAATCCCTGCAACGCTCCAATGCCAAAGACAGTATTTGATTTCCATATCCTTTGTTTCTTTCAGAAGGACGAATATAGTATGCGATATGCCCCCCTCTGAATCTCAGGCGTTCATTTAATTTATGTCTGATTATTACAACACCAATGATTCTGCCCCCGTTTTCCAAAAGCCAGTATGTACTTTGCGGAACCCAAGTATCAGGCAGGTCTTTACCTATACGCATATTAATTAATTTGTTAATATCGTTTTCAAATGTTTCTTCATCGGATATGGGAATTACAGAATCAAAAAATGTCTCTTTCAAATCTTCACGACATTCTGAAATGAAATCCAAATATTCATTCTTATACTTTACATCTGAAAGAACCAGTCTTAAATTACTCATTAACCTCACCTATTTACTCCCCTCGTCCTTTAAAAAAATTGCATCATAAATTAATCTGACAATCCGGCCACCTCTGAACTTTATTGGGTTTTCGAAGACTTTATTTTATTAATTGTATCCTCATTTATAGCAGCTCTCAAATCCTTCATATATTCTGAAAACTCCACTTCTTTTTCTCCATAAGTCAGATTTAATTCGTACTCAAGCGGAAGCCATGATGATATGTCAGCCTCATTATGCTGAATTAATGCTTCCATCTTGTCCAGGGCCTTAAAAATCCTTGATTCCAGAGTTTTTAGCTCATTCATTTCTCTAAACAGCTCAGTTAGTTCTCCTTTATATGGTTCCGGCAGATTATTAATCCACTGGTGAATTTCTCTATTCTCTTTAATCTCATCACTCTTAGTTTTATTAAATGCAGGTATATCACCGGTAAATGCTTCTCCCAGGTCATGACAAATACACATAAGGATTACTTTGTTTATATCAGCATCAGGAAATTCATCCTTCACCAGGTAGGCCATTAAAGATAAACGCCAACTGTGTTCCGCAACGCTTTCATGGCGGTTTGAAGATGTCCAGGAGTGCCTTGTATTATTTTTTAATTGTTCTGCGACAGACATTATATCCAAGAATTTTCTTACGTCCATTTTTCGTATCCTCGCTTTCTTCCATTCCCATTGGGAGAAAAGCTTTTCCCAAGTTCTTTTGATAATATAGAAACCACTTTTTTATCGAATTATAACGATGTTTTATGCTCTCAATTTGGCAGCTTTCTTCAATGCTTTCACATACTGGTTTTCGATTCCACTTTCATCCTCATGTTCAACCTCAGTATAAATGAAAAGCTCCTTTTAAGGAGCTTGATCTTAATTTACCACAATCCTTTACAAATCAATCTTTCAAAAAACGCTACCAACAACGTCGTTATAATATTTGATGCAAGGATTGATACAAATAACTTTAGCTTGTTTCTGGCCTCTTTTTTTAACAGAATATAGACTATTGGCAATTCCACTACAAGAGTCAATACTAAATATCCGGTTAAAACTATGTAAAAAGGCCCTTTATTAAAGGCTGCCGACAAACTAAATCTTCCACTGGTAGGAATGAAACTGTATGCTCGAAATAAATATGGAGCCAGAAATGAAAATAAATTCGCAAGACTAACTACCATAAATGTCTTTTTATTGTTTGAGATTCCGCTTGATTTTCCAATTGATAAAGACTCAATAATAAGTGTCGAGATTATTGCAACAGGCAGAATTTTCATTGGGCTTACGGTTACCCAATGCCAGGATGAGTTTGCAAGTGTAATATAATACAGGAAAAACATAAATCCACGCGTCCCTTCAACGGCTCGGTCATTCAATATAATGGCAAAAGATCTATTATGTATCGATACTCATTTATTTCCTTCCCCAAGTTAATTACCCTTACTTTGCCATCGTGTTTAAAACCATACTTTTCGTAGAAATGACGAGCCCGATAATTCTCCTCTAAAACCCAGAGCTCAGCTTTATTGAAGCCTCTTCGTCTTATTTCGTTAATCCCCCAATTCATTAACTCTGTCCCAATTCCTTGCCGCCAATGGGATGGAAGGATATAGATTCTCCAGATTTCTGTCAGAGACTCTTCTTTTTCCGAGTACCGGCTATCTCCAAAGGTAAACATACCGACCGGTTGATTGTCCGAAAACATTATTGCAGTTTCCGGAGAGCCTTGAGACAATTCACGAAATAAACTATTTTTCCTTCTCTCAAAAGTAAAGTACTCATTTAAAATTTCTTCGGGCACTATTCCTTTACAGGAAGCAATCAGGGACTTGGAATGTATATTCGCAAGAGCATCTAAATCATTGATATTTGCATATCTTATATGACTACTCATATCTCACTACCTCAAATAATAAGCTAAGTAATACTATAAACCAGCTACTTTAACAAAATGAAAATTAAAAATAAAACTGCACCAATCAACAGAGTTTTTAAATGACTTCTATTTTGTTCTTCAATATCCTTTAATGGATTTAATATTGTTAATACTTTCTTCATGATTTCTATTACGCTTTTTATATTAAATCCATCAACAACACTAATCTCACGGGATTTATCACGGGACAAGGATCTAATGAATATTTTAGCACCTTCGGTTGTTGTCAGTTGATGCATTCCGGTATTAAAAGAATATGTATCGTCATATACAAAAGTCATCGATTCTCTTAATTTGCTGAGAATATCTTCTTTCAACATCCTTGTGCGGAATGAAAACCCACGCATTGGAAATATGATTAATGCAATGATGAATATGACTATTACATTTAAAATCAGCTCTTCCAATGTTAATGACTGATAAAAATGCAAATACGATAATCGTACACCTAAGAATGCAACAAAAATATACAATTCATTTGGTATTAGCGTGTTGAATTTCTTTCCTATGAAATAAAAAATCATTGAGAATAAAAACGCCGTAAATCCAATAGAACCGATTATGGCAATAATCAATGGAATATTCATTTTTACTCACTCTCTTTAAGTCTGATTTCCGGTTCTTAAATAAATATATGAAGACTTACCAATCTATAGTGAACATATATCGTATATACCCTATTTGATCCTGATAATTAAACAGATTATACTGTTCCTTAAGTTTGCCATAAATAGTTTTCAAATCACTTTCCTTCTTGTTTTTCAGGTATTTTGAAACCAAGTCCTTTAATTCGGAGTTGAGCATAACATCTCTCTTCCAATAACCCAGTCGAGGCTTTCTGATTTCTTCACGGATTATTGATATATTTTCATTTACAGTCGGATTAAATAACTCATCGATCTGGTAATATTCCTGTTTTTGAGCTTTAGGCAAATATAAATATACATAAGTGACAATAGTACTGTATTCATTCACGCTGAGAGTTTTTTCAGGATAAATGCTGTACCCGCTTTTAAATATGAAATAAGGCAGACCTATTTCAGCAGCCCACTCTACTGCCTCGTTTTCTGTATCCGTATAATCAACGGACTTTTTGAAAGGTATGTACTTTCTATAAATTCTGTATAAAATATTGGCCACCAATTCTTTTGTTATTGCTGTTTGATTGACCTCTTCAGAGGTAACATATCCATCATTCAGAAGTCTCTGAATTCTAAGTTTTCTCTCTTCAAGAGTGTCGTGGAAGATAACTTCCTTATCCCCGTCATATCTTACGATATCTTCACTTAACCATGCTTCTGAATCCTCATAAATTAATTCATACAGGAATAAGAACAATCCCTCGTTGGAATGTGCATAAACAGCATCAAAATGGCTTCCCCTTAATCCGTCGCAATACCGTTGCATATAACTACTCGGAAATATCTTGTCTCGAATTTCCTGAAGGGTAACCAGATTTTCCTTAAGATCATGAATTGAATAATCGTCCTTAGCGGCATTTGCAAAAATAGTGTTTGACAGAAGAAGAATCATTACAAATATTAAACAAACTATCCTTTTCATATCCTTGCCCCCTTAACATTCTCCTGATATAATTCATAAATTGTTTGGATGATCTTCATGGGAGACGATGATGCCAAATTTCTTTCTCGTGTATAGATAACATTTTCTAAAAAAAGTTCCATCTTTGAATATTAATCGAACAAGTCTTTATGGATTATCATTCGGTTTACTTATTCTATCTTACCATTATTATACATAATCAGCAACGCACTTAACCATTATATGGCTTATGAAAAGAAAGACACATCAAAAAAGCCTGCCCTTTTTACACAGGCCAGGCTTGTTATTTTTTTGAATACTATAACAGTACCATAACATCAATTATGAAATAATCGATAATTTACTTCTTTTTTTCGACCTTTGTCATCCATAAACCATGGATGTTGCAGTATTCATAAATATAAACATCCCCTTCTTCAGGGACGGTGAATACTGCCTCGGGTTTTTGGTGCGGGGCAAGTTCAACTCTCTGCACGCGATTTGCGCTTATTACGCATATCCATTTAATAAAATGCTCATCCACCATCGGGTGCTCAACTGCCCCGACCTGTACTTTAATTGTGTCCCCATCTATCTCTGCAACAGGCAGGTGCTTTTCTGCCGAACCTTCCTGAACATTTGGTTCCAGTACCTCCAAGGTTTTTCCGCAACATTCACGTTTTTCATCGCTGTCCTCTATAATATCCATGATGCTGTTGCAAACTGAACACTTGTAAAATTTAAATTTTTTCATACTTTTTCCTTTACCTCCTGGTTGTAAAATCTGTCCGGCAGGTAATAGTATAACCAGCAGGTATTCCAAATAGTCTTACGAATAATTTAATGTAAAATCATATCATATCGAACATTTTCAGACCAATGATTATTATGGCGCTGTCGGCCAGAATGTGCAAAAGCCAGGAGTTCATAAAGTTCTCCGTTTTGGTGTCAAGCCAGTCGAAAACAAGACCTACAATTATGAGTCCTAACAGAGCCAGTCCCATAAGAGCCGGATTAAACCATGTCTTAAATATCGCTATGTGATAGACGGCAAACAGCACTGATGAATAAATATATCCAAGTTTTTTGGCGCCTTCGTTATAAAGATTCAGAAATACATATCCTCTGAAGAAAAACTCCTCCAAAAAGGAATTGCCAAAGGATATATATAGTCCGACCAGAATAAAGTTTGATGGAGTAATCTTGGATTTGGACTGAAGCTCATGCGCAATGCTGTCAAAATCAATAAATCCTCTGAAAATAAAATATGCAGCTATCAGAATTGCAAAAGACGCCAAACCAAGTATAAATCCAAGTTTCAAGGTAGAAGCATCAAACCTTCCAAGGTTCAGACTATCTTTGATGGCAGATTTTTTTACGAATTTTAAGTAAATGTACGGGATAACTACAAACAAGACTATCTTGGCAATTGTTTTTGTAACATAATCAACAGCGATTGCCTGTTCGAGAAGGTATAATATTGTGCACGCCATGAAAGAAGTTGCGATAATGTATGCTTTTTTCATAAGCTATCCTTTCAATAAATCTTTTTCTGATAAACGAAACAAATTCATCCTACAAGTATTCCAGTATCCTGCTCCATTCTTTTTTAAGACGATCCATATTATATCCCGCATTGGCAGGGCTGGTTGAAGGCAGGCAAATACTCTGAAAACCGGTTTTAGGATAAATAAATTTCTTGTATAGTTCCTGGGCCTTGTTTCCGTTTGTGAATACTGCTTTAATTCTTGCCTTATTGAAAATTTCATTCAGGTCATTGGGCACCGGATTGGTTATTGAGCTGTCACTGGATTTTTCAATGTCACAGCTTTTAAGAACATCCCACAGAGCGATACCTTCTTTTAACAGTAAAGCCTTTTTATCCTCAATGCTGCGGGGCAAATCATTGTTTGTCAGGGTTGATATAAGATGCCAGAAACGGTTTCTGGGATGCCCATAAAAAAAGTTTTCCTCCCTTGATGCCACAGAAGGAAAAGTGCCAAGTATGAGAATTCTGGAATGTTCATTATATACAGGTTCAAACGGATGTATAAGTATAGGTATCACACCTTTCAGCCCAATAACTCTGTTTCTGCTTTTTCGGCATTTTCGATTACCTTTATCAATGCGCTCTCAAATCTTTCATCATCTTCTTTGGTTCGTCTGCGAATATTCTTTGTTCGGCCTCCCGCCCTTCTTACTTTCTGCCCCAGGTGTCTTTCGAACAAGAGTTTATCCATGTTTGAGGATGAGAAAATAAGACCATTCTGATTAAGCGCCCAGGCGCCTTTTCCAAGAGCCATGGCAGCAACCCCATAGTCCTGTGTAACCACAATATCATTTTTGTGTGTCATGTTAATCAGGGCTATATCAACTCCGTCCCTTTCCTTGTCAACATTGATGACTTTAGCGTAATCATTCTGCCACCAATGGCTTGTATCCATAATCATTGTCACAGGAATATCCCGTTCTTTTGCAACCTTGATTATAATCTCCTTAACCGGACAGGCATCGGCATCCACAAATATCTCCAAGTTATCTTCCTTTCTCTGAATATACTTTGAGGTAAGCTGAATTCCTCTTTATAAACCATGAACCTCAGTGTAAAAGTTGTGAGTATCACTAATTATTTATAGCTTCAATAAAGAAAATTATATCATAATTCTCATAAATACAATTCCATCCGGCTCTGTAGGACGAGTTAAGCAACAACTTAAGGAACTAAGCAATAATTTCAGCTTTAAAACCTAATTCAAATATGTTACTCTAAATAATGTCGTTTATTAAGAATAAAGGAAGAGAGAATTATTATAGAAGACTTTGCCTTGAAGACAGAAAGAGGTTTATATTAGGGGGAAAAAATGAACATTATTGTACATCTCATGTTCGCCGTGACATTAAGACAGCGTGTAAAAAGGACTATGGGGATAAAGCTCAACCTTCCAGGTTTTCTTTATGGCAACATCCTGCCGGACATAAGTAAAAAATATGGAGCTCATGCCCACTACATGAAGGATGCACTCGAACATGTAATCAAAACCAAGGATCATATAATTAAACGCCACAGGGAAGAGTATTTGTCAAACTACCAGTTTGCCAAGGAAGTCGGAGCAATTAACCATTACCTTTCTGATTTTTTCTGTCTCCCTCATACAGAAAGATATGACAGAGGTAAAATCTATCACCAGTACTATGAGTTCCTTATGATTGCACGGTTCAGAAAAGGGCTCAGGGCTTATCACAAGATGCTGAAAAACGATAAGACCATGTTAAAACCATCTGAAGTGGAAGATTTTATAATCAATTACAACAAAGACTATGCAGACAAAAAAATCTCTGATGTAAACGATATACGCTATGCGCTTTTCGCAGGCATAAAACTGGTTGAATGCATGGTTGCCCACTCTGTACTGCCCAGCTCATTTGTACGTACCAAGGTATCGGTTGAATCGTTATAAGGTAAAGAGGGATTGAGCTTTAAAGGCATGGAAAAAAACGTAGCTGAACTATTGCTACCTGTAAAAATTCGCATCACGGAAGCGCAATACCCGCAGTCTGGTATACTGTTCCGGAAATCTTGCGAATTCAATTAATGGCGCATCTTTCCTGTCATAGCTGTGGCAGCAGATTTTTACGTCATATACTGTAAGCCCGCTTTTTGTTACATACAAAGAGTGTCCATAACGGTATGGCGCATAGGAAGCTACCACAAGCTGAACTACATCCCCCTCCTGGAGCATCGAAGGTCTTAAATCCTTCCACTCTCCTTCAAATATTCTTGTAGCTTTTGGTCCGTATGTTTTTGACGCAACGGCATAATCATGGAATTCAACAACCCTGCACCATTTGTTAGACCCGCTGAAATACAATGAACCAAACCAGACAAAGGGCACCATTCGTACTGTTTGTTTTATCAGTTCTTTGTTTTCCTCTACAGTTTTTAAATCATATCCGGGCTTCCAGCCGCCGTAAGCTGCCCATACGCATTGGCTTATGAAGTTGGCGCAGTCATTTCCCACTTTGTCGTAAAAAAATAATCGAAGATCTTCAGGGACACGAAAATAATCCGCATAAAAGCGGGCATAGGCAACCCCACGGCCTGCATCATATTTATACTGCATCTCAGAGCACCAATAATTTTGCTCCTATACCATTATATGTCGAATGCCAAAAACTTTTATTTATTCATCATTATTTTGTGCTTAACGCCATAAGCTTTTAGTGGTGTTCCGCCTCTGAAATTTGAATGGTGGATATCACTAAAAGCTGAAGGTGAGAATACTTGATTGTAATAGTCAAAAGGAAAGTAGCGGCCATAACAGGTATCATACTTTTATGCGCTTTTTTGTTGATTGTTATACACGGATTTCTCTCCCATAATGTCTTGTCCATGTATGCAGTAAGGATTACAGAGGACGAAGCTGACAAGTACATAAAATGGGTGGACTTCAATATACCCTACTCCCTTCTGGAAAAGACCCTGAATTTAGATATAAAATCCTACGGGAAAGAAACCAAACTCAACTGGATAGAATTACTTGCCTATCTTGCGGCCAAATACGGGGGAAATTTCAAAAGGTATAAAAGCTCCGACCTTGACAAACTGGTCAAAAGCCTCCAGGAAGGCGCAGCAATGGAGGAACTGACCAAAGACATGAAGTATTACCCCTACTATCTTGAAGCCTACACCGCTGTTTTGGGCGGTTTCGTAGGTGAATACGAAATTGAAGTGGAAGATGAAAACAATCCCGGGGCCAAAAAATTTGTTAAAAAGTATGGTCTTAAAGCTTTTTGCCCTATTGCTAAAGGATACGGGTTTTCCCACTATGATGACTTTGGCAACAGCCGGACTTATGGATATAAACGTAAACATCTCGGCAATGACCTCATGGGCAGTATTGGGACACCCATAGTTGCCGTTGAATCAGGAATCATTGAAGCCATGGGCTGGAACAAATACGGCGGATGGAGAATTGGCATAAGAAGCTTTGACGGAAGAAGATATTACTACTATGCTCATCTTAGGAAGAACCACCCGTACAACAATACCCTTGCCGAAGGGCAAACTGTCAAAGCAGGGGATGTTATAGGGTATCTTGGCATGACGGGATACAGCAACAAGGAAAATGTAAATAATATCAGGACTCCCCACCTTCATTTCGGTATGCAGCTTATATTTGACGAAAGCCAAAAAGAAGGCGTAAATGAAATCTGGATCGATGTGTACAATATTGTTGAGCTTCTTAAGAAAAACCGTTCAGCCGTTAAAAAGAACACCGAACTTAACGATTATTTCAGAGTTTATGATATAAAAGATCCGGCAATGCCACAGGAACTGGATCAGGAATAGTTCTGCATAATTCCACAAAATAAAGCACCGTTTTATTTTTATCCCCTGATTTTTCGGGGGATTCTTTTTTTGGGGAGAAGGCGAAACCCTCATCAAAAGGTAACACCATAAGCCGGAGCTTAATATAATACTAATGAATTAATAAACAAGCTCAGAAAAAAAGGTGATGTATATGCCTTTATCAGCAAGGGAACTACTGGCAAGAATTATAAAATGTGAAGCAGCCGGCGAAGGGGATAACGGGATGAAAGGCGTGGCAACTGTTGTAATGAACAGGGTCCACATCCCTTATGGCGAATACCAGAGGGTTAACCAGGGAGATCTTCGTCGGGTCATTTTGCAACCGAACCAGTTTACTTGTGTCAAAGAATTTATTGGAGACCAATACAATCCCCAGAATATCTATAATATGACACCTGAACAGGTTCACTATGATATCGCCGACTGGGCACTGTCAGGCAATAAGATAAGTGCAGCAGGTGAATCGCTCTGGTATTACAACCCTTATAATCCGGAATGCGCAGTTTACTTTCCCCCCAACCGGTCGGGAGTATACTTTAACCGGATTGTACAGCACTGCTATTACACACCTACCATGTTGTATGCTCAGACATAATAAATAGGAAAGAGGTTTGTTGATATGGACGGCATGAATAATCAACCCATGGGATTCAGACCATTAACCCCTCCACCTTGTCCGGGTTGTCCTCCTGGACAAATGATGGGACAACAAATGCAAAGACAGCCAATGGTACCACCAAGACAAGACTTGCTGAGACAAACACCAACCGGAATACCACAAGGTCCGGATTACGGGCTTGGAACTCAACTGCAGCAAGGCATGATGCAGCCAATGGATCAGATGACTCCTTTTGCACAAGATACAACACCGATAGTTCCCTGGAACCAGCCTATGCCTGTTACCACTGAAAGCCTGCAGTACATGAACGGATTCATGAGAACGCAGATTGGGCGCAGAGTAAGAGTTGAATTCCTGATAGGAACCAACACTCTGACAGACAGAACAGGTACTTTGCTGGCGGTTGGGGCAAACTACATACTTCTCAATGAAGCAGAAACCGATGACATAGTATTATGTGACTTCTATTCCATTAAATTTATGACATTCTATTATTAATCTTAAGTTTAGGCAGTTTATGAAATAAAAAGTGTGCTCATATTTAAGAACCGGATTTCTTTTTCCGGCTCTTTTTGTTTTGGTCTGACTTTTCCTGTTGTCTTTAAAACTACTTTTTAAACTTTGTAATCAAATCTATTATTACTGCAGTTAATAGCGAAACAAACATCACGCCCAAAACCATGGTGGCAGTTACGAAATACGCAAGGTCCTCCATACCCGTAGAAAAGAAAACAGCTTTAATTATACAAGCTATACCTATTATAAGCAGAACCAGGACTGGAATATATTTATAAAAGCTGTGGCGACCTGAAACACGCCAGATTACAACCTGTAGGACGGACACCAGCAGTCCTATCGCCAGTATCATAAAAATCATTCTTAATTGTGGCATAATCGCACCTCTCTTTAATCTGCATCAACTGAAATTGCTTCTCCATAGCATTTCAAACTGAATTCCTTTTCAGCCTGGATTATGGGGATTCCATACATGTTCATTTTTAGTATATCAGTTTCTCCAAGACCTTTCAGGCCAGATTCATATAGATATCTGACCGCCTGGGGTTTAAAACCCAACAGCCTTGCTCCTATTGTATCCACACTGTAAGGGTCTGTCCCGGATATAACTATTCCGGTATGCCTGGGAATCCCTTTGGAAGGGCCGGTTCCTATCATTGCAGGATTCGCGCTTACAATGGACAAATCGATTGGCAATATCTCGGACATGGCCCGTATAAACCCGTGAAGGTCATCATGTATGCCCGTATCTTTCTTAGGAGTACCATGCTCTGAAGAAGGAGGCCAGGACAGGGCAATATTTTTGACAGCCCCCGATACTGTTGCCTCTTCATGGAGCTTTAATTGAGTAAATGATACAAGGACAGTCATTTCCTCAAATATTTTATTCAGCAAGGTGGAGTCAGGAAGTTTATGATTGAGTCCCACCCTCACAAAGGGGCCTTCGTTTAGATCGATAAACTCGACACCTTCCTGGGATATAACATGCTTAAACCTCTCCAATACCTGCTTTGTTTGTACCCCTCCGCTACCGGTGGCTACAACAATTCTTTTGGGATTTCGGGCCTTTATAAAGTTTATCACGGTTCTTAAGCTTTCGTCGCCTGTAACAACACCCGTTCCGGGTTCTTTGTCCTTGACCCAGTTGGGAGTTATAACTACAACATCATCTTCAGAGATAATCTCATGTGCCCGGATAAGAGCAAGGCTTTCCAGAATAGCTTCTGATTCAACGCTGTTCTGACATATTGCCACGTCGGGTCTGTTTCTTTTTCTCTGTCTCATAAATTCACCTCTTGTGAATATTATGAGCAATCCGGCCAGAGATTAATAATTCGAAATATAATTCCTGTCAAAGGTAATTACACAGAAGTAATTCGGGTTGATTTTAAATATCTCGTTCTGGATTTCGTCCCGGATTTCCTCTTCCCTGCCATGGTATTCGGCAGGAATTACAACATCAAAAATAAGGTTGCTGTGGGTTTTCCCCACCACCAGTCTGAAATCATGCATAGACAAACTTGGGTCAATATTTCTGACAATTTCGGTAACCTGGCTTCTAAGTGAATTTGTCAGCTCATCATCAGTTACGATGGGATCCATGTGAATAACAAGATGTATATTTAAATCCTGTAAAACATCCTTTTCAATGGTATCTATAAGATCGTGGCTTTCCAGAATATCCTCTTTAGCGGATACTTCCACATGAACAGCCGCATATTTCTTTTCGGGGCCATAGCTGTGGACCTGAAGGTCATGGATACCCAAAACCCCTTCATAAGCCAGAATCTTTTTTTCAAGTTCTTCGACAAGCTCCGGGTCAGGTGCAAGGCCAATAAGCGGGTTCAATGTCTCAGAAATGAGTTTTAATCCCGAATATATTATAAACAAGGCGACTGCGATACCCATGTACCCGTCTATATTGATTCCCGTAATCCATGAAAAAACAGCGGCAATAAGGACTGCCGAGGTTGACATGGCGTCGTTCATGCTGTCCTGGCTTGTGGCTATCAATGCGGTGGAATTGATGCGCTTTCCCAAAGTCCTGTTGAAAGTGCCCTGCCAGAACTTTACCAGTATGGCTATAAACAATATTACAGCTGTTAGATAGCTAAAGATTATTGGCTCGGGATTCAGAATCTTTATAAATGAAGATTTGACCAGTTCAAGACCCAAAAGCAGGATGATTACAGAAATAATGAATCCTGTTATGTATTCTGCCCTCTCATGACCATAGGGATGTTCCTTGTCAGCAGGTTTTCCTGATATTTTAAATCCAATCATGGTTATTACCGATGAACCCGCGTCCGATATGTTGTTCACTGCGTCGGCAGTTATTGATATGCTTCTGAACAAGGTACCGGCAATTATTTTTATAATAAAAAGAAAAACATTGGAAATTATACCCACAGTCCCTGCAAGTCTTCCATATTTCTCCCGTACACTCGGGCGTGCGGTGTCCCTGTAATCTTTAATAAACCACTTTAAAAGCAGCTCAGTCATTAATATCCTCCAGAAAAATGCCAGTTGCTATTGATACTTTACATATTATAACTAATTAATGAAAATTACAATGATGGATTTATCGTTTGGCCTTGTCCTTTTGACCGGGAATTTCGCTTAAGCAGACTACCGCGGTCTTCAGCCGGTGATCCTGAACTTTTTGAATTTTTATTTGCAGCCCGTATTCTTCAAGCTCAGGCTTGCTCCCGTCTTCAGGAATATTGCCGAGCAATCCGAAAACAAAGCCTCCAAAGGTTTCGTATTCATCGATGGGCAGATATACCCCTGTTTGTTCCGCCACCAGTTCAAGAGGGGCAGAACCACTGATTTTCCATGTGGCAGTATCAAGTCTTTCAATTTCGGGCAAATCAGGTTCGTCCTGGTCGCCAAGGTCCCCTACAATTTCCTCAATCAGGTCGTTCATGGTCACAATGCCTGACAATCCGCCGTATTCATCCAGTACAACCGCAAAGTGGTTCCGGGTAAGTCTCATGTTTCTGAACAGAATATCGGTTCTGACAGACTCGGGAACAAAATAAGCAGGTTTGATGGCTTCTTTGAGCACTTTCTCTTTTGTCCTGTCAGGAATACGATAGAAATCCTTTATGGAGAGTACACCGATCACTTCATCCACAGTATCGCCACAAACGGGATATATTGTATGTCTGCTTTCAATTATGGTTTTTTCCCACTGTTCCAGGGTTTCATCCATCCAGAGTATACTTACCTCCATTCTGTGGGTCATAACCTCGTCGGCGGTTTTGTTGTTAAACTCAAAGACGTTTTCTATCATTTCTCTTTCTTCAGGATGGATTGAGCCCTGTTCGCTTCCTTCATCCAGCATCATCCTTATTTCTTCTTCGGTAATCTCATTATCTTCCGCATGGGGATCAATTCTGAAAAGCTTCAGAAGAGTATTTGTGGAAACAGTCAGAAGCCACACCAGAGGCGCAAAAATGTTTGCAATAAAAACTACCGGGCCAGACATAAAAAGCGCAAGGGGTTCTGCTTTTCTCATGGCAATCCGCTTGGGAACCAGTTCACCAAATACAAGCGTGAAATAGGAAAGGATAAGGGTTATGATAATAACAGAAACAGTCCTGAGAGTTGGGATGGGTGCTGAAATGCCAATACTGACAAGCCAGCTCACCAGTCTCTCTGAGAAATTGTCAGCGGCAAACGCACTTCCCAAAAAACCTGCAAAAGTGATACCCACCTGTATTGTTGCAAGGAATCGGGCAGGCTGGCTTGTAAAAGACAAAAGCCTGATGGCTCGTTTATCGCCTTTGTCGGCGAGTCTGTCAAGCTTGTTGTCATTTATGGAAATGATGGCGATTTCTGCAGAAGCAAAAAACGCATTAACAATAATCAGAAATAATTGCAACAGCAGCTGATAGCCTAATGAACCGGAATTTGCATCTGGCAAAAGAAAAACCTCCGCTATTCCTCTTCAGCTTTCTCAAAGACTCTTCTGATATCGTCCTTCTCAGCTGCTCCTTCATGAACCTTTTCATTGTCCACATAGTATGTGGGGACAAAGTAATAATCGTATTGTTCTGCAGTTTCAGGGTCCTGAGTTTCATCAATTATCTTCAACGGTATATCTTTATATTTAGGTGTTTCCTCCATAATTTCCTCCATATATTGTCGTGCTCTCTTGCAGTATGGACATGTTGCCATAGTAAACATCAAAATTTCCTTCATGTGTTTCACCCTTTGTTTTACTTTATTATGTGCAAAAAAGCCGCATTAATTCGCGGCCTTTTCAAGCAATTTAATTGAGTGCAAGTATATGCTATAAGTCATGATGAATTATTAAATATGATTTTTGCAGTATTCAATAAAGTAGTTCATATTCTCAATTTCTTCTTCCACATCCTGTTTCTTGCCCCTTCCCAACCTGTCGCACAAACCTAAGAGCGCGACTTCTTCAATATCAGCCTGCTTTTTCATTTCGGAAATTTTCGCAAAAGGCAGTTTCCTTATTACAAACAGGATTTGCATGTGCCATCTTACCAAGCCGCAAACCTTGTTAATAAAATCTTTGTCCTCATTAAAAAACTCAAGAAAAGTCCGGGCAAGCTTCTCCCCCTCGATGTCATGGTCATAGGCTGTGATTTTTCCTTTTCTCAGCTTGGTAGTAGTGGCCTTTCCTATATCATGCAACAGGGCTGACCACATGAAAACCCTGGGATCCTTGCTTTTTGATTTCACCTGGGCAGCATTGTCCAGAACAAGCATAGTATGGATCCACACATTTCCTTCCGGATGATGTTCGGGGGATTGCTCTGTCTTATCAAGACGGCTTATCAAAGAGAAAGGATATTCATGGAAAAGCTCTGAATCCAAAAGTTTATTGAAATATTCCGACGGTTTGTCATCCTTAAGAAGATGATTTTCAATTTCTTTGAAAAGAAGGTTTTTTTCATTATCCAACTCATTCCCACCCTTAAAAATTAATTAATCTTCAAAGTTATGCCAAATATCATGTAATTAATATGACCTCTATTTCTCCCGGCTATCCGGCGTCTTCGTTCCTGTCTGTTATTTCTGTGGCTTTTCCCATTAATCCTCCGGCTTGCATTTGTCGCAATAACCGTAAATTTCTAAGGTATGCCCTTCAATGGAGAATCCGGATTGTTTCTCAAGCTGTTTTACATAGTCATTTAAAGGGCACCCGTCAAGATGCAGCATTTTTTCACATTTGATACATATAAGATGGTGGTGATGCTCCTTTTGCTTAAGCTCATAAAATGCTTTGTTGGTTTGGGGAAGACTGGTTTGCTGAGCAATGCCGTTCTTCACCAGTGTGTCCAATACCCTGTACACAGTGGACATGCTGATGGAAATGTTTTTCTCTTTAAGATTCAAAAACAGATCTTCTGCAGTCAGAGGGCGCACCGAGCTTTCAAGTTCTTCAAGGATGGCGTTTCTCTGCTTTGTACTTTTAAGATTCCTGAAATTCAACAAGTCTTTGTAATTGTCTTTGACAGGCATGTTTTCCCCCTCCGGTCCTAAGAGAACCTTTTTCTCATGAAATAGGATATAAAGAATATCACTGCCAGAACAAGAACTATAGTTGCCCCTGAAGCCGTTTCAATGTAGTAGGACAGTATCAGTCCAAAGACACCTGAAAATACCGATATAATGACAGCCCTGAAATGATACTGCCTTTGGTTGAGGGATATATTCCGGGCAGACGCCGCAGGAAGCACCAAAAAAGAATTTATTACAAGCAAGCCAATCCACGGCATGGATACAGTAACAGTAACCGCCACCGCGCAGCTGAACAGCACTTCATACCAGAAAGTATTTATTCCCCGGCTTCCCGCCAGAGAAGGATTTACACTCACAAGCAAAAGGCGGTTAAAGAATACTGACCAGAACAAAATTACTCCAATGAGCACAAGAAATAAAAAGCCGATTTCCCTGGGTGAAATACTCAGTATGTCGCCCACAAGGTATGAGTTGAGCTTGGCAAAGCTCTTACCTCCCAGAGTGACAAGGAAAATTCCAAGGGCAATGGCAGAGGACGAAATAACCCCTATTACCGTGTCACTGGACATCTTGCTCCTGTATTTTATTATCGCAATGATAATGGCAAACAATATTGAAAATACTACGGCTGAACCAACAGGGTTAATCAACCCCATAAGCCCGCCTATTACAACCCCGGTAAAGGCTCCATGTCCCAGGGCATCGGAAAAGAATGCCATATTGTTGTTTACAATCATTGTCCCAAGCAAAGCAAAAATAGGGGTAAGCAGGATAACTGCGAGAAGGGCGTTTTTCATAAAAATCATCTGCCCCTCTCTTGCCCATTCAAAGGGAAGAATCTCCAGTATTCTGTACCATAATTCCATCAGCCTTCACCCCCCTCTGAAGCCTTTCGCTTCTGCCATTTAAGAGAGAAGACTTCATAATAGCTGTCGCTTTCAAGGACTTTATCAGGAGGCCCTGACAGAATTACCGTCTTATTTAAAAGAACAACCCGGTCCGCATATTTCCGTACCATATCCATATCATGGGAAACTAATATAATGGAAAGGTCATAAGCGTTCCGAAGGGCTGAAACCGTCTTGTAAAAAAGTTCCAGGCCATTCTGGTCTATACCCGATACAGGCTCGTCCAAAAGCAGAATATCAGGCACCGGTTTTAGGGCAAGTGCCAGCAATACCCTCTGAAGCTCACCTCCGGAAAGGGCCCCAAGCTTCCTGTGAAGTAAATGCTCAGCATTGACGGCCGACAATCTCTCCCGTATCTTTTCCACTTCCTTGCGGGGCTTAACAAGCCAGACCGGCCAGGTCGATGAAGAAGACAGGAACAAATCCAGAACACTTGTCGGAGATGTGGGATCAAGGCTCAGGCTCTGTGGTACATATCCCATGACAGGTGACTTTAGGGATACTTCATTTTCCTGCATAAAATTAATCTTTCCGGTATGGGGAACCTGTCCAAGCAGGGCTTTAATAAGAGTAGTTTTGCCCGCGCCGTTGGGACCAATAATCGCTGTAAGTTCTCCGCAATGTATGTGAAGATTGACATCCCGAAGTATTTCCTCATTGCCGATTGTTACGCCAAAATTCTCAATCTTGGTGCAGCAAAGTCCGCAGCATGAATTCTGGCAATTATGGTGAGTATGATTTTTATGTCTTATTTCATGCATCATCTTAGCGCCTCTTTCAACACATTTAGATTTTCTTCCATTATCCGTTCATAACTGTCCTTTTCAGCGTCTTTGGGGCCGGTCACCACAGGATCCAGATAATACACCTTTGCTCCTGTCTGGTTTGCAATTGATTCAGCAGCCTTTGGAGAGTATTGGGGCTCTGCAAACAGGACCTTTACGCCGGTTTTCTTTATTGTCTCAATCAATTTCGCCAGTTCTCCGGCACTTGGCTCAGTCCCTGGTTCTCTTTCAATGACCGAGACAATGTTTAAATCAAACTCCTGGGCAAAATAGGGAAAAGCCTCATGGAAAGTTACTATATCCCGGTTTGTTATACTGTCCAGTTCATTGTGCATCTTATCCTTGAGCGCAGTGAGTTTTTGGATATAAGCCTCGCCGTTCTTACGGTATTTTTCGCTGTTGGCCGGATCTGCTTCGGACAAACCCTCCATGATATTTCTTACCTCGGATATGGCTCCCGTTATACTCACCCAAACATGGGGATTCTTTTCACCGTCTTCATCGGTCAGAAGAGGAATATCCTTTGAAGCCTCTACAAGCTTGAGCTCAGGAAGCTGGTTTATTACCTCGTCAAGGAAAGATTCCATATCCGCTCCGTTGTAAACAAAAATATCCGCTTTGCTGAGTGTCTTCAAATCACCCGGTACAAGCTGGTAGTCATGAAGGCAACCCGTCTGGGGTTCGGTCATGTTCACGACTTTGACCCCCGGAATACCGTCAGCGATGTTTGATGTGAACACATATAATGGATAAAAAGAAGTAACAATAAGAAGGTCACTATCGTCCGCCATGTTTTTTTCTTTGCCGCAGGCGGACACAACAAGTACAAGCGCCAGAATCAATACTGCAAGCGTTCTTATGTTTTTATTCTCTATCATAATACCTCCAAATAGGAATAATTCGCATTTGCATTTATCAACTTTATTATGCACCAAGTTTGTGAGAAATAAAAGTTCTTTTTGCAAAAAAAGAGCTGAATTTCTTCAGCTCATAAATTCAGATATCTCATGACCGGATCAAGCATGGGGGCTTGGAAGGGGTGTCATGCAGATTATTGAGGGGAGTTCAGTAAAATAAAATCAGGGGCTATTGTTTATGTTCAGCTACCAGTAAAACCTTACATTCTGATCAGCAGCAACCAAAACGTCTTCTGAATCTGCGTTTACAGCAACACCTCCTGCAAAAAATGCACCTGCATCTGCAAAAATTTAAACAACACATGATTTTTCTCCTATGTACAAGCTCCTGCTACATAATATTCCGGATGCACAAAAAGTGACACAGTAGAATTAAATTTTTAATTATTATACTTGCTTCGACACCATTGGATATGAGTTTATACGATACTAAATAAGCGGTTTGGCAGGATTTGCACTGCCTTAGAATATAATGAAATGATAAATAGTTTACTTTCATTTTGATGCAAACAAAAAAGAGAGCTATTAGCTCTCTTTTTTATTACCAGCGATTTTCGCCGAATTCTCTGTTTCTTCTTGCCTGTTTTCTTGCTTTTCTACATTCAGGGCATCTCTGAGGTTCATTCTCAAATCCCTTTTCTTTGTAGAAAGCCTGTTCGCCTTCAGTAAAAACAAATTCGGTGTTGCAATCTTTGCAAGTGATAACTTTATCAGCCATTAGTCAAATACCTCCTTAAAATATTTGGATCTGGTCTTTTTTTCATACACTCCAAATAAGTTAAGGAGAGATGGGACAAGACAGATAATCCATGTATTTTGACTTCAGGAATAAGTATAACACGGCGTGAGCAATATTACAAGCAAAGATTAATAAATAATTTACAATTCCATTAAGTTTTTTCTGGCAACACCTCTTTCGGGCTGCCTGCAGCGCTTTTCCCAAACAGAAAACCTCTTTCATACTGGCATACTGTCAGTATAAAAGAGGTTATATCTGCTTAGCACATTTCAAACATTAGTATTATTAGTATTATGACAATGGTTTTATGTTTTATTTCATATATATTTTTCGTCAATTAGCATGTTTTTCAGCCATACCGTTCAATCTGAGAGTATCAGCAACCATAGCTATAAATTCTGAATTGGTAGGCTTGCCTTTACGTGTGTTGATGGTATATCCGAAGATGTCATTTATAGTATCCACACGCCCTCTGTTCCATGCGACCTCAATTGCATGGCGGATTGCCCTTTCAACCCGGCTTGGTGTGGTTTTGTAGTTTTTGGCCAGTTCGGGATAGAGTCTCTTGGTTACAGCGCTTATAACTTCCCTGTCTTCAACCGCCATTAATATGGCGTCTCTCATATACTGATATCCCTTGATGTGTGCAGGAACTCCTACGTCCCGCATAATCTGTGTAACTTTTGCCTGAACACTGTCCCCGTTATTGGCAGACTTGGCGGGATTGCTTTGAGTAGCCTGAGTATCCATTCTAAGTACTGTCGGATTATGTGTTCTTACCAGTTCCCTTATTCTGTCAACCAAAACGCTTAGATCAAAAGGTTTAACAATATAATATATTGCTCCCAGATTAAGGGCCTGCTGGGTTATTGTGTCCTGACCAACCGCAGATAGCACTATAAATATTGGTTTTTCTTTAGGGCTGACATTTTTGTATCTTGTCAACACACCTAAACCATCAAGTCTTGGCATAATAATGTCCAAAACAACAATGTCCGGGTGTGTCTTTTCAATCATTTCTATGGCGTCCTCGCCATTTTCAACCCTTGCTGTAACCTCGATGTCATTTTGACTTTCAAGATACTCACAGATAATCAGGCCAAAAGCAACATTATCATCTGCAACAAGTACACGAATTTTGTTATTCACACTGAAAACCTCCTTTTTCTCTATGTGATAATTATAAGTTTCGATTCCACATTTTTCAAGGAAAGTTTTACTATTACCTGTACAGATGTACAAAACCTGCATAAATAGGGTAATTTCAACGGCCTGTCTATTCCTGCAAGGGAAATATGGCGAAGATTATCGATAAATTTGGCTGAAATGTTAATAGCCTGCATCCATCAATTTAGCGGCAATTTCGGCAAATACCGGGGCTGCGCTTCCTGCTCCGCTCTTTCCGTCTTCAATAAAAACGCATAAAGCGTATTTTGGATTATCAACGGGAAAATAGCCTGAAAACCATGCGTGCAAAATAGCTCTGTCGTTTTCAATCCAGCCTGTTTCCGCACTTCCGGTTTTACCTGCGCTTCCACCATAACCCCTGACATTCGCCAGCTCACCTGTTCCCGACTGGACTGTAAGAAGCATCATACCCTGAAGACTTGCTGCGGTTTCTTTCGATATAACCCTCTTCCAGGACGGAGTACTAATATTTCTTATTCTCTCCCCCTTCTCATTTACAACTGAATCAACAAGAGAAAGCCTGTTTAAAATGCCTCCGTTGGCTATGGCAGCAGTCATATTTACCGCCTGAATGGGAGAAACCAGGAGCTCTCCCTGTCCAATTGATATATTGCCTGTTTCTGCGGGATACCCCGGCCCTATGGTACTCGGAACCCTGCCTGTCGGTTCTTCTATTCCCTGAGAGTAAAGCCCCGTCCTGTGTCCGAAACCAAATTCTTCGGCCATTTCAAGGATGGCATCACGGCCAACTTCCAGTCCCAGTTTGATAAAATAGGAGTTGCATGACTGGGCGAAGGCCTGCGCCATGTTTAATGTTCCGTGCCCACCCTGTTCATAACTCCAGCATTTCATCCGGACGCCGTCAAAGTCCACATATCCGGGACAATCATAGGAAACATCCGGCGAAATTCCCGCTTCGAGGGCGGCCGCCGCCGTTACAATCTTAAATATTGATCCGGGAGTGTACGCCCCCAATGCCCTGTTGAACAGAGGCTTATCAGGATCATCCAGGTATGGCTTTATATTTGACGGGTCAAAATCAGGACGCGAGGCAATTGCCCGTATTTCACCGGTAAGTATATCTGCAAGTACTACTGCGCCTTTGTCAACCATCCGGTCCATTGTTTCTTCCACTATACTCTGCATATGATAATCAAGGGTGAGTTTAATATTTAGCTTTTCCCTGCCCATGTTATTCCAGATGCGGTATCCAAAATCTCTCATAAAACTGTCTCCGGCATCTGCAATCACACCGGCAAAAACCCCTGCGCCGCTGTAAAGGGTATCCTGGAATGACTTTTCCAGTCCTGCAAGTCCTGTTTCACCCTTTTCATCCACATAGCCAAGTATATGTGACGCCAGCGTTTCTTCATCATTTCTCACCCTATAATCCATTACGCTCAGACCTGGGAGAGTCAGATCCATGGCTGCCATGGCCTGGGCTGAAGTGATATCGCCGATTACGGGCAGATTATCTTTTGAAAGGATTTCGGTGAGATCTGCTGTTTCAGTTTGAAGCAATTCGGCGACAGTGCGAAGCATGGAGGGCGAAGTCAGCAGTGTTTCAGGCTGTAATATTGCCTGCCAGCTCGTCTTTCGGCCTGTAAAGCGTATCCCGTTTCTGTCAAGGATGTCTCCCCGCTCCCTGTATATGACGCGGTTGCGGGTCTGCTGAAGCGCTGCCGCGACAGAATACTGTTTTCCGGTTACTGTCTGAATAGTGAATAGCCTGATGGTAATAAGAATTAGACAGAGTAAAAAGATAAAACGAATTGTTTTTAACCGCTTTTCTAACAAAAAAAACACCTCTTGAAAGAGTTTTTCCAAGAAAGTGTTTTTGAATACTTTATTTTTACCAGTTAACCATAATTTAATGGAAACATGAAACAGACTTATTTTAAGACATCCCAGTAAAGCCTTGCCTTTTGGATATCCTCTTCGACTTGCTTTTTAAGCGCCTCTACATTTTCAAACTTCCTTTCTCCCCGGAGTTTGGTTATAAAGCATACTTCGATAGGAGTTCCGTAAAGTTCTTCGTCAAAGTCCCAATCAAGAAGATGTGTCTCTATGCTGAAAAGATTTTCATTGCGAATGGTAGGAGCATTCCCGACATTGGTAACGCCGTTCAGCCAGTTGCCGTTTACCCTGGTCTTGGTTATATATACGCCGTTGGCAGGTACGACCATATCCGGATGGGCAGTAATATTGGCTGTCGGGAAACCAAGGGTCCTGCCTATACGCTTTCCGGAAACGACCTTACCGCTTAATGAAAAATGCCTTCCAAGAAGCTGAAAGACTCTGTCAATCTTTCCTTCCATGATATATTTTCTTATAAGGGTACTGCTTACAACCTCATTATCCACACTTAAAGGCGGTACGACAATCACCCTGAATCCCCACTCTTCTCCCCGTTTTTTAAGGTATTCCGCATCTCCCCTGCCCTTATGGCCAAAACGGTAATTGAAGCCGACAACAATCAGCCTTGCGTTAAGCTTATTTAAGAGAACTTCTTTAATGAACTCGTCGGGTTCAAGTTTTGAAAATGCCTCATCAAATTCCTGGTAGCAAAGATAGTCAAGGCCGGTGGATTCAAGAAGCCTTGTTTTATGGTCATTCAAAGTGATAAGGGGGCTTACTGCATTTTTACTGAGCATGCTTTCAGGGTGGTTTTTGAAGGTAAATACAACTGAATCCAAACCATTTAAGCGGCATTCACTCACCAAAGTATTGATAAGCGCCATATGGCCAATATGGAGTCCGTCAAAGCTCCCCAATCCTACCCCAGTTTTGCTTTTAAATGTATCAGAATTTATATCAGTAACGACTTGCAATTAATTTCATCCTTTCATAAGTCCATCTCAAGATTTATCCATTTGTAGCTTTTTAAAAAATTATTTCCGTTCTTTTCGAAAACTGTCCCTATGGCAAGAAAAATACCTTCATTATACAACCTGCAGTAACCTGAATTCAGATTGCCGGCGGGAAGGAAAAGTCCGTTTTTAAGCTTTTTTGCATCTTTCTTTGGAAGATCCACGGCAGGAAACTGCATCAAAGCCTTGTCCATTTCTATTATAGCCTTATTTAAACTATTTTGGCTCTGAAGTTCTTCAAGGTCTTTTAGTGTATAGGATTCAGCAATAGAAAAGGGACCTGAGACAGTCCTTGTCAAAGAAAACATATGGCCGCCGCAATTGAGTTTCTCGCCTATATCATGGCATAAAGTTCTGATATATGTGCCCTTTGAACATTCCACTTCCATCTGAACTTTGACTTTGTCCTGCTCCCTTTCAATTGATATGATATCTATTCTATGGAATGTTACTATACGGGGTTTTCTGTCAATTTCTATTCCTTTTCGGGCAAGATTGTACAATCTTTGTCCGTCAACACGTATTGCGGAATACATGGGTGGAATCTGTTCCTGCTTACCGACAAATCCCCTTATTATTCTTTCAATTTCTTCTTCGGTACTTGTAACCGGCTTTTCATAGATTATCCGTCCTGAAGAATCCTGGGTATCTGTTGAAGTGCCCAGCAAAAGCCCGACCCTGTATGTTTTATCTTTATCCATTAAAAACTCTATTATTTTTGTAGCCCTGCCAATACAGACAGGCAGGACGCCATTCGCATCCGGATCAAGAGTGCCGGCATGACCTACCTTTTTGGTTCCGGCAAGTCGCCTAACCCGACCGACCACATCGAAAGAAGTCATGCCGGAAGGTTTATTGATATTCAATATTCCATCCATCAGTCGTTTCCTCGAATCTCACTTATGGTTGCATCAACTAAAGCGGAAATTGCTTCTTCAAGTTTTTTACTGATATTTAATCCTGCAGCCCTCTTATGGCCGCCACCGTTAAAACCTTCAGCAATTTTGGAAACATCCACATAATCATTGGACCTTAAATTGACTCTGAATAAGTCCTGCCCGTCCTCCCTTAAAAAGACAGACACCTCTACCCCCTCGATATTACGTCCGATATTGACCAATCCTTCAAAGTCATCCGGTTTAAGAGAGTAAATCTCAATATCTTTTTTGGTCAGGTATGATACTGCAATCTTGCCGTCTTCGTACAGCCGCAAAGAGTTTATGACCTGCCTTATGGCTGAAAGTTTTGCAAGCGACATTGTATCAAAGGCCTTTTTAATAACGAAAGGAAAATCTATTTCATATTCGAGCAGTTTTGAACTAACGCTTAGCGTTCTGGAAGTTGTGTTGGTGTACCGGAAACATCCGGTATCGGTAACTATCGCAGTATAGATGCAAAGTGCGATATCCTTGTTCAACTCTGCATTCATATACCTTGTAAGAAGGTCATATATTATCTCACCGGTAGCGCTTGAAGTTGTGTCAACATATGAGCAGTCGGCCTCAACTTTGTTGGTGGAATGGTGGTCTATGCTAAGGCGTATCCGGGCGCTATGATAGTAATGCTCACGGGAACCAAGTCTTGTAATATCCCCATTGTCAATATTCACTGCGACATCATAAACTTCAGGGCCCTTTTGATTCACCAGATCCTGTCCGGGAAGAAAGTTCAGGTTGTTTGGTATTTCTTCTTCGGTCAGAACATTTACTTCCTTGTTCATTTTTTTCAGGGCAAGAGCCAGAGCGATGGATGCGCCCAGGGCGTCTCCATCCGCATTTATATGGGGAAGAATTACAACACTTTCAGCCTTCAGCAAATAATCGGTTATTACTCTTAGCTTATCAACCATGATTTCCTCATTCCTTCAACAGGCTCTACCCGTCACTCTTAGTTTCAACAGACGATTCATTCTTTTGGCTTTCGCCGCTATTTGAATCTTTTTTGCGTCCAACTGTCTCATCAATTAATTTGCTGAGATACATTCCATGTTCAATGGACTGATCCAGCTCGAATCTGAATTCAGGGGTATATCTAAGGTTAATTCTCTTTCCAATTTCATGTCTTATATAACCGCTTGCGCTTTTAAGCGCGTTAAGAGCTCCCTTCTTCAGGTTATCATCACCCAGCACACTGATATATGCCTTTGCATATCTCAAGTCCTTGGTAACACTGACTTCGGTAACCGATACGAAATCAGGCAGGCGCGGGTCTTTTATATGATTCTGAATAAGATCGCTGAGCTCTTTTTTTACTTCTTCGGATATTCTATCGGTTCTGTCCATAGCATCAACCTCTTTAAATTCATTTCTATAAATTATATATTACCCTATTCTCCTTGAACCAATTGCATTTCGCAAGTATTATTATCAAATATCCGTATTATTTAAATTCACCGCCCCGCGTTAACGGGACGGTGCTGTAAATCTTCAGTATATTCTTTTCAGGTAATACCTTATGTTCTTTCAACCTCTTCCATGTGGAAGGATTCAATTACGTCGCCTTCTTTAATGTCATTAAAGCGTTCAACGAGAATACCGCATTCATAGCCGGACTGAACTTCCCTGACGTCATCCTTGAAGCGCTTGAGGGAGGCAAGTTTGCCTTCGTAGACAACAATGCCGTTACGAACCACACGCACTTCAGAGTTCCTTAATATCTTACCGTCAGTTACATAGCATCCGCCTATTGTACCAATATTGGATGCCTTGAATATCTGACGAACCTCTGCATGTCCATCGACAACTTCCTTGAAAGTAGGAGCAAGCATACCTTTCATGGCTTTCTCCATATCTTCGATGGCATCATAAATAACTCTGTAGAGCCTCATATCCACGCCTGATGCTTTTGCCATTTCGGCAACGTTAGCAGTAGGCCTTACGTTAAATCCTATAATAATCGCATTGGACACTTCGGCAAGTTTTACGTCAGCTTCTATTACGGCACCTACACCGCTGTGGACGATATTGACCTTAACCTCGTCATTGGAAAGCTTCATCATACTCTGGCATATAGCTTCGACAGAGCCTTGCACATCCGCTTTGACAATGAGGTTCAGATCCTTAACATTACCCTGCTGAATCTGGTTGAACAGGTCATCAAGTGAAATCCTTGCCCTGCCAATCTGTTTTTCGCGCTGCTCTTCCTTACGCTTTTCAACCAGCTGTTTAGCTACTTTTTCATCTGTTACAACATAGAAGAGATCGCCTGCTTCAGGAACTTCGGACAAACCGAAGACCTCAACCGGTATGGATGGCCCGGCCTCGGTAATTTTCTGACCTTTGTCGTTGGTCATGGAACGAATATGTCCAAATGTCGTACCTGAAAGGATTGCATCCCCGACTCTCAGAGTTCCGCGCTGTACAAGCAGTGTTGCAACCGGACCCCTGTTCTTGTCAAGGCGTGCTTCTATAACAGTACCCTTGGCCTGTTTATTCGGGTTAGCTTTAAGTTCAAGTATATCAGCGGTCAAAAGAACCATTTCAAGCAACTGGTCTATGTTCTGATGCTTCTTTGCAGATACCGGTACTGCAATAACGTCTCCTCCCCATTCCTCAACAAGAAGGCCGTTTTCTGCAAGCTCCTGTTTAACACGATCCGGATTGGCTCCCGGTCTGTCAATTTTGTTAATAGCAACTATAATTGAAACACCTGCTGCCTTGGCATGGCTTATAGCTTCCTTGGTCTGGGGCATAACGCCGTCATCGGCAGCTACAACCAATATGGCAATATCGGTTACCTGGGCACCTCTCGCACGCATCGCAGTAAACGCCTCATGACCCGGAGTATCCAGGAAAGTAATATCCCTGCCATTTAAGTTAACGGTATAAGCACCTATGTGCTGTGTAATACCTCCGGCTTCACTTTCAGCAATATGGGCGCTGCGGATTGCATCCAGAAGTGACGTTTTACCATGGTCGACATGTCCCATGACAACTACAACCGGAGCGCGCGGAACAAGATCTTCAGGATTATCCTCTGATTCGTCAAACAGGATTTCTTCCTGGGTGACCACAACTTCCTTATGGACCTTTACTCCGAACTCATCGCCAATAATTGCTGCAGTCTCAAAATCTATTTCCTGATTCTGTGTGGCTACAACACCCATCAGAAACAGCTTCTTAATTACTTCTGCAGCCGTCTTTTTAAGTGCTTCGGCAAGAGCTTTTACCGTAATGGTCTCCCCTATTGTAATATCAGTAAGTACTGCAACAGGGGGAATATACTTTTCTTTCTGCTTATTCTTTTTAAGCTTTTTCTCAACTTTCTTTACCTGTTTTACTTCTTCAACATCATCATAGAATGTATCAATAACAAAGTCATCAGACATCATGTCTTTGACATGCGCTGTATGTCCTATAACAGTATCAATTTTTTTCTTAAAGGTTGCCCCTTTCTGTGCGGGAAGGCGACTAACTGTCCGCTTTTCTTCCTTCTTCTCAAGCTTAAGCTTGTCAACTAACTGGAAGTTCCTTCTTTCGCCACGAAGATTAACCTTTTCTTCCACAGTTCCGGGAGGAACAGTAGCTTTGGGAATAACAAGGTTCTTGTTCTTTCCAGCACCTGAACGGTCATCCCGCTGTGAATCCGCGGGTCTCTGGCGCTGTTGCGGAGCACCGTCCTTGTATCTGAAGTCACGCTGACGCTGACCTTGTGCCTGATTGGCTCCCGGTGCTGCCGGAGCGCGTTTTTTAGCGGCATCCTGGAATTGAGCTGATTCTTTGGGCCTCGCACCACGTGTATCGGTTTGTTTGCCTTTTTTGTCATCAAGAGCTGTGTCAGTGACAACCTGTTTGCTTTCAGGAGCAGTACCCGCCGGTTTGGCGGCAGTATCCCGGCGCTCGGGCTTAGTGTCCTGAGCCGGCTCCTTAGTATCGGAAGCAACAACTTCCTCTTTTTTTTCAGCTTTTTCTTCCTTGTCAATTGACGGTTTATCAGGAGTCTCCCCGATATTGTCATCCATTGCCCTGTCGGCCGTTTTTAAATCCGTATCCTCAGTATCCACTGTTTTGACAGATGCTTTGTTTTCAATCTCTTTTTTGATTTCAGGCTCAACCTGTTTTTCTAACAACATACTTACTTTCTGCATATCTTCCTGCTCTTTGATTTTTTTATTGTCTGAATCTGCTTCGGGTTTTTCGACTTCAGATTTTTCCACTTCAGATTTTTTTATTACTCTCTTAATGCTTATTATATCGTCCATCGGCTTTTTAGGAATATTTGCGGCACGTTCCATTACAGTCTCCAGAATTGAAGCACTTTCCGGCTTTTCATTTTCTTCGTCATGACCTTTTGATTTGTCCTTTGTCTTTGTCCGCTTTCTTACATTAGTAATCAAGGTATCATTGCTACCTCTGACAAAACCCGCCATAAGACCATCATTACTGTTGGATGATCTCACAATTGGCTTTTGTTGTTTAGGCTTGACTTCTTCCTCTGGAGGTTCGTCATGGATTATGACCTTTGTTGTTCTGATAATACGGGGAGCATTTTTTCTTGCTAAGGTCTCCGCTTGCTCAGCTTTTGAATCCGGATCACTCTTGGAAGAATCATCCTCATTTTTATCACGCTGAACCACACCAATATGCTTGTACAGCCTTTCAACCTCATCCGGCTCAAGAGCTGTCATATGGCTCTTCGGATAAATACCGATTTCATTCAGTTTTTCAATGAGCCTCTTGCTGGCAACATTCAGTTCCTTAGCAAGCTCATGAATTTTTGGTTTATTCAAAAACGCCACCCCCATATGCTGTGTTGAGTATTTTTTCTTCTTCAATCATTTCCTGAATTCTTTTGGAAAAGTTCATATCAGTTACGGTAATAACCGATACGAAAGGTTTTCCAAGGATTTGTCCCAGGCTTTCCTTGTCTCCAAAAACCTTTAAAGGAACATCCGTACCATATAAAACAGTTTCAACTTTTTTTCCGGTATTACCGGACGCATCTTTAGCTACTAATACCAAATGTGCCTTTCCTTGTTTTACAGCTTTCTCGGTTAGCGGCACGCCGGCAATCACAGCGCCGGCTTTTTTTGCAAGTCCAATAAATGAATATATTTTACTTTCCGACATATTCCTCCAATTGTTTGCTTATTTCATTATATACTTCCTCGGGAATATCACAGGAAAATTCCCGATTCAGGGCTTTTGACTTCCGGGCGGCTTCAAAACAACTCATTTTTTTACAGATGTAAGCTCCGCGTCCGTTCTTTTTACCTGTAGGATCAACAAAAATTTCCCCCTCATTGTTTCTAACAATTCTCAGCAATTCTCTTTTGTCGTATTTTTCCTGGCATCCTACACAACGCCTCACGGGAATCTTTTTTGTTTTCATTTACCTACCTCTTAAAAAGATTTTTTAAATGTTTACAAAGTCATATTATTCGTTCGTTCTGCATCTGTCACAAGTTTCGGCAAACCTGCCGGATGTCTTATTCCTCTGCCCCGTCTTCTGTCTCTGCCGTTTCGTCGACAGAAACTGCTTCTTCCACATTTTCACCGGGTTCAGCTTCTTCATATACTTCCATATCCTCTTCGTAGTCATTCTGACCATCTTCAGAAATAGGATGGAAGAGCTGCTCCTCAAGGTGGTTCTTTAGCTGAGATTCGCTCTTTATGTCAATTTTCCAGCCTGTCAGCTTTGCAGCCAATCTCGCATTCTGGCCTTCCTTGCCTATGGCCAATGACAACTGGAAATCGGGAACAATAACTCTTGCCATTTTATTTTCTTCATCAACCTCAACCTGCAAAACCTTTGCCGGGCTTAAACTTGCTGCAATATATTCTTCGGCATTGCTGCTCCATTTTATCACGTCTATCATTTCGCCATTGAGTTCTTCCACAATAGCCCTGATTCTGCTTCCACGCTGGCCGACGCAGGCGCCTACGGGATCCACGTCCTCATTGCGTGAAGCAATGGCTATTTTGGTTCTGGAACCTGCTTCACGGGCAATAGCCTTTATCTCAACAGTTCCATCTGCTATTTCAGGGACTTCAAGTTCCAAAAGCCTTTTTACAAGGCCGGGATGGGTCCTTGAAACAAATATCTGAGGACTCTTGTTTGTCTTTTTTACATTAATTATATAAACCTTGATTCTGTCATGGATATTATAGCGCTCTCCAGGAGTTTGTTCTGTAGGTGGCAACACGCCCTCTGCACGTCCAAGGTCAATTATGATATTCTTACGGTCAAATCTGCTGACTATGCCGTTTACAATATCTTCTTCGCGGTTTGAGAACTCTTCGTATATAATTCCTCTTTCTGCTTCCCTGATACGCTGCATAATAACCTGCTTGGCTGTCTGGGCTGCAATACGGCCGAATTTTCTGGGTGTTACTTCTACCTCAACAATATCGCCAATTTCAAAGTCGGCGCCAAATTTCTTTGCCTGCTCAAGAGACATCTCGGTTGCTATATCTTTAACTTCGTCCACTATTGTTTTTAAAGCATAAACTCTGATGTCACCCGTAGTCTTATCTATACCTACTTCAACATTCTGCGAAGAACCAAAATTCCGTTTATAAGCTGAAATTAACGCCTGTTCCAGCGCTTCCAACAATAATTCTTTGTTTATGCCCCTTTCTTTCTCAAGTTGATCGAGAGCTTGAAGTAACTCAACGCTCATCTTTTTCATACCTCCATATTAAAATTTCACTATTGTTTTAACCTTTGCAATCTGCTCCATTTTGAATTCCAGTATTTCATTATTTTCTGTCTTGATTGCAAGAACATTACCGTCATAGGAAATTAATTCGCCTTCATATCGTTTGCGGTTGTCAACAGCTTTGTACAGCTTTATTTCCACCAAATTGCCCAGCGCTCTTTCAAAATCCCTTGGTTTTTTAAGCTGACGCTCCAGCCCTGGGGATGAGACTTCAAGGTAATAGGCCTGAGGGATTGGATCTTTCTCATCCAGTATTTCATTCAAAGGCCTTGAGATTTTTTCACAATCATCCAGGGTAACACCGCCGGGCTTATCAATATATACTCTTAAGAACCAATCGCTTCCTTCTTTTTCATATACAACATCTACAAGCTCACAATCAGCCTGTTCTACAACAGGCTGAGCCAATTCAGCTACTATATCGGTAATTTTTTGTTTAGCCATTGATACCTCCGCTTACAAATGCAAAGAGTGGGAATTCCCCACTCTTTGTGTAAAAACGCATCGAACAAGTTTATTCTAACACATAACACAAACCCTTTCAACCTATTTTTGCATAAATGCCAATATCCATTATCACCATACGGTTGCAGGGTTTAACTATATAATTAATATGCCCAATAATATTGTTGAATATTATTGCTGTATTTTATTTTTCGCATATTTTTATTATAGTATATATTATTAAACAAATATCAGGTTTATATCAGGTTTATTATCGGTTGAAAAATTGGTAACTATTAAATTCTGATAATTATTATGATTATTGCGGCGAGCGCTATATATAAAAAACTTGACGGGGTTATTCTGTTATGCGAGTAGTGGGAATTGTTGCCGAATATAATCCTCTCCATGAGGGTCACTTGTTTCATTTGCAAAGTGCAAAAAAGGAAACCGGCGCTGATTATTGCGTTTGCGTATTAAGCAGCAATTTTGTCCAGCGGGGAGAACCCTCAATATTCAGTAAATGGGCACGCACCCGGATGGCTCTGGATATCGGTGCCGATCTTGTACTGGAGCTTCCTGTTGCGCTCTCAAGCGCCTCTGCCGAGTATTTTGCTTCAGGGGCAGTACGGGTTCTGGACAGTCTCAATTGCGTGGATTATCTTTGTTTCGGAAGTGAAGAAGGAAAAATCGAAAACCTTGAGAAAGCGGCCGTATTTCTTGTTGATGAAAGCGATGAATTCAAGACCGAACTCAGGCGTGCTCTTGATTCAGGCATGTCTTTCGCGGCAGCAAGGCAATTGGCCGTAAGCCGCTGTTCGGACATTCCGGAAAGTATCAGCTCCGTTCTGGACAAGCCCAACAACATTCTGAGCATAGAATATATGAAGGCTCTGAGGCGTTTTGGATGCGGAATGAAACCTGTCACCATAAAACGCGTTGGTCAAGGCTATAACAGCCTTGAGCGCGCAAATTCCTTTTCAAGCGCTACCGCAATCCGGCAGCATTTGTCACAGGCAATCGGAAGCGGCAAAAGCGTAGAGGAAGATACATTTCTGAAAAGCAACCTGCCTGCGACCAGTCTTGAAATCATGGCAGATGAAATATCAATGGGACGAGGGCCGGTATTCCCGGAAGCATTTGAAACCCTGCTGTTGCACCTTGTCCGGAGTACTTCTCTTAAAGTCTTAAAAACCCTTCCCTATATGGAGGAAGGGCTTGAAAACCGGCTAAAGGATGCTGCCATGAATTCGGTATCCTTGTCCGAGCTCATTTCCAGTGCGGTAACTGTCAGGTATCCGGCTTCCCGTATTAGGAGAATTCTATGCGCATTATTGACGGGCATTACCGGTGAATTCCTGGATGAAATTAAGGCAAACGGATACGCTCAATATATCCGGGTTCTTGGATTTAATGAAAATGGCAGGCAGCTTCTGGCAAGAGTAAAGAAGAAGGTCCACCTTCCGCTTATAACCAGGCCTGTCAGCTATAACAAGCTTGAAAGCAGGCTCGCTCAAAAGCTTTTTGAGTATGAGTCAAAAGCTACGGACGCCTATGTGCTGGCCTATCCCAATGCAAAGCTCCGGGCGGGAGGCTCGGAGTTCAGGGCACAACCTATATATAAAAAATAACAGGGCCAATTGCCCTGTCTATTCTATATCCCACTCAAATTTATAGCTTCCTCTTGCTTTATCGGCTTTTATAACAAGCTGGTAAGCACCATCTTTTTCTACTTCAACTTCCTTTGTCCCGCTCGTGTTGGGCTCAAAGCTTATAATTTCTTCACCATCCAAATCTTCAAGGGCTGCGGTTAATGAGCCTTTTTTTACCTCAATATCATATTCGAATGTTATCTTTTCTCCCTGCTTGGCTTTTATCGGCTTTTTACTGGTCTCTGAAAGAAGGAAAAAAGATGCATTGGTCTTTTTCAGGGTAGAATTGCCCAAATAGCCGATTCTCAAATTGCAACCGCTGAAAATTAAAGGGACAGTTACGACCAGTAATAATACAAGATTAAATCGAAAAAGTCTTTTATTCATAATAATTTCTCCTCATATTCTCCAATCATCTTTTTCGGCTGCTATTATTAAGTGAAAAGCCCTTTCTTTGAGCTTCCTCAGGAGAAGGCCAATAGCTGTTGGCAAAATGCGCAGTTCTTTTGGGGTCGATCGACAGGATGTCGATCAGTGTCTGACCGGAATAACAATGTTCAAGGGCAAGTGGCAGGCGCTTGCCCGGATGGCAAGTTCGCCCGCGTACTCCAAGAGAACAAGCGTTGAGCCTTCAGCTTTCATCCTTTTCCTGCTGACTGCTCAAAGGCAGAGTCTTTACACGTATCATCTTTTCTGAGCCAAGGACGCGAAAACGGCAGAGCCTTTGCACATAACGAGAAAGGCTTTGCCGCTTGCACTTAAAGGCATATAACTTTTTTATCTCAACTGTGCACCGAAATTCTTCTCAAGATTCTTGAGTATCCTTGCCATTGCGGTATTTACATCCTCATCAACCAAAGTCCTGTCTGACGCTCTGAAGCTTAATGAGAAAGCAACACTCTTCTTGCCTTCGGGCACCTGCTCACCTTTGTAGATGTCAAACAGGCTTACATCCTCCAGGAATTCTCCGCCTTTCTGGTTAATTGCGGATATAAGATCTGCCACATAAATACCGTCATCTACTACTACAGCCAGGTCGCGGGTAACGGCAGGGAATTTGGGAAGCTGTTTGTACTGTTTTTCTGTGCTTGAAGCTTCAATTAAAGTTGCCACATCCAGCATGGCCACATATGTCCTCTTCGGACATTCGTTTTTCTCAGCAACTTCTGGATGAATCTCACCCAAAATACCGCAATCCTTTAATTCTCCCTTTGCGCCTACATAAAGTCTTGCAGTTCTTCCGGGATGGAAAGTAGGATTGTTGGTTTCAGCCTTAAATTCGGCCTTCCCAATGCCCATGGCTGCAAGTAACTCTTCAATACATCCTTTTAGTTCAAAGAAGTCAGTGTTCCTGCCGTACATTCCTATGGTAAGAACTTCCCTTTCGTCAGGAAGCTGACTTCCTTCAACCGGATAATATACATAGGACAGTTCAAACAGCCTGACTTCCGGAATCTTACGATTATTGTTTATTGAGAGCACTCTCAACATGTCAGGTATTGTAGTTGTTCTCAGGACGCTGAAATCCTCGCCCATGGGATTTAAGATTGTAACGGTATTTCTGAGAGGGTCATCGGCAGGAAGGTTGATCTGGTCAAATACCTTGGGACTTACTATTGAAAGGGTATAGGCTTCGTTAAGGCCGCATCCCATCATAGTATTCCGTATTACATCTTCCATGCGCTGTTTGTAGGTTTTCCCGCCCTGCTTTGATTCCTTTCCTGAAAGCAGGCTTGGTTTAATATTGTTGTAGTCATAGAACCTTGCAACCTCTTCACAAAGGTCCTGAAAATGCTCTATATCTCTTCTGAAGCTTGGAGGTGTCAGAGTCATGTTTTTCTTATCAACCTCAAACTCAAGAGTTTCAAAAATTTCAACCATTTTTTCAGTGGATATTTCTGTTCCGAGGAAAGCATTTATCCTATCGGGTTCAAACTTCAACACCGGCTTTTCATAGGGTCTTGGATAACAGTCAATGATACCTTTTACCACTTTTCCCGCCCCAAGCTGCTCAATGAGTTCGGCACAACGGTTCAGAGCTGCGATGGTATTCTCGGTATCCAAACCCTTTTCAAATCTCATGGACGATTCGCTTCTCAAGCCCATCTTCTTGCTGGTAACACGGACAGATGCTCCATTAAAGGTAGCGGATTCCAGAAGAAGCATTTTAGTGCTCTCAGTTACTTCAGAATTCTCCCCGCCCATTACGCCGGCAACGCATACTGGCCTTTCGGCGTCGCATATGCACAGCATATCGGTATCAAGTTTTCTGTCCTGACCGTCAAGGGTTTTTATTACTTCTCCTTCTCTTGCTGTACGGACAACAATTTTCGCACCCTGAAGCTTTTCATAATCAAACGCATGCAGGGGCTGGCCATACTCAAGCATTACATAGTTGGTAATGTCAACTATGTTGTTGATAGGTCTCATGCCTGCCGCAGCAAGCCTTCTCTGCATCCAGACAGGTGAAGGCCCGATTTTTACATCTTTAACAACTCTTGCAGTGTACCTGTAGCACAATTCAGGATTAAGGATTTCAATTTTTGCGTAGGAGTTGACGTCCTCTCCTGCTTCTTCTTTAACAACGGGCTCACGCTTTTTGAATGGAACTCCCAAAGTGGCGGCAGATTCTCTCGCAAGGCCAATTATGCAAAGGCAGTCGGGACGGTTTGACGTAATTTCAAACTCGACTACCCGGTCAAGGTCGAATACATCCCTGATATCCGCGCCAAGGGGAGGATTGTCATTGAAAATATATACACCGTGTTCGGGAGCATCTGGCAGATAATCCTTGGTAAGATTTAGTTCAGCTATTGAACACATCATGCCAAAGCTTTCCACGCCGCGGAGTTTTGCGGCTTTGATCTGGCCACCGGGAAGTTTTGCTCCAACCAAGGCCACAGGAATGATATCCCCTTCTTTTACATTGGGTGCGCCTGTAACAATCTGAAGAACTTCACTTCCGACATCCACTTTGCAGACAACCAGCTTGTCTGCATCCGGGTGAGGTTTAAGCTCCACAATCTTTCCGACGACCACTTTCTCAATATCTCCAGCCATGTCCTCGACACCCTCAACTTTGGAGCCTGAAAGAGTCATGGCGCTGATATATTCCTTTATATCAACATTTATATCAACATAATCTTTAAGCCATTTTAATGGTGCTTTCATATTTCTGTTACCTCCTTAGAACTGCTTTAAGAAACGCATATCGTTTTCAAAAAGCAATCTCATATCATCTATGCCGTATTTGCCCATGGTAATGCGCTCAATTCCAAGTCCAAATGCAAATCCGGAATAAACATCAGGATCTATGCCGCACTCTCTTAAAACATTGGGATGCACCATGCCTGCTCCCAGGATTTCAACCCAACCTTCGCCTTTACAGATTCTGCAGCCCGATCCTCCACAGCCCCAGCAGGAAACATCAACTTCCGCAGAAGGCTCGGTAAACGGGAAATGGTGGGGTCTTAATCTGATCCTTGTATTTTCGCCGAAGATACCTTTTGCAAATGCCTGCAATGTTCCTACAAGGTCACCCATAGTAACACCCTTGTCAACAACAAGTCCTTCTACCTGATGGAATACAGGTGAATGGGTTGCGTCCACTGTGTCCGAACGGTATACCCTGCCGGGACAGATAATGCGGATAGGTGGATTGTGTGACTGCATGTGTCTGATCTGGACAGGAGATGTATGTGTCCTCAATACCACATTTTCACTTATATAGAAGGTGTCCTGGGTATCTCTCGCCGGATGATTCTTCGGGATATTGAGAGCTTCAAAGTTGTTGTAGTCAAGCTCAACTTCAGGGCCTTCGGCAATTTCATAACCCATGCCGATAAAGATATCCTTTATCTCGTCAAGAACGCTTGTCAAGGGATGTTTTTTCCCTAAAGGCTTTGTTCTTCCGGGGATTGTAACATCTATTACTTCAGTCTTAAGTTTGTTGTTTAGAATTTCTCTTTCCAGGCGCGCCCTGACGTCGGCAATACCTTCTTCCAAAGCAATGCGGACATCATTTGCCATCTGGCCAATAACAGGACGCTCTTCGGCAGACAAGGCACCCATTCCCTTGAGAATTTGGGTTAGCTTGCCCTTCTTCCCCAGATACTCAACTTTCAGGGCTTCCAGTTCACGAACATCCCTGATCTCCGAAAGACTGGCCAAAGCCTGTTTCTGTATTTCTTGCAATTGTTGCTTCATATTTATAAGACACCTCTGTTTCAATAATTTTCTATACAATAAAAAACCCATCGCCATAGGACGATGAGTATAATCGCGGTACCACCTATGTTCATGAAGCAATGCTTCATGCACTCTATGCTGTAACGGGCTCACCCGTCCTTCCCTACTGGAAAAGTTCAGGAAAGAAGCTCCGGAGCGAAATTCGGCATTCACCAGTATTTGATGTTTTCAGCCTGTGACATCAATTCTCTGTATGGCGGTGATTCCCTACTAAACTCCTTCACAGCTTTTGCTATGGAATATATTATAACCAACTATGGAAATGTGTTCAAGCCTCAGTTTTCCCTTTCGGCCATCATCCAGTCCAGAACACGCTGGATGTTTTTATCCCAGTAACCCCATTCATGGGTACCCGGTCCTTCCCCATAGGTCAGGTCAAGGCCATATTTCTGGGCTACGGCTTTAAATCTCTGGTTTAACGGGTAAAGGAAGTCTTCTGTTCCGCAGCACTGGAAAAGCTTCGGGAGCCTTACATTCTCCTGCTTCAGCTTTTTGATAAGCCTCAGAAGGTTGTAATCTGATCTTAAATATTCCAGTTTGGAACCGAAAATCATCTTCGCCATGGGCTGGACATGCTCATCAGGGTAGCTGAATACCGGCGTAAGATCAACTACTCCCGACAGGCTCGCCGCCGCACAGAACTTGTCAGGATTTCTCAGTGCTATCATAAATGCTCCATACCCACCCATAGAGACACCTGCAATAAAACTGTCCTCCCTTTTGCCGGATATGGGGAAATAAGTGGTTGCTATATAAGGTATTTCTTGAGAAACATAAGTATAATAATTAAGCCCATGCTTCATATCAACATAGAAACTCCGGTTTACATTTGGCATGACCACAGCGATGCCATGCTCCAGCGCATATCTTTCTATGCTTGTCTTGCGGGTCCACGAAGAGTTGTCGCTGGACAAACCGTGGAGAAGGTACAGAACGGGAAAACCGCGTTCCTTTATCTTTTTGCGGCGTCCTTCCTCTATCATGCTTATCTGCGGGAGAATAACATGAAGAGGCTGCTCCATTTCAAGTACTTCAGATTTGAAATTACACTGCAAAAGGGCCATCCATCCCACCCCACAATAAATTTTAATCCATCATTATTGTATTTACCCATACCACCCTTAATGATTATCTCTTTGGACCCAAAAAAATTAAGCCCGCAGGATTAACTGCGGGCAAAAACTCCTGATATAAACAGGTATGCATAAACCGGTTATAACCCCGGCTGCCATTCTTTTGAAATGCTATGAATATCATAGGGTGTTTCCTGATATACATAATAGTTGAGCCAGTTTGCAAAAAGAAGGTTTGCGTGGCCCCTCCATGTAACTATAGGTGGCTTTTGCGGGTCATCATCCGGGAAATAATTCTTTGGAATGTCAATATCCATACCCTTGTTCACATCCCTCACGTATTCATCTTTTAATGTACCCGGATCGTATTCCGAATGCCCGGTTACAAAAATCTGACGCCCGTTTTTGGCAACTACGATATAAACACCGGATTCCTCGGATTCTGACAGTATCTTAAGACCACTTACTTTTTCAATGTCTTCACGTCTGACTTCGGTATGGCGGGACTGAGGGACGTAGAAAATGTCGTCAAACCCCCTGAACAGTTTCACATATTTTTCGGTCACATAATGGGGGAAAACCCCAAAAATTTTCTTGTCAAGCTTGTACTTGGGAATTCCATAGTGGTACCAAAGCCCTGCCTGTGCTGCCCAGCAAATATGGAAAGTGGAAAAAACGTTGGTGACACTCCATTCCATAAGCTCTTTAAGTTCATCCCAGTATGCCACTTCTTCAAACTCCATAGTTTCTACGGGCGCACCGGTAATAATAAGGCCGTCAAACTTTTCGTCCTTTACCTCGTCAACAGTCTT
>JAAYLX010000008.1 GCA_012521705.1 Clostridiaceae bacterium | reverse complement strand
TGTAAGTGTAGCAGCAGTCGAGCCTCTCTTAACATCAAATGTAACCTTATCGTCGTCAGTAACAGCCCTGTTGAACTTAACAAGGAATGTCTTCGCGCTGGTTGCGCTAATGCCAATAACAGAGAGTTCGGTCACATTTACGAAACCATTCTCGATAGCGGTCTGTGCATCAACAAAGCCAGCATCGATCAATGCCTGGATGAAGGTTTTACCGTCAGCATTTACACCGTTCGTAGCAGCGCCAAAGAGGATAGCAGCAGCGTCGTCACGGATAATGCCATCTTCAGCCTGGGCATAAATCACAGCCATGCTTGGTGTAAGAATGCCGGCTTCAACTGCTACGTCAGGAGCAGTCAGAGTGGTAACATCTTTATATCCCATACCGGTCTTGAGAAGGAATACGAGGAATGCTCTTCCACTGATCTTGTCAAGAGGCTTGAAGTTGCCCTGACCGTCACCAACGGTGATACCGTTTTTGATAGCATAAGCAACATATTTAGGTCCGTTTCCGTTCCAGCTGGGAACTGTGTCTGAGTCTTTAAACTTAGCAAGCTCAGCTGCAACTTCTTCGTCTGTCATTGCAAGAGCTTCTTCTTCTTTACCAGCAGCTCTGATTGCGAATGTCAGACCCTGAATTCTGGTTACGTCCTCATCTAATTTGAGGTCAGCTTCTCCGCCAGCGAAGAGTCCAATGGCCTGAAGCTTTTTAGCTTCTTCCAAATAGGAAACCGCTGCGAATGCAGGAACCATGAAAGATGCAAGCATTGCAACTGTCAGGATCACTGCCAAAACTTTTTTAAGGTTTCTCATGATGAAAATCCTCCCTTTTGTTATTAGAAGCAGGTTATTTAGAGTTTTCAAAGCCGGATTACACCTGCTTCCATCTTCCGTAATCCGACCTTGCTTGCTTTATTGATTCAAGATGGAAGGAGAAACCAAACCATCGTGAATTCGTTAAGATTATATCACCCACAAATTGGGGGGTCAATAATACCAATATAGGTGTAAACAAATTGTAACTTTGCCTATGTATAAGGATTTCCGTGTAATATACCTTTAATTATATCGGCAGTTTGCAACCTAAATTAAATAATTCTCAAGTATTTGTGTTACTTCTTCTTTACTTTGTGTCTTAAATATTTCGGACCTGATTTTTGCGCAACCCGGAAGGCCCTGGAGATACCATCCTATGTGTTTTCTCATTTCCAGCATAGCTTTCCGCTCACCATGGAAATTCTCCATCATAGAGTAATGTTTCTTTATAGTATCTAAAAGTTCCTTATTCGTCGGTCTCTTATTATATACCCCATTATTGAAATAATTAATAATATTTCTAAATATCCAGGGGTTCCCCAAGGCTCCCCTTCCCACCATTACAGCGTCACATCCTGTGATTTCGATCATTTTGCGGGCATCCTCAGGTATTCTTATGTCACCGTTGCCGATAACGGGTATCGAAACTGCTTTTTTTACTTCTTTAATTATATTAAGGTCACTATTTCCCGAATAAAATTGTTCCCTGGTTCTGCCGTGTACTGTAATTGCACTTGCCCCTTCCTCCTCACAGATTGCTGCTATGGCAACTGCATTAATATTTGATTCATCCCATCCTTTCCGGATCTTAACCGTAACAGGCTTTAGAGATGCCTTAACCACTTCCCTCACTATTTCCCTCACAAGTTCGGGCTTCTTCATAAGGGCTGAACCTTCACAATTCTTTACTATTTTTGGTGCCGGACAACCCATATTAATATCTATTAAGGCAATGTCCTCTCTATTCGAAAAACTTTGGGCCGCTTCGGCCATTATTTCAGGTTCGGAACCAAATATCTGCACAGCCACGGGCGCTTCATCGGGATGGGTTTCAGACATTTTCAAAGTCTCCCTGTCGTTATAGTGCATGGCTTTGGCACTAATCATTTCAGTATATACAAGGGAAGCTCCCTGTTCTTTACATAAGAGCCTGAAAGGCAGATCGGTAACCCCTGCCATAGGTGCAAGAAAAATATTACCTGAAAGTATCAGTGTTCCAATTCTCAATATGGATTCCCTCCGATTTGGGTTTTAAAAAACATATTTATTATATCGTATATTGGAATTGTTTGCCGGTATAATGATACCCAAAGAAAAGTACATCTAATCTTCTGAAAGTACTATTTGGGTAAAAAAGAAACCTTCCAAGGTATAACCCTGTAGGTTTTATTAGCGTGTAATAAATGACGGATATATAAATTAGAATGGAAGGTCCTCATCGTCTTCACTTAAGGCGTAGAACCCATCCCCATTGTCAGGCATATCAGCCTGGAAATTCGGCGCAGAAACCGGCGGTGCAGCATTACCATTATCCCGCTTGCTATCCGCGAAAAATACATTTTCGACATGGATTTCGTCGCTGTAACGCTTATTTCCCTGCTGGTCAGTCCAGGAATTGTTGCGGAGATATCCTTCCACTAACACCTGCTGTCCCTTTCGAAAATACTTGGAAACAAACTCGGCTGTATTTCTCCATGCAGTAACCTGAAAGAAGTCCGCATTTTGTTGTCCATCCTGCGGTTTCCCAGGGCGGTTAACAGCTATTCTGAAGCGGGCCATAGGTATGTTGCTCTGGGTATAACGTATCTCGGGATCGGCAACCAGCCTTCCCAGCAAGATTACCTTATTCATAAAAACACCACCTGTAAAAATAGGTTTCTGCAAAGCATTGTCATCGGAAGCTATTAATCATTCCTTACGACAATATACTTTAAGACACCCTCTGTGATCTTGAAATTTCTTTCAAGCTCTGCGGGGAAATCTGAATTTGCCGAGAAGTTCATCAAAACATAGTAACCTTCCTTATGGTCCTGGACCTCATAGGCAAACTTCTTTTTACCCCATTCCTCAACCTTTTCAAGTTCACCGTTGGCTGAAATCAGGTTGCTGAATTTTTCAACAAGACCTTTAACAGCCTCCTCTTCCAAGGTTGGAGAAATGATAAATACGGTCTCATACTTGTTCATTGACCATGTCACCTCCTTTTGGACTATTCGGCCCTGCCGATTAAAGCAGAGCAAGGAATTGCCGCTTAATTGTGCGGCATTCTATATCCTAACATATAAAATGAAGTTTGACAACCTGCAACTAAAATGACTAATCATTTTTGCGCCTTCTCCGGGGTTTTGTTGTACTTGCGGCACTTTCAGCTCTCGCCTTAGTTATTGAATAAACTGCTTTACAAGAGCTGCCCGGGTGCCTACAAAGTTGGGGTTAACCAAAGTTGAATATACATTTGACTCGGGGAATCTGAACGTTTCTTAAGGTTTGTACTAAATAATATTAGCATATAAAAAAAAGTGCGTAAACCTTGTTATAGTCTTAATATCGCTACAAACCGCATAAATTGATAATTGTAAGAATTCTGGGATCTTATGGTACTCTGATGTTCAATTCTTGTTACCATCCTGTCTTGAAATCTCCTCTTTTAAAAGCCCTATCTCCTGTATCAGGTTTTTTATCCTCAATGCCTGGCGGGACACGGCCACGGTAAGCGCAAAAATCATTAGTAACAGAAGAAAGATTACTATAAGAAACAGGGCATTTACCGGAGTTTCAATGTGGAGAAGCCGGGCAACAAAAAACATGATTTCCGGAAACACTGAAAGAAAAACAAAGCTGGCGCTTGTCAAAAGCCAGGTCAGTGCATATTTCAGCTCCATCCTTTTGGTTCTGACCATGTTGACTATGAAAAGAAAAAACAGAACCGAAGCGATTATAAGATATATTTGTAAGGAATTACTCATCCTCTTTCACCACTTTCTTCGAGATGGAGGATATGATAATTGCAAGGGTTACTTTAATCATGTAGTAAATCCCGTTGAGGTTTGAGATTGAAGATACCCCTCCCTGCCTTGGCTTCATGATGACCGGCATTTCAGTGACCTTAAGTTTGTTTCGAAGGACGGTTACAACTGTCTCCGGCTCGGGGTAATCCTTTGGGTAACTTGCGGCAAACAGTTTTATTACTTTCCTGCTGCATGCCCTGAACCCCGATGTAGGGTCGGTAATAAGGGTGCCTGTAAGAAGTTTTATAAGCCATGAAAAGTATTTAATGCCAATGCGCCTGATATTTGAGGACTGGAAGCCCTCGTTCTCTATAAACCTTGAACCTATGCAAAGGTCGTTACCTTCATTGATGCGTTGTATAAGATATTTTATGAACTTAGGGTCGTGCTGGCCGTCTCCGTCAACCTGAATGGCTATGTCATAGCCATGCCTCAAGGCGTATTTGTAGCCGGTCTGGACTGCCCCTCCAATACCAAGATTTACGGGAAGGCTTACAACCCTTACCCCGTGTTCCCTACAAACCTTCTCAGTATTGTCCTTCGAACAGTCATTTACAACAAGTATATCATAGTCCTGTCCGGTTTCGTTAAGCGCCCTGAACAGGTCGGGAAGACTATCTTCCTCGTTGTATGCCGGAATGATAATAAGTGTTCTCATGGCAGCGCCTCAACTCTTTTTTTATGCTTTCTGGTCATCATTTCAAAAACAGATACAATAAGCTGGCTTGCGCCTGTCATCAGGAAGAATATCATCAAATATGCGAACCTTGGGTCGGGTACAAACATCAGCTGCAGTGCAAGGATGCCAAGCCCGTATAAATAGAACCAGAATCCGCTGATTTTTGTTATGCTGTGCAGGATTATTCCCGGAATACCTAAAATCAACACTGACCAGTGTATGGCAGAATGTATTTCCTGTGTTTGGGCATGCATTTTCAGCAAATAGGGAGTGGAGAAAATGTGAGCCGTTTTACCGACGGTGTACCATCTAAAATAAAGCCAGGGTTCGGTTTTAAAGCCTTCAAAGAATCTTTTTATACCCAGCTCCATTTGTTTGTTGTTAACTCCCCTTATTTCATCAGGTACATCAGCAAAATAATCTTTAAAATACGGGTAGGTTCCGCCAAGGAAGGGGTTTCCCGACGCGTCCGCCGTTAAGATAATCTCACCAAGAGTAACAATGTTTCTTATCCACCAGGGAAGCATTATGGCGACAAATCCTATGAGCTGAAGGACAAAGCATCTTGATACCGCCTTAAATCCAAGCCTGTTCTGCTTCGAGCCCCGGTTGATTTTGTTTGTGATAACCGCAAAAATAAAAGGGAGAACAAATAACGGAAGGATTGCCGGCCTGACAAGTATATGGGCGCCGAAACAGAGGCCTGCAAGGATGTTAAGCCATGCCTTTCCTAACAGGATGGCATTTACTTCAACGCACAGGTACAAGAGGAATGTAAACAGTGCCAGCGGCTCTGTCAGAAGCTGGATACAGGAAAATATGTATGTTGGGTAAACTGCCATGAACAAGGCGGTAAGAAGGGCTACACTGTCCTTTTTAAAGACTTTCCGGACAAAATAAAAGGCAAGGACACAGCTAAGACTATTTGCCAATACCTGCAAAAGCCTCACAGCAGTTATCTGAAGATATTTGTCACCCAGTATCTTATATACAACCGCAAGAAAGACCGGATAACCCGGCATGACTCTGGCATTGGATTCCCCGGGCTCGCCTCCTATGGTGTTTCCGGCGTCATCGTAATAGTAATACCCGTAAATGCCGTCGTCGGCTATCTGATGGGACATGTACCAATAGTTTCTGGGGTCATATTGAAGCCTCATGTGGTCCTTGAATTCCCTGAAGGCCAAAAGCCTTAAAAACAAGGCCAGTAAAAATATCAAAACAATAAGAACAAGGGTCACCCTGCTGATTCTCTTTGCATCCATAAACACTTTTCCCAACCTTTTAAGTTATAAAAAGAGTATATCACTTGAGAATTTCCTGAACAAGGTTGTCAATCTCTTCGGATCGCACCCTTGCAATGAGCTCGGCATTGTCTTTTCTGAAGCTTTCAGGATCTGTCTTGAGCCATTTTCCGGATATCGCATCTATCATGTACTTGTTGGCGGTATTGTTATAATGGGTGATGTCCAGGTATATGTTAAGGTTTTCGGTGAACTCAAACTCGTTCTGGAAGTTGTAAATCTCTACATTGGGAAGTTTTGAGGCTTCGTCCACAATATAGGTCAGAACATCAAGCTTCTTTTCAAGTATCCCCATCTGGTCAAGAAGTTTGAACCAAAGTATGGACTTGGGCGCAAAAAACAGCACGAAATCCGTGTTGGGATACTTTTTGATGGTTCCTATAAGGTCCTGGTCTATGGTCTTCTTTGCAACTTCCGCAGGAAGGTTGTTTATCTTGTCATATACGCTTTTTCTGCCCTCATAAAGGTCTTTGTAGTCCTGGGTTATAAGCTCCCGGCTGAATGTTTTCCAGTTCCATGTGTTTAATACTTCCCTGTCGGTTACCATGTAATCGAAGGGGTCTATACCTGTCCTGCGCATCCGGTACTGCTTTAAAGCCCAGTAAAAATTATTGTGGTTGACAATATACTTCCAGTCATTGACCCATTCTTCATCATACATGTATTTGGGAAAGACCACGTTATTCATGGAGTAAATATCCCCGTGCTCAATATCAACAGTCCGGTAGTCAACAGCCCAAAGGACGGTTTTTATGTCATGGTATTTCTGAGCGATATCCAAAACCAGTTTTTGCTCTGTAATATACGAAGCGTTGATGGGAAGTTTTATGGCACTTGCATTTAGCTTCTCGCTGGCGTACTTTTCAGAAAAATTCTCTATCATGGAAGTGCCGAGAATTACCGTGTCATATTCCTCATGGCGGGCCATGCCGGGGATCTGGAAACGTTCGTTGGGGATATATATATAGGGTTTGGGCTGGGTACCCAAAAAGAGATACGGGTCCATTTTACAGACTACAAAAGCCCCGGGAAGAAGGGCAAGTATAAGAACGAATAAACCTTTTACAAAAAACAGTGCTAATTCTTTGGTCCTTGACATACCCTTTTCCCCCTAAAACGCAAAGTATATAAATGTCTGCGATTCTGTCCATGCAAGCCATATTACAAGGGACAGGCATATACTGTATACTATAAGCCTTGCCATAGCCGGCATGCGGTTTAAGACCTTTGCCGGACTTGCCACTGACTGGAACAGGTGCATCAGCTCCAAAAGAACCACGCTTCCTATGGCAGTGAAAAATTCCCATGAATCAAGACCCAGAATCATTCTGGT
>JAAYLX010000052.1 GCA_012521705.1 Clostridiaceae bacterium | reverse complement strand
TATTACAGAGTGGGGGTCACCTTCAAGAACTGATCTGTCCATGAATGCGCCCGGGTCACCTTCGTCTGCGTTACAGCATACATATTTCTGTTCGTTGACTTCCTGTGCAGCAAATTTCCATTTGAGACCTGTCGGGAATCCTGCACCACCGCGGCCACGAAGACCGGATTTTGTTACTACGTCAATAACTTCTGCTGGAGTCATTTCGGTAACTGCTTTGGCAAGCGCTGCATAACCGTCATGTGCTATGTACTCGTCAATATTTTCAGGGTTTATGTTACCGCAGTTACGAAGGGCAACACGTACCTGTTTTGCGAAAAATCCGATATTGTCCTTGGATTTGGAAACATCTTCAACTTCTGTATCACCCAGTAGAAGACGTTTTACTATACGTCCTTTAATAAGGTGCTCATTTACTATCTCCTCAACATCGTCGGGAGAAACATGGCAGTATGTAGCACCTTCAGGGTAAATAACCATGATAGGACCTTTTTCGCAAAGTCCGAAACAACCAGTTTTTATGATCTTTACTTCATTAGCTATACCGTTGGCTTCCAACAGTTCCTCTAATTTTGCCATTATGTCGGGTGATTTGGAAGAAACACAACCGGTACCATTACATATAAGGATATGTGATCTGTAAATCATATTATTCTGACCTCCTTATTTCTCAGCCGCACCGATTGTATATTCGATTACGGGTTTCTTGTTGACTATATGTTCTGCCACAATTCTCCTGGCTTTTTCAGGAGTTAATTTAACGTAAGTTGTCTTTTCACCGTTACTGTCTATAACATCTGCAATGGGCTCGAGGCGGCAGATTCCTACGCACCCGGTCATGGTTACAGTAACATCCTGAATATTTCTTTTGGCAACTTCCTCAACAAAGGCATTCATTACAGGTTTTGCGCCTGCAGCGATACCGCATGTTGCCATACCAACTACAATTCTTGTCTTGTTTTCATTATCGCGGATAGACAATTCCTTAAGGGCTTTTTCACGTAGGGCCTTTAACTCTTCAACGGACTTCATCCAAGACACCTCCAAATACTTTTCTTATTCCATCGTTAACAGTTTTTTCAATCCAGTCCAGAACTGCATTATTGTTCAGCGGAATATCTTCCAGTTCTTTTTTGATTTCATCAGTATCAAGTTCAAACTCTTCACCGGATGAAGAAAACCAGATATTCCATGTTATGTCCGGGTTAGCCATCACCAGCATTTTGACAGTTGATGCAACATCTCCAAGGGGTATCCTGTCAATACTGTCGACATCAAAAAAAGCTTTTATTCTTGTTCCTTTATTGAGTTCAGATTCAAGAATAAGTTCCCCGCCTGCCATCTCGGCTGAAAGTTTTAACAGGGGAAGCCCCATTCCTATGTTTCTTGTCTTTCTGGTGGTCTTAAAAGGATCAGCCGCTTTTTTTGCGAATTCCGGCTCCATTCCCCGGCCATTGTCAATAATTTCACAACAAAGATTGTAGGATATTTTTGCTGAATTCTCCTGATATGTATCCTGCTTGGGTTCAACCCATATTCTCAGTATAATCTTGTCCGCTCCCGCAGAAATTGAATTCTGCACAATATCCATCAAATGCAGTGAAATATCTTTCATGCCTTGCTCAGTTCAGCTTCCTTGTCCATATATTTTTGGATAATTCCCGGAACATCTTCTACGGTAAGTCTTCCGTAGACTTCCTCATTAATCATCAATACCGGGGCAAGTCCACATGCACCAACGCAACGGCATGCATCCAGTGAGAACAAGCCGTCAGGAGTGCATTCACCATTCTTAATTTTCAGGATTTCAGAAATCTTGTCGAAGATCTGACCGGATCCCTTTACATAGCAGGCAGTTCCAAGGCAAACATTGATCTTATATTTTCCCTTTGGATACAGAGAGAACTGAGCGTAAAATGTTACTACGCCATAGACTTCTGCAAGGGACATATTAAGACCTTCAGCAATTTTCTTCTGAACACTTAACGGCAGATAACCATATAACTCCTGAGCCTCATGGAGTACGGGAATCAGGGCGCCACGGGTATCTTTGTACTTTGCGATGATTTTTTCCAGTTCTTGTGCCTTATTGTCAGTACAGCAGCAACCGCAACTCATTGAAATGACCTCCTGTTTTGTTTATTTTTAAATCAATTAATTACTTGTCTAAGGCTTTTTGTTAAAGACTTAACAATTTTCCCTGTTAATTATATCACATAGTATAATAGGATTCAATAAAAATCAGCTTATTTTGTATACAAAATCCATATATAATTTTGAATGTTTTTCCCTCAAAACCGCTTTTTAAGCAATTTTTGTGTAAATATCTGGATAAATGAAAGGCGCAGGTATCAGTCCGCGCCAAAACTTATAAAAATTATATTTTTTTGACATTTCCTGTAGGTCAGTCGGTCTTGTTAAGTCCTTCTATCAGCTTTTTATAAAATGTTCTGATTCCAAGGTACTGGTCATCAAGTTGTCGTTTCCCCATTACAAGTCCGCTGTATTCGCCATTTCTCATAAGATAATAACCATATCCGTCTTCTGTGGGGATAAGCTCCACCACTACAGTTTTGTCAGGTTTTGCCTCTTTCATAGTATATGTTAACCTGATTTCCGCCTTCCCTGACGGCTTAGCATCCAGATACAGCATATCTCCGGATATTCCAATAGCCCCCTGGTAATAACCTCTGAAAAGGGACTTGTCCTCCTCTTCTATTCTTCTGCCGTTGAAGTAGAATACTTCCTTGTCCGGATTTTCCCTGTTGGCTTGAATAAAGAGCCAGTCAACTCTTCCGTCCATTTCGATAACAAGTCTTTCCACGTCATAAATATCCGGGATGTAAATAAAGGTCTGAATGAGGTCAATCAGGGGCAGGTCCACAAAATTCAGACCTGAGCCGTTTACTGTAAATATCAGAGGACGGTCTTCCATTTTCGCATAATACAGGTTGTCGGTCTTTGAACCTAATATAAGGCGGTATGTTTCTCCGTCCAGAGTGTAGCTGAACTCGTAGGTCGGTTTGTCCAGACCGTATTCGGACAGGTCTGAAGGATTTTCCGCTATGAATTCAGACGCTCTCATTCCGGAAATCCATTTCAGGAATTTGTTGAATTCAAGCATCTCCGCTTTTACTTTAAGCGGGCTGATCATATTCCATGTTCCGGACTCTGAATCCGATACTGCCTCGAAAACTTTATCACCGTTTTTGAAAAATGCCAGTGTTGAAATATCCGATTCGGAGACGTCATCCTTTGCGTAGAGATTTCTGTCCATGATGTCAAACTTGCCCGAAGCCAATTTTTTGCCATCATAAGAGCCTATCGAATACACAGCTTTTTCTCCGGCTCTTCTGACGTATTGACTCTCTCCGGTAGGGGATTGTCCCCCGATTTCCAGAGTCACTTCTTTGCCGTCTGACAGGACAAATGTCACCAGCCGGGGATTATCCAGACCATAGACGGAAACATTTTCCGGGTTTTCATTGATGGTTCTGTTTATAGTCGTTCCGGCCGCTCTTATTATATCGTCCACCCTTGAGCTGTCCACATCAAAATCAGGATTGGTCCATACTTTCTTTTTTTCTGTTTCAGTCTTTGTTTCTCCGTTTTCATCAGTTGTTTCTTTCTCAACTTCTATTTCTTCCCTGGTCAGTACTATTTCAGTTCCTTCATGCTTCAGAATGATTTTTGATACATCTTCGCTATTGACTTCCGCAAGTTTCCCCTGATTGTCCTCATTGGAATCTGAATTATCGGCATTCTGCATTCTGCTCAGGAAGATAAATGCAGCGACAAAGAGGACAAGAACAATCCCTAAAACAGCGATCTTCTTCCAGTTTGTCATAGGTTTTTCCTCCTTATCCAAACAAATATGCCAAACCCGATTATTACAAGTGGAAACAGGAATGACAGTGAAATGAAGGATATAAACCTGCTCTGGGCAGTAAGCTGTATGGGCTGTGAACTTAAGCTCTTGGAGGGAATATATACTGAACCGTCCTGATCCTGCATCCAGTTAAGTGCTGACATAATATAGCGTTTGCCGTTGTCATTGCTGTAATTCATCCAGTCGTCGGAGATAAACTGGGCATTTCCTATAAGCGCTATTCTGCTTATTCCTGTGCTTCTGTTTTCTGAAATTGCTCCAAGGATGAAAGGACCTCGTACCTCTTCACCGGTCAGGATATGTCTGCCAATGGATCTTTCAGATGTCATAAGCATAGGATTCACCGTAACCCAGTCTTTTTCGGCCTGCAGAACGGACACACTTCTGCAGCTTGGCATATAAAGCCTTAAAAACGCCGGATCAAGTTTTGTTGTGACCTCGGTTTCAAGAGGCGTCGGTATAATAATCTTAAAATCCTGATAGTAACTGAGCTGATCTCCCTCAAATATCAAGTCATTGTTCAAAGCAAGATTATATTCTCCCAAAACAGTATTGAAATTGGTCATTTCACTGCTGGTCTGCTGAACGTCCATTAAAAAGATCGCATGGCCTCCATTTTCCAGGTATTTCATGAGATTTTCCATCTCATCGGCCAAAAGATCAGTCTTTGGTGACGCAAAAATAATTACTGACGCATCCTCCGGAACTTCATTACCAAGGAACAGCTCTTTCACTTCATATCCATTGGCGGTAATGGTGGCTTTAAGCCCCTTCAGCTGTTCGTCCAGACCAAACTCACCGTGGCCCTGGGCAAAGTATGCCACCGGAGTGAAATCAGCAGTCACATTATTGATGGCGCTTGTAAAAGCATGTTCAATCTTAAGGCCGGAAACCTGTGGTATACCGTAGTAACTGTAATCGTATTCAATCATGTCGCTTTCGGAAACCACGATGTTCTTCCCACCGCATTTAACAACAATGCTGCCTGATTTGATGCCTTTCACCTGTTCGGGGTCCAGCTCCCTTTCTACAAATCCCGGATCTTTTTCAATATCCACAAACCTTCTGGTTACTTTTCCGTTGCTTTTAATATTGTATTGATTTAATATCTCTGTTACCTCAGGATACTGGTAATTTTTCTCTTCGGTGAGAATAATGATTTCAACATTCTTGTCAAGATTCTCCAGAATGTTTATGCTCTCTTCGCTCAATGAGAAAATCCTGTTTTTGGTTATGTCAAATCTGACCCTGTTTCTTACAACGTCCAACCCAATCAGGGCATTGAATATCACAATTATCGCAAGTACCACTATGGTGCTTGCAAAGGCATAAGAGCCGAATTTAAGACTTTTCTTGTTTATCCTTAATTTTTTCATACTATCACCCCTGACTCCAGCGTTTGCGTTCTGTAACCCTGACTGTTAAGAAAATAAAGACTGCAACAAAGCTGAGCATGAATACTATTGATGTGAGGTCAATAATCCCGGTCATAAAGTCATTATACCTTGCATTGAGAGAAAGCCAGGTAAAGACATCATAGAGAAAACCGGTGAAAAAGCTCGCCAGGAACTTGATGGCATAAAGGGTGAACATGGAAACAAAACCGATTACGGCGGCAACAATCTGGTTTTCAGTCAGGGATGAGGCAAAAAGGCCGACTGAAACAAATACCGCGCCATACAGTATGAAACCCAAATAGGAACTGAATATTAAAGCAAGGTCAGGTGAACCGAAAATTATCAGAATAAGAGGGAAAATTAAAGTGAACAGTGTCATTATAAGAAAAACTCCCATAAGAGCAAGATATTTACCTATTACAATCTCGGTAACCCGTACCGGGGAGGTAAGAAGCAAAACTTCGGTGCCGTTTTTCTTGTCTTCCGCCATTGATCTCATGGTCATAATGGGAACGAAGAAGAGAAGAATAAAGCTCATATTGCTTATTACTCCGCTCATTATATCCGAAGAACCATAGGCCAGATAGTCATTGAAGAAAAAGCTGACTATGAACATAAAAAGACCTATCATAACATAAGCAATGGGTGAATTGAAATAAGACCTGAAGTCCCGTTTCATAATGGCAAACATTATTCAGCGACCTCCTTTGCTTCTGTGGTGGTTAACTGGATAAAGATTTCCTCCAGGGAAAGGTTAAGCGATTTTAATTCAAGAATCGGAAAACCGTTTTGAGCCAGCTGGTTGAACATGGGTTTTCTTACGTCCACATCCTTATCAGCCTCAATAATATAGCTGTACTCATCATCGTTCATTTTATTGCTTACTTCCAGATATTTTACTCCGTACAGATTTGACAGAATGTCCTTTACCTTGTTCTGAGGACCTGCGATTGTAACCGAGAACCTTGAAAAATCCGCCAGCATCTTGGACAGGTTTTCAGGAGTATCAATAGCGGCGATGCGCCCTTTGTTTATTATTACTACCCTGTCGCAGACCGCGCTGACTTCGGGGAGGATGTGCGTGCTGAGAATAATCGTATGATTCTTACCGAGAGCCTTGATCAGTTTCCTGATTTCAATGATTTGCTTCGGGTCAAGGCCAACGGTTGGCTCGTCCAGAATAAGGACATCAGGAGTTCCTACAAGGGCCTGTGCAAGCCCAACCCTTTGCTTATAGCCTTTTGAAAGGTTCTTAATAAGCCGGTGGCTAACATGTGTTATTTTCACAAGCTCCATGATATCTTTTTTCTGGCTTTTCCACTCTTTAGAGGACACTGATTTCAGATTCGCGCAGAAATCCAGATATTCGTTTACAGTCATATCCATGTAAAGGGGCGGCTGTTCGGGCAGGTATCCGATATGCTTTTTTGCCTCCGATGGATTCTCAAGAATATCTTTTCCTGCAATTTTGACCGTTCCTGAAGTGGAAGAAATATATCCGGTAAGGATATTCATGGTAGTGGATTTTCCTGCACCGTTGGGCCCAAGAAATCCAAGTATCTCACCTTTTTCAACGGTGAAGCTGATGTTGTCCACAGCTCTTATCTTTCCGTATTCCTTAGTCAGATTTTGTATCTCAACCATCATATTCCTCCTTCTTTTTGATTCATTGCCCAAACCAAAAAGATAGCGGGTTTAATATCCAGAAACCCGCCTATAAAATTAATTAAATTATGCAATATAATGATGAATAAATTATGAACAATTTGTTACAAAATTACAGTCCCATATTATTATAACCTGCATCAATATAAAGAACTTCGCCGGTAAGGCCTGAGGACAGGTCGCTTAGCAGGTACACGGCGGTACCTCCAAGATCTTCGAGGGTTACGTTCCTCCTGAGGAAAGATTTTTTCTCAACAATTTCAAGAATGTCAGAGAAGTTTTTTACACCTTTGGCCGACATGGTTTTGACTGGACCGGAAGAAATGGCGTTTACCCTTATATTCTGCGCACCAAGTTCATGGGCTGTGTAACGTACGCTTGCTTCAAGGGCGGCCTTGGCAACTCCCATGATATTGTAGCCGGGATATACTTTTTCTGAACCTCTGTATGTCAGAGTAATGATGCTTCCGCCCTCTGTCATCAATTCCTTGGCCCTTTTGGCAACAGCAATCAATGAGTAAACGCTGACATCCATGGCAGTGTGGAAACCATCCCTTGATGTATTGACAAATGTGTCCTGAAGATCCTCGCTTTTTGCAAATGCAATGGCGTGGACAACCCCGTGGATCACACCGTATTTGTTCTTAATATTTGAAAACAGTTCATCCAGATTCTCATCTGAAGTAACATCGCAAGGACAGGTTTCGACATTATCCATACCGGCAATCAGTTTGTCCAGGGATTCTTTTTCCCTTTCTCCAAGATAGGTCAATATCAGATTTGCGCCCTGCTCTTTTGCCGCTTTGGCTATTCCCCATGCAATGCTCCATTTATTTCTTACACCCATTATTAGTATGTTCTTATTCTTTAATAAGTCTCCCATTTCCAGACCTCCGTTTTCTGATGTTTGTGATTACGGCAATCCCCTGTCATGGACAGCAATGATGCCATAACTATGACAGTAATTATTATCAGTTAGTAATAATTACTGGTAATAATAATATACAATATTTATCACATGAGTTCAAGCCACATACGTGTTTCAGAAAATCCCAACGTTCGAAATTAATTTTTGTAGAAAAATGAAAAATAATGACGAAAAATGTCGCAAACGCAGTATTGATGCGGTTTTTGTTGACTTTGCGGGATTATTGTGCTATTATCTAAGTGTAATTTATATGTTTTTCCTTGTGGGGGAGGGAATTACCAATGAAGAAGCTTGAAAGGGTAAGAAGCAGGCTTAACAGAGCTATCTCCTCAGGCGACAGTGCGGAAGTAATACTCAACATAAGCAGACATTTGGACAATTTAATAGTTGAACAAATGAAATTGCTTAATAAAAAATACAATAAAAAATAAATAAAACCACTTACATAGTAAATTAAAAGGCAATAGCCGGAAGGCTATTGCCAGTTTTCTATTTATTCTTGACTTTCTCAACAAATCTCTTGATTCTTGCAAGGGCTTCCTTGATATTCTCAAGGGAAGTAGCGTAAGTCGCTCTTGCAAATCCTTCGCCGCAGGCTCCGAAAGCATTTCCGGGAACCATAAGTACTCTTTCTTCTCTGAGCAGACGCTCGCAGAATTCATCAGAACTTAGTCCAGTGGATCTCAGATCGGGGAAGACATAAAATGCGCCGGTAGGTTCATAACAATCCAGGCCTGCATTTCTGAAGCCGTCTACCATGACAAGCCTTCTTCTGTTGTACTCTTCAACCATTCTCTGAACTTCCTCAGCGCCGTTTTTCAGGGCTTCAATGGCCGCAAACTGGGCAGTTGTGGGACTGCACATAATAGCATACTGATGGATTTTTGTCATTTGCTCCAGTGCATCGGGATGCCCGCATGCATATCCGATACGCCACCCTGTCATGGCAAAGGCCTTGGAAAATCCGTTGATAACAATTGTCTTTTCCTTCATTTCAGGGAAGTTGGCAATTGAGACATGCTTGCCTTTATAGGTCAATTCTGCATAGAGCTCATCTGATATTACTATAATATCTTTATCTTTCAGGACCTCAACAATTGCTTTATAGTCTTCATACTGCATGGTGGCCCCTGTCGGGTTATTGGGGTATCCTAAAATTATTGCTTTAGTCCTCTCTGTGATTGCGTTTAACAGCTGTTCAGGCTGCAGTTTAAAATTGTCCTCAGCCCTTAGCTCTATGGTTACGGGTGTGGCGCCTGCAAACATGACACACCCTTTATAAGCCACGAAGGAAGGTTCAGGTATGATGACCTCGTCTCCGGGGCCGGCAAAAGCACGTATTGCTATGTCTATGGCCTCGCTTCCGCCTACTGTTACAAGGATTTCTTTCTTAGGTTCGTAGGTGAGGTTGAATCTGTTTTTCATATAATTGGAGATTTCAACCCTCAGTTCTGTGAGCCCGGAATTTGAAGTATAGAAGGTTCTACCCTTTTCAAGGGAGTAAATGCCTTCTTCCCTGATAATCCAGGGTGTTTCAAAATCCGGTTCGCCAATACCCAGAGATATGGCGTCCTTCATCTCGCTTATAAGGTCAAAATACTTTCTGATTCCCGATGGAGGCGTCTCCAGTATGTTTTTCTTAATTAATTGCTTTATATTCATAATACTACGGCCTCCCGTTCATCTTTGGAAACCCGGTTAAAAATAATCCCGTTGTCTTTGTATTTTTTAAGCACGAAATGAGTTGCCGTGCTCAGTACGGAATCTATGGGAGCCAGTTTCTCCGCAACAAACAGTGCCACTTCCTTCATTGATTTTCCTTCTACCACCACAAAGAGGTCGTAGCTTCCAGACATCAGGCTGCAGGCAGAAACCTGGGGATATTGATAAATCCTTTCAGCAACTTTGTCAAAACCCTGCCCTCTCTGGGGAGTAACTCTGACTTCGATATATGCAATGACTTTGTCATAATCAGTTTTTTCCCAGTCAATCAGTGTGTCATAACCAAGTATGACTCCCCGTTCCTCAAGTTGTCTTATTGTAGCGTTTACTTCTTCTTCCGAGGTATTCAGCATAACCGCCAGGTCTTTGGCAGAAATCCTGCTGTTTGTTCTTAAAATATCAAGAATTTGCTTTTCCATAATTGCTACCTCCAATACACTTACGATCTTTGCGACAGGTTTTCGATAACCTTTGTTACGAACTTTGCGACAACTTTTAACTATTAATATAAACGTGATAATAAAATAAGTCTATAGTAATTTAATTGATATTTTTATATAAATGAATAATAAATGTGTTTAAGTTATCAGGTAAAGCTATGACGTTAATAATCATCAGGGAATTATCCGGTACAACTATGCCAAAATTTATTATCCGGGAATTATCCACCAATTGAGCATTATAGTTTTTTATATAATTATACCAAGGCCCTGCATTCTGCAGAGCCCTGGTATCTATAATATACGTAGTATTTCAAGGTTATACAAATTAATTAGCTTGCCGCCTCGGTGTCATCAACGCTTTCATTTGGAGTATACTTATTTTCTCTGTTTTCTATGTAGGATTCAGATTGTTCCAGCTCTGCCCGGAACTTTTCCAGCATCCTTGTAATATAGTCTTTTATATCTTTAATATCGCGTTTAATATCGATAATCTGCTCTCTTTCTTTTTCAAGTTCCTGATCAAGCCTGATTTTTTCCTCCTGGGCCTGTTGTTTCGCTTCCCTCAGAACCGCATCGGCTTTTTCCTGCGCCTGAATAAGTGCAGTAGCTATCAATTCTTTTTCTTTCATCAATTGAGAGCTTTCCTGGCTCACAGAATCAAAATGAGTTTTCATCTCCCGGATCTGCATTTTAAGATTGGATATTTCATCATCTTTTTCTTTAAGTCTCTGGTCAAACTCACGAATCATTTTTTCAATGTACGCATTGACATCCGATTTATTAAAACCGAATGGAGAAGACCCAAATTTCTTTTCACCTGGCATATCCAACACTCCTTAATCTAAATTTCATTTGAACCAGTAAAACCGGTATCTTTAAGGAAATCTTGTTCTGCACTTACTTTAGCCGCGACTCATAAATGAATTTAGCAGATATTGTTATTTTATAGTCTATATTATATTTAAAAACTTTACAACTACTTTAATTTGCCCTGGAATAAAAAGTTTGTAACTTAGTAAAATTATCTTGGGAATCAGTAATTTTACCGTTAATGCATAAATTTTGTTAGCTATGCCTAAAGAACTGTGTATTTATTGAATATTAATTATAGTAAGATATAGTTGCTAATTTTTAGAATAAAAAGGTATTATATTGTCAGACTAAAATGTAATTGCTGATATGAATATCCATCGGAATTATTTTATCTGTTCCTGGGGTATAAATAACCCTATATCTGCGACTTGGCTGCCGGAGTATTGACTTACATAATTACACTATCATTTTCCTGAATGCTGCAGAATTAAGCCGCATGGCTGCATCTCAATTTAATTAATGGATAATAAGCTTTTGGAGGTTATCTATGTATAAGTACGGAAAAATTAAAGTCAAAACATCTGTGCCTGAAAGGTTATCAGGTCTTTCCAGTCTGTCCAAAAACCTGTGGTGGTCCTGGAATAATGAAGCTGTTGACCTTTTCCGTGATATTGATCTTGCTCTGTGGGAAAAACTGAACCATAACCCGGTCCGCTTTCTTCAGGAAGTTAGCATGAGAAAATTGGAAGAAAAGCTAAAGGACCGTAAATTCCTTGAAAAATATGATTCTGTGATGGATAAATTCAACAATTACATGACTACTGAAGACACCTGGTTTAACAAAAACTATCCCGATTACAAAGATCATCATATTATATACTTTTCAGCCGAATACGGACTTCATGAAGTCCTGCCTGTTTATTCAGGCGGTCTGGGCGTGTTGTCCGGAGACCATTGCAAGTCAGCAAGCGACCTTGGAATTCCTTTTACAGCAATAGGACTGTTCTACAGGCAGGGATATTTTGAACAGCATATTAACCGCGACGGCTGGCAGGAAACCCGTTTTACAACCCTCAATTATTCACAGCTTCCTGTAACTCCGGTATTTGACTCTGAAGGAAAGCCTCTTACCATTAATGTCGAAATATTGGGCCGCACCGTATATGCCCGAATCTGGAGAATTGACATTGGTCGTGTAAAACTTTTCCTCATGGATACTGATGTTCCCGAAAACAATGAGTATGACAGGACAATTACCAAAAAGCTGTACGGTGGCGACCGCGAAACCCGTATTCAGCAGGAGATTATCCTTGGAATAGGCGGAATCCGCACTTTGGATGCCCTGGGCATAAAGGGAACCGTTTTCCATATGAACGAAGGACATTCAGCCTTCATGTCCCTGGAACTGGTAAGAAAATTAATAACCGAGAAAAACCTGCCTTTCAGAGAGGCAAAAGAAGTGGTTATTTCTTCATCAGTATTTACTACACACACCCCCGTGCCTGCAGGAAATGACGTCTTCTCACTTGAGATGATGGACAGGTACTTTGGCAACTACTGGGGACAACTCGGTCTTAAGCGTGAGGAGTTCCTGAGCCTGGGTATGAAGCCCGATGACCCGTACAACTTCAATATGACAGTTCTGGCTCTTAACATGTCCGGAAACAAAAACGGCGTAAGCAAGCTCCACGGCGCAGTTTCACGTAAAATGTACAAATCAATGTATCCGGATTTACCTGAAGAAGAAGTGCCTATAACCCACATCACCAATGGCATACATACCATGACGTGGTTGGCAACAAGCCTCAAATATCTCTTTGACAAATATCTGCCTTCCGACTGGGAGAACAGGATGTATGACCCTGAAGTCTGGGAGAAAATTGATGATATCCCCGATGAAGAGATATGGAAAACACATATGGTATTAAAGGCCAAAATGGTGCGCTTTATTTGCGACAAGCTGAAGGCACAATACCTTAAAAACGGAGAAACCCTGCTGGAAGTTGCCGAACTGGACAGCCAGCTTGATGCCAATACTTTGACCATTGGCTTTGCAAGAAGGTTTGCCACCTACAAGAGAGCAAATCTCATCTTCAGGGATCTCGCAAGGATTGAAAAAATCCTTAACAATAAAGGTATGCCTGTTCAGATTATCTTTGCCGGAAAGGCTCATCCTGCCGACAGGCCTGCCCATGAAGTAATCAAGAATATTCATGACATAGCAAGAAGAGAAGGATTTAAAGGCAAAGTCTTCCTTATTGAGAACTATAACATTACCATCGCCCGTCATCTTGTTCAGGGTGTGGACGTATGGATGAACAATCCGAGGCGCCCACTTGAGGCAAGCGGCACCAGCGGACAGAAGGCTTGTATTAACGGCGTACTGAATTTCAGTATATTTGACGGCTGGTGGTGTGAAGGCTATAACGGTACCAACGGTTGGGTAATAGGAGATGATACCCATTATGATAACGAGCATCAGCAGGATGACGCAGACAGCAAATCACTGTATGAAATCCTTGAAAGGGATATTATCCCGTTGTTCTATCAGCGTAATGAGAACGGTATCCCCGTTGGTTGGGTCAAACGTATGAAAGAGTCCATTAAGAGTCTGGCTCCGGCATACGGTACCCATCGCATGGTTAAAGACTATACAGAGAAATTCTATCTTCCTGCAACCATCAGGAGTATTAAGATAGCCGACTCAAATTATAACTTTATAAGAACCCTCACTGACTGGAAAGAAGCTGTGACCGAGGTCTGGCCGCAGGTATCGGTAAGCTGTTGCCAGGACATCCACGGACTTGCAGAGTATGATCTGGTTGCAGGACAGGAAATCACTCTTTCAGCTACTGTGCACCTTGCATCATTAAGGCCCGAGGAAGTTACAGTTGAGGTATACTACGGGTCTATTTGCGATGATAAAATAACCGAAGCTAAAACCAAAGAGATGAAATTAGTCCGGCAGGTTGACAGCTCAGCATATTGCTACGAGTGCAAGCTCCAGCTCACAGACGGCGGCGAATACGGCTATACATTCAGGGTCATCCCGCGCCATCCAAACCTCATGGGCAAATTTGACCTGCCTCTTGTAAAATGGGCTAACTGCTGATTTCATTAATATACAGGAAACCCGCCATAATTGAGGAAATTTTGAAAATGGTGAATCCAGGCGGGGAAATATTCTAAAATATTAGCATTGGGGAGCTTCTCAGTGTTATGAAATAATTTGACATGCCTTTCCAGTATGCTATAATTTTTATTAACTGCTCATCACCTCACGTGCTGGGCAGTTTTATGACTGAATAAAATTACTCCCCTCCTGCGACGGTGGGAGGGGGGAATTAGGGAAGAATGACCATGATTACAAACCGCAGTAAGATCATTTATTCATTCCTGATTTTAATATCTGTTGTCAGCCTGATATGTACAAATTTAAACTTTCCTGCTTTTGCGGCGGATGACGGCAAACCTCAGACAGAGGCTGTTTCAGCCTTGCTTTTTGACGCACGCAGGGGTCAGGTTATTCTTTCCAAATCTTCTGATGAAATATCCCATTCATCCCTTGCAAGCCGCATAATGACCGTGCTGATTACAATTGAAAGAGCGGACATTGAAGCCATGGTAACTGCCAGCAAAGATGCGGTTAATACCAAAGGTGCCACGCTTAACCTTACTGTAGGAGAAAAGTACGCAGTAAAAAATCTTTTATATGCGCTGTTACTTACCGGTTCACCGGATGCCGCCATCGCCATTGCAGAATACGTGGGTGGAAGCGAAGAAGGTTTTGTCAAATTAATGAACGTATACGCCGCCAACTTAAGTCTTAAAAGCACGGTATTTACCAACTGCACGGGAGAATATGACGAGGAACAGATAACTACAGCAAATGACATAGCTGTATTAATGAAATACGCCCTTTCAAACAGTGACTTCAACCGGTTTTTCGGAACCCAGGCCAAGCCCTGGTACGACAAGTCAAAGACTCTTCTTTTAGCCAATACAAACAGCATGTTCTGGAGCTATATGGGTACCGACGGTGGCATGACAGCAAGCTTTGACAAGGAAATACAGAGTATTGTGACTACCGCAACCAAGAACAATATGCGTCTGGTGTGCGTTCTTTTGGATGTGCCTACGAAAAACATGTATTCAGATTCAATATCTTACCTGGACTACGGTTTTAACAATTATCTATACGGTACTCTTGTTTCTGCGGGAGTAAGCCAGAGAGCAGTTTCCGTGGAGGGGCAGAGTTTGAACCTCATTTCAAATACCGATGTTTACTATGTATATCCCAAGGGACAGTATTTTATTAAAGCGATAGAAATAAACATAGACGAGTCCAAATTAAAACCGCCCATTACAAAAAACACTATAATAGGTATTATGACGTACACCCTTATGGACGATACGGTTATAAATGTCGAACTCTATCCTGACCGGGAAATTCTGCCTCAAAAAACCACAAAGCAGCTTATGGCTGAAAGGCTGAAAGCTAATAAAGAACTTATATATGTAATTATCATGCTTACAATAATTGAGATATCCATGCTTATGTCGAAATGCTACAAATTCATAAAAAAGAAAGCCATAATGGCAAACGCCCAAAAAAAAACTAAAGGGAAGTTCCATTGAACCGGCATCAAAACCATAATAAATTGAGTTATTGGTTAAGTCACACAGGTAATACCCATCAGGCACGTACATGTGCCTGATTTTTATCTTAAGATATAATCCATTTAAGGATATTGTTAATTCTATAACAATTGTCAGGTCCTTAAATATGTTGTTTTCTTTTTGCACACACTGCACGAATACGTTGATGTATGAACAAATCCGGGCAATATAGGTGAAGTTTTTAAATGGTCGGCCATGCTTAATTGCTCTGAAAATTTGGAATTTCTGTTCTCAAACAACCATTTGACTACATAATTGGGATTGCGGCGGCAAGGACATTTTTTTATAACATTGTTGCAATTCCGGCATTTCATATATTACCCTCCCCCTGAATAACATATTTCGTAACGCCAATTCAAATCTCTGTTGAACATAGTTTTTCTGAAAAAACAAACGCAGATGTATCAAACGGTTATCTGAGCTAAAAATATAATTATATTTACCACATTCTTTTAACCAATAATAATTATCCCGCATGATTATTAAAAAATCTTAAATTATTCATTAAACGTTGATTTAATCAGGATTTATTCAGGAAAAGGATAATATGGCCGGAAAATCAAAACCGCAAGCATTGAAGGACTAAAAACCGGACCTATGAACAGCTTACGATTTTGCCAAAGCTATTGCCTCAATCTCAACAAGTGCGTCCTTGGGAAGCCTTGATACCTCAACCACGCATCTGGCAGGGTAGTTTCCCTGACTGAAGAATCCGGAATAAACCTGGTTAATTACCGGAAATTCATCCATGTTCTTTATGAATATTGTCACTTTCAATACATCTTCAAGGCTGCAACCGGCAGCTTCCAATACGCTCTTAAGATTTTCCAAGGCCTGTTTTGTCTGCTCATCGGTCTTATCTGAAACAAACTGGCCTGTTGCGGGGTCAAGGCCAAGTTGTCCTGAAACAAATACAAGACCAGCGCCCGAGGTGCCATGGGAATAAGGGCCAATGGCTGCAGGAGCTTTTTCGGAAAATATTACTTTTTTCATAGTTTATACCTCCATGAAACAGATAGTATTAAAACCCTGTTACATAAAAGGACGATTCTTGTGCATTCTGCAATCAACAAATCGTCCTTTTTGTCAAATTTCATCTTCCATTTGTTATTGTGTTTTTTTAATCAGTGATACCATTAATAAAAACAATCAATGGTCATTGAAATCATCGGATCCAGGTAAGGTATGCCTGAATGAACTCGTCAATTTCTCCGTCCATTACTTTCTGAACATTACCCTCTTCATAATTGGTCCGATGATCCTTCACAAGGGTATAAGGACAGAATACATAAGAACGGATCTGGCTTCCCCAGGCAATCTCCTTTTGTTCTCCCTTGATCTGGCTGATTTTTTCTGCCTGCTCCTGTTCCTTTAATTCCAGCAGTTTTGCCTTGAGCATCTTCATCGCCATTTCCCTGTTCTGGAACTGGGATCTTTCATTCTGGCAGGCAACAACTATACCGGTGGGTATATGAGTAATTCTTACTGCCGATGATGTCTTGTTAACGTGCTGGCCGCCGGCACCTGAAGCGCGATATACGTCCATTTTCAAATCGTCAGGATTTATTTCTATTTCAACCGAATCATCAAGCTCGGGCATAACTTCCATTGATGCAAAAGATGTATGCCGTCTTCCTGAAGCATCAAAAGGCGAAATCCTTACAAGACGGTGGACTCCTTTTTCAGATTTGAGATAACCATACGCATATTCTCCTGAAACCGAAAGAGTTACGCTTTTAATGCCTGCCTCATCTCCTTCAAGCAGATCCAGCACCCTTGTTTCAAAGCCGTTTCTGTCTGCCCAGCGGGTATACATTCTAAAAAGCATCTGAACCCAGTCCATGGCTTCTGTTCCACCAGCTCCCGCATGAAGGGTGATAATTGCGTTATTTGCGTCGTACTCACCTTTCATCAATGTCTCCAGGCGAATCTTTTCATACCGCTTTTTTACTTCTTCAAAATGATTCTTTACCTCTTCAAAAACTGACTCATCTTTTTCTTCAAGCCCCAGCTCTGCAAGGGTAACGGCATCTTCACAATCTGAAACAAGCTTATTGAAGGTGTCAATCTTCGTCCTTATGACCTTGGTCCTTTGAAGCACTTTCTGCGAGTTTTCTGTATCATTCCAGAAGTCGGGTTCGCTGGCTTTATGTTCAAGCTCCTCAAGTTCCTTCTTCAGATTAGGGAAGTCAAAGTGAATCCCCCAATTCTTTTATGTTTTTTTGAAGTCCCTTCAGCTCAATACTAAGCTGCTCAAGCTCTACAAGACTCACGTTTATCATCCCTTTCAAAATAAAATTATGTACCTGTTTTGTAAATTAAGTATTTCTATTATACATGGGGTTTATTATTTTGTCACTTAATTATATTCCACAAAGTTAAAGGCTTCAAAGGCAGAGCCATTCACATTCAACATCCCGCCCGGTTCGGGACTTTATAATTGACAGGAAAAGGCTTATAATTTATAGCAAACCAATAAACGGGACAATAAAGATGAATAATACTGTTGATTGTTTAAAATGCAAATACTATTATGTTACCTGGGACCCAATGCACCCAAAAGGCTGCCGCTTTTTTGGGTTTAAAAGCATGATTTTCCCATCCCTGATGGTAAAGCGGGCGAGCGGAGAAATCTGCAAGGGTTTTAGCCCGAAAGCATCCCATGATAATCAACCTTTAAGGTAAACAGGACAGAGGTATGGAACAGGAACAAATACTTGAAATAGCTTTACAGATAGGTTCAACACTTTTGCAATACGGGGCGGAAACATACCGTGTGGAGGAAACGATAAAGAGGATATGCGACAGCTATGACCTTAATTGCGAGCCCTTTGCCTTCACTACCGGAGTATTCGCCAGCGCAAAGGTGGAAAAGGGCATCTCTACCGTATTCAAGAGGATTTCATCAAGGAAGGTAGACCTTACTAAAATAGCCCGGCTCAACGCCCTTTCAAGGCGCATACAACGGGAAAAGCCAGATTATAAAGAAATCAAAGAAGAATTAGATGATATATTGAAATGCAAAACTTATTCCTATGGCGCCTTTGCCCTGAGCTTCGCCTTTACAGCATCGGTTTATGCATATTTGTTTGGCGGAAGTTACACCGATGCTTTTGCAGCGCTGATTGTAGGAATACTTCTTGGCCTTATACATCCCGTATTTGCGGGGAACAGCAGCCTTTTCCCTTTTATACAATACTTTGCTGACGGTTTTGCGGCAGGAATTTTAAGCTCTGTCGCATCAATACTCATTCCCCTCACCGACGTCTATATTGTAATAATCGGTGCCTTGACAAACTTGCTTCCGGGTGTGGCATTGACCAACGGCGTACGTGACCTTCTTCACGGGGACAATATAAGTGGAGTCACAAGACTTGGAGAAGCATTTATTGTTGTCGCGGTACTTGCTTTCGGAGCCGGTATTGGACTTTCATTATGGAATCTGGGAGGGTTTTGATGTTTCTGCATTTTGTTAAGTTGTTTTTGCTGGCATTCATAGGAAGTATAGCACCTGCAGTTGCAATCAATATTGAAAAGAGATTGCTGTTATGGGCAGGCCTTGGCGGGGCTCTTGGATATTGTGTTGCCCTTGCATTCAATCCGTATTCACTGTCCTTCAATATCGCCCAGATTTTTATGGGAACGGTTTTTGTGGGATTATACAGTGAACTTATGGCAACATACTTAAAAGCGCCTGCTACAGTGTTCTGCATTCCGGGAATATTCCCGTTTGTACCCGGAGTAAGCGCTTATCAGACAGTTCTGAGCCTTGCTAACAACGAATTTAACCAGGCCGCGGTTTACGGGCTTAATACAGTGTTCAAATCCTTTACAATTGCATTTGGAATAATGATAGTAACGGCCTTTTTCAGGTTTGTACGCAAGCAAAACAAAAGAGGGGAAAACCTCCCCTCAAATTCCAAATAATCCTGTAATTTTTTAGCAACATGGATCATGACAATCGCATCTTCCGCCGCCAAAAATGCCGGGACACAAACACAGTATCAAAACAATTATGATGATGATCCACCATATGTTTTCTCCCCCAAATACGCCGCCACCGTATCCGTAATCTGATTTACAACAGTCACCCATAGTAACACCTCATATCTATTCGGTCTTATTCATCCTATGCAGTGAAACCATGGCCTGACACTGTTTCAGATATTAAACTTTTTCAATATTTCCCTATAAAGGTTTTCGTATTCTTTGGCAGAATTGGTCCAGGAGAAATCACGGCTCATACACCTTTTGACAAGGGCCTCCCATTCTTCCTTGTTGTTGTAAATTTCAATTGCCCTGACAACTGCATCCTTCATTTCATGGGCATTGTAATTGGCGAATGTAAAGCCTGTCCCTTCCCTGGTATAAACATTATATGGTTCAACCGTATCTTTAAGACCTCCGGTTTCCCTCACCACGGGCACTGTTCCATAGCGCATGGCGAAGAGCTGGGACAGACCGCATGGTTCAAAGAGTGAAGGCATCAGATACATGTCGCTGCCTGCATATATTCTCTGGGCGAGTGTACCATCGTATTTAATGTTTGCAGACACCCTGCCCGGATACTGGTACTGGGCATGTTTGAACATGTCCTCATAATGCTTGTCCCCCGTGCCCAATACAATAAACTGAATGCCCAGGTCCATAAGCTCGGACATCATTGCCTTGATCAAATCCAGTCCCTTCTGGTCCACAAGTCTTGATATCAGTGAAACCACCGGAACGTCATTTCTTACATCAAGGCCAAGGTCTTCCTGCAGCCTTCTTTTGTTCTCGTATTTTCCGCTGAGATCGTCTTTATTGTAATTGACATAAATCCTGGGATCTGTTTCGGGATTGTTGACTTCAAAATCAATACCATTTACTATCCCGTATAAATCTCCTGCGCGCCTTCTTATTACTCCCTGAAGATTCTCTCCGAAGAAATCATATTTTATCTCTTCCGCATAGGTACGGCTTACCGTGCTGATGCACGAGGAATAAGAAATGCCGGCTTTCAGGAAGTTGACCTGGTCAAAGAACTCAACGCCCTCAATATTGAAGTATCTCCAATCCAGGTCCAGAAGCTCGGACAGAACGGATTTCGGGAAAACTCCCTGATACTTTAGATTATGTATAGTGAGCAATGTGTGAATGCCCTGATAGAACCCGTCAGGACGGTGTCTGTAATGGGCGTCAAGCAGCAGGCTTACCATGCCCGTCTGCCAGTCATTCAGATGAATAATATCCGGTTTGAAGTCTATAAGTGGCAGTACCTCCAAAATGGCTTTGGAGAAGAAGCTGAATCTTTCCCCATCATCATAGAGGCCGTAGTACCATTCTCTGAAGAAATAGTATTCGTTATCTATAAAATAGTAAGTCACACCTTCGTAGTCCAGTTGAAAAACACCGCAGTACTGCTTTCTCCATGAAAGCTGAACCTCACAGCTTCCCAGAAATTTCATCTGGGAGGTATACTTTGAGTCAATCATGCCATACTTGGGCATTACTACTCTGATATCCACACCCATTTTTTTGAGTGCTTTTGGAAGGGATCCCGCTACATCAGCCAAACCGCCTGTTTTTGCAAAGGGAACAACTTCCGAAGCGGCAAACCAAATTTTCAGCTGGCTCATAACAATTTTCCTTTCATACTTTAATTTTAATTGGCATCTATAATCTATTATACCAATTATTTCACACTTAAAAACTTTGCCAGGGACAAAAAGAATATTAAACACAACAGGCGCTCACAATACTTTTACTGAATAAACTGATAATACTAACCTTGATATCTTGGAGGTGCGCTTTTATGGATGACAGAAAAAAGAAAAACAACTCCAGAAATTTAAATGCCTACTCAACCAATGCCGCCACCGAAATCTATAAAACCGAACCGGAATCTAATGTTCCCATCGCTTCGGACATTGCCGTGGAAGAAGCCAGGGAATGGGTCAATGAAGGAAGTAAATTATAATAATCGGGGGATAAAATTCCCCCGATGCAATTAATCAGACTATAAAGATAGCAGCAGATTGTTGTTTTTTCGAATTGTTTGGCACCGCGAATCAGTTTACAAATGTATAATTCATTCCCGAGTTGTTGTCCCAGTTTTCGGCGCCGTCTTTGAATGCCACGTTAAGATTTTTGCCCTGTTCGATAGGTATTATTGCTGAAAATCCCGTACCGTCCTTGCTGAATTCCGCCTGGGAAACATTTTCCCATTTTTGGTTGCTTCCAAAACCATAAACTCCTATAATACGCTGCGCACCGCAATTGGCAAGAAGACCGTTATAATTAATTCTTGCGTGATTCTCGGATATTTTTTCAAAAACCACTCCGGCTTTTGAATATGACTGTACTCCCAGGGGAGCGACATCGGATGCTATGGCCTGTGAGAATTCTTCTTTGAAAGCATTTTCATCAGCGCTCGCAGTTTTGGAATTCTTATCGGTCAATATTGCCTCTCCGAATTCTTCATTAAAAACATCTTTTTCGCTTTCATACTGAACGGGATTTTTTCTTTGTTTCTTTTTGTTCGTTTTCCCCGGAAATAATATATTATCAGATTTTGCCATGAATTTTCCTGCCTCCTTTCGTCCAATTTATTATTTGATAATTGGCGATCAATTATTAAAGAACAAACTACCAGTAATTTCATAAAAAAGGCAGAGAAACAGGCTATTTTTCAATAAAAAAAATCCCAAACATTTATGGAATCCATGTTTGAGATGTTCTTCCTTAATCAGTTCTGTTTTCGCTAATTTTATTAAAACTTTTTCAGCCATGTTCCAGGCCGGACTAATCAGCAGCTCTTAACAAACTCGGTAAGAAGTTTTACTGCGTTATTGACGTCATTGAGATCCACCATCTCAGCCGCATCATGAATGAATCTGCACGGGATTGAAATACCACCTGAAGGAATTCCTCCTGCCGTGGTATGTATGCTCCCGGCATCTGTTCCTCCATCCTTCATTATTTCGAGCTGATATGGGATTTTTTTGTTTTTTGCGGCTTTCACAAGCAAATCCTTGACAAGGGGATGGGCAATTACGCTTCTGTCTTTTATCTTTATGGCAGGGCCCCCTCCCAGCTTTACAGCCATTGGGTTGCAATTGGGAATATCCCCTGTATCACAGACATCTATGGCCAAAGCCAAATCGGGCAAAATGCCGAAAGCGGCGGTTTTTGCACCTCTTAATCCAACCTCTTCCTGGGTGGTGAAAACATAGTATACTTCATTATCGGTCTCCGGCTGTCTTAATGCAGTCTCCACCAGTATGGCGCATCCTATCCTGTCATCAATGGACTTGGATATAATCTTTCCGTTCTGCTCGACAGTATCGCCCACAAAAACAGCCATATCCCCGACTTTAACAAGCCTCTCGGCCTCTTCTCTTGAACCTGCTCCAATATCAATGAACATCTTGCCCAGGGTGACATTTTTCATATTATCAATGTTTTCCTCATACCATATTACACCCACGGTGCCGTTTTCAAATACTACACGCTGCCCAAGGATGATAAGGGGAGGAAGACCTCCGATATTTCCGAACCTCAGGAATCCTTTCTCATCTATATAAGAAACAATTATGCCTATCTCGTCCATGTGCGCGGCCAGCATTATCTTTTTCCCGCTGCCCTTTTTGACGCAGATGAGGTTGCCCATGGCATCCGTTCTTATTTCGTCAACCTTTCCTCTTAACATTCCGCTTATGGTATCAGCAACCTTCTTTTCATTGCCTGAAGGGCCGAAGGTCTGGGCCAAAGTTTTTATAATATCAAACATATTCAACTCCTCCTTGTTCACGGTAGAGATTAATATCAGTCTTCCCTGTACCCCATAAGTTCCCGGCGGCAGGAAGAGCCTTCAAAGTTTCTTTCGCCAATCTGATCATGTTTTCAAAATCAGATTTGTCCATAACAGAAACCGGGGTATGGATATATCTGCAGGGAACCGCAATGGCGGCAACCTTGACACCGGTACCGTTCACCTGAATCCTCCCGGCGTTGGTTCCTCCCGAAATCGTCTGCTTAAACTGGTACGGAATCTTGTTTCTTTTTGCGACGTCAACAATGTGATTCAAAAGATCCCTGTCAACTATCACAGACCTGTCCATTATGGTCAGAGCCGGCCCTTTGCCGCATCTGGTACTCATGCCCTGCTCCTCGGTGTCAGGCAAATCATAGCATGTAGTCCCCTCAAGAATAATGGCAATATCCGGCATGACCTGGAATGAAGCAGTTTTCGCTCCTTTCAGGCCTATTTCTTCCTGGACTGTGAAACAGCCGTAAATATCAAATTCATAGCGTTCTTTCAGGATTTCAATAAGGGCTGCGCATCCGACTCTGTCATCAAGAGCTTTTGCCATGAGTTTATTATCCCCGAAATCGACAGGGTCATAGGCAAAGGCGACAATATCTCCTACTTCCACTTTTGCCTCCGCCTGCTCCTTATCCTTTGCCCCTATGTCTATGGTAAGCTTTTTCTTGTTGACAGCTCCGGTTCTTTCGTTTTTATCCTGAAGATGTATGGGTTTGAATCCAATCACTCCGGGGACGCCCTTTTCCCCTATGCGGACGCGTTTTCCAACCAGAACCCTGTCCTCTATTCCGCCTACAACCTGAAACTTCAACAGACCATCCGAAGTAATCTGGGTAACCATGAGCCCGACTTCGTCCATGTGGGCGTCAAGCATCACTTTAGGGCCATTTCCCGTTCCTTTTTTATAGGTAATGAGGTTTCCGGTTTTATCTATCCAGTATTCGTCCACATAATCCTTTACATGGGACAGAATAAAATCTCTTACCGGCTTTTCGTCGCCAGATACACCGTCAAGGGCAGAGAGTTTTTTCAAATTATCCAAAGCACCCATTATTCCTTCACCCTCCCCGCTATATATCTTGCCGCAAGTCTTCCTGTCGCAATGACATCATCCACACAAACCATTTCAACTGCTGTGTGCATATACTTTGAAGGTATGGAAAGCAATATCACAGGTATTCCCTCGCGGGCAACCTCATGAACCGCCGCCTCAGTACCCGTATCTCCGGTTTCGGGATCTATCTGGTACGGAATCTTTTCCTCCTTCGCAAGCTTTATGATGGCCTTGGTATGGCGCCTGTCAAGAACAGGACCTACGGCTACCGCCACTCCCTTTCCAAGGGGGAAGGTCTCGTCACTTGGCGCATCGGGCATATCCCCGTGGCAAACATCAATGACAATGCCGAGGTCGGCTTTAATATTGTACGTTACACTGAAGGCACCTATAAGTCCCAGTTCCTCCTGGACAGTGGCAACCACATAGACGTCGTCATCATGACGAAGCTTATTAAGTTCTTTCAGGATTTCTACAAGAGCTGCCACACCGCTTCTGTTGTCCATGCTTTTTCCGGCTATGCGGTTGTTCAGAAGCTCCTGGGGAGGGCTGACAAAGGAGACCATATCCCCGATTGAGACCAGTTCTTTGGCTTTCTTGCCGTCATAGCCTATGTCTATTCTCATATCGTCCATTTTAACGGCTTTGCCCACATCTTCGGGCGGGATAAGGTGGGGAGGTTTTGTGCCAATGACTCCGAACAAGTCCTTTTTGCCATGGACTATGACTTCCATGGCTCCGATGGCTTTGGGATCCACGCCTCCGGCGGCTGAGAATCTCAAAAACCCGCTGTCTTCTATTTCTGTTACAATAAGGCCAATTTCATCGTAATGGGCTGTTACCAGAACGCTGCCGGGGTTTTCAGACTGCCCCTTTTTTATGCCTATGACATTAAAAAAATGGTCAATTTTAACCTCGTCACAATATGGGCGAAAGAGTTCTGCTATTTTCTCAGAAGCTCTGTTCTCTCTTCCGGTAACGGCACTCAAGCTACCAAGCTTTTTCAAAAGCTCGCCGCATTCATTCAAAATAAACACCTCTTCATATCTTAGTATTGGAATATTGCTGCATTGATCCGGCTCAAAAATCCGGACTAAATTATTATATCATTAATTGCAAAAAAGTTGCGTCATTTGTTAGTTTTGATACCTTAAGAGTATTTAACGTGCAAATATAAAATAATCATATGTTGGTAAGCTGATCAAAGGCGGGACGTTTGTATTCTTTAAGGAATTTTCCGTTTTCAATTATGATAAGACGGTCTGCTACAACCAATGAATCTTCAATATTCACCGCAAGAATTACAACAGCTATTCCTTTTTGCTTAAGTTTGTTCAAAAGCGTAAGGATGTGCTTTCTAAGATACATGTCGGCCCTGTAAAAAGGCTGCAGGCAAAATACAATCTTTGGATTGAACAAATGCATCCGATAATATATAAGATTATAGATTGAGGCATTGGAAAGGGATGATACATCTTCCGCGTATATGTCATCGCCTACAAGAGGCTTGTATTCCTGAATAATACTGTTTCTGATGGAGTTGTTATACTTGCGGATACTGTTTTTCTGGTCTACCAGGAAGCACAGATTGTCAATGTAACTCATCTCCCTGAAAACCATGCTCTTGGTGGGCTGCTCGTTAATAAAGCCCACAGCGTCACTCAATGTCCTCTTATTCTTAGGGTCCAGAAAATTCTTTCCGTCAAGGTATATGGAACCGCTTCCGGGGAGTAATGTCCTGTTCATGATATCCACTATATCATTGAGTACGGTGTTGTTAACATCAAGTAAAACAACACACTCGCCCTTTTCAACCGAAAAACTCATCCCGTTCAGGTTATTTGACCAGACATTGCTGAAAGTCAGCATACCTTTGCTTTCTGATGTATTTTTCTCCACAATTTTATCCAGGTTGTAGAACTCTACAATATATGGCCGGATATTTTCATCGCTGAACTCCCTGCGTTCAAGGACTTTCAGAATCTTGCCGTTTTCCATCAGCGAAACTCTGTCGCATATCCTGAAGGCTTCTTCATGGTGGTTGCAGACATATAAAAATGAAATTCCTTTTGAACAGAAGTATCTCAAAAGTTCGAAAAATTTTCCCAGATCATTTACACCGATGTAATTGCTTATGTCTTTGATAATAATAAGCTTGTACCCGCCTATATAGGCTTTCAGAAGCTCGATGACGCATTTTTCATACTGGCTCAAGTCGGATATGTAAGCCCTTCCGTCTATTTTAATGTTAAGTTCGTTGAATATGAGCTTTAATTGTTTATTGAGGGTGTTATTGTTAATATAGTATTTCTTAAACCCTCTGCGCAAAACAAAAATATTGTCGGTGACAGTGAGGTCTTCAACAAGAGAACCGTTTTTGTCTATAACCGCTACCTTGTTTATTCTCATATCACTGTGTTCATAGTTGTTTATAAGCATTTCGTTTAAATAAATCCTTCCGTAATACACAGGGATATTACGGCAGATAAGATTTATGAGCGCCTCCTTGCCCAAGTCATTCAGGCAGAGAAGCCCCATTATTTCGCCTTTAAAAACATAAAGGTTAAAGTTTTGGAGAAATGTCACCCCGTCTTCTATCTGGGTAACGTTTTGCAGTCTTAATACTTCTTCTTTCATTTCACGGTATTCCCAATATAAATTGCAGAGGCAGATTCATGGCTTTTTTCATCAGATTACAGCCTCTCAAATATATTATACAATTATTTATTCACAGGTAAAGGAGAAGATAATCACCGGGTTTCAGGGTTACTCTCAAAAAACAAAAAAGGCTGTGCACCACCATTGGCGGCGCAACAGCCCGATTTTGTATTGTATACTGTTTTTATCCCTTTATTTTACTGCGGCACTGCAGCGGTCACAAAGTGTAGGATGTTCATGGTCGCTGCCCACAGTTTCGGAGTAAACCCAGCAACGTTCACATTTTTCACCGTCTGCCGGAAGCACCTCTACTTCGATTTCTGCATTGTCAGACTCGGTAATTTCGGTCTGGGAAGTAATAAATATCAAATTAAGAATATCTTTGTTTTCATTCAGGAAACTTAAGTCTTTTCCGTTAACCTTCAATACAACTTTGGCCTGCAGGGACTGTCCTATAAGCTTCTTGTTTCTTGCGTCTTCAAGAGCCTTGAGAACAATGTCACGAACCTCAAGAAGCTTATCCCATTTTTCCTCCAGCTCCTTGTTGTAGTATTCGGGCTTCACAACCGGCCAGTCGTTGAGCATTACGCTTTCAGTATTGTCCCCGTCCTTATGGGGCAGGTACTTCCATACCTCTTCGGCGGTGAAGGCAAGAACAGGAGCCAGAAGCCTTGTAAGGGTGTCAAGAATAATATACATGGTTGTCTGTCCTGCACGGCGAGCCTTGTCATCCGGCCTTGAAGCGTACATTCTGTCCTTGGTTACATCCAGGTAGAAGCTGCTCATGTCTACAACACAGAAGTTGTGAATAGCATGGAGCATGGTATGGAATTCGTATTCCGAATAGGACTTCTCAATTCTCTCAACCAGCTGGTTAAGCCTTAATAATGCCCATTTATCAATTTCTTCAAGCTCGTTGTATGCAAGGCTGTCCTTGTCGGGGTCGAAATCATAGATATTACCAAGAATGAACCTTGCAGTGTTTCTGATTTTTCTGTAGCTTTCAGAGAGCTGTTTCAATATGTCATTGGATATGCGGATATCCACCTTGTAATCGCTGGAAGCAACCCACAGACGAAGGATATCTGCGCCGTACTGGTTGCAAACATCCATCGGGTCAATACCGTTGCCAAGGGATTTACTCATCTTTCTGCCCTGTCCGTCAACAACATATCCGTGGGTCAGAACTTCCTTGTAGGGCGCTCTTCCCTTCACTGCGGTAGCGGTGAGCAGGGAGGACTGGAACCATCCTCTGTGCTGGTCGCTGCCTTCAAGGTACATATCAACAGGCCATCCCAATTCCGGGTTAGTCTCTGCAACGGCTGCGTGGCTGGAACCTGAGTCAAACCAGACGTCCATAATGTCAGTCTCTTTTCTGAACTCTTTGCAGCCGCATTCGCAGGTATAACCTTCAGGAAGAATTTCGGATGCATCATATTTGAACCAGGCATTTGAGCCCTCTTTTGCAAACAGGTTCTTAACGGCTTCTATAGTTTCATTGTTGATAATTTCCTTGCCACATTCTTTGCAGTAGAAGATAGGTATGGGCACACCCCAGATACGCTGACGGGAGATACACCAGTCACTTCTGTCCTCTACCATTTTTGAGATTCTTTCTTCGCCCCAGCCGGGTATCCAGCGCACTTCTTTTATGGCATTGAGAGCCTTGTCCCTGAATTTGTCAATGGAGATGAACCACTGTTCTGTCGCACGGTAAATGATTGGGTCCTTACATCTCCAGCAGTGAGGATACTGGTGGGTTATTTCTTCTTCGGCAAAAAGCATGCCGGAATTTTTCAGTTCTTCAAGGATGGCAGTATTTGCTTTCTTGTAAAACAGTCCTGCAAACTGGCCTGCTTCCTTTGTCATATGACCTTTATTGTCAACAGGAGTTACAATTCCTATCTCAGGGTATTTCTTGCATACTTCAAAGTCCTCTGCACCATGGCCGGGAGCAGTATGGACACAACCGGTACCGGCATCAAGAGTTACATGGTCGCCAACTATGACAAGGGAGTCACGGTCCAGGAAAGGATGGCGGCAAACCACATACTCAAGTTCGCTGCCCATGATTTCGCCAAGAATCTTGTATTCTTCAATTCCGGCATTTTTCATGACTTTTTCAGTGAGGTCCTTGGCCATAATATAGCGCTCGCCGTTAGCTTCGACCACTACATAGATGAATTCCGGGTTCAATGATATGGCAAGGTTTCCGGGAAGGGTCCAGGTTGTGGTTGTCCAGATAACCACATACAGGTTATCAAGGCTTTCAACTATTCCCTTGAGCTTGCCCTTGTCATCTCTTACAGGGAATTTGACATAAATGGAGTTGCCGTGGTCTTCCTGGTACTCAATTTCAGCTTCGGCAAGAGCGGTCTCGCAGGAAGAACACCAGTACACGGGGCGCATTCCTTTGTAAATGCAGCCCAACTCAGCCATTTTACCGAAAACTTCTATCTGCTTTGCCTCAAATTCAGGCTTAAGGGTTATATACGGATTATCCCAGTCACCCATGACGCCAAGGCGTTTGAAGGATTCGCGCTGGATGTCCAGGTACTTCATGGCTATTTTTTCGCAGGCCTGGCGGAAGACTACAGGATCAACCTCATGGCGGTTAAGCCCGAGTTCCTTTATGGCCTTTTGCTCGGTAGGAAGGCCATGGGTGTCCCAGCCTGGAATATAAGGTGTATAATAACCTTTCATGTCATAATATCTTATAATAATATCTTTCAATACTTTATTGAGCGCAGTTCCCAAGTGAATGCCTCCGTTGGCATAGGGAGGGCCGTCATGGAGAACAAACTTTTTACCGGTATTTCTGTTGCGGTCAAGACGCTTTTTATAAAGATCTTTTTCTTCCCACTCTCTGAGCATTTCTGGCTCTTTCTGGGGAAGTCCACCCCTCATAGGAAAATCGGTCTTAGGCAAATTCAAAGTTTTGCCGTAATCGACTGACATGGTATCATTCCTTTCTTTTTATATCAAACTCTAACCTTTATTTATAATTAATTGTCTTATGTACAACCACACGTAAAAAAACCTTCCGTCCGTACATGGGACGAAAGGTTGCATTTCCGCGGTACCACCCAACTTACAACAAACCACAGAAGTCGGTTGTTGTCGCTTTAAGGATTAACGGTCCTACGCCGGCACACCTTAATAAGTACGAAATTGTAAAGCCAATTTCTCCCGTTCAGGCTGCTGCTCACGGCTGATCTTCAGATCATCTGTTCTGCGGGGTTCCAGCAATTCCCGCTCTCTGCAAGACCAAAATGATCCTACTCGTCCGATCATTGCATTTAAAATTGCAAATATTTTCATCAGTACTTTAAAAATTATATTCCTTATTGCCTTCTTGTGTCAAGGTTTAGCGTTTGTTCTTTTTGGGCCGTAACCGGTAGTATCCGGTATTTCAAATTCCATGTCCCAAAAATTGTCCTATTATGGACGACAAAAATCAGACCAGTCTTTTTATTCTAATAAAAATCCTGTTTTTTCTGGACTTGTCTCCAATGCTGTCCAATATTATTCTGCCCTTTCCCCTCAAAGATATAACATTCCCGGCGTCAACAGGTTCTGATGCACTCATGCATTCTTCAAAGTCCAGAAACACTTTTCCGGCCTTGATATATTCCGCGGCCTTAGTGCGGGAGATATTGTATCCTTCAGCAACCACCGCATCAAGTCTTAATGATGCCACTGTAACAGTCTTTTCTTCAGCTTTCATTGAGGGCAGGACAATTTCGGAGGTTGGAACAATTCTGGCATCCACCTCGGTCCGTCCCACTCTCGCGAGGTTTCTTTCAAGATATGAAGCTATTTCCGGAAATGTGACAATCTGGGCAAAATCATGGTGTACTAAAATGTCACCAAAATTCTCCCTCTTAATCCCCAGGTTCATGATTGCCCCCAAAAAGTCCCTGTGGGTCAGTTCCTGTGAGAATCGGTTCCTGCTGTACTGTGCCTGCACAACAGAAACAGGGTAATTCTCATCATTCCTGACTGTATCAAGGGGGTCTTCCCCGTCAGATTCCATATAGCCGGGAATCAGAAAAGCCACCACCCTTTCGGCATCCGAATATCCGCCGTCAAATACAAAGGGCTGGTTAAGCTCCCGGAATATTTTTCTGGCGAGCATCCTCTGGTGAGGGTCAAGAAAATTTGTATATACCAGATACCCTTTCCCGGATTTATGGATTTTATCTGCCAGTTTTGCGACAAAGAGCCTGTCCTCTTCTGTTTTTGCGTAGTTCAACAACTTTTCCCTGTCAATCGCTGCCAAGATATATACCTCTTATTTAATACATATTTAAACATGAAAACAGCTCTTTGCATAATGCAGGAGCTGTTTAATTTATATCAATCTGAAAATATTATATAAACCTAAAACAGAATTAGTCATTCACATGGTCTGATTATTAAATATTCGTCATACCCTGTCCTTGAGTTCAAGGAGTTTCCGTTTAAGGTCGTTTTCCATGTTCCGCAATTCAGCCTCTGCCTGCAATCTTTTCTGACGGCCTTCCTGCTGGATACTGAGAGTCTCTTCCAGAGTTTCAATGAGATCCTGGTTAACCTTCTTCAGAGTCTCAATATCAACAATTCCCCTCTCATTCTCGCGGGCTATATCAATTGAACTTGTTTTGAGCATTTCAGAATTCCGCGCCAAAAGTTCATTGGTCGCATTTGTCACATCCCTTTGGAGTTTCAGGGCAGCCTGCTGGCGAAGCATTGTAATTGCTATGGAAATCTGGTTCTTCCAAAGGGGTATGGTATTCATTATGGAGCTCTGGATTTTTTCCACCAGTGTCTGGTCGTTGCTCTGAATCAGTCGGATTTGAGGCGCGGTCTGGATGGCAATCATACGGCTGAGTTTAAGATCGTGAATCTTTTTCTCAAAACGTGAGATCAGCTCTGCCATGTCCTTGACTCTCTGCGCGTCAACCGCATCCCCGGATCTGGTTGCCTTTTCCTTAAGCTCGGGTAATACTTTGTCATTGAGCTCTTTTAGTTTTAGAGTGCCCGCCATAATATACATGTCAAGCTGGTCAAGGTATTCAAGATTCTTCTCATACATGGTGTCAAGGGTTGTAATATCACGAATTAGCTGGAGTTTTGCCCTGTCAAGCTGGTCAATAATCTTTTCAATCTGGACACTGATTTTATCATAGCGGGAAATAAATTTCTGGGCTTCCCTCTTAAAGCCTCCGAACATTCTGGACAAGGAAAAGCCTTTTTTATTCATATCCAGCTCATCAATATCTACTTCCTGTACCTTGTTAAGAAGGCTATTAAGTACGTCTCCAACTTCGCCGCTGTCCTTGGCCCTTATCTGGTCCAGTATGGCGTCGGAAAATTTGGATATGTCACTCTGAGCAAGACTCCCGTACTGTATAACGCTCTGGGAGTCCGATATATCAATTTGAGAAGGTATGTCAAGAACCTTCTGTCTTTCTTCGGGTGACATTTCATTCCATTTGTTAACGTCATAATTGTCAACGGCAGTATTTACTACGTTCTGAGGAGAGTTTTGAACCTGACCTTCCATTTGCATTCATACCTTTCCAAAAATGATTTTCTAAATTATTCCTGTTTATTATACACCATTTTTACTCTGGTATGTTTTATCTTTTTCATTTTTGCCCGAAGTATTTGTTATATTATTGGCAAGTGTTTCAAACACTTTTATCTCGGTATCCAGGTCAATAACGTCATTACTGAGCATTTTTTCTTTCTGCTTTAAGAATGTTTCCCTGATATTCTTAAGGGACTTCTCGGTCCTCTCAAGTGTCTCTATGGCGTCGGCAGGCATTGGCCTAATTGTTGCCAGCTCGGCATATTTATTAATTATCTTGTTGGTTGGTTCAAGGTAATGGCTGACAAACTGCTTGACAATGCGAATATCTTTGGGATCCCTTTTCAGCATTTCAAACATGGATTCGGCTATCCGGCACAAGTCCTCGACTTCCTGCCTTATTTCCATTTGGGTAAGCCTTTGTACGGCACGGCGCATCCCCATGGTCAACTGGCGCCCGATTTTTATGGTTTCGGCTATGTCCGCCCTTGTTATTCCGTCATAGACCAAGGTATCATCTCTTTCTTTTTTCGACGAGATCAAATATACCACAATCCAGGCTAATACGCCTCCAACAAAGGCAAGCGAACCGATACGTGTCACAATCAGCAATAACAGAAAAATTCCGATTCCTGTGAGGATGGATACTAATCTGCCCGATGTCGAAGCCTTCAATAAATTCACCACCCATTTCTGTCTTATCAGTTATATTTTACACATTATTCATATAGGGGTAAAGAGCACTTTTAAATGGCTTTGTTTGCGCCCTTCCGGTAACAGGACACACTTCTGCCATATCTATTAACATTCTATTCCTGATTCCCTTAAAAACTTCTTCTTTTTTTTGCGGGAAGAATCCTGAAATAATCATAAACCGTTTCTTGTATTCCTTTTTCCATCCGCCTTCAAGGTATGGATCCAAAAGTTCCCGTAAGTCGGGGGTCTCAACTTCACTGTCCTTCATAAAATCCGGCAGATTCGTATTTTTAACAGAGGATGCATAATCCAGTATGAGATACGAATCCAGTGCAAGCAGGTCCATTCCTTCAATTTTTTTAGCAAAGCTCCGCACAGTATTGAATAACCTCTCCGCCGATACCGGCTGGAACAAAAGCCCCTTTTCTTTCATATAATTTGCAAGACTCTCGTAAAGTTCAAAGGGGGATGAAAAATACAGGAGCAAATAGTCCAGGGTTTTAATCAGCCTTCCCGAGTTGTAAGTGCGGTCCAGGACTTCCTCCACCCCTTTTAGCCTCAGCATGTCAAAGGTACTCATATACTTATTTTCAATAACCTCATAGGGAGGATATTCCCTGAATTTATAGCCATGAAGTTCTGCCTCACGGCGGATTCTGGTCCCTCTTATGAGCTTCAGAAAACCTAATTGAAGGTGATGGGCTTTTATCTCATACACCCTGTTAAAAGCTTCTATGAAGGACTCCATGGTTTCATAGGGCAAACCTGCTATCAGGTCGGTATGAATATGGATATTCCTTTTCTGTACCAGAAGCTTAAGGTTTTCAATTGCCTGATCCACATCCATTACCCTAAAAACTTCCTTTAAGGACATTGGATTTACAGACTGGATACCGGCTTCAAGCTGTATGAGCCCTTTGGGCATGGAAAAAAGGCACTCTATCTGTTTATCTGTCAGACGGTCCGGGTTGATTTCAAAATGGAATGTAACATTCCGTCCTTCAAACTTCCGGATAAAATCCCATACTTTAAGGGAGTGTGTTTCATTAATATTAAAGGACCTGTCCACAAACTTGACAACCTTCGCACCTGCGTCCACCAGGGCTTCAAGATCTTCCTGAACCTTGTCCAGAGGAAAGAACGTACAGCCCCTGCTCTCTGAAGAAAGACAATATGAACAGCGGTAAGGACATCCTCTGGATGACTCTATATAGGCAATCCTGCCCTTAATGCGGCTTAAGTACTCCTGGCAGAATGGAGAAATATATTCCACAGGGTCGGAACATAAATTCAGGTTTTCACTGAGCTCTCTTGCGGCATCCACGCCCTGGTTTTCAATGGTTTTTAAAACAGCGGGAAGCTTTTTTTCTCCCTCGCCTTTGATAACTACATCCGCCCCGGCCGAATAAAAATCGGTCTCAGCCTCTTCATAGCTGACTTCAGGGCCTCCCACAACAATTGCACTGTGGGGCAATGCCTTTTTCAAATCGCCTATTAAATCCAGCACGTTCCTCCGGTTCCATATATAACATGAAAAAGCCACAATATCAGGCTGTTCTTCCAGTATGGAAGACCACACTTTTTGGCTGTTATCGTTAATAGAATATTGCTGGACAGTTACAGGCATATTCTGTTGCTCGCATGAAGCCTTCAGGTACCAGACGGCAAGTCCTTCATGCTCGTACCTGGAGTTTATTGCGACCAAAACTGTTTTCATATCTTTCTCTCAAACCTCGGCCATCATTGTTTTATATTGTATATCCAATCCATAAGGCACAGCTATGAAAAAGATTAAATTTTAATTAGAACAATCAGTACCCAATATCCTTGTGCAGGGTTGCATAAATCCCGCCTTTTTCCATGAGCTCCCGGTGGGTTCCCTGCTCTTCTATTCCGTTTGACGTCAGTACAACAATATTGTCAGCATTTTTTATGGTTGACAGTCTGTGGGCAATTATCAGGGTTGTACGCCCTTTGGCAAGTTCGTCAAGGGATTCCTGTATGAGCCTCTCGCTTTCATTGTCCAGAGCTGAAGTTGCCTCGTCCAGTATCAATATGGGAGGATTCTTCAAAAATGCCCTTGCGATTGAAATTCTTTGCTTCTGGCCTCCTGAAAGTTTTACTCCTCTTTCCCCAATAAAGGTATCATAGCCGTTTTCAAGTTCCATTATAAAGTCGTGGGCATTGGCAAGTTTTGCGGCTCTGATGACGTCTTCATAGCTTGCGTCAGGCTTACCGTAAAGAATATTGTCCCTGACAGTGCCGGTAAACAGATAAACGTCCTGCTGAACCATACCGATATTCCTGCGCAGGGAATCAAGGGTAAGACTTCTGATATCTTTGCCGTCAATTGTTATAGAACCCTCATTTACCTCATAAAACCTTGGAATAAGGCTGCAGAAAGTTGTCTTTCCGCCTCCAGAGGGTCCTACCAGGGCAACTGTCTGGCCTTTTTTAATTGTCAGGTTAATATTCCTCAAAACATCATTCTTGTCGTTATAGCTGAAGGAGACATTGTGGAACTGAATCTCCCCCTCCACATCTTTAAGCTCGACGGCGTCGGGGCTGTCAGTAATCTCAGGTTCGGTATTCAAAATCTCAAGGAATCTGTCAAATCCGGTCATGCCGCGCTGGAACTGTTCTGTAAAGTTCACGAGTTTGTCTATAGGATTAAGAAATACGTTAATAAACAGTATATATGCTATCAGATTTGAGGTGGTGATACTGTTGATACTGAGGAAATAGCCTCCTATGACAAGTACGCTGAGATAAAGTATTCCCTGAATCATCTGGTTTCCTGAAAAGAACCTGCCCATAATGGTATAACTGTCTTCCTTGGTTTCAAGAAACTGCCTGTTACCGTCCTCAAACTTCATTCTTTCTATTTCCTCATTGGAAAAGGACTTGACAACACGTATACCGGCAAGGCTGTCCTGTACCCGGGCATTTACCAGTGCAATTTTCTGTCTGTTGGCGGCAAACACAGCCCTCATTTTTATATTGTAACTGGCAGCAAAAACTATTATAAGCAAAAGCAGCGCAAGCAGTATCAATGTAAGCCTGACATTCATTGTAAACATAATAATAACCGCGCCCACAATTTTGACAAGAGAGATAAAAATATCCTCAGGGCCATGGTGGGCAAGCTCTGAAATATCAAAAAGGTCGTTGGTAATGCGGGACATTAACTTTCCCGTGTTTGCATTGTCATAAAAGGAAAATGACAGTTTCTGCAGGTGGTTGAAAAGGTCCCGCCTCATGTCCGATTCCATCCGTGCGCCCATGATATGCCCTGCAGAAGTGATATATAACTGGCAGAAATATCTTACTATGTACAGAACAAGAAGTCCCGCACCCGTAAGAAAAATGATCTGCAGCATGTTATAGGGACGTTTCTCATATACCTCATCCATCAGGTAGTTAACAAGGTAAGGAAACGCCAGATCAATTCCTGAAAGAATAAGAGCGCAGAACATGTCCATGAAGAACATGCCCTTATATGGTTTGTAATATGAAATAAATCTTTTAAGTTTTGCCATGATGTACCTCATTTCAATTAAAAAGTCAATTTTCAGGTCGGTTTGTAATTTAATTCACAAGCGGTTCTGTAAATTAACTCTATAAGCGATTTTATAAGTAATTAATTATCATACATTAATACAATAGCACAAATCTTTCTATTAAGCCATTATCACAAATAACCTTACTTAAAGCGGCATAATTCTGTCTTTTGACCATTTTCACATAGTCTGACCTGATATTAAACTAATCCCTTCAACTTAACTTGAAAAAATCTGTAATTAAATTTGCCTGACTTAGGAATAATAGGTTTCGAATGAAAAATATCCGAATTTTTGATGACTAAAGGAAAAGGAGAAGAGAATAATGGCCAGACTTGAAACAATGGATGGAAATCAGGCAGCTGCCTATGCCTCCTACGCATTTACAGAAGTTGCAACCATTTTCCCCATAACACCTTCCTCACCCATGGCCGAACTTGTGGATGAATGGTCATCCCATGGCAGAAAAAACATGTTCGGTCAGGAAGTCAAGGTTGTTGAAATGCAGTCCGAAGCAGGTGCAGCGGGAGCCATGCACGGGTCCCTTGCCGCAGGCGCCCTGACTTCAACCTATACCGCCTCCCAGGGATTGCTTCTTATGATCCCAAACCTCTATAAAATGGCCGGCGAACTATTGCCCGGGGTTTTGCATGTATCGGCAAGAGCCATTGCCACCCACGCCCTCTCAATTTTCGGGGACCATCAGGACGTAATGGCCTGCCGGCAGACAGGCGCATGCATGCTGGCTTCATCCAATGTGCAGGAAGCCATGGACCTGGGCTGCATAGCCCACCTGTCCGCAATCCGGGCTCGGCTGCCGTTTATTCACTTCTTTGACGGGTTCAGAACATCTCATGAGATTCAGAAAATTGAGGTTATTGATTACAATGACCTGTACAATTTGGTTGACCATGAGGCAATAAAAGAGTTCCGCAATAAATCCCTCAGCCCGGAGCACCCAGTAATAAGGGGAACCGCCCAGAATCCGGACATATACTTCCAGGGCAGGGAAGTACAGAACAAGTTTTTTGACAGGGTACCGGAGATTGTATCCGAATATATGAATGAGATATACAAGCTCACAGGCAGGAAATACAAACTGTTTGACTATTACGGTGCGGAAGACGCCGAATATGTAATTGTTGCCATGGGCTCGGTTTGTGACACCATTGATGAAACTATCGATTACCTTCTGAAAAAAGGAGAGAAAGTCGGAGCAGTACGTGTGCATCTTTACAGACCCTTCTCCGAGAAACATTTCCTGGAGGTCATGCCCTCCACTGTAAAGAAAATTGCCGTCCTTGACCGCACAAAAGAGCCCGGTTCTCCTGGAGAACCCCTCTATCTGGATGTCTCGAAAATATTTCAGAAGCTGCCGAACAGTCCTGTAATAATCGGAGGACGTTATGGCCTTGGCTCCAAGGACACCCGTCCTTCCCAGATCATTGCGGTCTATAACAATCTCAAGCAGGAGCAGCCCAAAGACCGCTTTACCATAGGTATTACCGATGATGTCACCAATCTCTCCCTGCCTGAGGAAGAAATCATTGAAACCACTCCCGAAGGAACTGTGAGCTGCAAGTTCTGGGGGCTTGGCTCGGACGGTACCGTTGGTGCGAACAAATCTGCAATTAAAATAATTGGCGACAATACAAATCTCTATGTCCAGGGCTATTTCTCATACGACAGCAAAAAGTCGGGCGGCTCAACAATTTCACATCTCAGATTCGGTCCAAAGCCGCTAAGGTCTCCCTACCTTGTTTATCATGCAGATTATATTGCATGTCACAACAAATCTTTCATTTATAGCTTCGATGTCCTGAAAGGTATTAAAGAAAACGGTACCTTTGTGCTGAACTGCCCGTGGACTGAGGATGAACTGGAGGATAATCTTCCTGCTAACCTCAAAAGAACAATCGCGCAGAAGAATATAAAATTCTATATTATAGACGCAGTTGAAATTGCCGGCAAAATAGGTCTCGGGAACCGTATCAACATGATTATGCAGGCCGCATTCTTCAGGCTGGCAAACATAATTCCCGTTGATGAGGCCATAGACTACCTTAAAAAATCAATTGAAAAAATGTACGGCAAAAAAGGCCAGAAGATCGTTGACATGAACAAGGCGGCAGTTGATATGGGCATAGAGGCTTTGGTAGAAGTTAAGGTTCCTGAAGCCTGGAAAAACGCACAGGATGAAGAGTTGCCTGTCAAGGACGAGCCTGATTTCGTCAAAAATATTCAAAGACCAATGGCCCGCCACGAAGGGGACGAACTTCCTGTCAGTGCCTTTGCAGGCATGGAAGACGGCTCATTCCCTCTGGGCACTACTGCCTATGAAAAACGCGGAATTGCAGTATTTCTTCCCGAATGGCAGCCCGACAAATGCATCCAGTGCGGCCAGTGTTCCTATGTATGCCCCCATGCCACAATTCGTCCTTTCCTTCTGACCGACGAAGAGCTTAAAAAGGCGTCCGAGTCCTTCATTACCATAAAGCCAAAAGGAAGAGGCCTGGAGAATATGCACTGGCGTATTCAGATATCACCTCTGGACTGCACCGGATGCGGAAACTGTGCAGATGTATGCCCTGCTCCCGGAAAAGCTCTTATTATGAAGCCTGCAGAGCCCATAACCGAAGTAGAGTCAGAAAACTGGGAGTTTGCCATGACAGTACAGCCCAAGGAAGACATTATGGATCCTCACACTGTCAAAGGAAGCCAGCTTAAAGTACCCCTTTTGGAATTCAACGGAGCGTGCCCCGGCTGTGGTGAAACACCTTATATCAAACTTCTTACCCAGCTTTTTGGCGACAGGATGATGATTGCCAATGCCACAGGCTGCTCATCCATTTGGGGAGCCAGTGCCCCGTCAATAGCCTATTCCACTAACCGCGAAGGAAAAGGTCCCGCATGGGCAAATTCATTGTTCGAAGACAATGCAGAGTATGGTTATGGAATGTACCTCGCAGTCAAGCAAATCCGGGAAAGGCTTGCAACCCTTATGAAGCAGGCTTTGGAGAAGGATATCGACGAAAAAGTAAAAGAAGCGTTCAACCATTGGCTTGAAAACATGGATGAAGGCGATGCTTCCAAAAAGGCTTCCAGGGAAGTAATTGAAGCTCTGGAAAAGGTAGATTACAATTCCGATCCTGTTCTGAAAGAGATTATGGAAAAGAAAGATTACCTCGTCAAGCGTTCATTCTGGCTTATTGGCGGAGACGGATGGGCCTATGACATTGGTTATGGCGGGCTTGACCACGTTCTTTCCACTGGGGATGACATCAATATTTTCGTTATGGACACTGAAATCTACTCCAATACCGGCGGTCAGGCATCCAAATCCACTCCCACTTCGGCAGTCGCTAAATTTGCGGCAGCGGGCAAGAAGATAAGAAAGAAGGATCTGGGTATGATGGCCATGAGCTATGGCTATGTGTATGTCGCTCAAATAGCAATGGGCGCCAATATGACCCAGACCATAAAAGTAATTGAGGAGGCTGAACGCTACAAAGGTCCTTCCCTTATTATCGCCTACGCTCCCTGTATCAGCCATGGTATCAAGAGCGGTATGGGTACCAGCATCTTTGAGGAAAAGAGAGCTGTTGAAGCGGGCTACTGGCACCTTTACAGATACAATCCCATGCTTAAGGAAGAAGGTAAAAATCCCTTCAAGCTTGAATCAAAAGAGCCTACAACGCCATACAAGGAATTCCTCGCCAATGAAGTCAGGTATACAGCCCTCAAAACTGTATTCCCTGAGATCGCGGATGAAATGTATGACATTGCTGAAAAACACGCAAGAGAACGCTATGAAAACTATAAGAGAATGGCTGAACAGGCGTATGGATCATAACTTAACAAAGAAAGGGAGGCTTTTGCCTCCCTTCTTTATTGGTAAGAGACAGGAGAAATCTCCCCTGTCTCTTCTCTACTTCTGATTGGAATCCACATATTCTTTTGCATCCAGTACCTGCATTTCGCTGGGCATTGTTACATTTGAGACTTCTTTTGTTCTTTCAGTATTTGCCCATGCTGCAGTATCATGCTTTTCTATGGGACCTGCCATAAACTTTTCCTTGAATCTGTTTTTAGCCACTTGGGAACACCTCTTCTTTCCTTGCTTTTCAGTACAAAGTCTTCCCAGGGGCTCTATTTCATATTCACCTTAAAGGTCCTGTGATTTAGCAAAAAATCAACCAATTAATAAACTGTCCTCATAAACCAAAACATTGCGAGAACAGAAATCATAGACAGGATTATTATCTGACTGATAAATAAGTGATCATTCCAATAACTCCTGTTCCAAATATAATATAAATAGGGTTAGGTTTAAGTTTTCTCAAAATAAAAATACTAATAGCAAAAAGAATAACAGCAGTTAAATTGATTCCGAAAGAATTATCAGTTAAGTCACTATTCCCCCAAAAAGCCACCTTTACAATGCCAAGTCCTGCTGAGGCTATCAAAGCTACAACTGCAGGCCTTAAGCAAGCCAACATGCTCTGTATGATCGGCATTTCCTTGTATTTACAGTATAACCACGCCAATGTGATGACAATTATTAATGATGGTGATATACAGCCAATAGTTGATATGACAGCTCCCAAGAGTCCGCCGGCACGTGTACCCACAAAAGTTGCTGCATTGATTGCAATAGGTCCAGGGGTCATTTCAGCTATGGTAACCAAATCTATAAACTCATCCATTGTAAGCCAGCCATTTATTTCTACCACCTGATTTTGAATTAACGGCATCGCAGCATAGCCTCCGCCGATTGCGAACAAACCGATCTGGAAAAAGCTCAGAAATAATTTAAGATAAGTTATATTGCTTCCCCCCTCGTTTATTTCGCTTTTGGACAAAATGAGTTATCAGACCGGAAACAGCGCTTAATAAAATAATAATCACTACATTGATTTTTAAGATATATGCAGCAATAAAGGCGGAGACAAAAATGACTATTGACAGAATATTTTTATCTTTGCATAAACTTCGTGTCATGCTTATAACAACATTGGCTATAACTGCAGCAACACCGGCCTGCATACCTTTCAAAAGGGCATTTAAAAGCAAATTCTGTTTTAATACTGTATAGAATAGCGATATGACTGACAGAATTATCAATGGAGGCAGAATTGTACCCAGCACCGTTGCCAATGCCCCTGATAATCCGGCAATCTTGTATCCTATCAAAATTGAAGCGTTGACTGCCATGGCACCCGGAGATGTCTGGGCGATTGCGATTACATCAATCATTTCTTTTTCTTCTATCCAGTTAAGTTCATCCACAAATTTGCTCTTCATCAAAGGAAGAATGACATAACCCCCTCCAAAGGTAAAAGCGCTTAAATAAAATGTTGATTTAAAAAGTGTAAGATAAAGTTTATAGTCTTTTTTCACTCTATCCTCCCTGTAAATAATCAAAAAATTAACATACTTCTTCATTTACAGCTTAAAGAAGGAGAATCGATAAGTAAAATAGTATTATCTTATGGTATTCATAGTAAAACTGTTATGTATGTGTGGCAGACGAGCCATAAAAGAAGAACTAACCGGAATTCATGCTCTCTGAGTTCCTCCCGATCAGGCGAGCTCCAGAGCTATCTCCATCATTTGTGTGAAGGATTTCTCCCTTTCTTCAGATGTGGTTTCTTCATGGGTTACAAGGGAATCCGACACAGTCAGGATGCAAAGAGCGTTTACTCCTGCTTTAGCTGCATTCATATACAGGGCTGCGGCTTCCATTTCCACTGCAAGGACGCCCATGTCCGCCCACTTTTTCCATGCATCGGGGTCAGCATTATAGAAAATATCTGATGAAAGAATATTGCCTACTTTAACTTCAATGTTTTTCTGCTCAGCTACTTCGACGGCCTTTTTAAGCAGTTTCCATGATGCAGTGGGAGCAAACGTCCCGGGAAGGCTGTACTGGCTTGCAAAATTCGAATTGGTTGAGGCAGCCATGGCAATTATGATATCCCTGACTTTTACATCCTTCTGGTAACTGCCGCAGGAACCAACCCTTATAAGGTTTTCAACCCCGTAGTTATGGATAAGCTCGTATGAATATATGCCTATGGAGGGCATGCCCATTCCCGTACCCATTACAGAAACTTTTCTGCCCTTGTATGTTCCGGTAAAGCCAAACATATTTCTTACTTTGTTGAACTGGACGACGTCTTCCAGATAATTCTCGGCTATGAATTTTGCTCTAAGGGGATCTCCCGGCAAAAGTACGGTCTTGGCAATTACGCCTTCCTTGTCAACTTCAATATGAGGTGTTTTATTCATAATAATCCTCCTGTACACCTGAAATTTTCGTAACCTGTAAGAAAAAATCCTTTTGCAAAAAATACGATTATTATTAATTATACCAAATGCACAGTTAAAAATAAAAAAATCTGCTGACTTATATTGTCAACAGATTTTTTAATTAAAATAACGCAAATTGTACAACAGACACCATATACTACCTGCCGGATATGTAAGTACGCTCATATTCCTTTATTTTTTCAACCTTTGCGGTTGACCCCCCACCGGCAAATTCACTTTCGAGCCAGGACTTCATTATTTGTTTGGCCAACTCGGGACCAATTACACGGGCTCCCATACAAATTATCTGAGCATCGTTACTCTTGCGTGCACGTTCAGCTGAATATGTGTCATGACAAACAGCAGCACGGATGCCGGGTACCTTGTTTGCGGATATTGCCATACCAATTCCGGTTCCACAGAACAGAGCTCCACGCTCAGCTTTTCCGGAAGTGATTGTCTCTGCAACTTTGATGGCTATGTCAGGATACAGGACAGGGTCTTCATTGTAAGTCCGTCACTTCCCGGCTTCATATCTTTCGCAAGTTCGTCCAGGAGCTTGTAATTTGTTTTTTCACTTACACCATTCCGGTCAAGATATGGAACGATTAAGTCCCTGAACCATCTGGGCAGCGCTCCTGCCGTAGATGCCCCTCCATAAGTATAGAACATGGTTTCGGGTTCTTTTACATACGGCATTGATATATAGTCGATATTGGAGGGAATTTCATTGTGTATTACGCCCCAGTTTATGGACGTTCCGATAATTGCCACATGCTGGCCTGCATTCAGTGCGCCTGTTGCCAGCATTGAAGCAAGACAGTCAATACATCCGGCGCAAACAGGTGTATCGGTCATAAGTCCGAGTTCATTTGCCGCTTCTTCTGTCAGATAGCCTGCGATTTCCTGAGGCTCTAAAATCCTTTTTGGCATCATTGAGTGCGGGATTCCCATCCTGTCCATTAATTCATAGGACCAGGAATGGGTTTTTATGTCATATATCCCACCTAAGTTGCCCGCCGATGTATGATCGATAACAATCTGGTCTGTCAGCTTATAGATCACATAATCATTAGGCGGCAGGAAAACATTGATTTTATTCCAGTTTTCTGGTTCATTGTTTTTTATCCAGAGTATTTTACCAATATTTTTCAGGCTAACGATTACTCTGTTCATAACTCCCCCCCTTGCCTGATTCACGGAATTTTGTTGAATTCCAGTGCACTCGTTGTTTTACACATATTGTCGTAATATTGAGGTTTCCCTTTATTTATCAAACCCAGATAAAGAGCCTCCATGATTGCCTGTTCGGCAATTCTCCTCGCCACAATCTCCTTGCCGGCGGAAATATCATGGGTCGCAGTAAATAACTTTATCTGACAGTATCGGATTAGTGGTGACTTCTCCATTTTTGTGATGCATATAGTAGTCGCTCCATTTTTCTTTGCCAGTTTCATGGCTTCCACTACCGAACGGGTTCTTCCTGAATAGGAAATCGCAATCGCAACATCGCCTGGTTTCAAATTTGCCGCCGTAATAAGCTGCATATCCGCATCAGTATCAACTGTGCATATCATACCCAGTCTCATGAATTTATTTTGTGCAAGCATGCACGGAACCACAGCGTCTCCGATACAGAAAAAACATATACGTTTCGCATTTGAAATGGCAGCCAGCGCAGCATCATAGTCATCCGAAACCAGAGCAAGAGTATCTTTCAATGTTTGAATATTGCAATAGAATACTTTCTGAAGTATTTCATACATAGTATCTTCCGGATGGACTTCCTGATACTTGATTGCTTCATTTTCATTAGGATCGCCGTTAAGAAGCAGCTCTTTCAATTCTGCATACCCGTCAACTCCTAATTTTCTGCAAAAACGGAGTACCGAAGCCTCGCTGCATCCTGACGCTTCGGAATATTCAGCCAGAGTCATCTCTTTGATTTG
>JAAYLX010000059.1 GCA_012521705.1 Clostridiaceae bacterium | reverse complement strand
GGGAAAGTCTTAACCGAAGATTCTGTCTTATATCTCTGCGACAGTTGTCATGAGCTTCTGCCCCGCTGTGGAACGGGCTTTAAAAAGACAGAAAAACTACCGTATATCAATGGTATTTTTTCTGCTTTCCATTATGAGAACGGGATAGACAAAGCAATACAGGCCATGAAATTTGATTATCAGCCCAGATTGTCGGAAACCCTCGCGTTTGTCCTTCTTGAGGAGCTGTTAAAGGAAACCCGCATCCCGCATTTTGATTTTATTATTCCTGTTCCAATGCATAAGAAAAAGATGCGAAGCCGCGGTTTTAACCAATCCAGACTCATTGCGGACAAAATCTCTGAGGCCCTGCAAATTCCTGTGGATACGGAAGTATTGGCAAAGACCCGCAATACACGCCCCCAGAGCACCCTGAAAAAAGAAGAACGGCTTAATAACCTATTAGATGCTTTCAGTGTCGAATATCCTGAGCGGGTTATAAACAAAAACATATTATTAGTCGATGATGTAATTACCACTGGCACAACAATTAACAGCTGTGGTAGAATTTTATATGAAAATGGCGCTGAAAAAATCTATGCAGTTGTTATAGCAAATGCCGAAAAATGTCGATAAAATAAGTAGATGTATATGGTAGATGAAAATTGAGTGGAGGATTCTTCTATGCCAGAGGTAAGGAATTGCCGAAGATGCAAAAAAATTTTCATGTTTGTGACAGGCCCGCAGCTTTGTGATGCATGTAAAAAACTTGAAGAAGAGGAATTTGAGAGAGTAAGGTCATTTCTCAAAGAGTTCCCGGGCGCCACAATACAGGAAGTAGCAAGGGAAACTGAAGTCCCGACTCAACAAATATACAAATATTTGAAAGAAGGCAGGCTTGAGGTCGCTGAAAACAGTCCTATTGCTCTGCAGTGCGAAAATTGCGGTGTAAGAGTCAAGAGTGGACGTTTTTGCATAAACTGTTCAAAAAAACTTGCAAATGAAATGATGAATGCAGGCCGTTCCCTGAAAGATTCCCTCGACAAGGAATACAGGAATGAGGAAGATGAACGCAGGGGGTTAAGGTATATGCATGGCATACGGAAAGATGAATACAAATAATAAGATTCATTTTTGGTGCAGAAATGTTTGCAAAAGCCATAGCTGTTATATTATCTGAGCAAATTTACAGGAAATATTTTTAACGAAATTGTTTTATAAACATAATTACAAAGGAAAAATCAGCAATTCTCAGGGAAATTTATTATTTTTGTTAAGATGATTTAAAGAACTGACGATATACATAAAGACGAGATACGTACTTCTCACTTCACAAAAGATTAGCCGCTGATAAGCTCCAGCAAATGCAACTGAAAATAGGAGAGGGTTTCAAATGAAAATTTGGGGGCATATACCCAGTGTGTCTAACATTTACAAAAATTCTAATAGCATAGGGAGAACAAATAAAGTAGGTGAGCCCAAAGCCAAACGGGATGAACTTACTATTTCTTCATTCGCTAATGATTTTTCCATAGCTATGAGGGCAGTGCAGAAAGCTCCCGATATACGATGGGATAAAGTCAATAAAATTGCAGAAAAGTTAGAGCGCGGGGAATATTCTGTACCAGCAAAAGATGTCGCGGAGAAAATACTTGGGAAAAAATAAGGCTCAAAGGTAAAAAACCGGGTAAAGATGTTATCCCGGTTTTATTTTATGCCGAAATACATAATAGGTATATTTATGTCCTGAACAGGAGTTGAAAATATTGGACAAAACTTCTCTGGAAAACCTGATTAAGGTATTAAAATATGAATTTGATATATATTCGGCAATTATGGATGCAGGCATCAAAAAAACAGACTGCCTGATTAAAAACAATATCCAGACCCTTGTCTCTTTAACAGAACAGGAAAAAGAGCTGTCAAAGAAAGCAGAGCAGCTTAATCAGGCAAGGGAGCAGCTGATTAAGAAAATAAGCGGGGGAATTGGCCAGGACCCGGGCTCAGTTACTCTCAGCGAACTTATAAAACAGGTCCCGCAGCCGTACAGTCAGCAGCTTGAGGATATAGGAAACAGATTAACAAAACTTATAAACGAGCTTTCGGCAAGGAACGATATCAACAAGAAGCTCATTGAGAATGCCTTGCAATATGTTGATTTCAGCATTCAGCTCATGGCTTCTCCACAACCGGAGGCACCTGTTTACGGAAAATCAGGGAATGAGGTTTCCAACGCCCCGAAAAGAAGCGTGCTGGATATAAAATATTAAGAATACTGTGCAGGAATTAATTATAAACAGATGAAAGCGTAATCACGAAGAGTTTTAAAATACTGAAATTATCTTTGATATTATACGATATTTAATTTAGACCAGCCTGCCAATGATAAAGATTTCAAGAAGTAATTATGTAGTATTCCGAATTCCATAGAAAGGAAAGAAGTATGTCAATCAGTTTTTTCGGACTTGATAATGCCATATCGGGTTTAACAGCCAATCAAAAAGCATTGGAAGTAACTGGACATAATGTAGCGAACCTTGGTACTCCCGGCTTTGCCAGACAAAGTGTTGTGATGGCTTCTGCGGTTACCCGTGTATACGGTAACTGGCGGGTTGAGATGGGCGTCGATATACAACAGATCCGTCAGATTAGACATATTTTCAATGACAATATATACCGCACGCAGAGCAATAATTTAGGGTACTGGGAAGCCAGAAGCAAGGCTGTATATGATATAGAGCAAATATTGGGAGAGCCCATGATGTCGGGCTTCCAGTCCCAGCTGAACAATTTCTGGGACGCGTTCCAGGAGCTTAGCAAGAATCCGGAAAGTCTTACTGTAAGGGCTCTTGTTAAGCAGCGTGCTGATACACTGGTAAAATATCTTAATCAGGTAGGAAGCCAGATAAACAAGCTCCAATCGGATCTGAATGATGAAATAAGGGCGCGTATTAATGAAGTTAATGAGATAACTGAGAAAATTGCCCAACTGAATGTAAAAATCATGAGTGCGGAAGCTGCCGGTAATCTTCCCAATGACTATTATGACCAGCGAAATCTTCTGGCCGACAGACTTTCAAAATTAGTTCAAGCCGAAACTTATTTAACTCCCGATGGAAGCATGGATATTCTTGTGGGGGGATATTTCCTTGTCAGCAAAGGTGAGCAATATAAACTTGTTGCTGCACCCAATGATGATTATTCTTATTTTTATACCCCAAAACTTAAGACAAATACCGGAGATATAAACATCGATTTGGGTACTGGAATTATCAAGGGCCTCCTGGAAGCCAGGGGTGAAGTAAGCGGTGCAAAGGGAAGCTACAGCAACGGTACTCCCAATATATCAACAGATATTACTATTGCCGTGGATGTTTCAAATACAACTTCCGACTACCTTGCCAAAGTGAAGGATCAAGTGGATACCCTGGTAAACGACCTTATCAGCCGGGGCCTTGATTATAACCTCAGACTTGTTGTTTACGGAGGTTCGAATCCCGCAGCCAATGTCAATTTCGGGAAGGATGCAGCAGCCCTTAAGGCCGCAATTCCCGATACTCCGGATACCGGGACGGACAATGATTTCCAGGATGTAATAGATGCGGTAACCGGAAATAACTATGGCGATGTAAACAAATACCTTTTGGTTTTCACCGATAAAAGTATCAATGGAGCCGATGTGGCGGATGACGATACTGTAGCATCATATGTCACTGCATTAAAAAACAAGGGTATAACCATGTCGGTGGCGACAGACCCTGCCTGGTACGAAGAAGTATCAGGTGAAGAAGGATGGGGATACCTGGCGTCCCAAACCGGCGGAAAACTGTATGATATTACTTCAACTGATTATGACGCACTGGTAAAACAGATTACTTATGATATAAACTACGACGTTAATACCAAAATTGCTGATACTCCGTCAAACCTGAACATTATTTCATCAGTCAGAAAGCAGCTTAACGCACTGATAAACATAATGGCTCGTGAAGTAAACAAACTGCACTTGTCGGGAAAGACCCTCAGCGGCAATGACGGAGGACTTTTCTTCGAAGCAATAGACAGCTCAAGACCTATAGAGTTGGGCAATATAAAACTCAGCGATGCCCTTGCCGATGTAAACAATATTGCGGCATCCACAAGTGATGCCAACGGGGATAACCGGATAGCCCTCGCTATAGCCAATCTGAGGAATGCCGATCTTATGACCGGCAACGGAAAAATCCTGAGCCTTGACACCTACTACCAGTACATAATTCTGGATATAGGAAATAAAGGGCTTGAAGCTGATACTATGGTAGAGAGCTATGAATCCCTCGTCCAGCAGGCTGATAACATGAGGCAATCGATCATGGGAGTTTCCCTTGATGAGGAGATGACCAATATGATCAAATTTAAATACGCCTATAATGCCAACTCAAAATTAATAGATGTTATTAATCAGCTTCTTGAGACCGTAATTTTCCACCTTGGCAGGTAATTTGCTTTAAGTTAAGAAAACATAACCGAATATAGATGTACTGATTCAATCTGTAAGAAGTTAAAGAAACTGAAAGGAAGGTGAAGGAATTGAATAACACCACCTTCATGGGAATGGAAATTGCAATGCGGGGACTGTACTCCTCCCAGCGGGGTATGGCCAATGTCGCTCATAACGTAGATAATGTTAATACTCCCGGGTATTCAAGACAGGTCATCAGGCAGGAGGCGGCGCGTCCACTGCTTGTGGCAAACAGTGCGGGAATGCTTGGAATGGGTTCTGATGTTGTCGGTATTGACCGTATCAGGGATACTTTTTTGGATGAGAAATATTGGTCCGAGGTTCAATATCTTGGTGAATGGGAAGTTAAGTCGACCATAATTGACGAGATGCAGGCAATATACAACGAACCCAGTGAAAACGGATATACAAAAATAATCAGTGACTTTTACAGCGCTCTTCAGATCCTTTCCACAGACCCTTCAAGCCATTCAATCAGGGCTATGGTGATGGAGAAAGGTGTGGCAGTAGCGAAGTATTTTAACAGCGTGGCCAAACATTTCGACCATCTCCAGGAAGACCTGAACAATATGGTAAATGCAAAAGTATCAGAGATAAACAGCCTGGCTGATCAGATACGTGAATTGAATCTTCAGATATACAATTATGAGGTAATGGGCAACAAGGCCAACGACCTCAGGGACAGAAGAACGCTGCTGGTGGACAAGCTTTCGAAATTAATCAATTGCAGCGCTTATGAAGTAGAGACAGGTCTCAGACTTCCAAATGGTGAGATGGAGACAAGGTTTGTAGTAACAATAAGCGGTAAGGCCCTTGTAGACCATGAAGAGGTAGTTCACCTTAAATGTGAAAGCAGGAAAGACAAACTAAACTTTGAAGATATAAACAATCTTTTTGAAGTCTCCTGGGAAGACGGAAACAAATTACATGTCAAGTCCGGGGAATTAAAAGGATATCTTGATATGAGGGACGGCAACGACGGACTTATGGGGTTGAACGGCGAGAAAAGCCCGGACTTCAAAGGTATACCGTACTATCAGAGAAAAATGAACGAGTTCGTACAGGTCTTTGCCAGAACTTTTAACGAAGGAATAATAGACGCCGATGGTGATGGTGTTCTTGATAAGATAAGCGGTCACGTGGACGGGTACACCCTCGATGGAAATCAGGGAATAAGGTTTTTCACCATGCTGGGCAGTGATGGAAAGCCTGTGAGCAGCAGTGACTTTGAGACTTTTCTTCTTGATTATGCAGCCAAAAAAGGAATAGTTGACGATCCGGACACAGATTATGACGAAAGGCTTCTTGCAGGATATGGTCTTTTGACTGCCAGAAATTTTTCAATAAGTTTCGATATAGAGTCTGACCCTGTAAATAATATAGCTTCATCTACTCAACCCGATGAGGCAGGTAATAATGAAAACCTGAAGAGCCTTTTAGGCATGCGGCATAATCCCTACATGTTCACAGAGGGTATGCCCGAGGACTTTATTAAAACCCTTGTTTCATCCATGGGTGTTGACGGTCAGCAGTATATGCAGGCATATAAGATTCAGCAAGGCATAACTTCACAACTTACAAACCGCCGTGACGCCATATCAGGGGTCTCCCTGAATGAGGAAATGACAAACCTCGTTAAATACCAGCAAATATACGGGGCGGCAGCTAAAATGATTCAGACTTTCAGTGAAGTGCTGGATATACTCGTAAATCGATTAGGACTTTAATAGCAGAAGAAGATAACCACAAACGCAATGCAGAAATTATATGGTTAATACCTGCATAAGAGGGAGAGTGAACAGAATGAGAATTACAAATAATATGCTGATAAATACAATGATGCTTAATCTTTCAAATAACCTTAACAGGACACAGAAATATCAGTATCAGCTGGCGACAGGAAAGAGAATTCAACTGCCTTCTGATGACCCGATTGTAGCGTCAAAGGCTTTGAAGCTAAGAACGGACGTGTCCGAAATACAACAGTACAAACGCAATACGGACGATGCTCTCTCCTGGATGGAAGTTACCGAATCAACCATGAAGCAGATAACAGAAGTTATGCAAAGAATGAGGGAGATTACAAACCAGGCGGCCAATGGCACCAATACAGGTGACGACATTCTAAAAATACAGGCCGAGGCTGAGCAATTAAGGCATCAATTGATTGATCTTGCCAATGTCACTTATGCCGGCCGATATGTTTTTTCAGGGTATAAAACAGACAAGCCTTTATTGGACGCAAACGGCAATTTCAATATAGATATTTTAAACAGTGAGCAAATAAAATTTGAGATTGGCATTGGTGATGATATCAACGTTAATGTAACCGGAAGCGATCTCTTCAATAATGGAACCGATGCACTGACCGGGGAAAAGAGCGGTTTTGTGGATGTTTTTGACAGAGTAATTGCTGCAATGGGAAGCGATAATAAGGATGAACTTTCCAATCTTTTGGGCGAATTGGATTCACAGATGAACAACTTGCTGAGAGTAAGAGCAGGTCTTGGAGCCCGCATGAACCGTGTGGAACTGACAGCCAACCGTTTGGATGATGACTATATAAGCTTTACAAGCCTGATGAGCAAAAATGAAGACGTGGATATGGCTGAAGCAATAATGAATCTGCAAAATGAAATGAATGTTTACCAGGCATCTTTGGCTACAGGTGCAAGGGTTATACAGCCGTCTCTGGTAGATTTCTTAAAATAGTATTGAAATTTTTGGGGGTTTGGATATGCAGTTGGAAACAGCTCATTTTGGTGTTATTGAATTTAATGAAGAGGATATTCTTTATTTTCCGGAGGGAATTCCGGGCTTTGAAGCAAATAAAAAATATGCCCTTATTGTAGATCAGGAGACTTCAACTAACTTCTTCTTTCTGCAGAGTACAGAAGACAGCCAGCTTTGTTTTATTGTAACCGATCCGTTTATGTTGTATGCTGGTTATGGAGTGGATGTTGACGATGAGGATGTTGAGCTTCTTGGAATTACCGATCCCAAGACGGTAATGACACTGGCAATAGTAGTAATTCCGGAGGATATTAAAGAGGCAAGGGTAAACTTAAAAGCGCCTATCCTGATAAATGTAGAGAAGAAACTTGGGAAACAGATTATCCTTAAAGATGACAGTCTTCCTATCCGCTACTATCTTCAACAGAATAGCTGAAATATGGACTAAGGGGTGGTATAGTGCTTGTATTAACAAGAAAAAAAGGCCAGGTTTTGATGATTGGCCACGATATAGAGCTTACCATATTGGATGTACAGGGAGATCAGGTACGGGTAGGTATTAAAGCTCCCAGGAATGTTGCTGTCCACCGGAAGGAAATTTATGAAGAGATAAGGAAAGAAAATCTTTCTGCCGTTGCAGTTAAAGATACAAATTTACAGTTGCTGAATGAAAAATTTAAGAAGAAGGATGACAGCACTACCTCCTGATGGTTTTTCGAAAAATTTGGAAAGACTTGTGTATTTGTTTGATTTCTTTTTCAAAAGCATCAATATTTTTTTTGATCAATAGACAGATTGAGAATGACACAGTATATCTGATATAAGCTATAATAATATGATTTTTATCACGGGGGCATGCAATCTATGAACATTGCTGTTATTTTTGCCGGTGGTACTGGGGAAAGACTGAATAGCCAAACAAGACCCAAACAATTTTTGGAACTGCATGGCAAATCAATACTGTTGCACACTATTGAACATTTTGAATATCATCCTGAAATAGATTATATTGTTGTCGCATGCCTTGAAAAATGGATTGATGTATTTAAAAATGAGTTATACCGGTTTGGCATAAAAAAGGTCAGATGGATTGTCCCAGGAGGGGAGACCGTGCAGATGTCCATTTACAATGCCCTTAAGCAAATAGAAGAAAACGAAGAGCTCTCAGACGATGATATAGTTCTTCTGCATGATGGAGTCCGTCCTTTGATAGAACAGCAGTTAATCACCAAAAATATAGAGTCTGTAAAAAAATTTGGCAGCGGAATTACTGTTGCATACCAGTATGAAACTGTAGCGACTGTAAATGCAGAAGGGTTTGTCGACGAAGTTATTGATCGAAATAAAGTGAGAGTAGCAAAAGCCCCGCAGAGTTTTTATATCAAAGATGTGTTAAAAGCTCATAAAATGGCATTATCAGAGAATAAGAAAAGTTTCATTGACACTGCATCCTTAATGAGTCATTATGGGTATAAACTTCGTCAGATAATAGGTTCCGCGGATAACCTCAAAGTGACGACAGCAACAGATTTTTATATGTTTAAGGCCATGCTCGATGCCAGGGAAGCATCCCAGATATTTGGCTGAACAGGGATACAAATGGATAATATTAAGAAAGTATACAACTCTCTTTATGATAAAGAATCGAAAGATATTTTTTTAAAAAAATTAATGTATAACATTACAGCCGATTTTTGTCATGTTTTTGATTTAGTCAGTTCTCATGTGCGCACTGAAAATGATTTTCAGTGGCATTCATTTCTAAAAAACATATCAGAAATCTCCAAAGAAAAGAGGGTAGTTATATACGGTGCTGGCGGAGAAGGAGATATGTTATGTTCAATACTTGAATCATATGGTATTTACGTTGACGCTTTCTGTGACAGAAATGCAAAGCTGAATGGCAAAAAAATAAAACCGGTGATATCACCGGATCAACTGCTTGCAAGTTATCATGAAAGAAATGATTTCTGTATAGTGATCGGCACGGAAATGTTTTACAAGGAAATATATGATTATCTTGTTAAAAATCAAATAAATAAAAACGATATTTTTGGCGGTACTGCAAAATTTGAGCTTCAATACTTTGATGAGGAGCTTATCAGTTTTTCTGACAGGGAAGTTTTTGTTGATGGGGGATCGCTTGATCTAAATACAAGCTGTATCTTTTTAAGAAAATGCAAAAATGCAGAAAAAGTATATGCATTTGAACCTGATCCCAACAATTATAAGAAATGCCTGCAAGTAAAGCAAGAGAGAGAATTAAGACAGGTAGAGGTTTATAATTTTGGGTTATTTGATAATAATGATGAATTAACCTTTGAGCAGTTTGATAACGGCAGTTCCCGAATCAGCAGTTCAGGGAACTCAAAAATTCAGGTTGTTGCTTTGGATGATATTTTGAAGGATGAAAATATAACTTTTATCAAAATGGATATTGAAGGAGCTGAGCTTAACGCATTAAAAGGTGCAGCAAATATAATTGCAAGATTAAGGCCAAAGCTTGCAATATCTGTATATCACAGACCGAATCACATGATTGATATTCCGCTTTATTTAAAGAGTCTTATTCCTGACTACAAGCTATACTTAAGACACTACAGTATATATCCCCAGGAGACCATACTATATGCAATATAAGCAAGGAGTATTTGTAATATGCGCAGACACCAGCAGAAACAGTTATTGGAACTGATAAAAACAATACATGAAGCTAATGGTCTTATTAAGAAATTCATAGATGATAAAGACTATGAAAGTGCAATTAAATTAATGATTGATTGTCATGAAAGCGCAGTCAGCATGGGAACCACAATAGAAAAAATTGAGGGGGAAGGAACCCAAACGGTTACCCATCTGGAAAAATACTGTGACATATTATTTGAAGTAAGCGCGTCATTGGTCAAAAATCCGGATAGCAACAGAGTGTATGAGCTCATAAAAAGCCAACTCAAAATAATTGAAAACAGTATTATTAACGAAATAAAAGCTGACAGGATTGAAATAGTCTTTTTTCCGTACAAAGCTTCCATGTGGGATTCCATGGAAAGTGTGTGGATGGCTGCGAAGGATGATCCTAAATGCGATGTATATGTTGTTCCGATTCCATATTATGATGTTAACCCGGACGGGTCATTGGGAAAAATGCATTACGAAGGGGATCAGTTTCCCGATGATGTTCCTGTTACAGACTGGGCCAGCTACAGTCTCAAGGACAGACATCCTGATATAATATATATTCATAATCCTTATGATGAATATAATCTTGTAACAAGGGTTCACCCTGAATTTTTCAGCAGCCAGTTAAGAAATTATACCGATATGCTGGTGTATATTCCTTATTTTGTCGTTTCGGGCAGCTTGCCGGAGAATTTTTGTGTTCTCCCGGGAACCCTGTATTCACACAGGGTTATTGTTGAGTCTGAAAGAGTTAAAAACATTTACATAAACGAGCTACAGAAATTTGCCAGAAAAACTAACCAGTTTGAAGCTTTTAAGGATGTTAACAACAAGTTCCTGGTTCTGGGTTCTCCGAAGTACGACAAGGTAAAGAATACTAAACGGGAAGATTGTGTGCTGCCAGAATCATGGAGGAAATTGATTTACAGACCTGATGGGAACAGAAAAAAAGTAATTTTGTATAATACGAGTATAAATGGTATTCTTTCAGGCAATGAGAAATATATCAGTAAGCTTAAAAATGTGTTCGGATATTTCAAGAACAGAAACGATGTGGTTCTTCTTTGGCGTCCTCACCCTCTTAGTATCTCAGCATATACGTCAATGCGTCCCCATCTTCTTAATGATTATCTTAGGATAGTAGAAGAGTATAAGCGCGAAGGATGGGGGATTTATGATGACACATCTGACATGAACCGCGCTATAGCCCTGTCGGACGCATACTATGGAGACTGGAGCTCGCTGGTTGCGTTATATCGCTCTATACTGAAGCCAGTGATGATTCAAAAATGTGAGATCCATGGTGGAACTGATACGGTACCCGAAAGAGAAGCTATTGGATTTCACGATTTTTACTCGGACGGTGACTTTATCTGGGTGGCAGCCAATAACTGCAACGGACTGTTCAAAATCAATATTAGCAACATGGAAGCAGAATATATGGGGTCATTCCCGGGTGAAAAACTGAATGGCTTACACTTGTACAGAAGTGTTGCGAAAGTTGGCAGCAAACTATATTTTGCTCCTTTTATGGCTGAAAGAATTGGCATTTATGATCTAAGCACAAATACATTCAAACCCGGTCCTGAGGTAAGGAACAATGATATTCCTTTTAAGTTTGAAAAGTCTGTGGTTTATAATGATTGCATTTACTTCCTCCCTCAGAGATATAAAGCTGTTGTCAGGTATAATACCATAACAAATGAGCTCACATATATTGATGATTATATGAACGAGTTAAAAGAAAAATCCACCGAAAAATACCCTATGTATTTTGGAGGAGGAGTCGCCGTTATTGATAATAAGGCTTATATCCCTTTCAGGGGGAAAAATGCAATACTTGAAATCAGCTTGATTGATCACAAATGCAGAACTTTAACAATAGGCTATAAAGAAGACGGTTATGTATTTATTTACTTTTGTTTCGGATATTTTTGGCTGGTTGGAAATAATGGAGCCATAACGAAATGGAATCCTGAGACCAGTGAAATTCAAATATTTTCATCGTTTCCGAAAAACTTCAGGAGCGAAGGAATTCCATTTATAAGTCTGATAGATTACGGCCGAAATATTCTGGCTCTTCAACACCTGGCGAACATGGCGGTTTTGCTTGACGCGGAAACCGGCGAAATGAATGAGTTTAAGGGGCTGGCGCAGGATAATATCTTCAAAAAACCTGGTTCATGGGATGGTAATTATTATTTCATCAAAAGCCTTGATGACAATCATCTTGTTGCCGTATCAAAATATGACAATGCGATAGTTTTTATTGATAAAAATTCAGGAAAGGTAACCAGAAAGAAATCGTATATCCCAATAGAAAAAGCACTGCTTCTGTCTCCACAGTTCCAAAGCCGCTTTTCTGAGACTGAAGCCGATGATTCAATTTTTCTTGCAGAGGCTACGCCCCATTCACTTGAAAGCTTTGTAAATATAATATTAGCTTCGGAACAGTTGATTGATAATGATATAAATTCAGAAGACCATGAAAGTTATGGTTTTAAGATTCATAATGCAATAAAGAATCAAATTCTGGGTCAAGGAAGATATCGATGAGTTTTGAATTAAAATTCGAAAAGAAACTGGGATTTGGCTTTTTACGTCTTCCGTTGTTAAGTGAGAATAACGGTGATATTGATTATGCGACTTTAAACCGCATGGTGGATATTTTTATCGGAGCGGGTTACAAGTATTTCGAAACGGCTTATAACTATCATAACGGGAATGCGGAGAAAGCCATCAAAAAATGCGTTACTGACCGTTATCAAAGAGACAGGTTCATACTTGCCGATAAAATGCCGGTAAACATAATAACTAAGCGGGAACAATATGAATACATTTTCAGGGAACAGCTTGAGAATTGTGGTGTAAAATATTTCGACTTCTACTTGCTGCACAATGTTGGTGCGGAGAATTTTGAGAGGACAAAAGCTCTGGGTGGATTTGAATTCCTGAAACAGCTTAAACAGGAGGGAAAAGTAAAATATACAGGTTTTTCATTCCATGATACGGCGGAAGTTCTCGATAAAATTCTGAATGAATACCCGGAAATAGATTTTGTTCAGTTGCAGATAAATTATCTGGATTGGGACAGCCATGCAATTCAATCCGGAAAATGCTATAATGTAGCCAGAAGACATAATAAGCCTATTATTGTGATGGAGCCGATTAAAGGCGGTATGCTGGCAGATGGATTGCCTGAGGAAGCAATTAATATTCTTAATAAGGCTAATAAGAATATGTCGCCTGCAGAATTCGCACTCAGATATTGTATGGGCCTCGACGGGGTCATATTGGTTTTGAGCGGTATGTCAACAATCTCTCAGGTTACTGAGAACGTTCAAAAAATGAGTTGTGCTATCCCGCTGAGCCACGAGGAATCTGAAGCATTAAGCAAAGTGAAAAAAATAATTCATATCAACAATAAAATACAATGCACTAATTGCAGATACTGTATTGAAAGCTGCCCACAGAGGATACCTATTCCGGAGATTTTTTCCTTGTTTAATGATATTCATGGCAAAAACACATATAGCGTCACTGGTAAAGGACATTACAGATTCCTGTATGAGAGGGCAACCTATGGTAAAGGTAAAGCAAACGACTGTGTAAACTGTGGACTTTGTGAAAAGCATTGTCCACAACACATAGAGGTCAGAAAGATGATGAAGATGGCCTCGGACTTTTTTGACAGGAGAATTAATATGCCATTGTATTCGGATATTAAGAGCGTACAGGCGCTGATAGTCTTATTGAAGGAATATGGAGTACGAAAAATCGTATTGTCTCCCGGTATGAGGAATGTGCCTATAGTTCATTCCGTAGAGCAGGATGAATTCTTCCAATGCTACTCAATGGTTGATGAACGGAGCGCGGCATATTTTGCAATGGGCTTGGCACAGGAATCCGGAGAAACTGTCGCTTTATGCTGCACTTCTGGAACGGCGGCAGTAAACTATAGTCCGGCAGTGCATGAAGCTTTTTTTCAAAAAGTGCCACTTGTAGTGATAACCGCAGACAGGAATCCATATTATCTGTACCAACTGGAGGATCAGTCCCTTCCCCAATTCCGTTTATTCGATGGTGTTTGCAAAAAATCTGTGACACTACCTTTGGTAAAAGATAATATTGATTATTGGTATTGCATCAGAATTCTGAATGAGGCTTTTTTGGAACTGAACCATAACGGCAAGGGTCCGATTCATATAAATGTCCCCATAGAACAGGATATAGTTTCATTTAATACAGACAAGTTGCCTGCCATAACAGCAATAAGAAGAACAATTCTTTCGAGGTGTACGGCAGAAGAAAAAGAAGCTCTTATAAACAAGTTAAAAAGCTATAAACGCATTCTGGTAATATATGGTCAGAGCCTGACGGCAAGCGAAACTAAAAAATCTTTGGTTGAAAACTTTGTGTCGCAGTATAACTGTGTCATTGCCGTTGAGCATATTTCAAACCTGAAGTGCAAAGGCACGGTCAATACATATCTGATTTGTAATGTTTTGACTGACGATGTTTTTGAAAAAATGGCTCCTGATCTTGTTATATCCATGGAGGGGCAGTTCCTGTCACAGCTTAGATTCTTGCTGATGCGTTGCAAAAAAAGTTTTGAATACTGGTGTGTCAACGAATCAGGTTCCGTGGTTGATCCTCTGAGAAAGCTGACTCATATAATTGAAGGCAGTTCGGAGGAATTCTTTGAATTTTTCAAGGACTGTGAATCTGAAAACATAATTGAGAACGAGTATCTGAATCAGTGGAATGGAAGGCTGAAGCGGCTTAAAATAGCGGAAGAATATGATTTTCCATACAGCAATAATTATGCAGTACAAAAGATAATGCAGAATGTTCCTAAAGGGGTGCTGATACATTTCGGAACAGATACTATAGTCAGGCTGTCCCAATGTTTTAGCCTCGATGAGAGTATTACCGCTTATGCAAACAGAGGCACCACAGGCATAGACGGTACTCTTTCAAGCTTTATTGGACAATCGGCAGCAGGCGACAGACTAAGTTTTCTGCTGATAGGGGATCTAAGCTTCTTCTATGATATGAACGGATTATGGAACAGATATGTTGGCAAGAACATACGAATTCTTCTTTGCAATAATGAGGGAGGGGAAACCTTTTACTGGAATGGAGCCAGGCATATAAGTAACCGTCATGTCCATATAGCTGCCGAGCATTTCTCCACGGCCGAAGGGTGGGCAAAATCGCAGGGTTTAAAATATCTTTCCGCCAGAAATAAAGAAGAGTTTGATTCCCGGATTTCAGAGTTCTTATCAGAAGCATCGGACAGGCCCATTTTGTTTGAATTATTCACCAAAAAGGACAGAGATGCTGAAATAATGGATGAATTCTATGAAAAGTGCAGACTGTATCTATATGAGATAGAGGACAAGGTAAAGGAAGGAAAAAAAATCATTGTATATGGAGCAGGATCGAAGGGGGGCTTTATCACCCAAATACTCCGTAAACAAAAGTGCGATGTTATTTGTTATTGTGACTCCGACAGAAATAAATGGGGACAAAAATATCTTGATAAAGAGATCATATCTCCTGAAGAGCTTATAGAGCGAAAAGGCACATATGATGCAATTGCCATAAGCAGTACAAGATATTATGATGAAATAAAGAAAACACTTGAGAATATGGGTTTTGGTCCGGACAGCTATTTTGGTCTTATATAGAAGTAATTGGGAGTGCATTTATCTATCATGAATAAGCAGATTGTTCTTTTCGGCGCAGGAGATTTTGGAAAGAAAGCTTGCTATTATTTTGGCTTTATTAATGTTTATTGCTTTGTAGATAACAATCAGGAGAGGTTAGGCACCAGCTATTTGGGAAAGCCTGTTATTTCTCTTGCGAAGTACCTGGAAGAATTAAGAGAATTTGAACTGATTGTTGCAGTAAAGAATTATGATCCAATAATCAGACAGTTGGCCGATGCCGGCATTTTTCATGTGCGTGTATTTACATATGACTATGATGAACCTTCGGTAAGGATTGTACATAATTATTCTGCACTGGCTGAAAAAGGTTTCTTTAATAATCCGGGCCAGCTAAACGACTTGGAAACCTGTATAGGCTGCGGATCATGTGTGAATATTTGTGATTTAAATGCCATAAGTCTGGTTGAGGATGATTCAGGTTTTCTTAGGCCTTCAGTCAGGTTGGATATCTGTAAATATTGCAATAAGTGTTTGCAAAAATGTCCTGTACTTTATCCAATGACCGAAAATTCAAATAATCCTGTATGTTATGCCGCACAGGCAAATGATGACATACGTTTGGCCTGCCATGACGGAGGAGTTATTACATTACTTGCAAAAATGATTCTCGAAAAAAACGGGATTGTGTTTGGAGCAGTACGGACCGGTGAGTTCTCTTCAGAGATCGAAGAAATCAAAAATATAAAAGAACTTGAAAAACTAAATCAGCAAAAGCATATCCAAAGCAATACAGTTTATTCGCTGAGATGTGTAGAGAAGTATCTTGAGCAGGGTATAAAAGTTTTGTATGTAGCACTGCCGTGTCAAATAGCCGGACTAAAAAAGTATTTGAACAAGAATTATGATAACCTTTTCACCATTGACATTATATGTGGATCAGTTGCTCCTTTAGGGCTTTATAAGCAGTATCTTAAAGAGAATAATATCAACACGATTAATCTTCATCAGGATAATCCTTTTAATGAAGCATATCACAAAGGGTTATTTATGAGCGATTTTTGTTCAGATTGTCCTTTTTCCGGATATCCAAGACAAGGTGACTTAAGTATTGGGGATTACCGGGGAATCGCAAGATATCGGTATGAATATGACGATAAAAAGGGCACGGATGCTGTAATTTCAAACACTCAAAAAGGCGAAGACCTGCTTCATTCTGCAAAAAACTACTTAAAGCTTTTTGAAAAGACACCTATGGAATGGATGAGGGAATTGAGATTAACGGCTAAAATTCCTCATCACCCTATGCGGAACAGATTTTACACTCTTGTAAAGTATATGTCGTTAAATAAAGCAATGGATTATTGCCTTAACCGTAAATGGGATGTATGCGTTATCAGTAATCTAAGCGAATATAATTATGGTGCCGAACTTACATACTATTCCCTTTATAAATTTTTGTTAAACGAGAAATATGAGCCTTTAATGGTGCAGCAACCTATGGATTCCAACAGGCGACCATTGCGGACTCCACGTATGTTTAGAAACAATCCCTACAGAGAATTTGACCTCTGCCAATTATTCCTGACGAAAGAGGAAATGTTTAAGTTAAACGAATTCTCAGATACTTTTATTCTCGGATCCGACCAGATGTGGAATCCCGTATTAATGGCGGATTGGGACGAGTTTTCTGATTTAAGCTATATAAAAAGCGAAAAAAAGAAAATAGCATACGCGACTTCCTTCGGGTTTGAAAACTGGATTGGAAACGAAAAACAGACAGCAGAAATGGAATGCGCCCTTTCGCGCTTTGACTTTGTGTCCACAAGAGAAGTCAGTGGAACAAAGATATGCAATGAGATTTTTAATAAAGAATCAGTGATGTGCCTTGATCCGGTGTTTCTGTTGAAGGTGGATGAATATTATAACCTAATGAAACGATCCTCATTAAATTGTGACGATGATTATTTATTTGCATATTTCTTAAGACTGTCAAGCCAATCTTCAGAACTATCAGTAGAGACGGCGGAGATATTAAAAGCCCTGGAGAAAATCAGCATGGTTTTAGGAATTAAAGTAAAAGCGGTCATTGGAAGAAAAATACCGGACATAGAGTGTAACGAAGGCATTGAAGTTATTGAAGATGTAAGCGTGGAAGATTGGCTGAAGCTTATTGCAAACAGTAAGTTCGTTGCTACAAATTCTTTTCACGGGGCATGCTTCTCAATTCTGTTTAACAAGCAGTTTATAACAGCGACAAACAGCCTTTGGGGCTCAAACCGGATTGACTCGCTGTTGAAAATATTTAATTTGTGCTTCCGTGCAAAAAATAATGTCTGCGAGATTACCGGAAAAGAATTCTCCGAAGCTATAGATTATAAGGTAGTAAACGCGATCCTGGAGACCGAAATAGACAGAAGCAGGAATTGGTTGTTAGAGGCAATGAAAAAATCATCCGGAAGAAGAATCACACCCATGGATTTGTTGTGGGACAAGCTTATGCAGCTATCCTATGAAATGGGCAAAAAGCTGTAATAAAGCAATGAATCGCTGGATGAAGGGAAAGACGTATGATAAGTGTAATAATCCCCGTTTATAATTCAGCCGAATATTTGGAAAAGTGTCTCTTTTCAGTATGCAGCCAAACGTATGGTGATTTGGAGATAATAATAATTAACGACGGCTCCAATGATAATTCAGATGCTATATGCGTGGACTGGAAGAATAAGGACAATAGAATCAGATATTTCTTAAGAGAAAATCAAGGCCAGGGAGCAGCCAGAAATTTCGGTGTCTCTGTCGCAAAAGGGGAATACCTTACATTCCTGGATTCAGATGATTGGTGGGACAGTCAATTTGCTGAATTAATGTTGGAAATGGCGGGAAAATGGGATGCTGATGTGACTTTATGCGATATTAATTATGTTAATGACAGGGAAACCGAATGTTCCGCCATACGCTTTCCTGATGACAAACCCTTATGTGCCAATGATGATCCGGATATAATTAATCGTGCAAGAACATTTCTGTGGGGAAAGTTGTATAGAAGCAGTTTTTATAAAGGGTTAGGAATTGAGCAGACATCCGGTATGTTTGAGGATTTGGCCATAGTACCATTGATTATTGCAAAAGCAAAGCGAATATGCCGTGTAGCAAAACCGCTGCACTATTATCTGCGTAACCGTAAGGGAAGCATGACCGATCAATATAAGGATATCAACGAACTTATTAATTCCCTTCAGGCACTAAAAGAAGGGTTTAAAAAACATGGCGTGTTTGACCATTATTATGAAGCGCTGAAAAAACTGGCATTTAGTCAGGTTCGTTATACAATAAGAAAATTCAACTGTCTGAAGGAAGATAATCCGAATAAGCTTGCTGAAATAAAAGCAAGATTGTTCCGCTTTATGGACAGGGAATATCCGGGCTGGGTTAACATGGATGGCAAGCGAGTCTGTGTCATAGGCAGCGATGAACAGGCTGAAACAATACGATTTCTTTTATTTGATGATGAACGGTTAACCATACTACCGGAGCCGGTAACTGATTTCTCCTGCGAACGGTTTGATTATGTTTTTACTGATCTGCCCACAGGCCTTACGGTCGCGGAAAGATGGGATTTAGCCGATAAAATATTATATGAGATACAAAAAAAAGGGGGTCGCCCGGTATGATAAATTTACCGGAAAAAATATATGAGCGTTTAGCCGATGATGAGTCCAAGGCGTTGTTCAATGCAAGATGGGATTATTATGCAAACAGGGATTTACACAATTTAGAGGAACGTCTGCGTGAGATAAGCAGCCCAAATGACTCCTTCATGTTTAAAGAGTATGAGAAACTGAATATCAACATAAAAAATGGGGATAAAGCCGTTATAGTCGGTGCAGGCGCAAATGGCGGACATATTTATTCTTTTCTGACGATTGCATGCAAATGCGAGATTGTTTGTTTCGCAGACAATAATCCTGCTAAAGTCGGGAATACATATTACAATAAACCGGTTGTATCTGTAGATAGTCTGAATCAGGGATATGACGATTGCATTGCAATTGTCTCTGTCGGTGATCCTGTCAGTCGTGAAGAATTATACCGGCAGTTGGTTAGTATAGGTGTAAAATCTGAGAATATTTGTATGAGTTTTTTTAATAGCAAACCTTTTCGAGGATGGGATATTTTTCTTAAGAATCGCAGAATCCAGTATTTTGACGTACCGTATATAACACCGCTCGGGAAAGAGGAAGT
>JAAYLX010000051.1 GCA_012521705.1 Clostridiaceae bacterium | reverse complement strand
AATTATAATGAATAAAAAACAAGATGTAAATAGCAAAAAGTTTTTTTGGCGACTTAGGCAAAGAATTACATATAATTCAGTCAGCTTTTATTAATATTAACAGTCTCCTTCAGCAGCATAGGCTCTGCTCCGAGGGTTTTCGCCATATTTATACAAGCTTCGTATTTCTCTCTATTGAACTTTCCTGTAAGTACCGAACGTATCAAAAGATTCTTGGGAGTATCCAAAGGTGAAACATATTCAACGGCAGAAACCCTGTAACCAAAAGCCTCCAAAATCATGCATCTTAAGCCGTCTGTAAGCACATCCGCCAGCCGTGCTTTAAATATGCCGTGCTTGATAATCTCCTTAAAGGGTTCGTAAGAATACTGGTTCAACAGTTCGCAGTGGCAGCAGGGCACCGCAACAATTCCCCGGGATTTATTACGGATCCCGAAGGCCAGTGCATAGTCTGTGGCAACGTCGCATGCATGAAGGCTTATTACCAGGTCGGGTTGGGCAACCTTTCCTCCCACCTCCTCATAAAGCAGTGTTCTTATATCTCCGCAAATAAATTCCATGTTGTGGTATTTAAGCCTGTTTGCCATTTCCCGTGAGGATTTTACCACCCCTTCGGAAATATCTATTCCGGTAAAACGGCAATTTATTTTCATAACTTCTTTAAGATAGTAGTTTAATACAAAGGACAGATAGGATTTCCCGCATGCGCAATCCACTATCCTGAGCTCATTTCTCCCGTTTGCCAGCTCTCTGAGCATTGGCTCCAAAAGTTCAACAAAATGATCTATCTGATTATACTTTCTGATCATATCGTTTTTGATTTTTCCATTGTCGGCCATGATGCCTATAACCTTAAGGAGCTCATCTGCTTTGCCCGGTTTTATGAGGTATTCCCGGTTGGATACAGTTCCGCTTTCCGCATGGCCTTTGAATATTTCCTCTTTATTTGCTTCAAGCTGCTTTGTCCTCATTTTTACATTGCGGGCATCGGCATCAATTATGAGGGATTCTCCCCTTGCATTATATACAAGGCTTACTGCTTCAAACCTTGAAGCAAAGTCCGAGAGTATATCAGGCAAATCATCAGTTTTGGCTGAAAGGTTTCTTCCTTCGAATTTAATTTCCAGATTATCGTCTTTAAGGGTACATTTTAACGGGAAGTTCTTTGTGCCTGATTTAAAACTTCCTTCAAGACCGATAAAATAATCTTTCTCGTCCTTCAGACGTTGGGCTATTCCTGTCAACATCAGCTTTAGTTTCTGCAATGATTGTTTATCCACTATTCTATCCTCCAAGCAAGTCTAATTCCTGTTGTGAAAGTTCCCTGTATTCTCCGGGCTTCAAAGCCTCATCCAGCCAGAGCCCTCCTATGCGCAGTCTTTTCAGGAACAACACGTTGGCGCCAACTGCCTTGAACATTCGTTTTACCTGATGGAACTTGCCTTCAAAAATCTCAACCCTGGCAATAACTTTGCCCTGCTTTTGAAGAAACTCCAATTTTGCCGGCAAGGATTTATACCCGTCGTCCAGCACAACACCAACGGCGAAAACATCAATGGCACGGTCTCCCGGGAAACAATCGAGCACAGCTTCATAGAGCTTTTTAACATGCTTTTTCGGAGACATCAAATTATGTGCAAAAATCCCGTCATTGGTAATAATAAGAAGTCCTTCGGTGTCCTTGTCAAGTCTTCCTGCCGGAAACACATTTCTTCGTCTTATATCTTCGGGGAATAAATCCAATACGGTATTCTCTTTATTGTCCTCTGTGGCGGTAATTACACCCCGGGGTTTATTGAGCATATAGTAGACAAATTTTTTGTAATTTATTAGTTCACCATTTACATATACCTTATCCGAATCACTGTCTATATGGGTGCCCGGATCTTTTACCGTATCGTCATTGACCCTGACAAGCCCTTTGCGAATATATTCCTTTAATTCACTTCTGGTGGCTATGCCCTGGTCCCTCAGAAATTTGTCCAGTCTAAATTTAGGCATCAAACCATCCTCCAGCCTTTCGGGTACAGGTTTTTGAGCATACCTTCTTCCTGTTTTGCCCAACCTAAGGGGTATTTCTCAATGCAAACTGCCGTATATCCCTTTTCGCCGCTGCTTATAAGTGTCTCTCCCTTTAAGTACCTTACAATATTATGGTCTCCGTTCCTGAACTCAATCATCCTTTTGAAGTTCTCAGGCTTCAATGACATAATCAGGGATTGGGATGGTTCAAAACGGCCTTTTACGTATTCTCCAAGATACAGCCCCGCTTTGTCCCATTTTATTGAAGGTACATTCTCCATATAATCGGGAAGCAGGTAAAGGCTGGTCCCTCTAATATGATATATACCCAATTTTTCAGACAGATTTAAATTCTTCTCAGCAAAATCCCTGAAGGCTTCTGCCGCTTTTTCCGCTTCTTCGGATGTATAATCTGCCCGGGTTTTTTCCACAGGATTTGGAGTCAAATTTCCCTTCTTTATTAATCTGCATACAAAATGTCCTTCACCCCTGGCTTTATGGGGCCAAAGCCTCAACCCCCGGTTATACATCTCATCTTTTGAATGTGTCCATTCCGGCCTGGATGGTTCGAATCCGCCAATGGGATTTAGCCTGTCCACGCAAAGGTCATATTTGCCCATGAAATACTCAATATTTCTCTCGTTTTCATCGGGATTGAAGGTACAGGTGGAATAGACAATTACTCCTCCCGGCTTCAGCATATTATAGGCTGAATCAAATATCTCTCTTTGGAGGGAAACACATTCGCTGCTTTTGTATTTTGAATAACTTTTCACAGCATCCCGGTCTTTCCTGAACATGCCCTCACCTGAGCAGGGGACGTCCAGCAATATTCTGTCAAAAAACTCAGGATAAATTCTCTCGAGCCTTTGGGGTGATTCGTTGACCACAAAAGTATTCGTAAGACCCATGAGCTCTATGTTCTTAACCAAAGCTTTAACCCTTTTGGGATTGATGTCATTGGAAACAAGAAGCCCTGTATTGTTCATTTTATTGCCCAGCTGACAGGTCTTCCCTCCCGGAGCAGCACACAAATCCAGCACTTTTTCACCGGGCAGGGGTAAAAGTGCATTGGCCGGCATCATGGCGCTTGGCTCCTGAATATAGTACAAGCCAGCATGATATGCGGGAAGTTTACCCAATGAATCAAAGGATTGATCGGATAAGTCGTAATAAAACCCCTGGGATTCCCAGGGTATAGGATCAAGTTTTAAACCAATCAGATTCAACAACTCTTCAGTACTGGTTTTTAAGGTATTTACCCTTATCCCATAATTGCGGTGTCCGTCGAAAGAGGCAATAAATGCCTCATATTCAGCTTCGTCCATTAAATCTCTGAAGTTTTCCTCAAAAAAAAACGGGCAGTTTCATTGCCCTTCCTCCTAACAAAAGTGCTTGTAAATGTTGTTTTTAAATAATAAGCGTACATTTTAGAGAGCCTTCTCTCTGTGCCCGCAAGGTTATTTCTGCTTTCAGTATTTCTTCTTTTCATAGAGTTTACTTTTTGTTTAGCATCTCCATAAGAAGTCTTGCCCTTTCGGCGATTTTTCCGCCTTCCTTTAAAGACTCCTCCAAAAATCCGGGATGAGTTAAAAGGAAATTCTCCATGAATCTTTCGGGGTCCTCTATATAGTCCAGTACAAGCTTTAGCTGTGAATCATCTATATGTCCTTTTTTATTAGCATGCACAAATATTTCATGGTTTATAAAAACAAGGGCGTGGGATTCAACTCCAAGATTTTTAAGTATGTCGCTTCCTCCCTGCAGCCTGTCAACAATTACTGCGCTCCATTTCATTTTTCCGTTTATTCTTTCAATGGCCGGCACCCAAGCCCTCTCATAGCTTGAAGCTGAAGTAATCAGATCGGCTATATGCAGGACTGAGGCTCCCTCTAAATTATCCTTTTCATAGCTTTTCCCTTTATGGTATATAACCGACGTCATATCCTTAAAAAGCGTGATATGAGGCTTGTCGAGAATATCGGCAATTATGAATGAAAAGAACCAGTCCCTTCGTTCGCCACCCGAAACATAGTCGACTTCATCCACATTGATATGCTTCTCTATGTATTCTGCGAGCAAATCAATTGCACCTTTGTAAACCGGATCAATCAGATAGTTTTCCTTTGTTGTCCTGTGGAAGGCTTCGGAGCAGTTAAGTTTGTCATCCTTGATACCATCTATTTCCTCCAAGAACAAATTAGCCTTTTCTTCGCTCCCGTAGAGAAAATGGGTGTTTACATAGTAAGGGCCGATTTTGCCCGATGTATACCAAAATGGTTTGTCTTTAGGGCATACGCGAATGGCTCTTGTGTTGAACAAATAGTTTATGAGCTCCTGGTTCATGGGTTTCCTCCTCTGTGCGATTACTTCTATACGGTCGTTCTACTTTGTTACTTTGCTCAAATAACAGGTTTCTTATGAATCAGATTATAAGTCCTCCGATAAGCTCTTTTACATCTGAGATATTGGTTTCTTTCATATATTCTTCAATACCTTTAACAGTTTCAATCCATGCATAGGGGTTTACCAAACCCGCCGTGCCGACCATTACGGCTGACGCTCCGGCAAGTAAAAACTCCACGGCATCAGTGCCATTAGAGATTCCTCCCATGCCTATAACAGGTATCTTGACATTCTGCGCCACCTGATAAACCATGCGCAGGGCGACGGGCTTGATTGCCGGTCCGGAAAGGCCTCCTGTTATATTCTTAAGTATCGGTTTTCTGGTTTTTGCGTCAATTGCCATCCCCAATAGCGTATTTATAAGGGACAAGGCGTCGGCACCCGAATCTTCGGCAGCCTTGGCTATTTCCACTATATCTGTTACATTGGGAGTGAGTTTTACTATCAGGGGTTTTTTGGCATATTTCTTAACCCTTTTTACTACATTGACTATTCCTTCAGCTGTGCTGCCAAAGCTCATACACCCTTCCTTTACATTGGGACAGGAAAGATTAAGCTCTATGGCGTCAATATCAGCGTCCGAAAGTATCTCAACCATCTGTTCATATTCCTCAACCGTATTGCCTGAAGCATTTGCAATAATTGCCGTGTCATACTTTCTGAGGAAAGGTATTTCGTTTTCAATAAAATAATGAACGCCAGGATTCTGAAGACCAACCGAATTAAGAATTCCTGAGGGAGTTTCCGCTATTCTTGGCGGGGGATTGCCTTTTCGCGGTTTTAACGTAAGGCCTTTTACAGAAATGCCTCCAAGAAGGCTCAGATCGAAGTATTCACTGTACTCCCTTCCAAAGCCGAAGGTTCCCGAAGCCGCCAATACCGGGTTTTTAAGCCTTACCCCTGCAATCTCTACCGACATGTTTATATTATTGCTCATATAATTCTCTCCTGAGAAAATCCAGTATTTTCGTGAGTTTAATTATTGACAAGGCTTTCTTCCGTGAAACAACCTGAATACCCCTGACAGAAAGTTTTTTATTCTGATTCAAAGATTATTCTGTCCCCGCTGAAAACCGGCCCGTCCTTGCAAACGTGGGAATAATCCCAATCACTGCCGCTCCTGGTTTTACACGCGCAAACCAGGCAGGCTCCCATTCCGCAGCCCATACGTTGTTCCATAGAAACCTCGCAAGGAATATCCTTTTCTTTAAGAAGCTTCACACATTGTTCCATCATAATAGCTGGCCCGCAGATATATACCATATCGGGTCTGTCTTCTGAGATTGCATTTTGCAGCAATGCTGTAACAAATCCCTGGATGCCGTAGCTTCCGTCATCGGTGGCTATTTTAAGGTCTGTACTGTATTTATTGAATTCATCTTCCATAACCACCGCACTTTTGTTTCTGAAACCCAATAAGGCAGTCTTTCGTTCTGCAGGATGGTCTTTAAGCACCTGAAGCAGCGGGAAAATGCCTATGCCTCCACCTGCAACCAATATGTTCTTGTGTTCCGGGCAAATGGTAAAACCCCTTCCCAAAGGGCCCAGGATATCCAAAGTATCTCCGGCCTTAATATCGGATAACAAACGGGTTCCCTTTCCCCTTACCTGGAATACAATGTCTATGGTTTTTTCACTGCGGTCTATTGAACATATGCTGATAGGTCTTCTTAAATAGACCTCGGGGCCCGGACACTTTATATTGACAAACTGTCCTGCCGAAGCTGAAGAACTTATTCTTTCCGACTCTATGCGGATAAGATATATATCGCTGCTTAGACGCTCTGCCTTCCTGACTCGTTCAATCAAATTCATTTATTGTCTCCAATTAAATATTTTTGGTGTTATTATGTTAAATATATCCTTAACTTTAGTTAACAATTATAACAGCAGATAATTATCGGCGCAATAACCCTGTAAGATATGGGAACAAAGTCATGGATGAGGATCTTTATTTAAATATTCCATTGATATTGTCCAAGACAGAAAAAAGACCGTCTATGCTCTTTTCGGGAAGTTCCAGATGAAATACCGGCTCAAGTATGTTTTCAAGAAAATGAGCATCGGAAGATCTGAGAAAATTATACCTGATAAGTTCGGGATACTCTTTAAAAAGTTCATCCAAATTGCAATTGCTTGTGCATTCAAGGTAATTAAAAGAATATTCTTCGGGGATGGTACCCAGGGTTGCAAGCATGCTGAAGGACTGCCTGTCTACATGGGCGGGAACAACAATACCCCCTAATTCTCTTACATACCCGACGGCAGTAGCCACATCCAGGCCGGATGCAGCGGCAAGAAACTTGTCTTCCCGGCCTATTTCCTGATCAAGTGAATCCATGATTATTTGGGTACCAAAAATATCTTCCCTGTTCTTCACGGGAGGAAGGTTTTCATAGACAAAATTCTGAAAAGCAGTCAGCTTTTCGGTGTTTCTGAAATAGCAAAGAATGTGAATTTCTTCAGAAGTGCATAATTCCATACCGGGCACTACCACAAGACCGGCCTGTTTTCCTGTTTCAACCAGTGCTTCTGCGTTCCGCCCGGAATTATGGTCGGTAATCGCTATAATATCAAGTCCCTTTATGAGGGACATATTAACAATATTATTTGGTGTCATATCCTCATCCGCACAGGGTGACAGGCATGAATGGATATGGAGGTCAACATAACATTTCATACTGTTTTCCTGAGTTCGGACAATATTTCATAGCAGATTTCCGCTGAGCTTGCCGATCCTGATAAAATAACCACTCCTTTTTCCTCCGCCCGGCTGATGGTCTGCTGTTCAACTTCAATGTCTTCGGGAATTATGACGCATGCTGCCTCTGCAAGGGATGCCACAGCAACCACGTTCAGATTTGTATGTACCGTCACCCAGGCATCACCCATGTTCAGCTTTGCCATCGCATGGCTGAGCAGGTCACATGCATATGCTCCGGTTACAGTTCTTGACAGGTATTCATTACTATTGGTCAAAACTTTGAATCCATATTTATCAATAAGGTTTGCCAAAGTCATTCTCTTTCCCTCTTTGTCCAAAGCTTTTTAATTCGGCGTTTCATCCTCTATATAGTGCAATTGCTGAGCAATATCGCTAACCTTTTGTCTGAGTTTGAATATACAGTCTGTTTCTTTGGCATTGCCCCGCACAATGTCCTCGGCCAGAGCCCTGCAGCTGGGAGAACCGCATGCACCGCAGTCAAGGCCAGGAAGCTCTTCTGTCAATTGATCTATTTTCTGCATCTTTTCCAAAGCCTTCATCATATTGTCATCCAGCTTCATTATCGGCCTGTATTTTACAGTGGACTTCCAGACCAGCTCATCCACATTATCAATTTTATGGACACTATGAGCCTGTTTTTTGATATTCTCCACTTCATTTTTGAGATTTACTTTTGCGATGAACGGATTTTCCACTGTCAATGGACCGCCAAGACACCCTTCAGGGCAGGCAAGTGCCTCTATAAAATCAATGTTGTCAAGCTTATCCTGGGTAGCCTGTTCAAATATTGTGTTAATATTGTTAATTCCATGTACAGCTATTGCCCTGACATCGCCAAGAGCATCGCTCTCCCCTCCGGTACCTGCCCAGGCAACACCGATGGCACTTGAAACAGAACCATATTCCTGGTCAACGTTTTTGTTCTTCTTCATTATTTCAAGTATTGGTATGAAAACATCTTTGATTGAAAGAACACCGTCAACCCTGGAGCTCATATTCTCATAGGGGTTTTTAACACTGGTAACCTTCGCGGCGCATGGAGAAATAAAGAACGCTCCAATTTCTTCAACCGGTACACCGTGTTTTTTGCTGAACTCCTGTTTGGCAAGGGCTGCCGCAACTTCCATGGGGGATTCAATTTTAAGAAGGTTATCAATAAGACTGGGGAATCTGACCTGTATAAGTCTCACGACAGCAGGGCAGGCTGATGAAATAACAGGCTTTTTTATATCTTCTTTTTCAAGGTATTCCTTGGTGGCATTAGTCACAATTTCTGCAGCTCTTGCAACCTCAAATACAAAGTCAAATCCCATCTCCCCCAATGCCTTTATTATCTGGGAGCGGGTAAAATTCGGTCCAAACTGTCCATACAGCGACGGAGCCGGCAGAGCAATTTTGTATTTGAAATTATGAATGAAATCAACAGGATCTGTAACAGCTTTTTTGGCATGGTAGGGACACTTTCTTATGCATTCCCCGCAGTCAATACATCTCTCAGCTATGATAACAGCCTTGCCGCCGCGGACGCGAATAGCTTCTGTAGGGCAATGCTTTATACAGTTGGTACATCCTTTACACTTGTCTTTGTTCAGCGTTACAGAATGAAAATAAGATAAATCCATAATTAAATCCTTCTTCTAAAATTATGCTGGCCCTTTATTGAAAATAAACTGTTATATATACAGTTGTACCCTTGTTCACCTGGGTATCGATCTCCAATAAATCGGCATGCTTTTTCATATTTGAAAGCCCCATTCCGGCACCAAAGCCCATTTCCCTTATGCTGTCAGGCGCAGTCGAATATCCTTCCTGCATTGCCAATTCCAGATCTTCAATTCCCGGGCCTTCATCAGAAATAACTATAAACACTTTATTCTCGTCGATCTCTACATGTGCTTTCCCGCCATGTCCGTGGATAACCGCATTGATTTCGGCTTCATACATGGCTATTGATGTCCTCTTTAAAATATTTGGCGATACTCCAAGTTGTGATAATATCTTTCTGACATCACTCGATGCCTCTCCTGCAACAGCGAAATCATCAGCCGGGATTATGTAATCCCTGATTATTTTAGTACTCATTTACCATCCCCGCGACCCTGTATTCCTTTGCTATAGAGAAGTCCGCTGGCTGTAAAGAGTGGATAATCTGTTGCAAGAAGGGCTATTCCTCTTTCCTCGGCAAGTTGGATCATATTGTCAAGCGGCTTCTTGCCCCTGACAAATACCACAACCTTTATATCCATCATTTCCGCAGTTCTTATTACCTGGGGATTGATAAGTCCTGTCAGCAGCATGGCGTTTTCCTTTGAAAATGCCATGACATCACTCATCAGGTCGGCACTGCAGGCAGATATTATATTGACATCGTTGTCATGATTCCTGGTGCATATCTCAGCATTCAATATTTGAGCTATCTCTGAAATTTTCATAATTCACCTCATAATGTGATTAGACTTATAATATTGATCTATTATTCTGTCGGGCGATCCAAATCCTTGGAATTGAAATATGTATTTAGGTCTTCAATGAGTTTGTCTGCCTCTATGCCGTGTACAGCGCATGCATCCTCAATGCTTTCTCCTGAAGAAGACGGACATCCGACACAATGCATTCCATGCTTCATAAAAATATATGCTGTCTGCCTGTCCAGCATGAGAACGTCCCTGATAATCATATCCTTGGAAATTTTAACCATATCTTTCCCGCCCTTCTTATGCAAAACCGCATTATTATTTCATTGTATAGCCCTGAATATGCCTATACATAATAATTATAGCAAAATACACAAATAACGCAACAAGACGGCCGGACCATTGACTTAATGTTATCCATTGTGATACTTTAACATATAGATTCAAAGCACCTATGCATAAAAAACGGAGGTTAACCAACATGTCGTTTTTTTCAAAGCTTTTTAACGCCGAAAGACCACTGGAATACAAGATACAGGAAATAGACAGTACTTCCATTAATGCTGATAACAATGAGGAAATTGTAGCAGCTATTATGGGTTCGGTTATGGCAATGATGCAGGACCATGCAATTACAGACATTAAAATAAAATCAATCCGCCGCATAGGCAGGACATCCCCTGTATGGAATCTCGCAGGCAGGGATGAATATATTGCAGCAAAGCTGTAATGCCCCTGGCATTTTTATTTGGCTGTCTGTAATAACCTCCAGTTTGAAACAGCAGCAATAAAAAAACAGGAGTAATAAGGAAGGCAAAGCACATGAAATATATTGTTATTTTAGGGGACGGAATGGCTGATTGGCCGGTAGAGGAACTTGGAAACAGCACCCCTCTTGATAAAGCGAATAAGCCTAACATTGACTATTTAAGCAAAAGAGCAACTTTAGGCATGGTGAAGACTGTTCCCGATGGCATGCCCGCCGGCAGTGATGTTGCAAACCTCGCGGTTTTCGGATTTGATCCAAGAATCTACTATACTGGTCGTTCTCCTCTTGAAGCCATTAGTATGGGGATTGAACTGACAAATACCGACACTGCATTAAGATGCAATCTTGTAACTCTGAGCGATGCCGATCAATATGAAAACAGAAGAATGTTGGATTACAGCTCCGGAGAAATTACTACCGAAGAATCCAATATTCTTATGAAAGATATTGCCAAGGCTCTCAACAATGACTTCATTTCTTTTTATCCCGGCATCAGTTACCGCCACTGTCTAATCTGGAAAAACGGGCCATTGGATATAGAGCTTACACCACCTCACGATATCTCAGACAAGGTTATCGGCGAGTACCTTCCAAAGGGACCGCAGAATAACGTCGCTCTTGAACTGATGCAAAAGAGTGTGGAAATTCTGAAAAATCATCCTGTCAATCAGAGGAGAATTGACAGGGGGCTAAACCCTGCTACATCAATCTGGTTGTGGGGTCAGGGCAAGAAACCTTCTGTACCACTTTTTATTGAAAAATACGGCCTGTGCGGCTCAGTCATCTCGGCAGTTGACCTTATAAAAGGCATTGGTATGGTCTCAGGAATGAAGGCAGTTAATGTTGAAGGAGCAACCGGCAACATACATACAAACTTCAGGGGTAAAGCGGAGGCTGCTTTAAAGGAACTTAAGGATGGCAGAGACTTTGTCTACATTCATGTGGAAGCTCCTGATGAATGCGGCCATCAGGGCCAGCTCAAGGAAAAAATACGTGCTATCGAGCTAATCGACTCAAAAATAGTCGGTCCATTGATAAAAGGCCTTGAAAAGCTGGATGATTACAGGATTATGATTCTGCCCGACCATGCTACCCCTGTTTCTATCAGAACCCATTGTGCGGATCCCGTACCGTTCCTTATCTATGACAGCCGGAAGACTACAGTAATCAACGAGGATGTTACCTATACAGAAAACAGCTGCAGGAATACCGGAACATTTATTGAAGAAGGCCATAAACTGATGGATATGTTCCTGCAGGTATGATGTTTACAGAGTAATTAACCAATAGGCAAATAATAAAGCCCGGATATGAAATCCGGGCTTTTGTATTTTAATATTTATTTTATTATTGCTGTTCAAGTACTTCCCTGGGAGGGATTTTAATTACCTGGTCAACCTTAATTAAGTTAGGATTGGTTATATTGTTGTATTTGCACAGCTTGTCAACCAGTGAAGTATCTCCGTAATAATCTT
>JAAYLX010000050.1 GCA_012521705.1 Clostridiaceae bacterium | reverse complement strand
TATTGAGCCATTTCTCATCCCTCCAGTTAGGTTTTTGGGTTTGTCAATTTAATTCTAACCAGAGGGGTGAGGGTGGCTCAACCCTTTTTTAAAACTCCCTTTTTACACAATTATATGGACTTAACTTTCTATGCGATGAATCAAATATTGTCAATATATTTGTGCAACCATTTTTAACCTTATAATACCCGAAAAGAAACAGGTTGATTTCAACGCCCCATAATGCAGGATAATGCGCTTTTCCGGGAGGGGTGCCCATTATTGAATTAGTTATGATATTAGGATAATATAAAGTTATACAAGCCTTTGGAACAGTGTTTATTTGGCTCTTTGGAGGTATCGAGATGAATACCGGTAAATCCCGTCCCTTATTGATTTCTCTGACCCTGGCCGCACTATTATTGACAATAATTATTGTGGCAGTAGCCTTTAACCCAGAGATTCTGCCTGAAAAACCTCCCGCTGAAAGCGTCAACGAATCTCCGGCACCAAAGAAAAACATTGTGTTTTCCTTTGGAGGATTGGATTTTAATGATAATCTCAAAACCCAGATCAGCCTTTTTATGGAGGCAAATCCGGATATAGAGGTTAAGATACTCCAATTGCCGAATTCAACAGACTATCAGAAAAATTCTTATGCTTCGGCATTAAGGGCAGGTGATGACAGTATAGACGTGATCAGCACCGATATTATCTGGACCCAGGAATTTGCTTCAAACGGATGGCTGTTACCCCTTGATAATTATTTCACGGAAGAAATGCAGACAGAGTTCATTCAAAGCGCAGTGGACGGGTGCAGATACAATGGACGGGTTTATGCTGTTCCCAAGAAGTCAGATGTGCCATTGCTTTATTACAGAAGTGATATTATTCCGAAACCTCCGGAGACAATTGATGAGATGGTGGAGCTTGTAAAAAAGTATAAGGCGTCTTCTGGAGTGAAGTACGGATTTGTTTTCCAGGGCGGATTATACGAAGGGCTTGTATGCTGCACTCTGGATATTATCTGGGCATACGGTGGGGATGTTGTAAGAGACGGCAAAATATTGATAAACACACCCGAGTCCCGGATGGGGCTGCAGAAGCTGGTTGATATGATGTATGACGGTACAAGTTCACCGGATATTTTAAAATTTATTGAGGATGACTCAATGATTGCATTCAAGGACGGAAATGCCCTTTTTATGAGAAACTGGCCTTATGCATACAGGCAGCTTAATGAGGAAGGTTCTCTGGTGGCAGGAAAAGTAGGAGTTTGCCAGCTTCCCATGGGAGATACCAATATTAGGCGGACATCCGGTACCTTGGGAGGATGGAACTATGCAATCAATAGCAACTCAAAGTATAAAGAAGAGGCCTGGAGGCTTATTGAGTGGCTGACAGGCCCTGAAATGCAGGTACTGGACTATAAGTTAGGAGGAAGTCCACCTTCAAGGATAGAAGTATATTCCAATCCAGAGGTAATAAAGATTGACCCTCTTTCAGGCCAGATGATGACGCTTATTGAAAATGCCAGGCTTAGACCTACCCCCTTTTATCCTTCCATTTCTGAAGTAATGCAGATTAATTTCAGCAATGCCTTGCACAGAGTGATTGATGTAGAAACAGCCATGGGAAATATCGAAGCTGAATTGCAAAAAATGATAGAAGCCAATTAGCAGTAGAGGAGAGCTATGAAAAAATTCCTGAGGAAATTCAGAAGCCTGCCTTTAAGTATACAGATTAATATTACCATTGGGGTTATCATACTGGTTACCATTCTGGTACTGACCTGCTTTACATATCTTCATACCCTGAATCAGACCAAAAACAACTTTAAACAAAATGGTCTTTTGATATTGCAGGAAACCATGGACAAGATAAACTCAAGGTTCAGGCTTATTGAGAATACTGTTGAAATGATCTCAACCGACTCAAGGGTGCTTGACTATGCTTCCAATGAATCAGGAAAGAGCAATGAGCTTGAAGCTTACAAATATCTGAACAGCTGCTATAATTTCAACAGTTTTGATTTACATGACGAGGGGCTTTCTTATGTTAAAAACCTTATAGATGATATCCTTCTCATAACCGATAAGAATTATCTTATTGTCAGAAAGCTTCACTTTTCGTCCTATAATATTCTAAGCTACCGGGAGAGCGAATGGTTTAAACACGCCTATGAGAATAAAGGAAAATCTGTCTGGACGGACCATTTTCTGAACGATTCATCGAACCAGTACTATAGTAAACAGTTCAAAGACGCATTTGTGAACAATTTCATGCTTATCAGGTACATATATGACGAGCAGAGGCACAGGGATGCAGGATGGGTTGCCATCAGCATGAACCTGGAAAACCTGTCCCAGCTGATAGAAAATATTCAGTTTGGTAAGGAAGGACGGCTGTATATAACTGACAAGAACGGTACAATAATTGCAAGCAAGGACCGTACCCAGATAATGGCCAGGCTTAATCTTTCCAAAGAAGATTTCAATCAGCTCTTTTTAAGCGGAGCAGCCAACGGTAACTTCTTTGAGGGGAAAATTGACGGGGAACCGTATTTTATCTATCACACCCCTCTTGCAATCAACGGGTGGAAACTTGTATTGACCCTTCCGGTGGAAGAAGTTGAATCATCATTCTACCAGACTGTTACAACGCTTATTGCGATAGCGCTGATAGCTGTAATTATTATAACCATTATCAGCAGCATTGTTCTTCACAGTATTACCAATCCACTCAAGAAAATGCTTTATTCCATCCAGAAAACACGCAAAGGGGATATCACCAAAAAAATTGAAGTATCCGGGTGTCTGGAAGTTAATGAACTATGTACCGAATTCAATGAGATGCTTGATACTATTCAGGACCTGCTGAAAAGAATAATGGAAGAGCAAAAAGCGCTCAGAAAGACCGAGCTAAAGACATTAAGGTCCCAGATAAATCCGCATTTCCTTTACAATACACTGGACTCGATAAAATGGCTTATTTATTCCAACAATGGCGAAAAAGCTTCCGAGCTTATTAGCGCTCTGTCCACCTTCTTCAGAATAGGATTGAGCGGAGGAAGGGATGAAATCAAGATAAGCGATGAAGTGGAGCATGTCCGACAATTCCTCTTTATCCAGAAAATGCGCGCCGGGGATAAACTGAATTATCTTATTGATGTGGACCCGGATGTTGACATAGACAACCTTTTAACTCCCAAACTCATTCTCCAGCCCATAGTTGAAAACTCCATCCTGCATGGTATCAACAAAAAAGACGCCAATGGAATTATCAAACTTGTAATCAAAAAAACTGAAGACTCCATCCTTTTTGAAATAACCGATAACGGCATGGGGATGAAGCCTTCAGATTTGGAACAGTTGAAAAAACTTATTTCCGATCATTCCAACAGGCTGACCATGAAGAACCACGGCCTTGCTGTATGGAATGTAAATCAGCGTATTAAACTGGCCTATGGGCCCAAATACGGGCTGAACTTCGAAAGCAAATACGGAGTGGGCACAAAGGTTGTTATATCAATCCCCATACTCCTTTACAATGAAGCTTAGTTAAAGTTTACAGGATTGCCCTTACGGAGAGTGACATTGCTGCCTTTGTGGTAAATGCTGATTTCGTCTCCCTCCAACAGTTCATATCTGATTCCCTCTTTGTTCACTGTTACATCTATGAGGCAACTGTTGTGGTATACCTTGAAATGGTATTTTTCCCAATCAGACGGCAGGTAGGGATTGAATTGGAGGGTTCCGTCAAATGCTCTTAAGCCGGCAAATCCATTTATAATACACATCCATGCCCCTGCCATATTTGCTGAGTGTACGCCGTTTGCGGTATTTCCGTGCAAATCGTCCAGGTCTGTTCTGGCAGTTTTCATAAAGTAATCGTAAGCCTTCTGATGATAGCCTATCTCACTTGCCATAACAGAGAAGATGCAGGGTGAGAGCGAAGAATCATGGGTGGTTATCTTTTCATAGTAATCATAGTTTATGCGTTTTTCTTCATCGGTAAATCTGTTACCCAGTAAGAAAAGGGCCAGGACCAGATCCGCCTGCTTACAGACCTGGTGCCTGTAAATTACAAGGGGATGAAAATTCAATAGCAAAGGATACTTTTCTATAGGTGTATTTTCAAAATCCCAAGGCTTCTTATCCAGAAAACTATCGTCCTGCATATAGAGTTTCTTATCCTCATGGTAAGGGATATAAATTCTCTGGGCTGCTTCATTCCAAATTTCAGGCTCGTTTTCCTCAAGTCCTATCTTTTCTGAAATGCGTCGATAGTGCTCCGGATAATTATCCTTAAGCAGGAGGGATACCTTATAAGCGTAACTCATGTTATTTGCGGCCATCATGTTGGTATAGCAGTTGTTGTTGACAATTGCCGTATACTCATCAGGCCCTGTAACAGTGTTTATGCAAAAACGGTTTCCCTTGGATTCGATGTATTCTCCCAAATCTGCCCAGAGGCGGGCTGTTTCAAAGAGTATTTCCGCCCCGTAATTCAGGAGGAAATCATAGTCATTTGTGGACTCCATATATTTCTGTATCGCATAGGCGATATCTGCGTTGATATGGTATTGGGCAGTTCCGGCAGGGAAGTAGGCAGAGCATTCCTCACCGCCTATGGTACGCCATGGGTAGAGGGCGCCTTTTGGATGAGACAGCTCCCTTGCCCTCTGACGGGCAGCGTCCAGTATGCTGTACCGGTATTCCAGAAGCTTTCTGCTTATATCAGGGAAGCAATAGAGGAAGAAGGGGAGTACAAAAATCTCAGTATCCCAGAAATAATGCCCCTCATAACCTTCTCCGGTAAGGCCTTTGGCGGCGATATTGGTACTTCCGTCCTTTCCTGTGGACTGGAGCAGGTGGAAAAGGTTAAACCGGATGCCCTGCTGAAGGGCGGCGTTTCCGTCAATCTCTATGTCAGCTCTGTACCAGAACTGGTCCATATATTTTTTCTGCTCTTCAAAGTAATGGTCAAACCCTTTCATCTGAGCTTCTGCGGCAAGCTTCAAAGAAGCCTCCAAAAGCCTGGATTCTTCACAATCTTTGTAGGTTATATATGCTATGTACTTTTCAAGAACTATGCTTTCGCCTTCACGGGCATCAATATCATATTTAATGGCTAATTCCAATTCGGAGTCTTCGGTTGACGCAGCATAATTATTTGCATTAAGTTTATGACAAGCTGCACATGCAACTGAAAATCCGGTGGTCTTTGTTTTTTGTCTGAGGGCAAGGCTGTTACCGACAATAACTTTTTCCTCAATTGACAGCACTCTGCCCTGAAGGCCGGAACCTACGCGGGGATCATCGCCTGCCGACAAGTTTTTTACATTGCCGTCTATTGAGGTGACAAACTCAATTTTGCCGCTGAAATCAAGAGGGGTGACCTCATACCTGATAGCGGCGATATGCTTCTCGGTAAGGGATACCAGACGTCTAATATTGACCCTGACCGATTTCCCATTGGGGGTTGTATATTCAAAACTTCTGGTGAGGGTGGCACTCTTGAAATCAAGGACCCGTGAATAATTATTTAATTTTCCTCTGGCAAGACTGAGCTCCTCACCGTCAATAATTAGCTTTATTTTTTTAGCATTGGCAATGTTCAGCATGGTATGGCTGTTCTTAGCAAAACCATAGGCGCTTTCCCCATATTGTATGGGATGGCTTTCATAGAATCCGTTTATAAAATTTCCCTCATGACTGAATCCGGGGCAGTCAGCAAGTCCTTCTTCAAAGCTGCCCCTCATGCCGAGGTAACCGTTGGCAAGGGAAAAAACTGTTTCATTTCTGAGATTGTTTTCAATATTAAAGTCTTCCTCGACCACTGACCATTCTGAATAAGGATAGATAACATTTCCTTCTTTTCTCATGCCAATTCTCCTTTTTATAACTAATCAGACAGTAAATTTCTGAATACTTGTTTCCAAATTAACTGCAAGGCTGTTCATTTCCTTTGCAAGATTCTCAAGCTGTTTGGCCGAAGCTATCTGATGCTCAGTTGTTGAGTTGATTTCTTCAGTCGAAGCAACAAAATTCTCGGCGATGTTCAAAATGCGTGAAACCGAGCTGACAGTAGTATCTTTGTGTTTTTCCATGGTATTGATTTTGTCGACCATTTCCTGAAGTTCGGCTGCAATTTTTTCTGTGGAGCTGGTTATGGACCTGAAGGTGTTGTCAGTTTGTTCAACCACCTGCATCTGTCCCTGGATCGCGATTTCAGTGTGCTGAGCCTCGTTTTTAATGGACTCAACTTTTTTCAGGATATCTGCAATTGTTCTTGAAATTTCATCTGAAGCCTGCTTAGACTCGTTGGAAAGCTTTTTAACTTCCTCTGCCACAACTGCGAATCCTCGCCCTGCTTCACCTGCACGCGCGGCTTCAATGGCTGCGTTCAAAGCCAAAAGGTCAGTTTGCTCCGATACTGCGGAGATAAGCTGGGTAATGCCGCTTATCTTTTCCATGGCCTTGCTCAGATCAAGTATGCCTTTGATTATGGTATTGGTTGTTGCCTGGGTAATTTCAGCTTTTTCATTAAGCTCATTTATAACCTGAATGGCATCTTCGCTCACCTTTTTTGTGCTGGAAGTGACTTCAAAGGCGTGGCGGGCCTTGTCTATGACTTCGGCAAGGCTGCATGCCAGTTCATTCATTGCGTCGTTGGTATTTACCGCTTCCTCAAGCTGGCCTGTGGAACCAGTGGCCACATCCTCCACGGCAGCGGCAATACTTTCAAAAGAAGATGAAGAATCATTGCAGAATTTCAGGATGGTCTCCGAGCTTTTGACCACGTTGGCCGAGGCCGATCTCGCATCCTGAATTATCTGACGGATAGAGCTTACCATTTCGGTAAAGCTGTGGGACAGCTGCGCAATTTCGTCATTATACGGGTCGGTAAGGGTTTGGGTAAGATCCCCTTCCTTAAGCGCATTTACGCTGTTTTTTAGCCTGAACAACGGATGATACACACTCTTTGTGACCAGGCGGGCAATCAGAACAGCCAGGATTATACTCACAACTATGATTACGACAACTGAATAAATCATGTTGTAGGTATTTTCCATCAGCTTGTTAAAGGGTACAATGCTTACAACTTTCCATTCTCCGTTGGGGGATGCTGTATATGAAGCAAGCATCTCCTCGCCTGATACCTTGAGCCGCGTATAGGAGGAATAAACAGATGAGAAATCCTCCGGGGGAAGATAGCCCTCCATTATTTCAGGCTGAATTACTGATCCGGGTTGTATATCGTTACGATTTGAAATAAGTATCCTGTTCTCGCTGTCCAGGAAAAAAATGCTTCCGCCATCCTCTTCAAGATTCAGCTCTTTAGCGATTTTCGCCATATGATCCCTGGAAGGGAGAAGTTGAAGTACGCCAATTTGTCCGCCAATTGGGTGCTGAATTTTTGAGAACAGTGCTACGCCGTTGATCTGAGTACCTGTCTCACTTACATCTATGAACCGCCAGAAGGGTCTGCCTTCTGTTTTTGATATTTCAGAAAACAGACCGTCTGGCTTGTTGAGATCAATTATGGGGGAGAAACCCGACTTGTATGATGTATTTCCGGCATATATTGCAAATGTATCAATGAATCCGTAATTAGCTGCCTTATCCTTTAAATAAGCTCTTATACCCTCCTCAGCAGCTACTTTTGCCACTGGGTCACTGGAATTCCGGGTTTTTATATAATCCAAAACAAACTCCGACGACCGCATTTCTATGGCCAGCTTTTCAATGGCTTCAATACGGTCTGTAAATTTATTAAGGACCTGAAGCATCAATTTTTCGGTATAACTTCCTATATTGCGCTCAATTTCGGTGGAGGCTGATCCTGCTGCAATAAAGCCCAGAGTAATTAAAGGAATAAGAGCCAGTGATATAAGCGCAACCTGAAGCCGGGTATTTATTGGAATCCATCTTAACATTTTTTCAGAGTAGTGCTTTGTACTGGCCGGTCTGCGAAGCCGGTTGTCCTTATGTTTCTTAAACATAAAATCCCCCCAAGGAATAATACTCCTCATCACGATAATAGATAAATCAACCTTTTACAGCACCAGAAGTCAGTCCGGATACAATACGTTTCTGGAACAAGAGAACCATTACTATCAGAGGAACAGTTACTATTACTGCCGCAGCAGCTATATCACCCCATGGAATGGAGTACTGGGCATTGAACATGGTAATTCCGACAGTTACAGTTCTCATTCTGTCATCGGTATTGAGGGTAAACGCAAACAAATATTCATTCCAGGCGCCTATAAATACAAGGATTGCTGTAGTAAACACGCCCGGCGCCGCCAGAGGGGCAATAACCTTATAAAATGCCTGGAATGGACTCGCACCGTCAATTTTTGCAGCTTCCTCAAGGGAGAACGGGATTTCCTTGAAGAAGGTTGACAGATACCATATTGCCAGAGGCAGTGAAAAAGTTATATATGGAATTACCAAACCAATATGTGTATTTCTTAATCCCATATCCCTCAGAAAAATATAGATGGGGGAGATAATAGCTATCTGTGGGAACATGCTTACACCAAGGACGACTGCGAGCAGGAGTGATTTGCCCTTGAATTTGAGCCTTGCTACCGCATAAGCCGTAAAGGATGCAAAAACAATTGATATAAAAGTTGTCACACCTGAGACCACAAAACTGTTATAAAGATATCTTCCAAAAGGACGAACCGTGAAGGCGCGTATATAATTCTGGATGGTAGGACTCAGGGTATAAAGATTAAAGGTGGAGAAAATCTCCAGCGGGGTTCTTATGGAAGTAAGGAAAATATAGTAAAAAGGAAACAGTATAAATAATAAGAATACAACCAAAAATGTATAAAAACCGAATCCTGGATTCTTTTTCATGGTATTACCTCCTTTGCTCCAGACGCCCGCCCATTACGTCGGCACCTAAGAATTTTATATAGATGAAACTAATGAGTGCGACGCAAAGGAATACGACAATGGACAGGGTTGCACCTCTTCCGAATTCCATCTGTGAGAACATAGTGGTATACGCATACATGGAAATGGATTCGGTTGAGTTACCGGGTCCTCCTCCAGTCAATACGAAGATAAGGTCGAATATTCTGAAAGCGTCAAGAGTTCTGAACAGGAGGGATACAACTATTGTCGGTTTCAGAAGCGGGAGGGTAATATGGAAAAATTGCTTGATACGGTTTGCACCGTCAATGCTCGCAGCTTCATACAAATCATCAGAAATTCCCTGTAATCCTGCAAGAAGCAACAGAGCCATATACGGTGTCGTTTTCCATACGTCTGCAAATATTACTGAGAAAAAGGCCCCTGCTTTGGTGGATAACAGTACACCTCCATCTTTAATAATGCCCAATTTCACAAGCCAGTGTGCGAAGATACCTGTTTGACCGTCATAAAGGAATGCCCACATTCTTGCTGATACAACAGTGGGTACTGCCCATGGAACAAGAACTGCTGCTCTGGTGAGACCTCTTCCTACATAAGGACGATTTATTATCAGAGCGATAATAATTCCAAGTACAAGCTCAAAGAATACAGAAACAACTGTGATGATTATAGTATTGATAAGGGATTTTCCAAGTCTGCCTATTTCACCGTTTTCCTGTACTCCCAGTTCTCCTGCATAACGAGCGTAATTATCAAAACCTATATAGTTAGGTTCCAATAACGAAGTCCGCAATTCTTCCATTAATTCAGCACCCTGATCTGCCGCATCGTCATTTGCTTTGCTAAGAGCCTGGAAGCCATTGCGGGCACTTTCTACTTTTGCAAGGTAATGCTCTGCAAAATCCTTGCTGACGACAGCATAACGAATGTCTTCATCTGTAACTGGTTTCATGTTGTTGAGAATTTCCTCAACTTTTATGTACTTATCAATTATACCTGGCTGAATTTTGAGATTTTCTCTCAGTTCTACAAGGCCATTGTATATTTCATCAACTTTGGCGGGATCTGAATTAAGTTCTTCAGAAGCCCGTATTTGTCTGAAGATTGAATTTATGTAATACTGGGTATCTACAAATCTCTCAAGATTAATTCTATATTCCAAAGTAATTTTGTTTTTTGCCGGGTGATTCAGTCTTAAATCAAAAAGGCTGTTCCAAAAAGAACTTATGACAGGCCATAGCGCCATTGCCAAAATTATCAGGATAGACGGGAAAACCATCAAATAAGCTGTTAAAGCTTCATGCTTTCTTTCTAAATTTACTGGCTTTTTCCTTTTCAATTTCATCCCCTGCCCTCTTTAAAAAGATTTATTATTGCGTATAAAGCCATTAGATTGGAAACCTAATGGCTTTATAGCGCTTAAAAGGTGTCGGTCATTGCTTATTTGCTTTCTGCGACAGCTGCTTTCATTTGTTCGTCCATATTCTTAACTGCATCTTCAACAGACTGCTGACCGGTCAGAGCCTTGGATATTTCAATCTGCATGATCTCAGAGAGCTTAGGCCAAATAGGAGATACAGGTCTGGGAACAGCAGCTTTAAGAGCATTTACAAATCCTTCGTTTGCGAAGTGAGGATTCTTGGCAACTACGTCAGGATCGCTGTAGAGAGGTACGTATGTAGGAGAAAGTCCACCGTCTATAGCTGCAATCTTCTGGCCTTCAGGACCAGCGAGGAATTTCAGGAATTCCCAAGCAGCATCAGGATTCTTGGAGTTTCTGTTGATCATTGACAGCCAACCGCCAAGGCATGCAGCTTCTCTTACGTCACCCTTCGGCAGAGGAGTGATTGCAAATTTACCAGCAATCTTGGACTGGGATTCGTCATTACCCATGCTCCATACATAAGGCCAGTTTCTGAGGAATACTGACTGACCTTCTATGAAAGCGGTACAGGACTCAGTTTCCTGGAATGTGGTTACGTTGTTGGGTACAAAATCAGAACGAATGATTTCAACAAATTTCTTGAGACCCTTAATTGTCTCAGGGCTGTTGATGATTATGTTTCCGTCTCCGTCAACAACGGATCCGCCGTAAGCAGCAATATATTCTACTGCATTACATACCATACCTTCGTACTGGGCTGCCTGTGTTGCAAAACCGAACTGAGTTCCGTTTTTGCCCTTGTTGGCTTTTGCCATCTCTATGAGTTCATCATAGGTCTTAGGCGGATTTTCAATGATATCTGTTCTGTAGTAGAGCATACCAGCATCGATGAATCTTGGCATTGCCCATAATTTGCCTTTAAATGTTGAAGCAGCAACAGGACCTTCCATGTATTTGCTAAGATCGATGCCGTCTCTTTCAACATATCTGTCTAATTCGAGAGAATATCCTGCCTGTGCGAATTCAGCAGGCCAGATAACGTCTGCATCGAATATGTCATATTCGGTTCCGCCTGCTGCGAAGGATGTAACATACTGGTCATGCTGTTTACCAGTATCATTCGGCATTTCTACGAAGTTAACCTTAATTTTACCTTCATATTGTTTATTAAAGGCTTCCATTATTTTGTTGCTCGCCTGGGTAGTATCAACACCTCTTGAATAGGTGATTTCTACCACTTCAGCCGGTTCTTCGCTGGTTGTGTTGTTCTGCTGCGGAGCGGTTGAACTCTCCTCAGGTTTAGCGGTCTGCTGACCACATGCTACCAATGACAGAACCATTGCCAATGC
>JAAYLX010000049.1 GCA_012521705.1 Clostridiaceae bacterium | reverse complement strand
TTTTTTATAGGGAAATATCTGATACAATACTGTATTGTGTTTTTTTATGCTTTATGTCTGTGGATTGACGACTTCACATAAACATTGAAATACCGATTATCGAATAGAAAGGTGGAAAATAAGTGAGAAAGACCAAAATTATCTGTACGTTGGGCCCTGCAGTGGAAGATGAAAAAATAATGAAGAAACTGGCGCTGGAGGGAATGGATGTTGCCAGGTTGAACTTCTCCCACGGAAGCCACGAAGAGCATTTAAAAAGAGTAGTTACACTGAAGAAAATACGCGAAGAGATTGGTAAGCCAATTGCGTTGCTTCTGGACACCAAAGGCCCGGAAATAAGGCTCGGAACCTTCGAAAACGGAGCAATTGAACTTAAGACCGATGATATGTTTACCCTTACAACCAAGAACTGCGTAGGTAACAAAGAGCGTGCATTTATAACTTATGCAAATCTTCCTAAAGTCCTTAAGAAATACGACAGAATCCTTATAGATGACGGTCTTATAGAATTAACCGTTATAGACATAGACGAAACAGATATTGTTTGCCGTGTAATGAACAGCGGAACAGTAAAGGACAAGAAGAGCGTAAATATTCCCGGCGCTAAACTGAATATCCCCTACATTAGCGAAAAAGACAGAGAAGACATCCTGTTTGCAATAGAACATGATTTTGACTATATAGCCGCGTCGTTTACCAGAAGTGCTTCAGACATAATTGCTGTAAGAAACATTCTTGAACAGAACGGCGGAAGAGACATACAGATAATTGCAAAGATTGAGAATCAGGAAGGCGTGGAAAATATCGACGAAATACTCATGGCAAGCGACGGGATAATGGTTGCCCGCGGTGACATGGGTGTTGAGATTGATTACAACGATCTTCCACGAATCCAGAAACTCTTGATAAAGAAGGCCATATTCCATGGAAAGAAAGCTATTACCGCAACCCAGATGCTGGATTCAATGATCAGCAAGCCAAGGCCGACCCGTGCCGAAATAAGTGACGTGGCAAATGCTATTTATGATGGAACAAGCGCCATCATGTTGTCGGGCGAGACTTCCATAGGAAAGTACCCCATTGAGAGCGTCCGTACCATGGCTAAAATTGCGGAGAGTACGGAATCAGCCATACATTATAAGAAGAGATTCAGACAAATTGAGCTTTTGGATAATGTAACCAATGTGACTAACGCAATAAGCCATGCTACCTGTACTACCGCCCATGATCTCAATGCCACTGCAATTATTACAGTTACCAAGACCGGTACAACAGCACGTATGATTTCAAAATACCGCCCTGCATGTCCGATAGTCGGATGTACCCCAAGCGAGAAGGTATACCGCCAACTGGCCATGTCATGGGGTGTTGTGCCGTTATTGATAGACGAGATGAATAATTCTGATGAACTGTTTGAACATGCTGTTAATACAGCGGCTCAGGCAGGAGTTGTCAAAGACGGGGATCTGGTTGTATTAACAGGTGGTTTCCCCATTGGAATTCCAGGCATGACCAATCTTATGAAGGTTGATATTGTGGGAAATATTCTTATCAGGGGTACTGGGGTAAATCAGAAATGCGAAACAGGAACCCTCTGTGTTTGCAAGGATGAAGAAGAGGCTCTTGCTTCCTTCAACAGTGGAGAAATCCTTGTTATACCCAATACCAGCAACAGAATTATGAGCCTCTTAAAGAGAGCCAAAGGAATAATAACCGAGGAAGGAGACCCTGGTTCCCATGCGGCAATTGTGGGGCTGAGCCTCGATATTCCGGTTATTTGCGGCGCGAAACATGCAAGCAGCATATTGAAAAGCGGAATAACCGTAACAATTGACGCTGCTTCCGGAATGGTTTACTCAGGGAAAAAGCCTGATGTTTGCTGTAACTGAACAGAGTTTTAGGTTTCACTTTCAAGATACAATACCATTGCAGACATGGCAGGTACCTCTACGGATTTCCCCTGAATGGAATCCAGAGTTTCGGTACCTGCCTGTTCGCTGTTTACGACTATATTCCAGCGACCAGCCTTTGGCAGTTTCAAAATATCAGGGTGGGTTCCCGCATTATATACTACAAATATTGTTTCCCAGGGGTCGTTATTGGCGTGATTATTGAGCGAGAAGGCAATGACCCAGTCGGGAGTGGGATAAAAAGTGAGATTTCGCCTTATATCTTCCGGCATGAACATATTGAATGCCGGATGTTTTTTTCTTAATAGAATGAGTCCCTTATGGTAGTCAAAGACATGGCTGTACCTTGCCTTTAATGACCAGTCAATCTGGTTTATATGGTCTGGCAGATTGTAAGAGTTATGCTCACCTTTTTTTGAGCGCATTATCTCAGTACCCAGTGTTATAAAAGGAATACCCTGGGATGTAAGAACTATGGCCGAAGCAAGTTTGACAAGCCTTGCATGGTCCGAATCCGTAAGATCCGGCCTGCTGGCCAGTAATTTATCGTATAAGGTAAGGTTGTCATGGGAGGCTACATAGTTTACACAATGCCATGCATAGCCTGCCCAGGGGAATCCCGAGTAACTGACGTTTGAATAATCAATCTGGGGATGATAGACGGCTCCTGCAACTCCGAACTTAACGCTTTCTTTGGTACTGTAATTACCGGTAATAAACCCGGTCGCACCTGCATGAAAATTGTCGCCTTTGATTGCATCCCTGGTATCGTCATTGAAAAAGGCTATTTTATTAAGCTTTTGCGCATTGTGTTTTGTAGCGGCATCCCGCCTTTCCAAAAGTGAGAGGCCACCTGTCCAGCCCTCGCCATAAAGAAGTATGGACGGGCTTATTTTATCAAGTTCAATTCTTACCTGATTCATGGTTTCAATATCTATAAGGCCAATCAAGTCAAACCTGAACCCGTCAATTTTATACTCTTTGGCCCACCTTTTTACCGAATCAATAATAAACTTGCGGACCATGGATCTTTCAGAGGCTATTTCATTGCCGCAGCCTGAGCCGTTGGAGTAGGCCCCGAATCTGTCAATGCGGTAAAAGTAACCGGGTACAATCTTATTAAAATCCGAATCCTCGGTCTGGTAAGTATGGTTGTAGACTACATCCATAACTACGCCGATGTGGTTTTCCTTGAAGGATTTTATCATTTCCTTGAACTCTTTTACCCGTACATATCCGTCATAGGGATCGGTTGAATAAGACCCTTCCGGTACGTTGAAATTTAGAGGATCGTAGCCCCAGTTGTACTGGTTATCAAGAGGTTTTGTTTCATCCACTGTATAGAAGTCAAACACAGGCATTAAATGGACATGTGTAATTCCCAGTTCGACAAGGTGTGAAAGGGCGGTGGGCATGTTTTCCGGGGATCTTGTATCCTTCTCGGTAAGCCCAAGATACTTTCCCCGGTTTTTTACCCCGGAATTGGGATGGATGGTAATATCCCTCAGATGAATCTCATACAAAATTGCTTCTGTTGGTGAGTCAAGCTTTATGTGACTAATCTTTTCCCATCCCTGGGGATTGGTCTTTTTAATGTCCAGAACCATGCTTCTTCTGCCGTTTGCCCCTGAAGACCAGGCGTAAGGATCGGCCGCCTCCCTGGTGCTGCCGTTAACCAATAAACTATAAGTATAGTAAATGCCCGACAGGTTACCGGGGACACGTACATACCAGATTCCCTGCTCCTGTCTTCTCATTTCAAAGACATCCCAAAGTGAAGAGCCAGTTCCCGTAGTATAAAGGTTAAGGAAAACAGATGAAGCCGTAGGCGCCCACAGCTTGAAGTCTGTATAATCGGGAGTCCACGTGGCTCCCAGATCATCGCCCTTGTATGTGAAAAGGCGCTCGAATTCAGGAGTGTCATAAATTATACCGTAATCCACATACCCTGTCCGATACCCTGGCTTGAAAACAGCATAAGTACTTCCGGGCTTCATTTCGTTTTCAAGGGAAATAATGTACTCCCTCCGGCTCCGGTTTGAAATGACCCTTTTTACGGGAATCATAAGTCCGTCTTCATAAACGCAGAACGGTTCGTCATCATGATTCTTATCGGGCGGAATCTGAACCTTGACAAAAATCTCCCTGAAGTTCTGGAAAATCGCGATATTAAAACCCGGAGTGAGGTTGACCTGATCCAGGGAATTATATATTTCAGGAGTATCCTGGACAAGATATACATCATAAGGCAGCCGGAATTCTCCTTCCGGCAAAGTAATAAAGCGGTCGAAATTAAGGTCTCTTTCGTGCCATCCTCCACGGCGCACAATTATTCCTATTTCGCGGCTTTGGAATTGTGAAACATCTATCTCAGCTATTCTTGCTATTTTATTGACATCTCCGTAAAAAAACTCGTTGTAATTGAACATATAGGCGCGGCCTGCTTTGCCTTTTTCCCATATCCATAAATCCCAGCCGGTGTAGTCCTGGTCATAGCGGTAATAATGAATTCTAAGCATACTTTACCCCTTGTTGAGTTATTCAGAAGTTTTTCCCCAGAAGCCGACCTTGGAGAATAACCATATTATTATTTTCCCTGTAGCAATATGATAATACCAAAAATAATACCTCAGATAAATAATACATTATTTTTTAAGCACTGGATATGCTATCAATTGCATTATTACCTGCCGTTCCAAAGGAGGGTTACCGTTTGAAAAAAACTCTTTTGATATTATTATATTTACTGGCATCATTTATTGTTTCAGGTTGCGGGGGCATGTCAGGCTCCGAGTCATCCCCTGATCCTTCACAAACGGCAGGTGCCGGACCTGAAGAAACTTCATCCCCCGGTGCCGAAAAAAACATTGAATTAGAACTCTTCCAATACAAGCCCGAATACAGTGATGCCATCGAACAGGCGGCTGCGGAATTCAATAAGGATAATGAGGAAATAAAAATTAAATGCACTACAGTTAATGAAGGGGAAGACTATTTTACAACCCTTAAAACACTTATAAATTCAGGTAACGGGCCGGACATTTTCAATGTCGGAAGCATTCATGAATTCCTGGAGCTTTATGATAATCTTGAAGATTTATCGGATTTTGAAGTGGTGAAATTTGCCCTAAATGGCTCTTTGAAAGGCGCCACAATTGACAATAAGATTTATGGGATTCCATATTGCCTCGAGGGATTTGGATTCATCTACAACACTGAATTGTTTAAAGAAGCCAATATTGATATCGAATCTATTGATTCACTGGATGCCTTTGAATTTGCAGTCAAAGAGCTCGCCAGGCGTAAAGATATTCTTAAGATTGATGCTGTGTTTGCTTTTCCGGCAAAGGATACGCAAATAACAGGGGTCTACATGTCAAACGCTTTTATTTCCCCTGAGTTTGAGGGTGATATTGCAAAGACCTGGAATGCCGATAAGCTGGAGTTTAAATATGCGGATGCCTTCAAACGGATTATTGATTTACAGCTAATGTATTCCGTACAGCCGGTGGCGGAGATGGATAACAGGAAAATGACAGAGGAGTATTTCGTAAAAAATAAAGTAGCCATAATTCCGCACGGGAGCTGGATTTACAACACCATTGAATTATTGGACAAAGAGTTTGCAAAAAAGATTGATTTTCTTCCTTTGCCTGTAGAAGGGTATAATGAAAAATCAGAGTCCGTGGGTGTGCCCATGTATTGGGCCATCAACAGTTCAAGCTCCCAGGAAGAAAAAGATGCTGCCAAGGAGTTTCTTAACTGGCTCTATCTTTTAGATGCAGGGCAGAAAGTAATTGCCGACAATTTTAGATTTGTACCCGCATTCAAGGGCTTTTCCTCTGACACGGTAAGGGAACCTCTGGGAAAGAAAATCCTGTCCGACGCTGTTTCAGGAAATGTAATTCCCCAGGTATACCTGGCCTATCCAAAGGGGTGGGGTGAGGATGTACTGGGTACTGACATCCTCAGATACGCCAAAAAAGAGATAGGCTGGGACGAAGTTGTCAAGAATGCGAAGGAAGCCTGGGCAAAAGCAAGGCAAAAGTAAAATGAAAAAAGGTTGTCTCTTATTTGTAAAGCGATAGTTAAAAAAATAAATGGTCTGGTTCCGATTTCGGAACCAGACCACTTTATAATATGACTTTATTCAGCAATTACATTTCGTTAACTCTCTTTTCAAGAGCAGCCAGCTGATCCCAGAGCTCTTTAGGAAGTTTAGGACCATAGCTCTTGAAGTGTTCTTTAATGGACTCAACTTCTTTGAGCCAATCTTCTTTATTGAGGCTGAGGAGTTTTTCCATTGTTTCTTTGCTTACATCCAGACCCTCTGTGTCGATAGCGTCAGGTGTAGGCATGTAACCGATAGCGGTCTTCACAGCCTTGCCCTTGCCGGATACTCTTTCTACAATCCACTTGAGAACGCGGCTGTTTTCGCCGTATCCGGGCCACATGAAGTTGCCGTTTTCGTCCTTGCGGAACCAGTTAACGTAGAATATCTTAGGCAGCTTGCTTTCATCAGCTTTTTCACCGATTTCAAGCCAGTGTTTCAGATAATCGCCAACATGATATCCTATGAATGGCAGCATAGCGAATGGATCACGGCGAACCTGACCGATCTTGTTGGATATAGCAGCTGCAGTGATTTCAGAACCCATGATTGAGCCAAGGAATACACCGTGTTTCCAGTCAAAGCTCTCATGAACCAGAGGAATAGTGGTCGGACGACGACCGCCTACCAATATAGCTGAGATGGGCACACCATTGGGATCTTCCCATTCAGGAGCTATAACTGGGCACTGGCTTGCAGGAGCTGTAAACCTTGCATTAGGATGAGCAGCTTTTGTTTCTGATCCAGGAGTCCAGTCATTACCCTGCCAGTCAATGAGATGACCGGGAGCATCGTATCCAATGCCTTCCCACCAAACGTCGCCATCATCAGTTAAAGCAACGTTGGTAAAGATGGTGTTCTTTTCTATGCTGTGCATAGCGTTGGGGTTGGAATCCAGTGATGTTCCGGGAGCAACGCCGAAGAAACCAGCTTCAGGGTTGATAGCGTAAAGTCTTCCGTCTTTACCGAACTTCATCCATGCGATATCGTCACCGATGGTTTCAACCTTCCAGCCTGGAATTGTAGGAACAAGCATTGCCAGGTTTGTTTTACCGCATGCGCTTGGGAATGCTCCGCAAATGTATTTTACATCGCCTTCAGGGCTTGTGAGTTTGAGAATAAGCATGTGTTCAGCAAGCCATCCCTCATCGCGTGCCAATACTGACGCGATTCTGAGAGCGAAGCATTTCTTACCTAAGAGAGCGTTTCCGCCGTATCCGGAACCATAGGACCAGATTGTTCTCTCTTCAGGGAAGTGGCTGATGTATTTCTGCTCCATTGGAGCGCAAGGCCATGTGGAATCTTTCTGGCCTGGTTCAAGGGGAGCGCCTATGGAGTGGAGACATGGAACAAATTCACCGTCGTCACCTAATACATCCAGAACAGCTTTGCCTATGCGGGTCATAATGCGCATATTTACAACAACATAAGGGCTGTCAGTGATTTCGACACCTATCTTGGATGCAGGAGAACCTACAGGACCCATGGAGAAAGGAATAACGTACATGGTTCTGCCTTTCATGCATCCTCTATATAGATCTGTCATTGTTTTCTTCAATTCAACAGGATCGATCCAGTTATTGGTCGGGCCAGCATCATCCTGGGATTTTGAAGCTATAAATGTTCTGCCTTCAACACGGGCAACGTCAGACGGATCACTGCGGAATAAAAAGCTTCCGGGTCTCTTTTTCAAAGGTGTTGCCATTCCTGCCTCAACCATCTCATTGAGCAGGCGGGTATTTTCCTCTTCTGAACCGTCACACCAGTAGATTTTATCTGGCTGGCACAGATCGGCAACTTCTTTAACCCATGCTTCCAATTTTTTGTTCATAGAATTTCCCTCCAAGCTAAAGTATATTTGCATTAATTAACCTTGCTATAATTAAGCGATTATTACCATTATAACTGAAATGGTTATCTTTTGAAAGATGATTTGTAACTAATTTCATAATTACAATTATATAATGTATTTTTATAGGTACAAAAACAAAAAACTGTTTGCCCTTTCTGTGATGGATGTGTCATTCTGTTAAACGCCTCCTACATTGATAATAATATAACAAACTAAGTATTGCAAGACCTGCACGTTGAAATTTCAAAAGCTAATTACATTAATTGCCCTGTTTCAACTAAAAATAATATACAGAACCTAAGATTAAATCATCGTAAAGGAGGAATAAATTTTGTCTGATAAAAAACGCGACTTTAATGAAAAAAGAATAACTGACGGCAAGCCGTCCAAAAGGGGCGAACCTGTTCCCGGAACCGGACAGGAAATAAAACGTCATCAGCAAAAAGGAGGTTGATATAAAGAAGCAGTGTGGATGGAGCTATTCTTGTACTTGCCGGACCTGATTCCGGCAAGACTACTGTTATAACGGTAAATAACTTTTATTTAATGAACTTGGAATCCCTGAAAATATTCTCACAATACAATTCAACAAAACCGCCAAATGGAAATTCAGGATTCGCTTATATAGCACATTCGGAAATCTTGTTTCCTGCCACGGCCGCATCTCAACAATTCACGTGTTTGTTATACTGCTATAAGGGAATAGTTTAAATAACGCAAAAGCCCGAAAGAACGTCCCCAACAGTCAATGCTTTTGGAGCGATTTCACTTGACATGGACGAGCCTGAGGGAGTAGACTATATACACCAACAATGTATCGCTTTAACGAAATGAAGTGAGTGATGAGTATGAAACCATGGAATCTTTACACTCCTGAAGGAGTACAGGACATACTTTTTGAGGCCTGTAGCCAGAAAAGGCTTTTGGAAGACCGGTTGCGCAATGTTTTCAGGCTGAACGGATACAGGGAGCTTGAAACGCCAACCATAGAATTCTTTGATGTTTTTGGCGGGGAGCGCGGACTAATCAGGCAGGAAAGCATGTACAAATTTTGTGATTCAAAAGGCCGTCTATTGGTACTGAGGCCTGATTTGACAGTACCTGTGGCCCGTGTTGCCGCAACCAGGTTAAAGAATCAGGATTTCCCCTTGAAATGCTGTTATATAGGAAACACTTTCAGCTTTGACGAACTGGGCGGAGGAAGGCAGCATGAATTCACCCAGGCAGGCTGCGAGATTCTTGGAATTAATTCGCCTGAAGCCGATGCGGAAGTTATAGCAATGGCTATTGAGGCCATCAAAGCGACGGGTATAGAAGATTTCCAGATAGATATAGGTCAGGTTGAATTTTTTAAGGGTCTTATGGAGGAGTCAGGGCTGGAAGAACATGAGGTGGAAGAAGTAAGGGAACTTATTGACCTGAAGGACTTTGTCGGTGTTGAACAGGTCATGGACCGGCATAAGGTAAAAGATGAGCTGAAAACAATCATTCTCGACCTTCCTAAGCTTTTTGGCCCGACCGATATTCTGCAGAAGATAAATTATGACCATATAGGCCAGAGGGCCTCCATGGCTCTTGACAACATAAAAGCTATACTCAGGATCCTGGAGGACAGGGGGCAGGCTGAGCATGTCTCAATTGACCTGGGAATGGTACAGAGCATGAATTACTACACCGGGATAGTTTTCAGAGGCTATACTTATGGAATCGGATTTCCTGTATTAAGCGGCGGACGGTATGACAAACTCATTTCCAAGTTTGGCCGGGACTGTGAAGCTACGGGCTTTTCCCTGGGTATTAACATGGCCCTGATGGCCCTTGAAAGGCAGAAAAAGCTTAAGCCATTCCAGAAGGAAGGATGCCTCGTCTGCTACGAGGAAGGGGCAAGGAAGTCCGCAAGTGAATTATGCAGGGAACTTATCAACCAGGGAATACCGACAGAGCTGGATATCCTTATGGAAGATATTGAAAAGACAAAGGAATACGCTGTCAGGAAAGGATTAAGCCGTATCATCTATGTTAACCGGGATGGCTCAAGAAAGGAGTATCCTTTATGAGATATATCACAATTGCCCTGGCGAAAGGCCGTCTTACTGAGCTTTCAATAAGCCTTCTGGAAGGAGCCGGTATTGATTGTACCGAGCTAAAAAGCAATTCAAGAAAACTCATTTTAACTGATGAAAAAAACAAGATACGTTTTTTCCTTGCCAAACCTGCCGATGTTCCGGTTTATGTTGAGTACGGCGCTGCTGATATAGGCATTGTCGGCAAGGATACCCTTTTGGAAGAAGGGCGTGACCTGTACGAAGTATTGAACCTGGGCTTTGCAAAATGCAAAATGTGTGTTGCAGGCCCAAAGGAACTTGAGGGCCGCATGGACTCAATAACCATTACAAGGGTGGCCACCAAGTACCCTGAGATTGCCCGCATGTATTTCAGACGTAAAAGAAAGGAGTCAGTGGAAATCATAAAACTCAGCGGCTCGGTGGAGCTTGCTCCGCTGGTTGGCCTTTCAGACGTCATTGTGGACCTGGTTGAGACAGGTAGAACACTTAAGGAAAACGGGCTTGTGGTCCTGGATGAAATAGCCGATATAAGCGCCAGAATGGTTGTAAACCGGGTCAGCATGAAAATGGAAAAAGAACGTATTGGAAAACTGATTCAGGATATAAGAAAACAGCTTTAGGTAACCGGAAAGAAAAACGAAAGAATATATTTCTGCAAAGATGTAATTTATAGTATTTTATTTTAATATTACAATATATTCATTTAATCAATATACAATACAAACATTGCTATTTGCCGATGAACCAAAAAAGCAGAGAAGGATACGTTATGAAGGTTTTTGAATATGGCAGGGATGAATTGAATATCCTTTATGAACAGTTAAAAAGCAGGAGTATTGAGAACAGGGCTGACATTGAAGAAAGCGTAAGGGAGATTTTGCGTGGAGTTAAAGAACGGGGTGATGCTGCTGTCAGCGAATATACCCAAAAATTTGACGGCGTCTTAATTTCTCCCCAGGAACTTGAGGTATCAGCATCCGAAATTGAAGAAGCTCTTGAGTCGGCTGACAAAGAACTTTTGAATGTAATAAAAAGAGCAGCTGAAAATATACGGGCGTTCCATGAAAGACAGAAGGAAAACTCATGGTTTACAACAAATCAGGATGGTGTTGTCCTTGGTCAAAAGATTACTCCTCTTGACAGGGCAGGTGTCTATGTTCCTGCCGGAAGCGCCCCGCTGCCGTCAACTGTACTTATGAATGTCATTCCTGCTAAAGTTGCAGGTGTCAGGGAGATTGTTCTTTGCTCTCCCCCGGACAAGAGTGGCAGAATAAATCCCCTTATTCTTGCATGTGCAAAAATTGCAGGCGCCGACAGAGTATTCAAGACAGGCGGAGCCCAGGCAATTGGAGCTATGGCCTATGGAACCGAATCAATCCCCAAAGTTGACAAGATAGTCGGGCCTGGCAATATCTATGTTGCAACTGCCAAAAAACTGGTCTTTGGTATCTGCGGTATTGATATGATAGCAGGGCCCAGCGAAGTGCTTGTTATTGCAGACGAGACGGCCAATCCCAGGTATGTTGCTGCAGACCTTCTTTCCCAGGCCGAGCATGACGCTTTCGCGTCTGCCATACTGGTAACCACATCAAAGAAAATTGCTGATGAAGTGAATAAAGAACTTCAAATCCAGCTTGAAAAACTGCCAAGAAAAGATATAGCCTCAAAATCGGTTAACAATTACGGAGCAATAGTCATAACCGGCTCGATTGACCAGGCTGTTGAAATAGCAAATACAATTGCTCCTGAGCATCTTGAGCTGTGTGTGGAGGATCCTTTCTCATTATTGCCATCAATAAATAACGCAGGAGCCATTTTCCTCGGCAACTTCTCTCCTGAACCTTTGGGAGACTATTATGCCGGGCCGAACCACACTCTGCCTACTTCCGGAACTGCCAGATTTTCATCCCCTCTTGGAGTATATGATTTTGTCAAAAGGCAGAGCATTATATCATACAGCAAGAAAGCTTTTGAAAAAGTCTCATCTGATGTCGCAGCATTTGCAGATGCGGAAGGGCTCACAGCTCACGCCAACAGCATAAGAATACGGGAGGACGGTGGAAATTAATGAGCAGGTTCTGGAATTCAAACACCCGTAATCTTGTACCTTATGTGCCCGGGGAACAGCCAAAGGAGAATAATCTTATAAAACTCAATACCAACGAGAATCCTTATCCTCCTTCACCCTTGGCAATCGAAAGAATAAAAAACCTGAATACCGATTTACTTCGCCTGTATCCGAATTCGGACGGAGAAATTTTAAAAAAAGCTGTCGCAGACAATTACAATATATCCGGGCAGGAAGTCTTTGCGGGAAACGGCTCGGACGAAGTTCTTGCACTGTTGTTCAAAACTTTTTTTGATGAAAAGTCCTATGTGGCTTTTCCTGATATAACTTACAGTTTCTATCCGGTGTACTGCAACCTTTTTCAGATACCGTACGTTAAAGTCCCGGTAAAAGAAGACTTTACAATTGATTTGGACAGCTACCCTGAAAACGCTACGGCTATTGTCTTTGCAAACCCCAATGCCCCTACAGGGCTGTATATTGATAAAGAACGCATTGAAAAGTTGTTGAAGGAAAGGCCTGATACATTAATTGTAGTGGATGAAGCCTATATTGACTTTGGCGGGGAATCCTGCGTGCCTTTGATTTCAAAGTATGATAACCTGCTGGTGGTTCAGACCCTTTCCAAATCAAGATCCCTGGCAGGACTCAGGATAGGTTTTGCCATAGGAAACGCTTCTCTGATAGAGGGACTTAAAAGAGTCAAGGATTCCTTTAATTCATATCCCCTTGACACAATGGCCCAGATTGCCGGTGAGGCTGCTTTGAGGGACAATAACTATTTCATGGAGACAAGAAACAGGATAATTAACACCAGGGAGTGGGTAAAGGAAGAGTTAAAGGCTTTGGGCCTTTATGTGACAGATTCCAGGGCAAATTTCCTGTTTGTCAGAATACCGGGGATTTCAGGACCTGAAGCTCTGGCAAAACTTCGGCAGCATGGAATCCTTGTAAGGAATTTCGGGGCTGACAGAATTTCGGATTTCCTCAGAATAACTGTAGGTACGGACGAAAATATGCGAAAAGTTGTTGAATGCATAAGGATAATTATGGCAGAATAAATCCATGGAACTCCATCCTGGATTTAATATTTTAAAATGAAGCCAGAGGTTTAATATGATGAGAGTTGTCGAATTGAACAGGAAAACCAAAGAAACTGATATAAGTCTTAAGCTTAACCTTGACGGAACCGGAAAAAGCGTCATTGATACCGGCATAGGTTTTCTGGACCACATGCTGACGCTGTTTGCCGCCCACGGGAGATTTGACCTTGAATTGACCTGTAAGGGCGACCTGAATGTGGATGCCCATCATACAGTTGAAGATACGGGTATTGTTCTGGGCAAGGCTATTTCTGACGCATTGGGAAGCAGGGAATCCATCTTGAGGTACGGAAGCAGTATAATTCCCATGGATGAATCGCTGGCTCTGGTCTCCCTTGACCTTTCCAAAAGGCCGTACCTAATATTTGATGTGCCTTTCTCCTCGCCAAAGGTAGGGGAAATGGATACCGAACTCTTTGAAGAGTTCTTCATGGCACTGGCGGTAAATTCGGGTATGACTCTGCATATTAAACTTATGTATGGGAAGAACAATCACCATATTATTGAAGCAGTTTTCAAGGCTTTCGCAAGAAGCCTTAAAGAAGCTGTCACCATTGACCCCTCAATTCAGGGAGTCATGTCCACCAAGGGTTTATTATAAGACGTAAATTTCAGGATTAATATAAATAGTTTGTCTGAAAACTGATAAACGGAGGAAGACTTATGTTGTTGAGAAATACTGATTTCATTAATTTGCCGGTTTTTGTAAAAGGAAAAGTCAGAGATGTTTATGAGGTCGGAGAAGACATGTTGCTGATGGTGGTTACAGACAGGATATCAGCTTTCGACGTAGTCTTTGATGACCTTATTCCCAATAAAGGTAAAGTATTAAACGGCATCTCCGAATTCTGGTTTGATTTCTGCAAAGATATAATTGGAAACCATGTGGTAACTACCGATGTTTCAGAATATCCCCTTGGCCTTTCAAAATTCAAAGAGGAACTGCAGGGAAGATCAATGCTGGTCAGAAAAGCCAAAATGATAGAGGCCGAGTGCATCGTGCGCGGATATCTGGAAGGCTCGGGGCTTAAGGATTACAAAGAGACCGGAACTATCAGCGGGATCAAGCTTCCCCAGGGGCTGAAACAGGCTGATAAATTGCCACAGCCGATCTTTACCCCTTCAACCAAGGCAAAAGAAGGACATGATATGAATGTCAGCTTTGAGTATGTAAAGGAAACCATCGGAGAAGAGCTTGCCTCCGAGCTCAAAGAGAAATCCATCGCCATTTACAATAAAGCCAGTGAATATGCGCTCAGCAAAGGTATTATCATAGCAGACACCAAATTTGAGTTTGGGCTGTTGGACGGTAAACTTGTCATTGCCGATGAAATGCTGACTCCCGACTCTTCGCGTTTCTGGGAGCTTGCCGACTACGAACCCGGACGGGCGCAGAAGAGTTTTGATAAACAGTATTTAAGGGAGTACCTTGAAACCCTTGACTGGAATAAGGAACCGCCTGCTCCAAAACTTCCCGAAGAAGTAATAAGGAAAACCGAGGCAAAGTATATTGAAGCTTATGAGCGCCTGACAGGAAAAAAGTTTAACCCATAACTTTTCCCACGGTCTGTTCTCCATTAATTTTGTTTATAATAAAGTCCCGCCATTTACTGGCGGAAGTCATTTCCCGTTACTTATGGATTAATTGGATGAAGTAAGGTGGATAATATTAATATGGTCTTATATCCGGCGATAGATATCCTTGGGGGCAAATGCGTAAGGTTGTCCCAGGGACGGTACAATGATGTAACAGTATATTCGGATAATCCGATTGATGTGGCATTGAAATTTCAGGAATATGGCGCAGATTACATCCATATTGTTGATTTGGATGCTGCAAGGGGCGGCTCGGACAACAGAAAGCTCATTATAAATATAGCAAACCAATTGGATATCCCTGTCCAGACAGGCGGGGGAATCCGGACCCTGGACGATATAAAGTGTATTTTGCAGTCCAGGGTGGAAAGAGTTATTATTGGAACTGCTGCAGTCAAAAATCCTGATGTTGTAAAAGAAGCTGTAAGTATTTATGGCCCGCGCATAGCCGTGGGAATAGACGCAAAGGATGGCATGGTTGCCGTGGAAGGCTGGGAGGAGATAAGCAGTATCAGCGCTTTGGAATTGGCAGCCAGAATGGAATCTTTCGGCGTCAGGACCATAATATATACAGATATAGCTACTGACGGAATGCTGTCAGGACCAAATACTGAAGCAATAAGGCAGATGGTTGCCAAAACCAATATGGAAGTGATTGCTTCGGGAGGGGTTTCAAGTATAAATGATTTACTTGAGCTTAAGAAGGCGGGTGCTGCCGGAACCATTATCGGAAAGGCTATTTATACCGGAGCCATTGATCTTAAGGAAGCTCTTGAGAGGATCAATAAGTGAATACGTTGACCCTGAATAGCTGTTTGCGTGAATAACCCATGTGGTAAAAATATCTATACCGTTTGACAGAAAAATAACGAAATGTTAATATTTTATTAGGCTTTGCTACTTGGAAATTAGGATAAGGGGCAGTTAAACAGATGAGTGGAGAAAAGAAAATATCAATAGCAGTTATCAGGAGACTACCCAGGTATTTCCGCTATCTTTCGGATCTCATCAAGTTGGACATTAAGCGGATTTCTTCAAAAGAACTGAGCCAACGCATGGATATCACTGCATCCCAAATCAGGCAGGATCTCAATTGCTTTGGCGGCTTCGGACAGCAAGGCTACGGCTATAATGTGGAATTGCTTTATGAGGAAGTAGGCAAAATACTTGGTACCGACAAGGGATTTAAATGTATCATAGTCGGTGCCGGTAATATGGGAAACGCCATTGCAAACTATGAGAATTTCAAAAACCGCGGTTTTGAAATGATAGGGATATTCGATGTAGATCCAAAGAAAATCGGGACTGTAATCAACAATATTAAAGTCCTCCATCTGGATGATCTTGATGATTTTGTGAAGAATCATCACGTGGATATTGCCATTCTGACCGTCCCCAACAAACATGTAGTTGGCGTTGCCAATAAAATTAAAGAACTTGGAATAAAAGGTATATGGAATTTTACGCCTACCGACTTAAAACTGGGCGATGAAGTAGTTGTAGAAAATGTACATTTGTCCGACAGTTTAATGGTATTGGGCTATAAACTTAAAGAAAAGGAATCCGAGTAATCGGAATATCAACATTAAATTAATAATCAAACCCGTGTGAAATTTTGGCCGGGAAGACCTTTTGCAGGTTGACCAGGCCATTATTTATTTTACTACTCTACCTTTTTGGGAACAATTTACTTATACTATTAAATATCAATATCTGAAGTCAGGAGTTGATTGTTTGTACAGAGTAGCAATAGGCCAGGACAGCCATAGATTTGCGGAAAAAGAAAGCAACAAGAAACTTGTACTTGGAGGGGTGGTTATAGAAGGATATCCTCCCCTTGAAGGAAACAGTGATGCGGATGTGGTGCTCCATGCCCTGACTAACGCGATTTCAGGCATAAGCTGTGTTAATATATTGGGTAAAGTTGCTGACCGGCTTTGCCTTGAAGAGGGGATTACCGACAGCAGAGTTTATGTGAAAAAAGCTTTGGAAACCCTTGGAGAGAAAAAAATAATCCATGTCTCAGTATCCATAGAGGCATTAAGACCAAAGCTTGCCACACACATCGAAAAAATGAGGGATAGTATTGCCGGGCTTCTTGGCATAGACGGGAATTGTGTCGGTATTACTGCAACTTCCGGGGAAGGATTAACCGAGTTCGGCAGGGGAAACGGTATTTACTGTACTGTTATTGTCACTGCTGAGGATATTTAACGCAGAAAAGTGACTATTAAGGAAAAATCATGATATAATTCTGTTATGCAAAATTTGCAAAAGTATAATATATGTGTCTGATTTTGTTAAGTTACAGGCGCTTGGGAGTTTACTCAAAGATTATACTTAATAGATCAGCCTGAGTTATCATATATCGAAAACATGGTATGTGGAGGGACTATAAGTGAGCAAGAAAACATTTTATATTACAACCCCAATTTATTATCCAAGCGGAAAACTTCATATAGGTCATTCCTATACAACTGTTGCTGCCGACGCTATGGCAAGGTATAAAAGGCTTCAGGGTTATGACGTCATGTTTCTTACCGGAACTGATGAGCATGGGCAGAAGATCCAGAGAGTTGCGGCAGAGAATAATATAACTCCCAAACAATATGTTGACAATATTGTTGAAGGCATCAAAAAGCTTTGGGATCTTATGAAAATAACCAATGACAAGTTTATCCGTACCACTGATGACTACCATGTGGCAGCGGTTCAAAAGATATTCAAAGCCCTTTATGACAAGGGTGATATTTATAAGAGCGAATATGAAGGATGGTATTGTACACCATGTGAATCCTTCTGGACCGAAACCCAGCTTGTTGACGGAAATTGTCCCGACTGCGGCAGAAAGGTTGAAAAGACAAGGGAAGAAAGCTACTTCTTCAGACTTTCCAAATACCAGGACAGGCTTATCAGGCACCTTGAAGAAAATCCTGATTTCATCCAGCCTGCATCCCGCCGCAACGAGATGATCAACAACTTCTTAAAACCGGGTCTTGAAGATTTGTGCGTGTCCCGTACATCTTTCAACTGGGGAGTTCCGGTTTCATTTGACGAGAAGCATGTAGTCTATGTATGGATTGATGCTCTTTCCAATTATATTACCGCCCTGGGTTACGGCTCTGACAATGATGAGAACTTCAATAAATTCTGGCCCGCAGATGTTCATCTGGTGGGCAAGGAAATAGTAAGATTCCATACAATTATCTGGCCGGCAATGCTCATGGCTTTGGAACTTCCTCTTCCAAAACAGGTCTTCGGACACGGATGGCTTGTCCTTGAGGGCGGCAAAATGTCCAAATCCAAAGGAAACGTTGTGGATCCTGTTATTCTGGTGGATAAATACGGCGTAGACGCCATTCGTTATTTCCTTTTGAGGGAAGTACCTTTTGGAGCTGACGGTGTATTCTCCAACGAAGCATTGATTTCAAGAATAAATTCCGATCTTGCCAATGACCTCGGCAATCTGGTAAGCCGTACTGTGGCAATGATAAATAAATATTTCAATGGCTCGCTGCCAAAAGAAAGACAGTCAGGAGATTTTGACGAAGATCTGAAATCTGTGCTTGGCAATTTAAAGTCCAGGACAGAAGAACTCATGGACAAACTCCAGTTCAGTACTGCCCTTGCAGAGATCTGGAAGGCAGTATCCAGAACCAATAAGTATATAGATGAAACCATGCCCTGGGCATTGGCCAAGGACGAGAGCAACAGGGCAAGACTTGCGGAAGTTCTGTACAACCTGGCTGAGAGCATCCGTATTGTATCCGTGCTTATTCAGCCTTTTATGCCCGAGACTCCGTTAAAAATCTGGGAACAGCTTGCTATTTCTGAAGAAGAGAGGACATGGGAAAGTGCGGGAACCTGGGGTGTATATTCCAATAAATCCCCTGTTAAAGCCGGTGAAGTTCTCTTCCCACGTATTGATATAGCCAAGGAACTTGAAAGCCTGGCAAACATGATTCCGTCCGGTGACTCAAAACAGCAGGAAAAAGCAAAGGAAAGCAAAGCTGAGGAAAAAGTTGAGGGAGTACAACTCATTGGCATTGAAGACTTTGGCAAAGTTGAACTAAGGGTTGTGAAAGTTCTTTCCTGTGAAAAGGTAGAAAAAAGTGACAAATTACTGAAGCTCATTGTCAAGTGCGGTGAGGAACAAAGACAGGTTGTGTCGGGTATTGCCCAGTATTATAAACCCGAAGAACTTGTGGGCAAGAAACTTATTCTTGTCGCAAACTTGAAACCTGCCAAATTGCGCGGAATTGAAAGCCAGGGCATGATTCTTGCCGCAGAGGAATCAGAAAGGCTTGTGCTTGTAACTGTGGACGGCGACATTGCCGATGGCGCAAAAGTCAGGTAAGAAAGGACAAGGTTATCTTGATAGACTCACATGCCCATTATGACGACGAACAATTTGATACAGACAGGGATGAAATCCTCAACAAATGCGTTGAAGCAGGCGTAACACACATAGTAAACGCCGCATCGGATTTGGAAAGCGCAAGAAAATCAATTGAGCTTTCAAAAAATTATGCTTTTATATATGCAGCTGTGGGAGTTCACCCTCATGAGGCATCAGGCTGGAAGGACGACACTTATGATACCCTGAGAACTCTTGCCGGGGAGAAAAAGGTTGTGGCAATCGGCGAAATAGGCCTCGACTACCACTATGATTTTTCGCCAAGAGATGTACAAAAAAATGTATTTGCCCGGCAGATCGACCTTGCCCGCAGCCTGAAGATGCCTATTATAGTTCATGACCGGGAATCCCACAAGGATATACTTGATATAATCAAAAGTGAAAAAGCTTATGAAACAGGTGGAGTACTTCACTGCTTTTCCGGTTCTGTGGAAATGGCCAGGGAGGTACTCAACCTTGGATTCAAGATAGGAATTGGCGGATCTCTCACTTTCAAAAATGCGGCAAGGCCTGTTGAGGTCGTACGATTTGCGCCTCTGGACATGATTTTGGTTGAGACCGACTGTCCCTATCTTTCGCCTGAGCCTTTAAGAGGCAGAAGGAATTGGTCAGGAAACATAAAATATGTAATTGAAAAAATAGCTCAAATAAAAGAAATAGATTATAAAGAGGTCGAAAGGGCCACCACAGAAAATGCTGTTAACCTGTTCGGACTTAATATGTAGTCGGCCGGGATAAAGATTGGCTGTTCTTGAGTGGGGAGAGCAATGATGAAGAAAATTGTTATAATCTTGGTTTCATTTTTAGTTCTGTTTACCTTTATAATGTTGAATTATCTCTTATGGGATAAAGAAAACCTAATGGAACAAAGGGATATGAATAAAATTGAACAGGATTGGCTCAGGGGTCAGAATCGTACCCTTCAAACCACTGTGGAAGAGTTGGAAGATGCCGTAAGAGACCTTCAAAGCCAGAAGGAAACCCAGCAGAATAAAATCATTGAGCTGGAAAACCAATTAAGAGAGGCTTTGGAAAAAGAAAATGAAAACATGCAGAAAATACGGGAGCAGAACCAGGCTCTTAATACTTTCAAGGTTTTCATGGAGGACCAGGTAAGGGAAATAGCGGCAAAATGGTTCAGCGACATTACAAATAACAGATATGAAGCTTCTTACCTGTATTTGGACAAAGAGTTCACTTTCTTTGACACACCCTTAAATAAGGAAGAATATCTAAAAACCATCTCTGAAATCGAGTCAATTTATATTCAGAAATCCAAAAATGACATGACCAAATCTTTTGTTGTACTTCAGGATGATGCAGGAGCATACGATATTAAAGCCAGAGTTCAGACAACCTTATCTTTAAGGCAGCCTAATGCTGAAAGAATCAAGAACAACCTTCGCAATGGAGCCAACACTCTGGAAATAACTTTCAGGTACAACCCCGATCTTGAAAATTGGGTAATAATAATGGTTACAGCGGCTTAAATTTGGGAAGACTTGACAATAAAAATAAAGTTATATAGAATTAAGGGGCTTTGCAGATTGCTTAAGAATAGAATAATTTAGGAGGAAGTTTGAATGGATGGTTCTTATATCAGATACATCAAACGAACCCTTCCCCTTAAACGGTTGGCTTTGCTGTTTTCTTTATCAGCATTAGCAATCAGTGCAGGCTTAATGTTATTTTCATTATTAAGTAAGGACATTCAGATTTATGACAATGGCAAGCCACTGTTAATAAAAACTATGGGAAAAAATGTCCGGCAGGCTTTAGAGCTGGCTGACATTAATCTGACTTCGGATGACTATGTAAGTGTGCCATTGGATTCAGCACTGGATCCGGATGGATTGAATGTCATCACCATTAAAAGAGCTGTACCTGTTAATTTATACGTGGATGGAGAGATAAAAAAGGTTAGAACCTTTAGAGATACTGTTAAAGAAGTTTTTGCAGACTTTGGTATTTCGGTCGGACCCATGGACCGGTTTGTGGGGGTAAATCCCGATGATCCCGTAGTTGAGGGGATGGATATTAAATTAGTAAGGGTTACTGAGGAGATTGTGGCAGAAAAGTCGGACATACCGTTTGAAGTTGTTCAAAAGCCCAATAATACTATGAACGAGGGCGAAACCAAGATTGTTCAAGCGGGTGAAAACGGCGTAAAAGAAGAATACTACAAAATTGTTTATGAGGATGGCAAACCTGTTGACAGGAAATTTGTAAATGACGCCATAGTAAAGCAGGCTGTCAACCAGATTGTAGAATTCGGTACTGTCCCTAACTTCAGGAACTCAAGAGGTGAATTGATCAGATACTCCAAAAAACTTAAGATGCAGGCAACTGCATACACAGCTTCATTTGAGGATACGGGAAAAACTCCTGACCACCCTGCCTTTGGTGTAACATACACAGGCATTAGGGTGAGGGAAGGCGTTATAGCCGTTGATCCAAAAGTGATTCCTCTGGGCACAAAAGTGTATGTGGAAGTGCCTGGGCCGGCGCCTGACTATGGTTTTGCCATAGCTGCCGATATTGGAAGCGCGATCAAGGGTAACCTTATAGACTTGTATTTTGATTCAGCCAGCCGTGTTAAGAGTTGGGGAAGAAGATCTGTTGTAGTTTATATTCTGACCGAGCAAAACGATACCCGCTGGAAACAAAACGACAATCCGTGTGAATAATTTTACTGCAGGTGACAAGATAAGTTAATGATTAATACAAACGAGATACTCAAGAAATATAACTTGAAACTTACCAAAACATTAGGCCAAAACTTTCTTACTGACATTAACATAATCAGGAAGATTGTGGAGGCGGGAGAAGTTGATTCTTCCGATCTTGTCATCGAAATCGGGCCCGGAATCGGGTCCATGACTTGTGAGCTTGCAAAGCGTGCCGGAAAGGTGATAGCTGTTGAAATTGACAGACACCTTATTCCGGCACTACAAGAAAATCTAAGTGATTTTTCAAACATTGAATTATTGAATAAAGACATCATGGAAGTTGACTTAAAATCTTTGGTGGATGGATGGGAAGGTCCTTTGAAAGTAATCTCAAACCTTCCCTATTATATAACCACGCCCATTGTCATGAAACTTCTTGAAAATGACCCCAAATGGGATGCCATGGTTTTCATGGTTCAGAAGGAAGTTGCCCAGAGAATGGCGGCAACTCCCGGGACCAAGGATTACAGTTCGCTTTCTGTTGCTGTTAAGTACTATTCAGACCCCAAAATTGCATTTACAGTTTCAAGAAATTGTTTTATCCCGAAACCCGATGTGGATTCGGCAGTCGTAAAGCTTGTAAAAAGAGAACTCCCCTGGGCGGGAGAAATCGACAAGTCCTTCTTTTTCAAAGTTGTGAGGGCGTCCTTCGGCCAGAGAAGAAAAACCTTGTTAAACTCTCTGGGTGGCCAGCCCTGGCTTACAGGCGGGAAAGATACTGTGAGGACGGCACTTCTGAAACTTAATATCAAAGAAAGTGTCAGGGCTGAAGAGCTTTCAGTTGAAGATTTTGCAAGATTATGCAAGGCTCTTGAGAATATTTCCCCTGAAAACTGACGCTTGAAATCCTTTCTGATACTTTGTTCCGATTAGTAAACAAAATTAAATCCAAGGCAAAGTTATACCACCCGTACCATCAGCGTATAATTTTATGAGAATTTGCTGAGAGGGTGGTATTATGCAGTCGCTTACGGGTTTCACAAGGAAATACGCAATAATGGAAGAACTTGATAGTGGCTTCAGTTCAGGCAGCACCCCGGAGGCTTTTGTCCGCCTTGATTCCTGGGAAGGCAGGATTCAGGCGTCAGTGCACGTCAAGGGGTTGAAGCAGGGGCCATTTGTATACAGGCTGTATTTGATTTTCGCCCGGGGTGAAAACTTGATACCCTTGCTGGCAGGAGATATGAATGTCACTTACAACGGTATGCAGAGTGGTCTGGAAATAGATGCCGACACTTTGAAAGAGAATGGCGTAAAGCCTGAATCCGTACGTTACGCTGCCATTACTGCCGAAAATAACAACAGAAAGTGGATACCGTTATTCTCAAGCTTTGAGAAAAGTTATAAATGGGATGAAAGTATACGTCAGCTGTTACTGAAAAAAGAGCCTGAGACAAGTACCGTGGCTGATAATACCGTAACCGAAGAAAACGTGGAGGTAGCTCCTGAAACAGAAAGATATCCCACTCCTTCCCTGGGGGAAAATGCGATCCAGGTGAACCAGGAGCCGGCCCGAGAGCCTGAGAATGAAGATACCCTCAAGGTTTCTGCAGAAACAACCGAAAATGTACAACCCCCTGTCAAACAGGCTACCATGACAGCGACGCCCGTTAAGGAAGATATTTCACAGGAACCAATTTCTGCCGTGGAAACAGGAAGCCTTAATAAAGTAAAAGCTTTCCCTGCGGAACCATCTTTCATGAAATGCGATGTCACCAAACTTGAAGGACTATTACAAAACAGTTTTGAAAGGTATGTGCCTTTTAAGCGTTCAAGCAGGGGATATTCATGGTACAAGGTCTCAGACCTGTCCAAACTTAGCAATATCATGTATCTGGCAGGAGTCAATGTGCCTGTGTTTGCAAATCCAAAGATATTAGTGGGCCTTTTCAAATTCAAGCATGTACTGGCAGGACTTTACCGCGGTGATAACGGCGCAGACTATTACGTAATTGGTGTTCCTGCGAAAAATGAAAGAGACAACCGGCCTTTTGAAACCGCATGCAGATGGGTTCCTCTAAGAGAAAGTGACGTCAGGGACATGGGCGGTTACTGGCTCATATACGTCAGTCTTAAAACCGGAGAAATTGTGGTTTAATGAATAAGACAACAATAATCTGAAATTTTTAGTGACATGTAAAACTCTTTTTTAAGAGACCAACCTGTTTCGGGAAGGTCTTTTATTTATTTTTATGAACGCTTAAAGAGAAAACATGGGGTAAATAATATGTACAGGAATTGCTCTTTTTTCTGATATAATATATGGGTATTCTGACGGAAGTACATAATAAATTTGCGTTAAAGTGCGGAAGCCTTTATAATATGATTGTCCTATTTAAGATTTTTCTTTACTTTTTTTGGTTTGGAGGCATGATTGTATGGCCGGTATAGTAGTTGTAGGAACCCAGTGGGGAGATGAAGGAAAAGGTAAATATATTGATATTTTATCTGAAGATGCAGATTATGTTGTCCGCTTTTCAGGCGGTAACAACGCAGGGCATACTATTGTGTATGATGGAATGAAATTCGCCATGCATCTTATTCCCTCAGGAATTTTAAGAAAAAATGTCACCTGTATTATTGGCAATGGTGTTGTTGTAGATCCAAAAGTCCTACTTTCTGAAATTTCAAATCTTAAAGAACGCGAAATTGAAATGGCGACCCTGTATGTCAGCGACAGGGCTCACATGATTATGCCGTGGCATATTGAACTGGACAACCTTCAGGAAGAAAGAAGAAATAAAACAGGTTCAGGCCTTGGAACAACAAAGAGGGGCATTGGACCGGCTTATACCGACAAGGCTGAGCGAAGCGGCATAAGAATGGGCGATCTCATGGATGCCGAAACATTCAAGCAAAAAGTATATGACGTGATTGAGATAAAGAACGCCATTATTGAAAAAGTATACGGTGGAACTCCTCTTGATGCGGACAAGATTATTGAGGAATACCTGGCCTATGCTGAACAGTTAAAACCCTATGTCAGAGACGTCAATGCAATTATCCATAGAGCTCTTGAGGAAGAAAAGACCGTATTGTTTGAAGGAGCGCAGGCAACTTTCCTTGACCTCGACTTTGGCACATATCCCTATGTAACATCTTCAAACCCCATAGCGGGCGGTGTCTGCACAGGCGCAGGAGTAGGGCCAAGGATGATAACTTCTGTTCTTGGTGTTATGAAAGCCTACACTTCCCGTGTCGGCGCAGGTCCTTTTGTCACAGAGCTTGTTGATGAAACAGGTGATAAGATCAGGGAGTTGGGACATGAGTACGGCACTACAACAGGACGTCCTCGCCGCTGCGGCTGGTTGGATGCATTTATGCTGAAATATGCGGCAAGGATTAACGGACTTACCGGACTTTGTATGAACCACCTGGATACCATAGGAAAGCTGGATACATTTAAGCTTTGTGTCGGATATAAGCTGGACGGCAAGCTGATAGACTACTACCCTTCCAACTTGAAGGAACTGGAGCGCTGTGAGCCGATCTATGAGGAATTTGAAGGATGGAAGGATATAGACATTTCCAAAATGAGACGCTTTGAATCCCTGCCCGTTGAAGCAAAACGCTATATCCGGAGGATAGAGGAAATAATCGGCGTACCTATAAAATACATTGGTGTCGGACCCGGAAGGGAACAGACCATTACAATGTAAAACTCAATTCTGTCTGTTTACAAGGGACAAAATAATTCATACAGATTAAGTTATAAGAAGATGTTTAGTAAATAACAATAGACTTGGTAATAGCAAGAAAGATTATAATAACAAGGGACTTAACCTTAGGTGAGGTTAAGTCCTTTTTTCTTCCCGTGCAACAAAATGGCTTTCCGTGAGAGCTGAACCTATCGTCGCCGTATCAAAAGCATTCTGTTAAGGCTTTTACTCGTACAGGCAGAAATTGACTTTGATATTCTTTCCAAAATTATAGAAATATATTATAATGAGTGTCCAACAGACAAAATTTTGTTAATTGTAAGTTGACGCCATGTTTATGGGGTATAAAAAGTATAGATAATTCCACCTAAAGCCTTGGGAGGTATTATAATGAGTTTTCTTGTCAGTGACCCGTGGAAGATAATTCAGAAAGGTTTCTCATCCGAAGAGAACAGGTTTTTTGAAAGTCTCATGTCTTCAGGCAACGGGAGAATGGGGCTGCGCGGCAACCATGAAGAAGATTATTCTGGAGATTCCCTTAAAGGTACTTATGTAGCAGGCGTTTATTATCCGGATAAAACCCGTGTAGGCTGGTGGAAGATAGGTTATCCGGAGTATTTCGCAAAGGTTCTCAATGCCATTGATTTTATCGGTATAAGAGTAATCATAAACGGAGAAGTAGTAGACCTGGCTAAATGCAATTTCACCGATTATTACAGGGAACTGGACATGAAGGAAAGTGTCCTCAGAAGAAGTTTTGTCTTTATTGGCAAGGACGGATCTGAATTTGAAATCAAAACAGAACGCTTCTTAAGTTACGCAGATCCCGATCTGGCAGCAATAAAATATTCGGTAAAAAGCCTTTCGAAAGATGCAGAGGTTACTTTTATCCCCTTCTTAAACGGAGACGTGAGAAATGAAGACGCCAACTATGATGAGAAGTTTTGGGAGTATGTTTCAAGCGGGCATGAAAAGAAATCTGCGTATGTCTGCATGAAAACCAGAAAAACAGATTTCAATGTTTCTGCTGCTTTCTGCTATAACTTCCCGGCTATTTTGAATTCAAGTGAACCTGTCACCGACAGGAACGGCGAATTTGTCGGATTCAGGCTTAACTCCTCAGTCAAAAAGAACGGGACATTGACTCTGGAGAAGTATGTTGCCGTAATAAGCGACCGCTATTACAATGCCTCGGAAATTGCAAAGATTTCTCTTGAGAAGGCGGAGAATGCGGCTTTAACAGGCTATGACACTTTATTTGATTCACATAGGGATAAATGGAATGAAATCTGGCACATGGGCGACATAACCATTGAGGGGGATGTTCTTGCCCAACAGGGAATAAGATTCAATATTTATCAGCTAAACTGCACATATTCAGGCGATGATCCTGAGCTTAACATAGGTCCCAAAGGCTTTACCGGCGAAAAGTATGGGGGAAGCACTTACTGGGACACAGAGGCCTATTGCATGTATTTTTACCTGGAGACCAGGAAACCAGACATTGCAAAAAACCTTCTCCAGTACCGCTATAATCATCTGGAAAAGGCAAAGGAGAATGCAAGGAAACTTGGCATGAAAGGCGCCCTTTATCCCATGGTCACAATGAACGGTGAGGAATGCCATAACGAGTGGGAGATTACCTTTGAAGAAATCCACCGAAACTGCGCCATAACCTACGCCATTAAAAATTACACTGATTACACCCAGGACGAGTCCTATCTTGTTGAAAAGGGCATAGACATACTTGTTGAAACTTCACGGTTCTGGGTATCGAGAGCTCAATATAACCCACGCAAAGATGTGGTGATGATTTTAGGTGTCACCGGACCCAATGAATACGAAAATAATGTAAATAATAATTGGTATACTAACCGTATGGTCAAGTGGAATTTCGACTATACCATTGAGATCCTGTCAATGATGAAGGAGAAATATCCTGATTTACACGCTTCGGCGGTAAAGAGACTGAACCTGACAGATGAAGAGATCGAAACCTTCAAGTTTTACAGTGATAAGATGTACCTTCCAGAGGACAGCGAACTTGGAATATTCCTTCAGCAGGACGGATATCTGGACAAGGAACTGCTTACTGTTTCAGACCTTTCCCCTGAAGACCTTCCCCTTAACAAGAACTGGTCCTGGGACAGAATATTAAGATCCTGTTTTATCAAACAGGCGGATGTATTGCAGGGCTTGTGGTTTTTAAATGACCAGTACAGTCTGGATGTTAAAGAAAGAAACTTTGATTTTTATGAGCCTAAGACTGTCCATGAATCTTCATTGTCACCCTGCGTACATTCAATAATTGCCGCAGAGATAGGCCGTATTGAAAAAGCATACCAACTTTATCTTAGAACTGCCAGACTTGATCTGGACAATTACAACAAGGACACTGATGACGGTCTTCATATAACTTCCATGGCCGGAACCTATATGAGTATAGTTCATGGATTCGGAGGAATGAGAATAAAAGAGGGAAGGCTTTACTTAAGCCCACGCCTGCCCGAAGCCTGGGCCGGATATTCATTCAGGTTGATGTTCAGAGGAAGACTGATAAAAGTAATAGTCAGCAAGAACGAAGTGTCCCTGATTCTTGAAGAGGGTGAGCCCGTTGACATCCTGCTCTTTGACCGTGAAATCGTATTGAAACCGGGTGAGGAACACAAATTTAAATTCTGATCTTAGTTTATAATTGGATTCTGAAAGGAGTACTTTATATGTCCAAGTTACCTGAAGTTGCTTATTTTTGTATGGAATACGGTATTCAAAGCGATGTGAAATTGTATGCCGGAGGTCTTGGAATACTTGCCGGAGACTATTTAAAAGCTGCCTGTGACGAAAACTATCCTATCATCGGGGTAGGAATAAAGTGGAAGCAGGGTTATGGCGACCAGTACATCGACAGGGAAACAGGGATGCCTTACGATGCTTATAAAATAAGGGAATACCCGTTTTTGAAGGATACCGGTGTCGAAGTCAGCGTGAAAATCTGCAACCGGGACGTAAAAATAAAGGTATGGAAGTATGACGCACATGGAGTAAACAACCTGTACCTTCTTGATACTGATATTGACGGAAACGATGGTGAGGCAAGATGGATAACAGGACAGCTCTATGGCTGGTTTGGTGAGGAGCGCGTTGCCCAGGAGATGGTTCTGGGAATAGGAGGCGTCAGGGCTTTGAGGGCTCTGGGACACAATCCCGACGTCTATCATTTTAACGAGGGTCATGCGCTTTTCGCAGGCTTTGAACTTATCCGCGAGAAAATGGAAATCGGAATGTCATTCAGAAAAGCCTGGAAAGAGACCAGGCAACAGGTTGTGTTTACCACCCATACCCCTGTAATACAGGGCAATGAATCCCACCCTCTGGAAAGATTCATGTATATGGGGGCAAACCTGAGCATGAAGAAAAGCCAGTTAAAGCAGTTAGGTGGAAATCCTTTCAATATGACTGTGGGTACACTGAGGCTTTCGAAAATTTCAAATGCTGTTGCCGACCTCCACAGGGTAACTGCCAATAAAATGTGGAAGAAGGTAAGAGGAAAGAGTAAAATAATCGGCATAACCAACGGAATCCACATTCCTACATGGGTTGACGAAAAGATGCTGGATATGGCAGCTAACTATGACGGAAGCAACGAAGCCAAAGACAAGCTCTGGCAAAGACATTTGGAGAACAAGAAGGAACTGATAGATTTTATTTACAACAAGACAGGTGTAAAACTTGACCCCGATGTACTTCTGATTGGTTTTTCAAGGCGTGCGGCGCCTTACAAGCGTTCAAACCTTATTTTCAGGGACAGGGCGTTTATTGAGCCCCTTCTTAAGAAAGGCAAATTGCAGATAGTGTTTTCAGGAAAGTCCCACCCGCTGGACGACGGAGGCAAAAAGATAGTTTCCGATATTGTTGAAATGACAAAGCGTTATCCTGACAGTGTAGTGTTTTTGGAAGATTATGATATGGAGATTGGAAAGATGCTGACCAGGGGTTCGGATATCTGGCTCAATAATCCAAGGCGTCCAAAGGAAGCTTCGGGTACTTCGGGTATGAAGGCGGCCATGAACGGTGTTCTTAACGTTTCAATACTTGATGGCTGGTGGCCGGAGGCTTGTGAGCATGGTGTCAACGGCTGGCAGTTCGGAGACGGTTATGAGAATGAAAACGAGGAAGAATGTGACAAGCACGATTTTGAAGCGCTTAAGGACGTTCTTACAAAGGAGGTAATCCCCACTTTCTATGACAACAGGGAAAAGTGGATTAAAATGATGGTCGCATCCATAAATTCAGTCAAGAACAGATTCGGTATGAAAAGGGTGCTTGACGAATATTATGACAGGATGTACACCCTCTGATCCCTTCAGGATTTAAGAACGTTAATATAAGGGGTACAACCAGGAAGCTGAATTCATAATTTTTGGGGGCAGTATTGTGAACGAATGGGAAGACTTTATAAATCGGTGCAACAACTGTGAAAAGTGTGGCCTTAGCGTTTATAGAAAAAATGTGGTCATAGGGCGGGGAACACCTAAACCCTGCCCGCTGATGTTTATCGGAGAAGGTCCCGGTGAACAGGAGGATATCCAGGGAGAGGCCTTTGTAGGCCGTGCCGGAAAACTTCTTGACCTTTTGCTCACAGCACTGGAATTTGACCCTTCGGATTATTATATAGCAAACATAGTAAAATGCAGGCCTCCCGAAAACCGGATCCCGACTCAGGATGAAGTAAGCGCTTGTCTTCCGTGGCTCAGGTTCCAGGTAAAATACATTAAGCCTTCAATTTTAGTTTGCCTTGGAGCCACAGCAGCCAAGGCTATAATTGACCGTGATCTGAAAATAACCCAGGTACGTGGCACTTGTATTGAAAAAGGCGGATACGTTATGATTCCTACATATCATCCGGCGGCTGTCCTGAGGGATAACAGCAAACGTCTTGATTTTTTCAGGGATATGAAATTGGTAAAAGAAAAGCTTTCAGAAATAAAACAAAGATAAATCGTAAGAACACTTAAGCATGTCTCTTTGCATATCATAAAACTAAGACTTAATCCCTTAGAGGCAGTGCATGATTTATCTGGATAATGCCGCAACATCATTTCCCAAGCCGGAGGCAGTTTATGACACGGTATATACCTTCATGAAGGAATCCTGCGCCAATCCGGGCAGGTCATCCCACAAGATGGCAAGGGAATCTGCCGCATGTGTCATGAAAACCAGGGACAGCCTTGCTGAACTGTTCAATATAAAGAACCCGCTTCAAATAGCCTTTACCCCCAATGCAACGTATGCTCTTAATATGGCAATCCAGGGCTTGTTGAAAACCGGCGACCATGTGGTTACGACAGCCATGGAACACAATTCGGTACTCAGGCCTTTGTATGAATTAAGAAGAAAAGGCCTTATAAGTTATACCATAGTAAAACCACGCACTATCTACGGGGATATAGATGCCCGCGATATATTAAGAGCTGTAAGATACAATACCAGACTTGTTGTAGTAAGCTCATCCTCCAATGTCACCGGTACTGTCCTTCCTTACAGAGAATTAGGGGAGTATTTAAAGAAAAGGCGTATTCATTATTTGGTTGACGCTTCCCAGGGAGCCGGTGTTTTGCCTTTGGATGTAGAGTCAATGCAAATATCCATGCTCGCCTTTCCCGGTCATAAGAGCTTATTGGGGCCGCAGGGAACAGGCGGACTCTATGTCGCCGATAATATAAAATTGCGCTCAATTTTCCAGGGCGGGACGGGAAGCCGTTCTTTTGAGACGATTCATCCATCTTTTATGCCCGACATGCTTGAAAGCGGCACACTCAACGTGCCCGGAATAGCAGGACTGGGCGCAGGTGTGGATTTCATCTTAAAGACAGGGATTGATGAAATACGCAAGAAAAAGCAGCTTCTGATTGACAGGCTCCATGAGCGCCTTAGCGGCATAAAGAGAATCAAACTATATTCAAAACCGGAGAATAACAGTAGTATTATCGCTCTCTCAATAGAAGGCATTGACTCTTCCGAGGCAGCTAACATCTTGGATTCCAAATATGAGATAGCGGTACGTCCTGGTTTTCACTGTGCGCCACTTGCCCATAAAGAACTGAAAACAGAAAGTACAGGACTTATACGCATAAGTCCGGGTTATTTTAATACATTGGATGAGATTGAGTATACTGCTGACAGCCTGATTGAAATAGCCAACCGGCAAGATTAAAGGTCGATGAAGGTAATTTCCGGTTTGGAACCAAGTCGAAAGGGGAAAATTACATTGCCAATTCCACGGCTTATGTAGGTCGGAACACCATTAATAACATGGTACCCCTTTCGATAACCTGCTTTGCAGGTTTTTTCCCTTCTTAAAAGTCTGTATTCAAGATTAAATGGCATCCATATCTGACCGCCATGGAAGTGTCCGCATAGTAGGAGGTCTGTTTCTCCTGCGGGTATAGAAAGGGCGGTATCAGGGTTGTGGGCGACGCATATTGTAAGGTCGGCCTCGGTGTTTTTTTGTGAGAGGGCAAGTTTTACATCGGGATTACCGCATTTTTCGTCATCAATGCCAATAATATTTACAGCTTTGTCGCCTTTGTGGAATGTAATGCATTCATTAACCAGAATTTCTATTCCAAGACTCTGGATATTGAAAAAGAACATGTCTTTAACAATTGGGTTTTTGTTGAAACAACGATGATCGTGATTGCCTAATACTGCGAAGACGGGACACGCCGGGGAAATATTTCTGATTAATTTAGTGAAGTCATTTATGTGTTTTTCCCGGTCTATTATGTCGCCTGCAATAATTATAAGATCAGGTTTTTCTTCTCTGAGTGCTTTTTTTATTTCTTTTTCAGATACCAGCAAAAGTCCCATATGCAGGTCTGAAATAAAAGCAATCCGTAAATTTGTCTTTCCATCGTTAAGTGTAAAGTATTCTCTTTTTAAATGCCCTGCCTGAAGTACCATGAAAAGGGCAAATAATAATATCAGGATAATTATGTACACTTTACGTCCACCACCTGCTAAAAGATTATCACAAGGGGGCGGCAAGGGACAAGCTTTCAGGCAATGAAACACAAGTCTTTTTCAATTGAAAAGTTGCAATAGGCAAATAGCTCATGCTTTTGAGTACTCCGTGTTTGTTTAATAATTTGTTAAGAAGTTTGTGTGCAAAGGCTCTTCCTTTTCATGTCTTGACTCAGGGAAGCTGTGCTGTGCAAGTGGCACAGTCTTTTCGCGTCCTCGACTCAGGAAAGTTGTAAGGCTCAATGCTTGCTCTCTTGGGGGACGCGGGCGAACTTGCCATCCGGGCAAGCGCCGCTCGCCCGACGTCCTGTCGATCGCCCCCAATCGAGCTTCGCATTTCGCCAACAACTTTAACCTTCGTCTGCGGATTGCTTAAAGACTGTGCCACTTGCACTTTTACTGATTTGCAATACAATTATGTACGAAGGTTCAGCATTTTCCCAACATCAGTCAAGGAATACTATATGGCTCGAGGCTTGTGTTCTTAGGGGTTTTAGGGTTATCGAATAAATTAATGTTTTGCAATAGAAATTAAAAGGTAAAATTAGAGAAGAATAAAAATATTATCTTTAAGGTTGTTACCTTAAACTTTAAAATTAATAAGATGAGTAAGATTTTATAATCTTGTTCTTATGGAGGAAATAAAAATGAAAAGAGCGATTATTATTGTATTGGACAGCGTAGGTATTGGCGAATTGCCTGACGCTGCATTGTATGGGGATGAGGGAAGCAATACCCTGGGAAATATTGCAAAAGAAATGAAGAATGCTCCATGGTTCAGCCTTAAGAATCTTGAGGAACTTGGAATTGGATATATAGATGGTGTTGATTATCTTGACCGGCCTACAAATGTCAAAGGGGCAGTGGGCAGGATGGCCGAGCGCTCAAAGGGCAAGGATACCACAACAGGCCACTGGGAAATAGCCGGCATTATTCTTGACCGCCCGTTCCCGACATATCCAAACGGTTTTCCTCCCGAAATCATAGAAAAATTCGAGAAAGCGGTTGGAAGAAAAACTCTTGGAAATTACCCCGCATCGGGTACCGTTATTATCGAGGAACTCGGGGAAGAACATATGAAAACCGGTTATCCCATTGTCTACACTTCCGCAGACAGCGTTTTCCAGATTGCTGCCCATGAGGAAATCATTCCGATAGAAGAGCTGTATGATATGTGCGAGAAAGCCCGTGAGATACTTCAGGGTGAGCATGGTGTAGGAAGAGTCATAGCCAGACCGTTTATAGGACAACCCGGAAGTTTCAAACGTACCGAAAGAAGACATGATTTTTCATTAAAGCCTGTAAAAAAGACTGTGCTCGACTATGCCAAGGAGCAGGGATTCGAGGTCAGGGCTGTTGGAAAGATAGAAGACATCTTTGCCGGATCTGGTGTTACCCACGCAGTTCATACCAAAAACAATATGGATGGTGTTGACAGAACTTTGGAGTGGATGAAAGAGGATTTCTCAGGAATTCTTTTCACCAACCTTGTGGATTTTGATATGCTTTATGGTCACCGCAATGACACTGAAGCATATGCCAAAGGCCTGGTTGAGTTTGACAAACGTCTTCCTGAGATACTTGACAACCTGAAGGATGAAGATATTTTGTTCATAACCGCCGACCACGGATGTGACCCCACTACAGAGAGTACAGACCATTCAAGGGAGTACACCCCGCTTATTATGTACGGCAGAAATGTGAAAGCCGGGGCAAACATCCATACCAGAGAAAGCTTTTCGGATATCGCTGCGACCATTGCGGAATATTTGGGCATCGATGCAAAGACAGAGGGCAAGAGTTTCTTAAGCGAAATCCTTAAATAATAATGAAAAATATAAGAAAGAGGGCCTTTTTATGAGAATGGTAGATATTATTGAAAAGAAAAGGGATGGACAAAAGCTTTCCAAAGCTGAGATCGAATTCTTTGTAAAAGGAGTTGTGGACGGCTCAATTCCCGATTATCAGGCAAGCGCCCTTCTTATGGCAATATGTCTTAACGGGATGGATGATGAGGAAACTTTGCAGCTCACGCAGTTTATGGCGGCTTCGGGAGATCAAATTGACCTGTCCCCCATACCGGGAATCAAAGTAGATAAACACAGCACAGGTGGTGTGGGAGACAAGACCACGCTGATAATTGGGCCAATTGTGGCTGCCTGCGGAGCTCCGGTAGCGAAAATGAGCGGAAGAGGCCTCGGACATACCGGTGGCACCATAGATAAACTGGAATCAATCCCGGGGTTCAGAACTGAACTTCCAACCGGGGAATTTATAAATGCAGTTAAAGCTGCCGGCCTTGCTGTTGTCGGCCAGACCGGCAATTTGGTGCCCGCCGACAAAAAACTGTACGCCTTAAGGGACGTAACGGCCACCGTAAGAAGCATCCCGCTTATTGCGGCAAGTATTATGAGTAAAAAACTTGCAGCAGGCGCAGATGCAATTGTTCTGGATGTAAAAGTGGGCAGCGGTGCCTTTATGAAGACCGTTGACGAGGCGAAAAAACTTGCAAAGGCAATGGTTGATATAGGAAATGGGGCAGGCAGAAAGACCGTGGCTGTTATTACAGATATGGATAAACCTCTTGGAAATGCTGTTGGTAACGCCCTTGAAGTTAAGGAGGCAATAGAAGTCCTCAAAGGAAAGGGCCCTGAAGATATCACTGAAGTCTGCCTCACTCTTGCAGGCAAAATGCTTGAACTGGCAGGTAAAGGCGATTTCGAGACTTGCCGGAAACTTGCAAGGGAAGCCATAGACAGCAGGAAAGCCCTTGAAAAACTGAAAGATATGATAAAGAATCAGCATGGGCTTCCGGATGTGGTCTCAGATACTTCTCTTCTTCCAAAAGCAGTCCATACATTGGAATATAAAGCTAAAGACAATGGATATATAAAATCAATTTCATCCGATATTTTAGGGGTCGCCTCAATGCTTCTGGGAGCGGGAAGGGCAACGAAAGAAAGCACCATAGACCCCGCGGCGGGAATTGTGCTGCTTAAGAAACCGGGTGACAAGGTTTCAAGGGGCGAACCTGTTTTGGTGCTCCATGCAAACCAGGCAGATCTTTTTGATGCGTCTGTCAGGGAAATTGAAAGGGCGGTAGTAATCAGCCCTGACAAACCTGAAATGCCCCCGCTTATCCTTGACATGGTTGAATAAATTGTACTTCACAAACTCAGGAAAAATGGCTTGAGCCATTGAGTAATTCGAAGGTGAAGACAAAACTATTGACGAAATGTGCAGCTCGATTGTGGATGTTAGAAAGGACTTCCACCGAGCTGCTTTTGCTTTATAATGGATGTTTAAGTGCAAACGGCTCTGAACAATCAGCAGTCGAAGGTTTGGTTTATCAGTGTTCATGTGCAAGTGGTACAGTCTTTAAGCAATCCGCAGACGAAGCTTAAAGTTGTTGGCGAAATGCGAAGCTCGATTGGGGTCAATCGACAGGATGTCGATTGAGCGGCGCTTGCCCGGATGGCAAGTTCGCCCGCGTACCCCAAGAGAGCGAGTATTGAGCCTTACAACTTTTCTGAGTCGAGGACGCGTAAAAGGCTGTACCACTTGTACAGCACAGATCTTTTACACTTAATCTTTGATCATAAAATTCAGGCTAAAAAGTCTTTAACATTTCTTTGCATGCCCGTAAAAGCTATAAAACTCAATGATGTAAATATGAATCAAATAAAAATTATCCTGAATAACCGAGATAAGCCTGCATATAGATTTATTGGATAAGTCTTTGGAAGTGATATCCTTGAAACAAAAGTGCAGGTCATTTTTTGTCTTGGTTATTGCCATTTGTCTTTTTGCATGTACGGTATCTTCAGGACTGACAAGTCAGATAGAGGCACCGGATGAACAGAGTGATGTTTCAATTACCATTATGGAAACCAATGCACAAAACCAGGAAGGCGACGATACAGAAGTTTCCGAAACACCAAAATTCACAGTGGATGCAAAGGCTGCAATTCTTATTGAAGCCGATACCGGAAAAGTACTTTACACATTCAATGAGCATGAACCTCTCCCCATAGCAAGCATAACAAAGATCATGACAATGCTTCTGGTTATGGAGGCAATTGATTCGGGTAAAATAGCCCCCACTGATTCGGTTACCGTATCCGCTTATGCTTCTAAAATGGGCGGCTCCCAGGTCTACCTGAAGGAAGGGGAAGTGTTTACAGTTGAAGAACTGTTGAAAGCAGTGGCCGTCCATTCGGCAAATGATGCGTCGGTAGCCCTTGCCGAAGCCATCGCAGGCAGTGAGGAAGCATTTGTCTCCATGATGAATGAAAAAGCCGAGGAGCTGGGTATGAAAAATACCAGATTTCTTGACTGCACGGGCTTGACTGACGAAGGACATTACAGCACTGCGGCGGACGTTGCCATTATGTCAAGAGAGCTCATTATAAAGCACCCGAAGATAATTCACTACACAACCATATGGCATGATACTTTCAGGGACGGAACATTCGACCTGGACAACACCAATAAACTCGTCAAACGCTACAAGGGGACCACGGGCATAAAAACTGGTTTCACCAATGCGGCAGGGTTCTGTCTGTCGGCTTCTGCCGAAAGAGAGGGCACAAAGCTCATATCAGTATTGTTGGGGGCTAAAACCAATGATTTAAGATTCTCCGAATCCGCCAGACTTCTCAATTACGGATTCAGCAACTGGGAAAGCGTGAAAATTGAAAAGAAAGGACTTGAGGCAGGCGTAGTAAAGGTCAGAAAAGGCATAGTGACAGAGATTCCCGTTACCTATTCGGAAGACGCCATTGTGGTGGTCAAAAAGGGAAGCAAGGACAAAATTACTGAAACTCTTGAAATCCCCGAGGTTGTCAATGCTCCCGTGGTTGAAGGCCAGACCATAGGCGTGCTAAATATTGATATTGACGGTGAGAGGCTGGCATCCATACCTGTCAAAGCAGCGAAGAACTCTGAACGCTGTACATTGGTAAAAGCTTTGGGAATGCTCCTGAACAGGTGGTTGACATTAAGTATAAGATGAAACATTACAGGGGTGGTATTCAATGTAAAGACAGTTCCGGTACCGCCTCTTTATGTTTTCTTTAGTTATACAGCTTTCCGACGACAAACTCCAGGACCCGGAAGGGAAGAATCTTCTTAAGAAATAATATGCATTTGTACTGGAAACCTACTGCGGTACGGGCAGGGGATTTCTTTTTTATAATCATTTTATATATTACTTTGGCGACACTTTCCGGGGAGGCTCCGTTCTGCTCATCGTGCTCCATACGGGCAAGTGAGCGCTTAAATCTTTCAAAGCAGGGGCTGTTTTCTTTGGCGGACTCAGAAACACGGCGGTTGCTGGTAAACTCGGTTTTTGTATCGCCCGGCTCGACAAGGCATACATCAATATTGAAAGGTGCGACTTCATGCCGGAGTGCTTCCATCAAACCCTCAATTGCAAATTTACTTGAACTGTAGTGGCTCTGGTAGGGGATGGAGATTACGCCTGCTATTGAGCTTAAAGCAACTATTTTGCCTCCGCCCTGGCTTCTCATGACGGGCAGTACCGCTTTGACAACACGTAAGGTCCCGAAAAAATTAGTTTCAAACTGCTCCCTGGCAAGGTCCATTGGGATGTCCTCAACCGAACCGGCAATTCCGTTTCCCGCATTGCATATAAGTACATCAATTCGGCCCTCTCGCTCAAGGACAGTCCTGATTGCATTTTCAACCGAAGTGTCATTTGTGACATCAAGAGTTATCATATCTATAAAACCGCCGCTTTTTGGGTCGGTATGTGTATGTCCATCGCAAGAAGGGGCTTTTCTGGAGGTCCCGTAAACTTTAAAACCGCGCATCATAAGATATTGGGCAGTTGCCTTTCCTATTCCCGAGGATGCGCCTGTGATCAATACTACCTGATTTTCCATATTTCCCACCTCTTATTAAAACTTTTTTGATTTTATTGTAATATAAAATCGAATGAGAGTACATTGAAAAGATACATATTGCCCCATGGTCAGGGGCCCCGGTACTGCAAATTAGAAATAAATGGCTGTATAATTGCTTCAGATATGGTACAATAAAACTATACTTTTTTTCGACTGGTATTAACACCAGGTGATAATTACAAACTTTCTTCAACGGGGAGATGTTATCATGGATCTTTTTCAAAAATGCTGGGACTTTACCGCGGCTAAGGAGGTAATGGAGGCAGGAATATATCCCTACTTTCATGCCCTTCAATCCGGACAGGACACCGTAGTTACCATGGAAGGCCGCAGGACTATTATGATTGGTTCAAACAATTACCTTGGCCTCACATCAGATCCAAGAGTAATTGAAGCAGCGGTTGAAGCTACGAAAAAATATGGTTCCGGCTGTAGTGGTTCCAGGTTTTTAAATGGAACTCTGGATATACATATTGAGCTGGAAAAACAGTTGGCTGATTTTCTCAATAAGGACGCATGTATAACATTCAGCACCGGATTTCAGTCAAATTTAGGAATCATATCTGCCATTGCAGGTCGAAATGATGTAATTCTCTGTGACAAAGAGAATCATGCAAGTATATATGATGCCTGCCGTTTAAGCTTTGCGACAATGATAAGATATAAACATAATGATATGCAGGATTTGGAGAGAGCCATCAATGAGGTTCCCGACAACAAGGGCAAGCTCATTGTGACAGATGGTGTTTTCAGTATGGGAGGAGAAATCTGCAACCTTCCTGAAATTGTCCGGATAGCAAAAGAGTATGGCGCACGTGTTATGGTTGACGATGCCCATGGCTTTGGCGTATTGGGAGAGCATGGCAGAGGAACCGCTGAGCACTTTGGTTTGGAAGATGAAGTTGATATTATAATGGGTACATTTTCAAAGTCTCTGGCAAGCCTGGGCGGATTTATGGCTGCCAATGAGGAAGTTGTCCATTACGTAAAACATAATTCAAGGCCTTTTATTTTCAGTGCATCAATCCCTCCGGCAAACGCGGCTTCCGCGCTTTGTGCCCTGAATATCATTAAACAGGAACCTGAGAGAGTACGAAATGTTAACGAAATTGCTGAATATATGAGAGGATTGTTGAGAGAAAGGGGCATTCCCTTAAGAGAGACTCAGGTACCAATCATTCCTGTTATGACCTACGACGATATGAGAACCTTCAGAATATGCAAGGAGCTTCTGGAGGAAGGGGTATATGTGAATCCTGTTATCTCACCTGCCGTACCTCAAGGTCAGAGTATGATAAGAACAAGTTATACGGCTACCCATACCCGTGAACTCATGGATGAAGCCGCTGAAATATTTGCAAAGGTATTTTCAAGAGTCTGATCACTGACATAAAATGAACCCGGTATATGGGCTCAACAAAGAGTTTCCATATACCGGGTTTTATAATGAAAAAGGCTGTTTTTTGCAAAACAGCCTAAAATTAAGGTTTTTAGAGTTCACTCTTAAGGGCTTCCAGACATTCGGGACAAATATTTTTGCCCTTATAAACCTTGATATCCTTCGCGTTGTCGCAGAAAATACAAGCGGGCTCATATTTTCTTAAAATAATAGTAGCTCCATCAACATATATCTCCAGAGCGTCCTTTTCTGCGATATCAAGAGTTCTACGAAGCTCTATAGGCAGAACAACCCTACCTAACTCATCAACCTTACGGACAATCCCGGTTGACTTCATAATGCATCCCCCCATCTATTTAATACATTTGAATGATACCATAAAATTGAAATGTTGGTCAATAAATAATGAACATTTTTAATGAATATTTGTTAAATTTTACTTTATTATATCATATCGTGTCATCTTCAAGATAATCTGTAAATTCTTAATTAAATGAATAAATTTCAAAGGAGATTACTATGTATAAATAGTTACTTTTTTATACAAGGTCAGTGTGCGATGCTTAATCTGATTTGGGTCATAATGATTTTTTCGGGAGTAGTAACCGGCCTTCTGATGGGGAGAACCAAGGAAATCTCCGATGCCGTCCTGGCAAGTTGCGTGGATTCGGTGCAAGTGGTGATCACCATGTTGGGTGCCATGTGCCTGTGGTCAGGAATAATGAGGGTGGCGGAAAAAGCAGGTCTGGTAAATAAATTGGCGAAACTCCTCAAAGGTGTTTTCAGGTTTCTTTTTCCGGGTTTACCCAAAGACCACCCTGCAAACGGTGCGATTGCCGTAAGTATAAGTGCCGACTTTCTCGGCCTTGGAAGTGCCGCCACACCACTGGGAATCATGGCAATGAAAGAACTGTCAAAAGTCAACAACAATTCCCCTGTAGCAAGTAATGATATGGTAATGTTCGGAGTAATTAATGCAGTATGTATTCAGATGATACCGTCAACCATTCTGATAATACGCCAGCAAGCGGGGGCAGTCGATCCTTCGTCCATTATGCCTACCGTATGGATTTCGTCAATTATGTCCACACTGGCAGGTATTTTTGCGGCTAAAATACTGGAAAAAAGGCAGATGTTTTTTAGATGATTGATTTTATATCAAAATTCTCGGTTCCTGGTGTAATATTTTTCATTGTTGTTATAGGATATCTGAAAAAAGTGCCCGTATTTGACGCTTTTGTGGAGGGGGCAAAAGAGGGGGCCAGCGCAGCCTTTGAGGTTTTGCCGGTAATGGTGGGAATCCTGACGGCAGTCTCTTTAATTAATGCCTCCGGATTGATAGATATTTTGACAAGTCTTGTAAAAGGTCCTTTAAGCCTGCTTGGAGTACCTGCTGAAATTGTGCCCATTCTCCTGATACGCCCGTTTTCCGGAAGTGCGTCACTGGGCCTTTTTACCCAGCAAATAAAACTCTTTGGAGCGGATACTTATCTGGGAAGAACATTATCCACCATTATGGGCTCAAGTGAGACAGTTTTATATACACTTCCCGTATATTTTGGTGCAGCCAATGTCAAAGACACACGTCATGCGGTTGCGGCATCCCTAATTGCGTCATATACCGGGATGCTGGTCTCTATATATATTTGTAAATTTATCTGAAAACCTTAAATAAAACAGGGACTTTCACCTTCCTCGCCCCATTGCAATATGATGATAGTACAGGGCGCTTGCTGCTTTGTGTGGAGCACCAAAAGAGGAGGGTTTATTTATGTCTGAAGATATTGTGGACGTGCGAAATGTCGGCATGAAATACCAATCGTTAAACGGCGAAATTACAGCCATCCAGGATATTTCATTCTCAGTGAAGAAAGGTGAATTTGTAAGTCTTGTAGGTCCCAGCGGTTGTGGCAAATCCACACTGCTTTCAATTATATCCGGGCTTTTGAAGCCAAGCCAAGGAAAGGTTCTGATAGAAGGTGAGGAAGTTTTAAAAACCTCTGAAAAAGTTGGGTACATGCTCCAGAAGGACTACCTTTTCGATTGGCGCACCATATACCAGAATGTAATACTGGGGCTTGAGATCAGGAGGAAACTTACCCCTGAGAACAAGGACTATGTAATACATCTTTTGCAGACATACGGGCTTTATGAATTCAAAGACAAATATCCAAAACAGTTGTCGGGCGGAATGCGCCAGCGTGCGGCACTGATACGCACTCTTGCTGTTCAGCCCGAAATTTTGCTGTTGGATGAAGCTTTTTCCGCATTGGACTACCAAACCAGACTGGCGGTTACCGAGGATATTTACAGCATCATCAAGAATGAGGGCAAGACTGCCATTATGGTCACCCATGATATTGCTGAAAGTATCAGCATGTCAGACAGGGTTATTGTACTTACCAACAGACCGGCCGAAATAAAAAGCATACATAAAATAGAATTTGACTGCCAGAAGCGTACTCCTCTTAAATGCAGGGAGGCTCCTAATTTCCGTGAATACTTCAACAACATTTGGAAGGAGCTTGATGTGCATGTCTAAAAAATATGAAAACTTGTCCCCTGAACGGATTGCGTTTCTTAAAAAAGTAAGGGCGGAGAAAATCGCCACCTGGGTAATCAGGACAATGATTCTTGTGCTATTTTTTGCCTTGTGGGAAGTTGCAGCCCGCCTTAATCTTATAGATTCATTTGTCACAAGCCAGCCTTCAAGGATGGTAAAGACTTTGATGAATCTATATGACAGCGGGGATTTGTTTTTACATATAGGAGTCACTTGCCTTGAAACAGTAGCGGGGTTTATCATAGGTACCATACTTGGGACTGTCATCGCCGTTCTTCTCTGGTGGTCCGATTTCACCGTCAGGGTTCTGGAACCGTATCTTGTAGTTTTAAACAGCCTTCCCAAGGTTGCCCTGGGCCCCATATTCATTATCTGGATCGGAGCAGGTCCTTTTGCGATAATTGCCATGGCTCTGGCCATTTCTTTGATAGTTACAATTCTTGAAGTATTAAATGCCTTTATACACACAGATGAAGACCAGATAAAGCTTGTGAAGACCTTCGGAGCAAACCGTCTCCAGGTGTTTACCAAGGTCGTTTTCCCCTCCAATATCCCTGCCATGATAAATGCTCTTAAGGTAAATGTAGGGCTCTCCTGGGTTGGAGTAATAACCGGCGAATTTTTGGTTTCCAAAGCCGGACTGGGATACCTCATAGTCTATGGTGGTCAGGTATTCCAGCTTGATCTTGTAATGACCAGTGTAATTATTCTGGCAATTGCTGCTGCATTAATGTATCAGGGTGTGGTCTGGATACAGAATAAGCTGACGGGTCAGCAGACAGCCGGAGAACAGGACAGTATTTAAAACAATTTAAATATAAGGAGTGATATGATGAAAAGGTTGGGACTTATACTCATTACGACCATTGTGTTGTTATCCGTACTGCTTACGGGTTGCGGAAAAACAGCCAAAGGCGAAAAAGTTAAGATTACTTTGAGCGAAGTTACACGGTCAGTATTCTATGCACCTCAATATGTTGCAATAAACAAAGGCTTCTTTGAAGAGGAAGGGATAGATCTTGAAATTACCACCGGCCAGGGTGCTGACAAGGTTATGACAGCAGTTATTTCGGGCCAGGTGGACATTGGTTTTTCAGGACCTGAAGCATGTGTATATGTCTATAATGAAGGCAAAGAAGATTATGCTGTTGTCTTTGCGCAACTGACAAAGAGAGACGGCTCCTTCCTGGTGGGAAGAACTCCCGAACCTGATTTCAAGTGGGAGAACTTAAGAGGAAAATACATTATTGGCGGAAGGAAAGGCGGAGTGCCATTGATGACTCTGGAATACGTGCTTAAACAGCACGGGTTGGTGCCCAATGTGGATTTGACGGTAGACACAAGTGTCCAGTTTGCCGTAATGGCAGGAGCGTTTACCGGTGGTACGGGTGATTATGTAACACTCTTTGAACCAACCGCTACCATGCTGGAAAAGGAAGGCAAAGGATATGTTCTGGCGTCAATCGGCCAGGAGAGCGGAGAGATTCCATACACCTGTTATTATGCGAAAAAGAGCTTTATAGAAAAGAATCCCGAAATAATCCAGAAGTTCACCAATGCGCTTTACAAGGGTCAGCTGTGGTGCCAGTCCCATACTCCAAAAGAGATTGCAGAGGTTATCCAGCCCTCATATCCTGATACGGACATGGAAACTTTGGAGGCTGTCGCAAAACGTTATAAAGAAATAGACGCATGGAATCAGGACCCGATACTTAAGGAAGAAGCATTGAACAGACTTATGGATGTTATGCAGGAAGCCGGGGAACTGACTCAAAGAGCGCCATATGACAAGATTGTTACAACAACCTTTGCAGAAAAAGCCATTAAAGAAATCAAGAAATGATAACCTGGTTCTTATAATAAAAAAAAGCTATAATGAGCATAGGCTTAAAACAGAAAGACTGTCTTATAATGCGCCTTAAGGCAGTCTTTTTTATGTTAGCTTATTTGTTGACAAAGGTATTACCATCTGATAACATGTTTATGTCAATTTAATAGTGCGATTAACTCATATAATTCTGCCGATATGGGGCGGAAGTTTCTACCAAGCAACCTTAAATTGTTTGACTATGAGTGAAGCTAGTAATGCTGTAGAGATCAGTATTCCCGCAGGAAACTGATTAAACTTGTGACTGTTTGGAAAACCAAACGTTGCAGGTGCTCCGGCATCAGTTGTGTTTTTATGTAGTATTCACGGCTGTGCGGTTAAGCAAATAGATTCACTTATAATCTATTTGCTTTTTTTAGTTTTTGCGGGGAATTTATGCATGTGCATATGTAATGCAATAACTGGTTTAAGAGCATAATAACATTTGCATATGCATAATTGATAATTTTAAGCATCTATGGACTACAGTAAGCTTTGGCACAATTAACAATATCTTATAGGGGGTACTTTATGGACAAGTTTTTTAAACTCAAGGAGAATGGTACCAATGTACGTACCGAGATTGTTGCGGGATTTACAACATTCTTTGCAATGGCTTATATCATCATGGTTAATCCCAGCATTCTCTCACAGGCAGGCATGCCCTGGGGTGCTGTATTCCTTGCGACCATCATCGCATCAGTAATTGGTACACTCGTAATGGGTCTGGTGGCTAATGTTCCATATGCACAGGCACCCGGTATGGGTCTTAATGCATTCTTTGTGTTCACCGTAGTTATCGGACTCAAATTCACCTGGCAGGAAGCGCTTGCCATGGTATTTATCTGTGGAATCATCAATATTTTAATTACCGTAACAAAAATTCGTAAGTTAATCATCAAAGCTATTCCTGAAAGCCTGCAGAGTGCCATTGGCGGCGGTATAGGTATCTTCATTGCTTATATAGGTATTAAAAGCGCAGGCCTTCTCAGTTTTACTTCAGACCCCGGAACCTATATCCAGCTGGGGGAAGGCGGCACCGTGATTGCAAGCTCAAGCGCAGTACCCGGCCTCGTTGCATTAAATACCCCAGGTGTTTTGCTTGCAATCTTTGGCATTGTCCTTACTTTTATTCTTCTTGTATGCAATGTAAGAGGCGCTATTCTGATCGGTATAGCTGTTACTGCACTTGCAGGTATTCCTTTGGGAATCACAAAGATAGGTGAAACAATCAGTTTCGCAGAAGCTCTGTCACAGCTTCCTGAGACCATGTTCGCAGCTTTCGGAAATCCTGGTATGTTATCACTGTTCAGTGATCCAGGCAGAATTCCTCTGGTACTGATGACCATCTTTGCATTCAGCTTGTCCGACACATTTGATACAATAGGTACATTCATAGGAACTGGCCGCAAGACCGGTATTTTCTCTGAGGAAGATCAGAGAGCCCTTGAATCAAGCACAGGCTTTAAGTCAAAAATGGACAAGGCTCTCTTCGCAGACGCTACCGCTACTTCCATAGGTGCAATTTTCGGTACTTCCAATACCACAACCTATGTTGAGAGTGCTGCAGGTATCGGAGCAGGCGGACGTACCGGCCTTACCAGTGTTGTTGTAGCAATCCTGTTTGTGCTCAGCGCTTTCTTTGCTTCTTTCATCAGCGCTATCCCTGCACAGGCCACCGCTGCAGCCCTGATTGCTGTTGGTATCATGATGTTGTCAGCATTCAAGGATATTAAGTGGGAAGATTTGTCCGAAGCAATTCCGGCATTCTTTGCAGGTATTTTCATGGCACTGTGCTACAGCATATCCTATGGAATTGCAACAGGCTTCATTTTCTACTGCATAGTTAAGATCTGCAAACGTGAGGCCAAGGATATCAACCCTGTTCTGTGGATTTCAACATTATTATTTATATTCAACTTTATTATTCTCGCAATTATTTAATCGGATACTCTTATTGCGCAAACGCTTTAATAGTATATCCCTTCATACTTGCCGTCCGATATTATTGGACGGCATTTTTTGTTGTTTTCATTTTTAAAACGCTTGAAATATGGTTTTGTTTAAGCAATAATTAGGGCAAAGATAATAATGGATTTTGGAAAATAATTTTTGAATCAGATTAAACCTTATACAGACAAGTATGAATGGGGTGTATGAATTGAGCATTGGTGCACACGTATTGGTTGTGGATGACGATTTCAATATTTGCGAAATCATAAGGATGTATCTTGAAAAGGATGGATTCAGGGTTTCGGTATGCCATGACGGAAGGAAAGCCATTGAGGATTTTAAAGACAAAGCCCCGGATATAGTTATACTTGACATAATGCTTCCGGGTATGGACGGATGGCAGGTATGCCGTGAAATCAGAAAACTAAGCTCCATCCCTATAATCATGCTGTCTGCAAAAGACGAGACTTTCAATAAGGTTCTCGGGCTGGAATTGGGCGCCGACGACTATATGGTAAAACCTTTTGAGCCCAAAGAACTTATAGCCCGAATCCGCGCTGTTTTAAGAAGATATGAACATCATGAAGAAGCACCCATGCAACTTGTTTACCCTGGTCTTGTTGTCAATAAATCAAACTACACCGTAAAACTCAATGGAAAGGAACTGGAACTGCCGCCAAAGGAACTGGAACTGTTGTATTTTCTGGCGTCCAATCCCAACAAGGTATTTACAAGGGAACAACTGCTGGAAAATGTCTGGGGTTTTGATTTTTATGGCGATTCCAGAACCGTTGATGTCCATATTAAAAGGCTCAGAGAGAAATTTGAACCCAATGAATACAAATGGCAGATTAAGACCGTGTGGGGTGTAGGTTATAAATTTGAGGTGAAATGATGATAAGGACAATGTTCGGGAAAATATTGATTATCGTTATACTTGTTCTTGTCATTAGCTTCACCGTGACCGGTGTTTTAATGAATGCCGGATTAAAAAACATGGTCGTCAATCAGAAGATTCGTCAGCTTGACAATATTTCTGAAAGAGTTGTAACGGCTCTTGATACTTTGATAAGAAACCCTGTTGTTGCCGATACAGATCTGTTCACGGCTTTTCTTCAGACCCTTGCACATAACACAGATACGGTTATATGGGTATTGAGGAAGGATGGAACCATTCTTTTTTATTCCGCCATGCCCGAATATGTGCAGGACAAATTGGAAAGCTCGGATGAAGGATGGCCAAGGCTTCCTGATCCCAGACAGTATGCTTCTGATATGGAAGACTATATTACCGGGGATTTTTATGGACTTTTTGCAAATTCAAAAGTTGAATGGATAACAAAGAGTGAGCATTTCATCATTTCACATATCCCTCCGTATAATCTTCAGGTCGACGGATTGGTGCTTGTTCATGCCCAATTGCCCGTTGTCTTCGGCACAAGTTCTTCAATTCTGGGCATTTTCGTTCTCTCCGGTCTTGTCGGGTCAGTTATTGCTTTCTTGTTCGTGGCAATTCTTACAAGGCGCATGGTAAAGCCCCTTAATCAAATGAAAAATCTTGCAAAAAGAGTGGCTTCGGGGGAATTTGGAGAGAAAATAGCCGTAAAGGGCGAAGACGAAATTGCCGACCTGTCCCGCAGCTTTAATGAGATGGTGACCGCCCTGAAAAATCTTGAACAGATGAGGCAAGACTTTATTGGTAATGTAAGTCACGAGCTTAGGACACCCATAACAACCATCAAAGGTTTTGTGGAAGGAATACTGGACGGAGTAATTCCCGAGGAAAGGCACACAGAATACCTCACTATTGTCAGGGATGAAGTCAACCGGATGAATAAACTTGTCAATGAACTTCTTGACCTCGCAAAAATGCAGGCGGGAGAACTTAAACTGAATATTACCGTTTTTGACATAAATGAGCTTGTCAGGCGATGTGTAATCAGCTTTCAGCAAATGTTAATTGAAAAGGAATTAAATTTCAATGCTGATTTTGAGTCAGAGAAAATCTTTGTCAGGGCTGATAAGGAATTAATTCAGAGAGTGGTCCTGAATCTTTTGAACAACGCCATCAAATTCACACCTGAGAAAGGAACGATCACTGTCAAAACCTATGTAGCCAAAGAAAAGGCTTATGTTTGCGTGGAGGATACCGGAAAAGGAATTCCTGCCAACGAGCTTAAATACATTTTTGAAAGGTTTTACAAAACAGACAAGTCCCGCAGCGAAGATCGTGTTGGCGTGGGTCTCGGACTTGCAATTGTGCGCAATATTATTACCTCCCATAATGAGGAAATCAAAGTGGAAAGCGAAGAAGGAACTGGTTCAAGGTTTATTTTTACCTTGCGTAACGTTCCTGAAATAGAGTCATACTAAAGTTAACATTTTATTCATATCTATTTAAAAATTAAAGGTTAATATTGACTTGTAAGATATAAATAGTACAGCAGAAAGGAGACATGAGCTATGGATGATTTCAATAAATATGATAAATATAATAATCAGAACAATAGCTGGAATTATACGCCAGGCAATAATCCGGATCAGTATTCATACTCTTATTATAAATACAATGAGGATAAATATGACGATTTAAAAACATCTTCCTTCTACAACGAAGGATATAAAAAGCCCTCCAGAGGCAAACTCAAAGGGCTTGTCGTACCGATGATAGTGGTAGCCCTTATAAGTTCGCTTCTTACAGGCGGCATTGTAGGAGCATATTTTACTTATTTCATTCCTGAAAACAGCAGTTCGAACAATGGTAGCTACAAAAATCCGGATATCACACCGATAAAGCAGATAGAGATTGTTGACAACACTGTTTCGGTAGAATCTGCGGTTGCTGAGAAAGTCAGCCCTTCCATCGTAGGCGTGAGCGTATCATTCCAGTCCAGCAACTTCCTGTTTGGCCTGCAGGAAAGCCAGGGTTCAGGGTCAGGCATTATTTACAGGAGCGACGGCTACATTATTACCAATAACCACGTTATAGAAGACGCTATGCTGGGAAGCAGCGGAAACAAAATAGCTCCCGGTTCAAAAATTCAGGTCATTCTTCCCAATCAGGTTGATAAACCCTATGATGCAACAGTTGTGGGACGGGATGTCAAAACCGACCTTGCCATATTGAAGATCAATGCATCTGAACTTCCTGCCGCAGATTTCGGAAACTCCGATGAAGTAAGGGTTGGAGAAAAGGCTATCGCAATAGGAAACCCTGCAGGGCTTGAATTTATGGGTTCTGTAACCTCGGGTATAATCAGCGGATTAAACCGTGAACTTAAATTCGATGACGGAAAATCAATGAAACTCATCCAGACTGACGCTGCAATTAACCCCGGTAACAGCGGTGGAGCGCTTTTGAATTCCAAAGGGGAAGTAATTGGTATTAATACCTCCAAAATCGGGGGAGCTAACTTTGAAGGCCTTGGTTTTGCAATCCCTTCAAACATAGCGGTTGAAGTAGCTGAAAGCCTTATTGAAAGCGGTTATGTAAAAGGAAGGCCTCAACTGGGAATTACCGTCGATACCCGTTTCAACAGTGAAATCGCAAAGAGAAACAATGTCCCTGAAGGAATCCTTGTCTATAGTGTAGAACCTTTGAGTGGTGCCTACCAGGCAGGCATAAGAACCGGCGACATAATAACAAAATTCAATGGTGTGCCCATTACAACCTTTAACGAGCTTGAAACTCAAAAGAATAAGTATAAAGCCGGTGATACGGTTGAAGTTACTATCTACAGGATTCCTGAAAGCGGAGCAGTCAGTGAAGGTAAGTATATGACATTAAAAGTTGTTCTTGGGGAAGACAAAGGTTAAATAATTAAGATTTTAGCTTATAATATAAAACATTATGTATTCCTTTAAGGAAAAAGGAGCTGGTAAATAAATGCCCGCTCCTTTTTCTTGGGGGAGTATCTTAAGCAGATAAGATTTTTTCTGTAATTCTCTCACGAAGTTTTGTAATGCTGTCAAAGTCCATTTTTTTTACATAATGCATTTCTATCTCATCATGGTACTTTTTTGCTTCTGCCAGACAATTTAATGCTTGCCGTATAAGGATTTCAGCATGGTTGTTGTTGAATGAAAGACGGTTATTGTAACCTGCAATAATATCTTCGTTATACAAATCGTTAATAAAGTAAGTAGTGCAATTGTCAATATTGCCCACGTCATGATAAACATTAGCCGTAACCAAAGACAATTTAAGTTCAGGTATCACAAGATGCTCGATTTTTTCAGGGTCCATGGGACAGAAAAATGATTCGGTATAAAAACCTCTTTGGATGGCCTCTTTTTTCAGTGTATCGATAATATCAGATGTATCGCTTCCTACCGGAGCGCTTAACCTGATAACTTCAGTATCCGATGTGATGCTGTCCAGAAAATCGGTAAAGCCCTTTGCCGTTATGGCACTTGCAAACATGTTTCTTTGCTTTCCGTGTTTATCTGAAAGCGGATATTCCCTGAAGATTTTCTCAGCAAGTTCTTTGACCAAAAACGTCTTCCGGCCGGGATTCAAAGCTTTATTGTAAATTGATTTAATATCCTTTCTCAATATGGATGCAGCTTTAAGATAACTGTATGCGCATTCAAAGCATTCTTTTTTCTTTTTGCTCAGCTTAATTATTTCATCCCTTGAATTTTCAAATCCTTTTTCATCCCAGAACTGTCCAAGATTAATTATTTCGTCCACTGCTCCGGGGAAAACAGGATCTCTCATGTGAGGAGCTGTTCCATCCACCATAGCTGTTTTCAGTTGTGGAATAACAACCCCGTCCAGACTGTTACTGTCAGTGGAACAATGCATGAATTCCACATCATAACCTTTCTTAGAATATTCAAGCCCGATTTTTTTCATTAATGTGCTTTTACCAGTCCCGGGCCCCCCTTTGAGGATGTAAATTCTTTTTGCTTCAGATACCGGAATAATGTGGTCATAATAGCTGAAAAAACCTTCCGGAGTATTTCCGCCCGGATACATATGTCTGATTCTGCCTTCGGGCATGACTACACCTCTCATCAAAATACATACCGTATATTATATTCACAGTATTCCCAAATATTCATTATAAGCTTCTTTACAAGGATGACCCGGTGACTTTTTTTCGAAAGTGCCATGAAACTTTCCGTGTATAAACAATCCGGAAGATTGGGACAATTTTTGAAGGGCGCGTAATCAGGATTGTCGAATGTAACAAGGAGATGAGCTATTATCAGGCATCTATTGGAATTTTGGAGACTTTTATTTAGGTGTACAATCCTTTATAATTAATTACAAATGCTTACTTTTTCGCTTTAATCAAAACCCCTTTATTCTGTTAATATTGATAGAAATGGAGTTTAATATGGCAGTTAGAAGGTTGTATGTTGAAAAGAAGCCTGGATTTAATATTGAAGCGCAGAAGCTCTTTTCCGAACTTAAAGATAACCTGATGATTGGGGGACTTACAGGACTAAGAATTCTGCAGCGTTATGATGTGGAAGGCATTACCGACAGTGATTATGAGAAAGCCAAAATAATGGTTTTTTCAGAACCTCCGGTTGATATTGTGTATGAGGAAGAAATCCCCGTCAATGAAGGCGAAAGGTTCTTTGCTTACGAATTTCTTCCCGGCCAATACGATCAGAGGGCTGATTCAGCCGCACAATGCATTCAGATTATTATTCAGGGAGAACGTCCCGATATCAGAGTAGCCAAAGTAATTATCCTTTCTGGTGACATTTCAGATTCAGATTTTCAGAAAATTCAGAATTATGTTATAAACCCTATCGAAACAAGACTTGCATCTTTAGATAAGCCTGAAACTCTTGGAGAAGCATATCCTGTCCCGGACGATGTTCCTGTTATTGACAGGTTTATTGATATGTCCATAGATGAATTGAAATCCCTGATGTCAGAACTGGGATTTGCAATGTCCCTGGATGACCTTGTGTTCTGTCAGAGTTACTTTAAGGACCTGGAAAGACGCAACCCGACATTGACCGAATTAAGACTGATAGATACTTATTGGTCAGATCACTGCAGACATACAACATTCCTTACCAATATAGAAAATGCAGATTTTGCTTCCAATCCCACGGCACAGAAAGTAAGGGAAGCCTATGAACTTTATCTTGAAACAAGAAAAAAAGTATATGTGAAAAAGGAAAAAGATATTACTCTCATGGACATGGCAACTCTTGCCATGAAGTATCTTAAGCAAACCGGGGATCTTGACAATCTGGATGAATCTGACGAAATCAATGCATGCAGCATAGTGGTACAGGCCGAAGTCGACGGAAGGTATGAAGACTGGCTTATTATGTTCAAAAACGAGACCCATAACCATCCTACTGAAATTGAACCCTTTGGTGGTGCTGCAACCTGTCTTGGTGGAGCAATCAGGGATCCTCTATCGGGCCGTTCATACGTTTATCATGCAATGAGAGTCACCGGTTCCGGAGATCCTCGCACACCGATTTCAGAAACGCTTCCCGGCAAACTTCCCCAGAGAGTGATTACCACCACTGCCGCCCATGGTTACAGCTCCTACGGAAACCAGATAGGTCTTGCAACCGGAATGGTTAATGAAATATATCATCCTGACTATGTTGCCAAAAGAATGGAGATCGGAGCTGTCATAGGTGCCGCTCCCAGGTACAATGTGGTCCGGAAAGTACCCGAATCAGGGGATATAATTATTCTCCTGGGCGGAAGAACAGGAAGGGACGGTTGTGGAGGCGCAACAGGCTCTTCCAAGGAACATACCGAGGAATCTCTTTCAACATGCGGCGCAGAGGTCCAGAAGGGTAATGCGCCTACTGAAAGGAAAATACAGCGCCTATTCAGAAAAACCTCAGTTGCCAGAATGATAAAAAAATGCAATGACTTTGGGGCAGGAGGAGTATCTGTTGCTATAGGTGAACTTGCCGACGGACTTGATATTAATCTGGATGCCATACCAAAGAAATATGACGGGCTGGATGGAACGGAACTTGCCATATCCGAATCTCAGGAGAGAATGGCAGTTGTTGTCTCGCCATTTGATGTCGAAGATTTCATTAATGAGGCCCGAAAAGAAAACCTGGAGGCTTCCAAGGTTGCGGTAGTAACAGATACCGGACGCCTTCGCATGAGCTGGCGGGGAAAAACAATAGTGGACATAAGCCGTGACTTCTTGAACACAAACGGCGTAAAACAATATACATCGGTATTTGTCAGCGGGGCTGATGAAAAGGAAAGCCCCCTTGAAAAGATGGACGATTCCCTGGAATCTTTGAGGGATGATCTTGAAAGTGCCTGGATAAAAAATCTTGAAAGATTGAATGTTTGCAGCCAAAAGGGGCTTGTAGAGCGATTTGACAGCACCATTGGCGGAGGAACTGTGTTAATGCCTTTTGGCGGCAAGTACCAGCTTACCCCCCAGGAAGGAATGGCCGCCAAGCTTCCTGTGGAGAATGGTGATACAACCACAGGTACGGTCATGACCTTTGGATTCAATCCCTATATATCCAAATGGAGTCCTTTCCATGGTGCGGTTTATGCAATAGTGGAATCTCTTTCAAGACTTGTCGCCATGGGCGCCGATTACAGAAAAGCGCGCCTCACACTGCAGGAGTATTTTGAAAAGCTGGGAACAGATGCGGCAAAATGGGGTAAACCTTTCTCCGCGCTTCTGGGAGCTTTTTATACACAACTTAAACTGAGAGTGCCCGCCATAGGTGGCAAGGACAGTATGTCAGGTACTTTTAATGACATGAATGTACCTCCTACTTTGGTTTCTTTCGCACTGGCTCCTGTTAATGTTACCAGGCTGATTTCGGCAGAATTCAAAAAACCGGGGAGCAAGGTTGTTTTACTGTCAGCAAAAAGAGATGAATTGTTGCTGCCGGATTTTGACTGCCTCGTTTCTCTTTATACTGCGCTCACTGAAAGTATTCATGAAGGAAAAGTATTGTCTGCTTCGACCCTTAAGGCAGGGGGACTTGCCGAGGCCATATCCAAAATGGCAATAGGTAACATGATTGGTGCTGAACTGAAGGATATGGATTTTGACAGCCTGTTTAAGCTGAATTATGGAGCAATACTTGTTGAAATACCTGCTGAATTTGACGAAGGCGAATTATTCAAAAGCATTAACTGTAAGTTAATTGCTACTACAATAGCCGAACCTGTAATCAAAATAAACGGTATTAAACTGCCTCTCAATAAAATATGCTCAGCATGGGAAAGTACTTTGGAGAACATTTTCCCCACAAAGCCCGCAAAGGCGGATGAAGAAAAAACAGATGTCAAGGTTATTGAATACAAAGCAGATTCGAAAATTAAGAGGCATGCACCAATAAACTTCGCACGGCCGAAAGTTGCCATGCCAATATTCTTTGGTACCAACTGCGAATATGATGTACAGAAGAAGTTTATTGAGGCTGGAGCGAAAACAGAAGTATTTGTATTCAGAAATCTGACAGCCAGAGAAATTGATGATTCTGTAAAGGCACTTAAAAAGCTCATTGATGAAAGCCAGATTATTATGCTCTCGGGTGGCTTCAGCGCCGGTGACGAGCCTGATGGTTCCGGCAAGTTTATAGCTACGGTTTTCAGAAATCCATACCTTGCCGAGTCGGTTATGAAGCTTCTTAACGACAGGGACGGTCTGATTTTAGGTATTTGCAATGGATTCCAGGCGCTTGTCAAATTAGGGCTCTTGCCCTATGGGGAAATAAGGCCCCTTGATGAAGAATGTCCGACTCTCACCTTCAATACTATAGGCAGACATGTTTCCAGGCTTGTTAATACAAGAGTAGCGTCCAATATATCTCCATGGCTTTCCAAAGTAAAAGTAGGAGATATTCACACCATAGCCATATCCCATGGTGAGGGAAGATTCGTGGCAAAGGATCATGTGCTTGCAGAGCTTGAAAAAAATGGTCAGATAGCAACCCAATATGTTGATCTTGATGGAAATCCCACCATGGACATCCGGTATAATCCCAACGGTTCCATGTTGGCCATTGAAGGAATTACCAGCAGGGATGGGCGGATTTTCGGCAAAATGGGACACAATGAGAGGTATACTACAAATACATTCATTAATGTCCCAGGTGAAAAGGATCAGAAGATCTTTGAGGCAGGTGTCGAATACTTCCTGTGATTGGTTCTAAAAAACGCCCAAGCCGACATATAGTGATGTTGAATAACTTCCAGGATGGATGCTCAAGTAAAATGTGGTACCTGTGTTTTGCTTTAATTCTTCTTGCGTTGATACTTCTGACCTCATGTACAAGGTTCAGTCCTGATAATAATACTCCAACTTTGGAACCAACTCCAGCTCCTTCAGACGGGTTTTCCAAAGATTCCGGGGAAGAGTCTATGGACCTTGTTGCAAGCCAAACTCCTACCCCATCGGATTTAAGTCCTGATGAGAAAGATCCCGGGGATATGGCACCGGAAACCAGCCCAAAACCAGAAGAAAACAGCAAGCCTGATTTAACTCCTGGCAAAGAAAAGCCTGAGCATACCCCAACTCCCAGGCCAACACCGACTCCTGAACCGGAACCCGTAGTTTCTGCAGGTATTGTAAATCCTTATGTTCCATACACCTATGAGCAGATGTTGAAAGAAAGCGCAGTGCTTTCTGAAACCTATCCGGATATCATTTCTCTTGATACCATCGGAAGTTCTGTGGAGGGAAGGGATCTCCTTCTTATAAAGCTTGGCAGGGGAGATAAGAAGATACTTTTCTGTGGCGCACATCATGCCAGGGAATATATAACAAGCTCCTACCTGATGAAAATGGTTGAGGAGTACGCCAGGTCTTATACCGACAGTAAAAAGTTCGGGAATTTTGATACCAGAGATATTTTGGACAAAGTAACCATTTATGTGGTTTCCATGGTCAATCCAGACGGGGTCAACCTGGTCAACAACGGATTGGGTTCGGTTGTCAATAAAGATGAAGTTCAGGCCATGGCCCTTGTAAAGAAAACGTACCGTGAATGGAAAGCAAATATTAACGGTGTTGATTTAAACCGCCAGTATCCTGCCCACTGGGAAGAGAAATACGATGATGTTGGCAGACCCGCTTCGGAAAACTACAAGGGTGTTGCCGCTGCCACCGAACCTGAAGTTCAGGCAATGATGAACCTTTCGGAAAGCCATGAATTCATTCTTGCTTGTTCATTCCATACTAAAGGCAATTCGATATTCTGGGCGGATGAAGGCACTGTGGGCCAGATACCCGGGGCGGAGTCAATAGCAAAAGGACTTGCGGCTCTCACGAAATACGATATGCTCCCGGTTTCCAAAAAACCTTCGGTTTATGGGGCGGGGTATGAAAACTGGTTCAGGTTGAAGTTCAAGCGCCCTGCGTTCTGTATAGAACTCACTCCCTGGAATAATACCGATATACCGCATGATGACAGGAAGTTTGACAGTCTTGTGTGGAAGAACGCGAAGTATATAGGGCTGTATTTGGCGCAGGAGGCGTTAAAACGCTGAGTGCGGCCGGACATCGCTGGAATAAAGAAATCATAAAGCGCCTTATGAATGAGACAATTCTCACTCATCAGGCGCTGTTATTATGTGCCTAACACTAAGTGCAAGTGGCACAGTATTTTTAATGTCCTCGGCTCACGCGCAAACGGCAGAACATTTGCGCCCATCAAAACAACTATATTGCGGATTGTTCAAAAGACAGAGCAATTTACACTTACCCAAACAACAATACCTTTCAATTGCGGATTTGCCACTTGCACAGCGCAGCTTTTAGGCTGAGCAGCAAAAAAGGCAGAGCCTTGCATTTCACAGCTCTGCCTCTTGCACTTAGACATTTTCCTTTGATTCTATTTGATTCTGATTCCGAAAATCTTCTGCGCATAGGAGCCTACAACCGCTATATCATTGAATACCGCCGGCGAACTTTCAATATTTCCGCCCAGAGAAATCTTATCGTAGTCCTCTCCGGTCATAGGGTCAAACAGGTGCATATATCCGCCGTAGTCACAGAAAATTCCGTAGGTTTTTCCGCCCGCACTTTTAATGTCAACAGGAGAACTCCAGCTATAGTGTTCCAGATCCCGCACCCATATCTCCTTACCTGTTTTCTTGTCAAGGGCGACCATCTTTCCGTCAAGCTGGCTTCCTGTAAAACATACAGGGAAGATAATTCTGTCGGCTATATCGTCTTTTCCAATCAACGGAGTTCCCATTACTCCGCCGTTGATATAATACCTGTAATAAGCATCCATGTCATATTGCCATACCAGCTCGCCGGTAAGGGCATTAAATTTTCTGATGTTTGTGGGAGCTTTTGCAGCTTTGCCGCCTGCGCAGCGCTTGTCAACCTCATTCGCCGTATAGAGGAATACTCCTTCTTCGGTTTCCTCAATGACTATGGTGCTGTCGGTATCATCCTTGACATTGTAAATCCATACAGGCTCCATTTTGTGTATATCAAGGCACTGCAGCGTTCCTCCGTTATCCACGAAAAACATAAGATTTCTGTAGAATGCAGGAGAGCTTTCTATACCCTGGTCGGCACTGTAGGAAGATTTATACCGATACTTGACTATATCAGGTGACATGGTGACCGTGCCCGCTGATTCGTCAAATTTGGTATTAAGCTTAATCTTATAAATAAGCCCGTTTTCGCCGGCCTGAATAAATGTATCGGTCTGCCAGTTTATCACTCCGGATGAATCGGTTGCCCCCCAGTCTCTGTGGGCAACAGGGTCGTTGCCGGGGAAGGTAAATATTTCAGTCTGGTTTATAAGATTATATATTCTGTATTTGAAGGTTGTGGAAGTTCCGGCGGTATCATTGGTCCTAAGCCCCATACCGGTATAGAACAGCGGATATCCTCTGGGGTCAACAGCGCCGGTACCTTTAATGGTAAATCCAAGATTTATTTTCGGCCTTGTCGGTTTTCCCGTTTCAAGATCAAGGAAATATATATTCCCGTCCAGAATGGGATAGATTACTTCAACTGAATCCGGGTTCTTAAACTCAGGGTTTATGTTCATTATTCTCTTAATACTTTCAGGCCATTGAACCAAAATAGGCTGACCGGTCCAGCCTGAGCCAGGCCAGAAACTGTTCTGGGCTGAAATGGCACCGGTTTTTTGCTCCCAGATGATTTCCAGTTTCTTTTCTTTTATATCCCTTGTTCCATAAGAAGGCGCATTTCTGTAGTGGTTACCCCTGAAAGCAAGGACACCGCTAAGTTCGGAGTATGACCTGTCCGAAGCAAAAGCGATAGGATAATCAGGCGTATAATCTACAGGAGTATTTCCGTTGCGGAATACAGAATAGGTAATTGTTCCACCATCCTGGAATTTCTTCTGGTAGGTTCCGGTGGAAACTTTGGTTTTGCTTACCTGTGAAGGAGCCTCTACATTAAGGATAAGTTTTGCCGGGTCCGTAACCTCGGGAGGAGGTGTGGGCTCCGGAGTGGAAGTTGGTTCAATTGTGGGTTCAGGAGTATCATCGGGTTCTGATGGAGCAGGAGATGAAGCGCTCCATTGATCATCCTCCATAAATGGAAGTTTTCCCTGAACAGCAAGCAGGGTTACCAAAGCCAAAAGAGATATGACAAGGACAATGACTATTGTACCCATTCTGCTTGCCCTTTTTCTGTAATATCGTGCCATAAATATCCTCCTGTACTATGCCTGATAAATAGCTTAATAATGCTTAAGTGCAATCATTTGATTTTTATACCGTATATTTTTTTGGCGTAGGACCCGACCACTATCATATCATCATAAACTGCCGGGGAAGACTCGACATTTCCTCCAAGGTATACTTTATCAATATCCTTTCCGGTTTTCGGGTCGAACAAATGCAGATTTCCGCCAAAATCGCTGAAAAGTCCGTAAGTTTTTCCGTCAGAGCTGAGGACATCAACAGGTGAGCACCAGCTGTATGCGTCAAGGTGTCTGGTCCAGACTTCCCTGCCGGTTTTTTTGTCCAGCGCCACCAGTGTTCCATCCTGGTTTGAACCAGTAAAGCATATATTGAAGATAATAATGTCGCTTATGTCATTCTTTCCTATCAGCGGGGTTCCAAGAGCGCCGCCGTTAATATAGAAATTATAGACACAGCTGTAGTCACGCTGCCAGACAAGTTCCCCGGTAAGCGCATTGAACTTTCTTATATTGCAGTTCTCACGCTGTTTGCTGTTCTGACTCCTCTTGTCAATCTGGTTGGCTGTATAAATGAATACTCCGTCACTTGTCTCTTCTATTACAGCAGTTGCATCTGTGTCATCTCCGACGTCATAAGTCCAGACCGGTTTCATGGTATTTATGTCAAGGCACTGGAATATGCCGCCGTTATCACAGAAATACATATAGTTTTTATAAAACGCCGGTGAATTTTCAATACCAAGTTCAACATTTACTGAATCTCTGTAACGGTAGCGGGTAATCTGAGGTGAAAGGGCTATGGTTCCCGCATCCCTGTCAAACTTGGTGTTGAGTTTTACCCTGTACACCAGACCGTTTTCGGCAGCAGCCAGTAATGTATCCGTATTCTTGTCCACCAACGCCGATGAGTCAAAGGCTCCCCATCTTCTGAATGCGACAGGGTCTCGCCCGAATATGCTGTACAACGGAGTCTGGTCAATGAGGCTGAACATCATATATTTAAATTCAGTAAATTTACCTGAGTTCTCGTTAAGGCCCATTCCTGTGTAGAGTATGGGATATCCTCTTGGATCGATCATGCCGGTACCCTTCATGGGGAAACCTACTTTTATCTTATCGCGGGTTTCCTTACCGGTTTCAATGTCAAGGAAATAAATGTTTCCGTCCAGAGTGGGATAAATTACTTCCACCAGATTCTTATCCTTGAATTCAGGCTTGATGTTCATCATATTTCTGACATCTTCAGACCAGTTCACCAAAAGGGGCTGTCCCGTCCAGCCGGTTCCCGGCCAGTAGCTTTCCTTTGTGCTGATTGCTCCTATGTCATGGGTCCATACTATCTCAAGTTTTTTATCTGTAATGGTCCTTGTTCCATAAGAGGCGGAATTGCGGTAGTTATTTCCTCTGAAGGCCAGTACCCCGCCGATGTCGGCATAGTTTTCAGGTTTACCAAAACTTATCTGGTCACGGGGCTGATAGTCGACAGGCTTGCCATTTTCAAATACCCAGTAATATAAGGATGTCCCGTCGCCTTTGTCAAAAACCTTTTTCGCGTCTTCATAAGCCAACGGCCCGGTAAATACAGCCGGATCCTGCCATGATACCTCAAGAACTGCCGGATCTGTGCTTTCCTCAGGCATGGGCTCCGGAGTAGGCCATGGCGTTGGCACTGGAGTCGGTGTGGCAGATTCTGCCGGGGTTGTTGGAGTTGGCTTTTTTTCCTTAAGTTCATCTGGCATGAAAGGGAGCTTTCCTTTAAGGGCGAGCACTATTACAACAATTGCAGCGATAAGGCATGACATTACAGTAAAAAACCTGCCCTTATTAAGTCTGCGCCGCCTTCTGTATGGTGACCTGTACATAATTACACCTCTTAATTGTTTCTTTGGTCCTCCGGAAAATCATCTTAGAGATTGCCGGAAGTTTTGATTTCTAAGTCATTAAAAAGATAAGCTTATTGGTATAACGTCAGGTTATTTTCCTCTGAACCTTCAAACAAGCTTATCCTTTAAATATCCGCAATATAACTGTCTGCTTATTTCTACTGCCTGTGTTGTGTCTTCCTGAAAGTGTATTGGTTATTTGCCGGCATAAGCCTCCACTTCGTTGTAAATTAACTTTGCAATTTCACCAATTTTGTTTGTAGCTGTTCCAACATCCACATTATCAGTCATTACTGCAAGGACAAAAGGATGGGAGGCAAATACTATACCAACATCGTTTACGTTCCTTACCTGGTTTCCAATCTTGTGCGCCACTTTGACCCCTTCAGAAGTAAGGACCGCCAGTCTGTCGTTGAATACTGTATTTTCAAGGTCATTTATAAGTTGACCATAGAGATCGGGGTTATTGAGATAAAGCCTGTAAAGTTCCTGGGTAACAAGGCCGAGGTCGTGGGGTGACGTCCTGTGTCCGTCATCGTAGTATATGTCCCCGCCAAGATCCAATATATACTGACATATATTTTCTATGCCAAGGATACGGATAATCATATTTATTCCGCAGTTATCACTGTAGACAATAGAGAGTCTGGATGTTTCGCGTACTGTATATTCAGTGCCGAAAGGCTGATTCTGGATAATTCCTGTTCCGGGTTCAAAGTCTTCCTTCAAATATTTGAGCTTGGCATTGGGATCTATTTCCCCGGATTCAATCTTGGTATAAAGAAGCAGATTCATAGGAAGCTTTGAAGTGGAAGCTGCGATATAACTGTCGCGGTCATTTATTCCAAAACTTTCACCTGTTGCGAGATCTATAAAATATACACCGTATTTGCCTTTTTGCCTGGAAATAAACTCTTCAACTTTGGCTCGGATTTCATCCATCTTGCCGCTTTTCTCCACTGAACCAATGGCAGGTAAAAAGCCGTGATCTTTTGTTTCAGTACCTTTGGGTGGTTCAGGGGTTGGCGTCGGGGTAGGGGTTTCAGGTGTATTTGTAGGCTCTTGTGTAACATCCGGATTTTCTGTGGTTTGTTCAGGTGGAGTGGTATTATCCTGTGGATTGGATAAAACTTTGGTATAGACGTAGATACCTGCCAGTATTAATATGGTAACCAATAGCAGTGCGGTCACGGTACGACGTCTCCTGTAAACTTTCTCACTTTTAAAACGATATTGTCTCATGGTTCACTCCTGCAACAAAATATTATATAAAAATAACTTGCCCATCAAATACCCTGCCCATCGGACACAGAAGCGATTTACGGTTACATTGATTAGTCCGTTTACCGCATTCCCGACAGGTCTCAATGAGCAAAGAAGATGAGCTCAAAATACCAGCTCTATTATATTTAATATAATTGTCTGTGTCCATAACTCTTTTACAGACAAGCTCTTATAATTAGACGCGTCTTGAGCCGCCAAGTTCATTTTGATAAAACAGGCTATGTTTTAAGTTGCCTGAAGTATATAATTAAAATACAAATTTATAGCACATAAATATAATATATTTATCTGTTTGACATGGATAAGCTGCTGTGATAAAATATAACGGCAACCGCTCGAGAAAGGGACATAAGTCAGAAAAACGCAAGTTTTCTGCCCCTTATAGGCGAGATTGGTAGGAGGAGGTGCTATTTATGTACGCAGTCATTGAGACAGGCGGAAAGCAGTATAAGGTTCAGGAAGGCGATGTGCTTTTCATTGAAAAGATCAAAGCTGAAGACGGTGAACAGTTTGTATTTGACAAAGTGCTTGCTGTGTCCAAGGATGGTTCTCTTGTAACCGGAAATCCTGTAGAAGGTGCAACTGTTTCCGCTAAGGTGCTTGGCCAGGGTAAAGGCAAGAAGATTATCGTCTTCAAGTACAAGCCCAAGAAAGGCTACCGCAGAAAGCAAGGACACAGACAGCCATATACCAAAGTACAGATCGAAAAGATCAATGCTTGATTGTTATGACAAAAGCAACTATCTACCGTTCCAAGAACGGTGACATAACGGGATTTGACATCAGAGGCCATGCGGGTTCAGCAAATAACGGAGAATTTGATATGGTATGCGCGGCAATATCTGCCGTTGCCTATACGGCACTTGGCGGACTCGATGAGATTTGCTGCGTTAATACCTATAAAGAATCTGACGGAAACCTCAGGATGTTCTTACCCGACAATATGGCGTCTGATGCGTGGACCAGGGCCCAGATTATTTTGGAGACTATGGAAATTGGTCTGAAACAAATTGAAAACGAGTATTCACGGTATATACAAGTTATAACCAAGGAGGTGTAGCCATGATCAAGATTAATCTGCAATTATTTGCTCATAAGCAGGGAGTGGGCAGCACCAAGAACGGCCGTGACAGTGAGGCCAAAAGGCTTGGTGTCAAAAAAGGTGATGGACAGTATGTGCTTGCAGGAAACATCCTTGTAAGACAGAGAGGCACCAAAATTCATCCGGGCACCAATGTTGGTATCGGAAGTGATGACACACTGTATGCTCTGATTGATGGCAGGGTCAAATTTGAAAGACTTGATAAGACCAGAAAAAAAGTGAGCGTTTATTCAGTTTAAGTACAGGATATACTAATGTAACAGGTGAGGGACGAGTTTATCGTCCCTTTTTCTGATATATGGAATTATTTATTGTTTTGGAGGAAGAGCATGTTCATAGACTATGCAGAAATCTATATAAAGGCAGGGAACGGAGGAAATGGTGCCGTATCATTCCGCCGTGAGAAATACATCCCTAATGGCGGTCCCGACGGCGGGGACGGCGGAGACGGAGGGGATGTTATTTTTAAGGTCGATACAGGAATAAACACCCTGATGGATTTCAGATATAAACGCAAATATGTGGCACAAAACGGCGAAAACGGAAGCAAACGCAACAGGTCCGGAAAACGTGGAGAAGACCTTATTGTGAAGGTGCCGCAGGGCACAATTGTAAGGGACAAGGAAACAGGCCGTATTATCGCCGATTTAAATAAAGAAGGACAGGAAGAAGTTATCGCAAAAGGGGGCAAGGGCGGAGCCGGAAACCAGCATTTTGCCACACCAACCCGCCAGATTCCCAACTTTGCAAAGGGCGGAACCCCGGGCGAGGAACTGACTGTCATACTTGAGCTGAAACTTATAGCCGATGCGGGGCTTATAGGTTTTCCCAATGTGGGCAAATCAACCTTGCTGTCGGTTGTTTCTTCTGCCAGGCCCAAGATTGCCAATTACCAGTTTACCACCCTGAGTCCCAATCTTGGTGTAGTTTCTCTGGGAGACGGCCAGAGTTTTGTACTGGCTGACATTCCGGGGCTTATTGAAGGCGCCCATGAGGGAGTGGGTCTCGGACATAAATTCTTAAGACATGTTGAGAGGACGCGTTTATTGATACATGTGGTTGATATTGCCGGGACAGACGGACGCGATCCGTTGGAGGATGTGGATGTCATAAACAGAGAGCTTGAATTGTACAATCCGGAACTGGCAAAAAGGCCTCAGATTATTGCTGCGAACAAAATTGACGCCCTGCAGGATCCGGGCAGGCTTAAGATTTTCAGAGAAGCGATGGAAAAACGCGGATATAAAGTGTTTGAAATTTCTGCCGCTACCAGAAAGGGAGTGGATGAACTTATAAATTATACTTACCAAATGCTCAAAGAGCTTCCGGATATCGTACTTTTCGATCCTTCCGAAAAAACTGTTGAAATTAAGTTACAAAAAGATGAGCCGCCGTTCAAAGTCAGACGTGAAAACGAGATCTTCATTGTTGAAGGCCCGGGGATTGACAAACTCCTTAGCATGGTCAATCTCAACGACCGGGAATCCCTTGGATATTTCCAGCGTTCATTAAGGAACATGGGCGTAATTGATGCACTTGTGGAAAAGGGAATCCGGGAGGGAGATACTGTGAGAATGGGCGAAATAGAATTTGATTATGTACCATAGAGGTGAGAGTATGTTGACAGGAAAACAACGCAGTTATTTAAGAAGTCTTGCAAACACCATACCGGCTATTTTCCAGATAGGCAAAAACGGGATAGATGAAAATGTTTTGAAGCAATTTGAAGACGCCCTGGAAGCAAGAGAGCTTGTAAAGGCATCTGTTCTGAAAAATTCGGTTTACACTGCCAGAGAAGCGGCAGATGAGATATCTGAGGCTATAGAGGCGGATGTGGTTTCTGTTATGGGAAACAAATTTGTCCTTTATAAAGAATCCAAAAACAACAAGGTCATCAGACTACCTTAATTCTAATCAAAATCAAATTTTTTCTTAACATTTCGTTCACAAACTTATTGTAAAATATATCACTGACTTATTATTTATCTTTTATTTTTATTTAAGATAAAATGGCAGCACAGAGCCGGAGGGCCAATGAAGGGGAAAAAACTTACAAAGAGAATAATTACCATAGTCATGGCAGTTCTTCTTGCTGTTCTGATATTAAGGGCATGTTTTGCCAATCGGGACAATAAAACATATACAGAAGAAACCGTCAAGGTTCAGGATATAACCACCTACTATACTTTCAGTGGAAATATTGAAGCCAAATCAAGCCAGTCGGTCTTTTCTCCGGGTGTTTTCACCGTAAAAACATTCCATGTCAAAGAAGGGGACATGGTAAATGAAGGTGACCTTCTTCTTGAATTTGACGACACCACAATAAGGGATAGCCTGGAGCAGGCAAGGACAAATATCGAGATTGCCAGGATAAATTATGAAAAAGCCTCAGGAACGGGCAAGGACCAGCAACTCATGCAGGTGGAAAATGCCCTTGTTTCCGCCCGGATGGCTTTTAACAACGCATCTTCCAATCTGGAAAGAATGACTGAGCTTTATAATAACGGCGTTATATCCAAAGTTGAGCTGGAACAGGCCCAGGATGCCTATGATAATGCCCTTGTGTCCCTTGACTCCGCTGAGAAGAATCTGGAGTTGACCAAAAAGACCATTGAGCAGAATATCCGCACCGCACGGGAGCAGTTAAAGCAGGCTGAGGCAGCATACAAAAACCTGGAGAGGCAACTGGACGATACTAAAATTTTCGCTGAAATCAGCGGTGAAGTGGACGAGATACATGTTGAAGAAGATGATTCCCTGATTATGGGAACTAAAATAATGGACATTGTAAATTACAATGATTTGCAGGTTATCATAAAGGTTGATGAATATGACCTCAGAGCTGTCACTCTGGGCAAAGAAACCGATGTTTTTATTAACGCGCTTGACAAGACTGTTAAAGGCAAGGTCGATGAAATTTCGAGACAGGCTCAGGTAGTGAACGGTGTTTCGTATTTCCCCACAACCATAAGTCTGGAAAACGATGAAGACCTGCGTGTTGGAATGTCGGTGGAAGTTAAGATTCTCAATCATAATGTTAAAGATGCAGTTACCGTTCCCATGAAGGCCCTCCAGTTTGACAGCGAAAATAAACCTTTCGTGTACACCCGCGATTCAGAAGGAAAAGTTATTACCAAATATGTTGAAGTAGGGATAAATGACGGAACCGTAGCAGAGATTCTCAGTGGTGTTGAACCGGGTGAGATTATCCTTACTCCCAACAAAGTAATTCCCTTCGGCATGGCGAATCGTTAAGGGGGGCCAGGCATGGGAAAAGAAATTCTGTTAATGCAGGATATAGTGAAGACATATAACATGGGGGATGAGGACCAGGTTGTATTAAAAGGTATAAATTTATCTGTCGATGAGGGCGAATTCCTGTCAGTGCTCGGCCCGTCCGGTTCCGGAAAATCCACCCTGATGAATATAATTGGCTGTCTTGATATGCCCACTTCAGGCACATATATCCTAAGAGGGAGAAATATATCTGAACAGGACCAAAAACAACTGGCGCGCATAAGGAATAAAGAAATCGGCTTTATTTTTCAGTCATTTCAGTTGTTGCCCAGACTTACAGCCCTGGAAAATGTGGAGCTTCCTTTGATTTATTCAAAAATACCTCCTTCAGAGAGAAGGAAGAGAGCCATGGAAATGCTTGAGAAAGTTGGTCTTGCAGACAGGATGTACCACAGACCGAACCAGCTTTCCGGTGGTCAGCAGCAACGTGTTGCCATAGCCCGTGCCCTTTCCAATAACCCGACCCTGCTTCTTGCCGATGAACCGACAGGTGCACTGGACCAAAAAACCGGCAAACAGGTTATGGAGCTTTTCAGGGAGTTAAATAACGAAGGCCACACAATAATTATGATTACTCATGATTCAAATATTGCAAGTTATGGCAACCGTATCGTCAGGATATTAGACGGCAATTTAAGAGAAGGGGATTTAAAAGATGCTTAAAGAGAGCATAAAGATGTCATGGAAAAATATTATTAACAATAAAATGCGCTCTTTTTTGACCGTCCTCGGAATTGTTATAGGCGTAACTGCCATTATATCCCTCATTACAATTGTCCAGGGTCTACAGAATGAAGTAACCAGCAGGTTTGCCGATCTGGGAGCAGGGAAAATTGCGGTTCAGGCATTTGGAACTCCATTGAAGCAAGGTTTGTCGGACAATAACATAAAAAGCCTTTCTGAGATCGAGAATGTGTCAGGCGTATCCCCCAATCTTACATTGGTATCTTCTGTGGTGAAGAACGGGAAAGTCCTTGAAGATATAAAAATTGAGGGCAGAAACGAAGTATTTTTCAGAAACAGCCCTGATTTCATTGCCAGGGGCAGACCTTTAAACATACTTGATATGGAGAGCAAAAACAAGGTGTGTATAATTAACCAGGCTGTCGCCAAAGAATTGTTTCTGGGCGAGGACCCTGTGGACAAGACTCTCCAGATCGGGGGTACGACATATCTTGTGGCAGGAATTATAGATGAAGAAGTAACTTCTGACGTCATTACATTATTCGCCGGTAACCAGAGTGATTACCGCATTATCATACCTTATACAACCGCTATGGGAATGGCCGGTATAGGCAGCATTAACGTCCTTGAAATATACATCTCCGATACATCCTATACTGATGAAGTAATAGAGCAGGTTGAACTTATATTAAACCAGACTTTCAACTTTAAAGATAACAGTTTTGAGATTATTAACCTGGACAGCATAGTTGATACCATGAACACCATGAATGACATGATGACAGCGGTTCTGGCGGGAATCGCATCAATAGCCCTTCTGGTGGGCGGCATTGGAATAATGAATATGATGCTGGTATCGGTAAGTGAAAGAACTACCGAAATTGGACTCAGAAAAGCTCTGGGTGCAGAGCCAAAAAACATCCAGCTCCAGTTTCTCATTGAATCAATTTTCCTGTCATTGCTCGGAGGCTTTTTCGGCCTGATTTTGGGGCTTTTAATTTCTTACCTGGCATGTATGGGAATAGGCATTGATTTCAGGTTATCTTATCTTGCCATCTTCTTAGGTGTTGGATTCTCGGCAGGTGTGGGTATTATTTTCGGATGGGCTCCTGCCAGAAAAGCAAGCATGTTGAATCCTATTGACGCATTAAGAAGCGTATAAGCCAGTATATAAGTCCATTCCAGGCAAAGCTCCAATTGCTTTAACAACAGTCATTTCGGTCTGCTACTTGGAATGTAAGGATGAGCGGATCACCAGGTTTTTTCTTCGCTAATTTTATTTTGGGTATTAGCTATTAGTAAATATCCCTTCTGAAATTGAGCTTTTTCAGGAACTTATTTAATGGCAAATACAGCTCGGTGGTTAACTAACAGAAAAAGTATATTTCAGAATAAAAAATATACTTGCGTGACAGCATACAAAGAGCAGCTTTAAGTAAGAAAGGATTGTATATGATTTGGTTTGGCCCGGCTGGGAATTCTGACAGTTTTTATGAACAGGGTTTTAAAAGGTCTTATGAAATGCCCCAATGGCTTAACAGCATGGGGCTTAATGCTTATGAATACCAATGCAATAAAGGGGTTCGCCTCAATGATGACACAGCCCTTCTCATAGGGCAAAAATGCCGTGAGTACAATATCAGGCTGAGTGTCCACGCCCCTTATTATATAAACCTTGCAAGCACTGAAGAACAGAAGCGCAAAAATTCAGTCCAGTATATTATTGATACCTTGAAAGCAGCTAAAATTATGGGTGCCGACAGGATTGTCGCCCATCCGGGCTATGTTTCGGGAGTATCAAGGCAGGTTGCGATGGAATTGGCGCTGGACTGTCTGCTTGAGACAATCAGGAGTGCAGAAGAACTGGATTTGATGGATATAACAATATGCCCGGAAGTTTTGGGCAAGCACAACCAGCTTGGAAATCTTGAAGAAGTTATCGTGTTATGCAATCTGGATGAAAGGCTAATCCCGTGTCTGGACTTTGCGCATCTCCACTCCCTCACCCAGGGCGGGATGAAAGAAAAAGAGGATTTTATAAACGTCTTTAAGTTTGTGGAAAAGTATCTTGGAAATGAGAGAATGAGAAAGGTTCATATTCATTTCAGCCGGGTTGAGTTCGGAAAAGGCGGGGAGAAGAAGCATTGGTCATATAAGGATATCCAGTTCGGACCCGACTTTAATCCTCTTGCTCAGGCAATTATAGATCTTGACCTGGAGCCGGTAATTATCTCTGAATCCAGAGGCACCATGGCCGAGGACGCACTTACTTTCAAAAATATTTATGAGGAAGAAAAAAGCAGGGTGTAATCCCTGCTTTCTTATCATCCGCAACTACGAATTGCGCTTATTTATGAGTAAATACTCTTTTCATCCTGCCAATATTTTAAATACATATCCGACAAACAGCGTGAGTATTATCGGAACCGCAATTAATACGAGATTCATTACAGAAAATGCGAACGTATCTTTTTTTGTCTGTACTTTGTGAAAGGCTTTGACATTTCCATATACTTTAATAGCTGTAAGAAGGGCTATAAGAGATATTACGGGAAGATAGCCCAAAATGACACAAATGATAATATCAATATAAGTGAGTATATATAAAACATCAAAGAGAATTAATGCCTTTTCTCTTCCAACCTGGATGGGGAGGGTGTACCTGCGGTTTTCAAAGTCATCCTCAACATCACATATATTGTTCGCCAGCATTATATTTGCAATGCAGAACACAGTCGGCAAGGATATAAGAAGTATGGGAAGCAATACCCTCCAATTGAGAGTGATACTTAAAATACTGCTGTCAAGGGAGATTACAACAGGATTTTGAGTCAGGACAGATGCGTAGATTACAAGGAAAGGAATGAAAAATCCCATAAAAAGTCCTGAAAAAACCTCTCCGAAGCAGGTACGTGAAATGGGTATTGGTCCTGCCGAATACAGAATACCCATCAAAAATGACAGCGCCCCTAAGAGCAACAGAACATAATCGGTCCTGAGGAAGGTAATAACACCAAAAATAACTGCCACTGAAAAAAGGGTAATTATTGTTGCAACAACTGTGCTTTCCTTTAAATTGAACTGGCCTATGGCATTATGGAATTCGTAATTGTAGCCTTCCTTTTTAATTGCCTTTTTAAAATCTTTATAATTGTTCAATGCTGTAGTAAACATATCAAAACATAAAAGCGAAACAAAAAATGCCAGGACAGTGAGCACATTAAGAGTATCAAAATAATAAAGGGTAAATGCGATACCCAGCATGAAAGGTGTTACGCTGGCTATTTTGGTCTGAATTTCAACTAATTTCAGAAAGCTTTTTATGGTCAAGAAAATCCCTCACTTAAATGAATTTCATTTTAATTTAAGGACAAAGTGAAATGATTTTATCTCTCCAAAACCGGACAAAATATAATTCTAAGCTATTATATATGTTTTCTTGCTGAGTGTAAATAAATTCGCTAAAATGAATAGTGATATAATTATTAGTTTATTTTGGTGATAGAATAATCAGAGCAGTTTAGGTTATTAAGCAGGAGAGGTTTGATAGGATGCCAAAAGTAAGAGTAATAAACGGGCCCAATTTGAATTTGCTGGGTGTAAGAGAACCTGATATTTACGGAAAGAAATCTCTTCAGTTTATTGAGGAATCCCTTAAAAAAGAGGCTCAGGATTATGGTATTCAGATAGACTTTTACCAGTCAAATCATGAGGGCGGAATAATTGACAGTATTCATCAGGCTTTTGAATTAAAATATGATGGTATTATTATTAATCCTGGGGCATATACACATTACAGTTATGCCATCAGGGATGCAATAAGCGCTGTAGGAATACCTTGCGTTGAAGTCCACATTTCAAACATACATAACAGAGAAGATTTCAGAGCAAAATCAGTGATAGCGCCTGCCTGCCTCGGACAGATCTCCGGATTTGGCGCGGATTCATATTCGGCTGCGCTGTTTCTTATTAAAAGGCTTTTTGCAAAAAAATAATCCGGGAAAATTACCTTTCTGCTCATATTTATGTCTTATTCTCCTTAAAACCATCACCATATTTAAAAGTTGATATGGAGATAATAATTCTGTCTGCAATTTTTCTGTCTATAAATTTAATTGAAAAAAATAAAGGTGGGTCTTTTAATGAACAACAGACTTAAAAAATTCAGGGAAGCCCTGTCCAAAATGGACCTTGATGCAGCCATAATATCGGGCAGAGCAAATACTTTTTACCTTTCGGGGTTTACAGGCGATACGTCATTTATGCTGGTAGGCATGGATAAAGTATGGCTCATTGTCGATTTCCGTTTTACCATCCAGGCAAAGGAAGAGGCTGCGAAAGGAATTGAGATAGTTGAATACAAGGAAAGCTTTGCACAGACTATCAATGAACTATTATCACAAAATAAAATAGAAAAAGTAGGCGTTGAGGGAGACAAACTAACCCTGACCGAATATGAAAACTTTAAAGAAAAACTCACAAAGGCAAAAGTTCTTAAGAATATTGGCAACATCCTTGAGCGGATTCGCATGGTCAAGGAAGAGGATGAAATAGAAAGACTTCAGCAGGCCGTCCTTATTGGCGACAGGATTTTTGACCATATTATTAAATTTATTAAACCTGGAATGAAAGAATATGAAATAGCTGCCGAAATGGAATACCAGATGAAAAAATTAGGGGCAAAAGGCCCGTCCTTTGACACAATTGTGGCCGGAGGCCCAAGATCTGCCATGTGCCACGGAACAGCATCGGACTATGCAATTAAAAAAGGGGACGCCCTTGTTTTGGATTTTGGTGTTATTTACCGCAATTATTGTTCCGATATGACGAGAACAATATTTATAGGGGAACCGAATGACCAATTGAAGAAAATTTACAACATAGTAAGAGAAACGCAACAAACAGCCCTTGATTCATTGAAATCAGGAATGTCGGGGTTTGATGCTGACAAAATAGCCCGGGATATTATTTCTGAGGCAGGGTATGGCAGGAATTTCGGTCATAGCCTTGGACATGGAGTGGGCATAGAAATCCATGAAGAGCCACGGCTTTCAATGAAGAGTAAAGACATTCTTGCCAATGGTATGGTTTTCAGTGTTGAACCGGGAATTTATGTTGAGGGGCTGGGCGGTGTAAGAATTGAGGACATGGTTGTTCTTGTTGACAATAGGCCCAGAAATCTTACCACAAGCACCAAAGATATGATTATCATTTAACAAATACTTGCGCGTAACCATTTTTTAGCTTAATATAAAATGTGAAATATCAGAGAGAAAAGTTTTGAGAGAGAGGTTCAAAATCTATGATAGTCGCTGGTGATTTTAAAAACGGTACAACATTTGAAATGGATGGACAAGTTTACCAGATAATTGAATTCCAACACGTAAAACCAGGTAAGGGAGCTGCATTTGTAAGAACAAAAATCAGAAATGTTATTACTGGTGCTACAGTTGAACGTACATTCAACCCTACCGACAAGTTTGAAAAAGCCCAGATTAACCGCAGAGATATGGAATACCTCTATAACGACGGGGACCTGGCTTATTTCATGGATACAGAAACTTACGAGCAGTTGCCCCTCAATATGTCCCAGGTTAAAGATGCTCTGCAGTTTGTAAAGGAAAACACAGTGTGTAAAGTACTGTCATATAAGGACAATGTGTTTGGAATTGAACCACCTATGTTTGTTGAACTGGAAGTTATAGCTACCGAACCCGGATTTAAGGGAGACACCGCTACCGGTGCCACAAAACCTGCTACAGTTGAAACCGGAGCTCAGGTAAAGGTTCCTCTGTTTATCGAGATAGGTGAGAAAATTCAGATTGACACCAGAACCGGTGAATATTTAGGACGAGCATAAATAGTATATTTCTGAAAAAAATTATTAAGGAGAGCTAAATAAAAGCTCTCCTTTTCATTTGCATAAATTAAGGAATTTATCCAATACTATGAATGAAACAACACAGATAACGGGTTTGAAAGGAGGCATTTATTTGAAGGCAACCGGTATAGTTAGAAGGATTGATGACCTTGGCAGAGTAGTAATACCGAAGGAAATCAGGCGTACTCTGAGAATCAGAGAAGGTGACCCTTTGGAAATCTACACTGACAGGGAAGGCGAAGTTATATTGAAGAAGTACTCACCCATCGGTGAGCTGGGAGATTTTGCTGAAGCTTATGCTGAATCCCTTCATAATACAAGCGGTCACATAATTGCGGTAGCAGATAGAGATTCAATAATAGCTGTTTCAGGCGGCTCCAAAAAAGAACTGTTGGATAAGCCACTTAGTCCTGAGGTAGAAAGAATAATTGAGAGCAGGGAAATCTTTATCGCGCAATCGACGGATAACAACAAAATTCCTGTCATAGCCGATGATAAAGGCGGAAATAAATATACCTGCCAGGTGATTTCCCCAATCATTGCCGAAGGTGACGCAATAGGAGCGGTAATAATGCTGTCTACAGATCCCGAAGCCAAGATGGGAGATGTGGAGACAAAACTCGTTCAGTCGGCGGCAGGTTTCCTTGGCCGGCATATGGAGCAATAATTTATCCCATACACAAACTTTTTGTTACCAGGAAAATGGCTTATCATGACCTGATTTTCCGGAACTTATCTTAAAGGGAAGAAGAGAGGATATATTATTAAAATATGTCCTCTTTTGTTGTGGAAAACTGATTACCAAATCTGTTCTTTAACCTTCCTGAAAAACTTAAGAAAACCTTTGATATCAACCGACAGATCTTTTTACTGCTTGCAAATCTTGATTTGTTAAATAAAAAATATCGGAAAATAAGCATATAAAATACTTATTATCCGATATTCACTCTATTACAATAATATTTAATTTAAGTCATCCAAATCTGTTTATTCTCTTGAAGCAACCACTCTTGCCACGTGCACACCGCTTGCGGCAGCCTGTGAAAGACCTCGGGTAATGCCCGCGCCGTCGCCGATTGCAAAGAAGTTGGGCAGTTCTGTTTCGAGTTTTTCGTTCAATATTAGCCTTGAACTGTAGAATTTTACTTCCACACCGTAAAGCAGGGTATCATAGTTTGCTGTTCCCGGTGCAATCTTGTCCAGGGCATATACCATTTCAATAATATTATCCAGATGCCTCTTTGTCAGAACCAGGCTCAAATCACCCGGAGTAGCCTTCAGGGTAGGCTTGGTGAAGCTCTGTGAAAGCCTGTGTTCATTGGTGCGCTTGCCTTTGATCAGGTCTCCGAACCTTTGGACAAGTATGCCTCCTCCCAACATGTTGGAGAGGGAAGCAATGCGCTTGCCATACTGATACGGCTCATTAAAGGGCTTTGTAAAGCGGTTGCTGACAAGTATTGCAAAGTTGGTGTTTTCACTTCTAAGTTTAGGGTCAGTGTAACTATGGCCGTTTACAGTTATTATTCCGTCCACGTTTTCACTTACAACATGCCCATAGGGATTCATGCAGAAGGTACGAACCAGATCGCCGTATTGCTTGGTTCTGTAGAGGAATTTTGACTCATAGACAACATCGGTTATGCCCTCAAAAATACGGGCAGGCAATTCAACTCTGACGCCTATATCAACCTGGTTGTTAATAAGCTGCAGATTTAATTTACGGCATTGGGACGCGAACCACTCTGCTCCCGAACGCCCGGGTGCAGCTATGAGATATTTGCTTGTTGCTTCCTCACCATTGGCAAGGGCGATTCTGTATCCACCGTCAACAGGTTCAATATTTACAACCTGAGCCCTGCAGCAAAGTTCAACACGCTCATTGAGGAAATCGAACATTCTTGCAAGAATCTGCTTATTGTTCTCGGTCCCCAGGTGCTTTACTTCCGCGTCCAGAAGGTGGAGATCATGGGAAAGCGCCTTTCTCGCAATCTCACGCGCTTCAGGTGTGTTGGTGGAATAACGCTGCAATGTTGCGCCAAAGTCTATATTGACAGTGTCTACATATTCAATGAGATCCATTATGTATTCATTGTCAAGATATTCGTTCAGCCAGCCTCCGAACTGGGTGGTAAAGTTGTACTTACCGTCCGAGTAAGCGCCGGCTCCGCCGAAACCGTTCATAATGCCGCATGAATTACAACTGATACATGTTTTCACTTTCTTCTCAACGATGGGACAATTTCTGTGATATATATCACTGCCCTGTTCAAGCATCAATATATCAGCGTTGGGAATAAGCTTGTTAAGTTCATAACCGGCAAAAATTCCTGCGGTTCCGCAGCCAATAATTATTACATCATAATTTGTTTTTTTCATACTTACCTCCGCCAAAACTGTCCACTCGACATTGTACCATATTAAAACCTTACGTCAAAGTGGTAAAAAACAATTCCATGGGTATGTAAATATTGCATGCGCCGTAAGCTATCTTGAAGTATTGTCAAAATGACCTTCTTTGATACCAAATATAAATTTAGTCAGCACTCTTTTCGGGATTTTTTAGACTTGATCTGCATCGTTCTGATTCATACAAAAAAATTCGGCAGAAGTAAACCCTTTTCACTTCATACAACTGTCGAAAAGGGTTTCCTGGATACTGTACTTCGCATAAATGGTCGTATGATTGTTAAGGATAGATTCTATTCAAGGGTGATTTTATCTCCCTGTTTCAGAAAAGCCATGGCGTTGAGCGAGGATGGAAATGCGAGGATCCTGGCAGCATTATTCACATGGGGGGCGATTCTGAAGGGCATGATGATCCTTTTTGTTAAGACAACGCAGTTATCTTTATCCAGGTAGACTAAATCCAATGGATATCTCATAAAGAAGGTGTGCATACGCTTGCAGGATTCAAGAAGAATACCGTAATTTCCCTCTTTTTTTCCCATTAACCCAAAAAATCTTTTAATAAATGTATTTGCAGCCTTGACAGGTATAACCCTTCCACAAGGCGAAACATATTTATAAATTTGTATAGACATTACAATATTCACCCAGAATAAAGAATAACTTGAGTTTACAAAAAGTAAAATAGGACATTTGTTGCATAAATATGGGACCTTTTTTGATTTTATACATTATTTATACAAGATTTATGCATTTTTGATGGAAAATTATATGCTCAAAATCCCCTTTCAATTTTTAATCTTATATAGTATAATACAAATTGCAGTTACACAGGGTAACCGCTATGGAGGAATGTTCATTATGATATCAAAAGAAGTTACTATATCGACAAAAACAGATTTGGAATCCAAAATGGCCGCTCGACTGATTCAAAAGGCATCAAGCTATGAGTCAAATATCTGGGTGCAAAAAGGTGAAAGAAAAGCCAATGCAAAAAGTCTTTTGGGTCTTCTGTCCCTGGGGATAAGCCCGGGTGATACAATAACCATCATCACCGACGGAAGGGACGAGACAACAGCTTTGGCAGAACTTGAGGTATTTGCAAACAATGGAATGACCGAATAGAATTACAAAATAATTGGAGCCGGCTTTTTAAGCCGGCTTTTTGTTGTTCGTGTGCCGGGAGGGAAAATGGAGGTGATTGGTAGTGAATGAATTGTCCGAAACATTAAAAAACCTTCCTGAATTGCCCGGAGTCTATATTATGAGGGACGAGGACGGAAAAATAATATATGTCGGTAAGGCAAGGATCCTCAAAAACAGGGTCAGATCTTATTTCCAGCACCGTGAGGATCGGGACGCAAAGACCACAAGACTTGTATCAAACGTCAGATTCCTTGAATATATTGTGACACGTACCGAAGAAGAAGCTCTTATATTGGAAAATACCCTTATCAAGAAACATAAACCCAAGTACAACATTCTTCTTAAGGACGACAAAACATATCCATATATCAGAATAACCACCCAGGAAGAATTTCCCAGAGTGGAAATGACCAGAAAGATAGAAAATGACGGGTCAAGATATTTCGGGTCCTTTGTCAAAGTCAATGCTGTAAAAGAATCAATGGAGTTACTAAGGCGCCTGTTCCCCATACGGACATGCCGCCGGCAGATAACACCCGACAAAAAGCAAAGGCCTTGCCTGTATTATCATCTGGGGCTCTGCTCTGCTCCGTGCGCAGGTATGATATCCAGGGAAGAATACAATGATCTGGTCAAGAATGCCATTGCGTTTTTGGAAGGCAGACACGATGAGGTTATCAAAAAACTGAAAGAGGAAATGGAAAAGCTTGCGGAAGAGTTGAAATTCGAAAAGGCGGCAGTATTAAGAGACCGCATAAAGAGCGTCAATGAGCTCTACAAGAAACAGGCTGTTTATTCTCTCAAATTTGAAGAGCGAGATATTATTGCGACCTATGCCAATGATTATCATTGTGCGGTCAGTGTTCTTTCAGTTCGCGACGGAAGGCTTACAGGGAAAAAATCATTTGTTCTTGAGGGCTTTGGGTCATCCCCTCCGGGCGAAGTTATAGAAACTTTTATGATACAGTTCTATGACGACGGAGCAAAGATACCGAAAGAAATAGCCCTCCAGTATGAACCAGAATACATGGAAGGCATATCTAAAATATTGTCTGAAAAAAGGGGAAGCAAGGTAACACTATTGGTTCCAAAAAGGGGAATCAAGGCGGATCTCATAGATATGGCGGAGCAAAATGCTAAAGAAGAACTTGAGCTGTTTAACAGAAAGGTTCTTGCAAATCAGGCGAAATCCCGGGAGGTCCTTGGAAAGCTTCAGGATATTCTACGGCTGGACAAGTTGCCTTCGGTAATTGAGGCCTATGATATTTCCAACACGGGAAGTACCGAGATTGTTGCTTCCATGGTGGTATTTATAGACGGGAAACCTGAAACCCAGCATTACAGAAGGTTTAAAATGAAGGCAGCGACAGAACAGAATGATTATGCAAGCATGCAGGAAACTCTGTTGAGAAGGTTTAACCGCTATCTGTCAGGCTCCAATGATGAGGCCTTTTCCGATTTGCCCGATCTTATACTGGTGGACGGCGGAGCCCAGCATGTCAATGCTGCAAAGGAAGTTCTTGAGGATCTGGGCATTAATGTTCCGGTCTGGGGTATGGCAAAGGATGACAAGCACAGATCCCACCGCCTGGTAAACGGTGAAACGGGCTTCTACCTCAACAAGGACAGGGATATTCTGCGCTTTATTTCATCGGTACAAAATGAGGCCCATCGCTACGCCCTGGCATATAACAGGAATCTCCGGAGAAAACGGATGCAAAGTTCCGCCCTCGACGAAATCCCCGGTGTGGGTTCTTCCCGCAAAAAGATTCTTATGAAGGTCTTCGGCTCTGTAAAGAAAATTAAAGAGGCACCGATTGAGGATATTGCCAAAGTAAAGGGCATAGGCCCAAAACTTGCGGAGCAAATAAAGGCATACCTGAATTCGAATGACAAGGAGCCTTAAAACGACTCCAACATCCGACGGCACTTGCCTTAAGGAATGTTATAATTATTGTATTAATATGGAAAACATTATTAGGGAAAACATAATTCCTGTCCAAACACTTCTTGAATGCTTAGAACTTGCAAAATAACAGAGGTAATTGATGAAATATATTTCCAAGGTATTGGCTAATACTCAAAAAATCAAACAGGCTGCCGGCCTGGTAAAACAGGGTTCGGATACGATAATAAGTGGTGTTTCTGATTCTCAGAAACACCATGTTGCGCATATCCTGTCCGAGCTTTCTGATTTGAAGGGGCTTTATATTGCATGGAACGAAATGCAGGCAAAAAAAGCCTACGAGGATTTCAAATTCCTGACGGGGGACAGAACCGTCTTTCTTCCCAATCGTGAAATAATGCTTTATGACGTGGAGGCACGAAGCTACCAGCAGACCTATGAGAGGATTACTTCGTTAATCAGAATCCTAAAGGGAGATTACAGGTTCATTGTCACTTCCATAGAAGCGCTTATGCATTTTCTGATGCCTCCGGAGGAATATAAGTCCAGGCTTTTGCAGATAAAGCCCGGGGACATGTTTGAAAATGACATCCTGGAACAGAAACTGCTTGAAATGGGGTATAGCAGGGAGGAAAAAGTAGAAGGAAGAGGCCAGTATGCAAGACGAGGCGGAATTCTGGACATTTACCCTGTAAATACCGAAATGCCCTGCAGAATTGAATTCTTTGATATTGAAGTAGATTCAATGCGTTGGTTCTCAACAGAAAACCAGCGTTCAGTGGGCAACTGCGAAGCCCTTGAAATTTATCCTGCCAGGGAGATAGTCTATTCCCTTGGTGAAACAAAATCCATTTCCAAAAGAATAGAGGATGGCCTTAAAGAAACTCTGAAGGCAGTTCCCGAAGACGTAAAGGAACTTCTTAAAAAGAATATTTCCCGATATATAGAAAAACTCAATGACAGCCATTATTTTACCGGCGTGGATAAGTTTATCCCGTACCTTTTGGAGGAAAAATCAAGTGTCTTTGACTATCTTGACGGCAGGCATGCCGTATTCTTTGAAGAGCCGAAAAGAACCCGTGAGAGGGCGGAAAATGTTCAGTATGACCTGAACAACCTGTGCGAGACCCTTTTGGAGAAAGGTATCATCCTTAAGGGAACCTTCTCAATGCTGTACGACATAAATGATATTGTGGGGAAAACTGGCAGTAACCCGACAGTAACATTTGTCCCCTTTGAGGGAGGAGAGTCTGTCAAAGGTGAAGGCGGAGCCGCCATAAATATTGCCGGAACTACCATTAGCCCTTATAACGGCAAATTCGACCTGCTTATTGAAGATATCAAAAAATGGACTGCCGAGGGTTATCGTATTTCAATCCTGTGCGCTGCCGGCGAACGGGTTGAAAGATATATATCGGAAATCAGGGACAACGGTATAGCTGCTGTTACCGGAGAAAAGGACGACTCCTGGCCTCAGGGGATATCAGTGGTTGTCGAAAAGGGAAGCCTCAGTTCAGGTTTTATATATAAAGATGAAAAATTGATAGTGGTGGCTGAAAGTGACATAAGCATAAGCCGCCCCAGGCATAAACCCAGATCCCCTGTAAAAGGAAGGCGAATATCGTCTTTCACAGATCTGAAAGTGGGGGACTATGTTGTTCATCAGGCTCATGGTATAGGAGTTTACAACGGCATTGAGCAGCTGGTTGTTGAGGGCGTCAGAAAGGATTACCTTAAAATATCCTATAAAGACGGTGGCTCTCTTTATATCCCTACCACCAATATGGACCTCATTCAGAAGTATATCGGCGCCGAAGGCAAAAAGCCCAAACTCAACAAATTGGGCGGAACTGAATGGGCAAAAGCCAAGACCAAGGTAAAAGAGTCCTTGCGGGTGCTCGCAGAAAACCTCATACGCATACATGCCGAGCGCCAGAGCATTGAAGGGCATGCCTTTTCGCCCGATACAGTCTGGCAGAAACAGTTTGAAGAAGCATTTCCCTATGAGGAGACTCCCGACCAGCTCCGCTGCATTGAAGAGATTAAAAGAGACATGGAATCGACCAAGGTCATGGATCGCCTGCTTTGCGGGGACGTGGGATACGGAAAAACCGAAGTGGCCTTGAGGGCTGCATTCAAGGCTGCGATGGACGGAAAGCAGACAGCATTTTTGGTTCCCACTACAGTACTGGCAGCGCAGCACTATGAGAACTTTAAGGCACGTTTCTCGGGATTTCCCATAAATGTGGAAATGTTAAGCAGATTTAAGTCTGATGCCGAGCAAAAAGCAATTATTAGGGACCTGAAAACAGGTAAGATTGATGTGCTGGTCGGAACACACATGATGCTTGCGGAATCGGTGAAATTTAAGGATCTTGGCCTTTTGGTCATTGATGAAGAGCAGAGGTTCGGGGTTGAGCATAAGGAGACTATAAAAGCACGGTACCCGAAAGTTGACATACTGACACTTTCCGCGACACCCATTCCCAGAACTCTAAATATGTCCCTGTCGGGACTCAGGGATATAAGTATTCTTGAGGACCCGCCTGAAGACAGATATCCTGTTCAGACTTATATGGTGGAACACAGGGAAGACATTATCAGGGATGCCATTAACCGTGAATTGTCCAGAGGAGGACAGGTATTCTACCTATATAACAGGGTGCGCGGCATCCAGACAAAAGTATTACAGATTCAGCATCTGATACCCGATGCAAAAGTCAATTATGCCCATGGCCAGATGAACGAAGGAGAACTTGAAAGAGTCATCCAGTCTTTCCTTGACAAGGAATTCGATGTTCTGGTATGCACAACCATAATTGAATCAGGTATTGACATGCCCAATGTGAATACTATAATTGTGGAGGATTCGGACCGTCTGGGGCTTGCGCAGCTCTACCAGCTTCGGGGAAGGGTCGGAAGATCCAACAGGCTGGCTTATGCCTACCTGACCTATAAAAGGGATAAAGCCCTCAATGAAGTTGCTGAAAAGCGCTTAAAGGCAATCAAGGATTACACCGAATTTGGTTCTGGCTTCAAAATAGCCATGAGGGATCTTCAGATAAGAGGCGCGGGAAATCTTTTAGGTTCCGAACAGCATGGACACATGGAATCAGTAGGTTATGACATGTATCTTAAACTTCTGGATGAGACTGTGGCAGAGCTGAAAGGCGAACCAGTCGCTGTTACGGCAGCTGAAGTGACCGTGGAACTTAAAACAAACGCCTATATTGATTCCAATTATATTTCCGACGAAGAGCAGCGCATTGATATGTACAGGCTCATTGCCGGCGTCGAATCCGAAGAGGAAATATCGGATATTCAGGATGAGCTTATTGACCGCTATGGCGATATTCCTCAGGAAACCCTGTATCTGATTGATATTGCCTATATTAAAAACCTGGCGGGACATACCGGTTTCTCAGCAATAAAGGAAAAGGACGACTCGGTATTGCTCTATTTCTCCGAACAAGGCATAGATTTGGACAAGATAGGCGAATTAATGGGGAAATGGCGGGGAAAACTTATGTTCAGCGCAGGAAGGCAGCCTTATCTTTCCCTTCGTACAAAAGGGATGGATACTGGTGAAATGCTAAAAAATATTAAGATTCTATTACAAGACTTGCAAAAATTGAAGTCGCAGGTTTGATTGATTATAATATGGTTATACCCCTGTGGGATGAGGGTGTTTTATTTGTCTGAAAAAGGATGAAAAAATATGAGTGAGAAAACGCTAAAAAACAATGCTAAAAAATCTAACGAAAAGAAAAAGCTTATAAGGACCAAGAAGGAAGTTGCAACAATAAAAATAATTTCGGTAATTGTCATTCTGGCAATTCTAATTGTTTCCTATTATCTTATCGACTCACGGAGTTATGTGGCGAAAGTGGCCTCAGACCGTATTTCCAAACCCGAATTCATGTTTTTCTTAAGCCAGCAGGTGGCATATACCGAGTATGAAGAAGGGCTTACCAATGCCGTTGATAAAAGAAAGTTCTGGACAACGCCTGCCGACGGCAAGGATCCTTGGGAGGAAGCCAAAATAAAAGCCCTGGATCTGGCGAAGGAATATTCAATACAATTAATAAAGGCAAAAGAAGCAGGCTTTAAAACCGACAGCGCAATCAAAAACCAGGTATACTTTTTGATGGCTTCAATGCAGGGCCAGATGTCCAACAAACAGTTCAACCAGTATATTCGGGGAACGTATAATGTAAGTCCTGCACAACTCCAAAAGATTTGGGAAAACTATAGTGTAATAGAAAAATTCAAGGATGATTACCTTGAGAAAAACTACAAACAGGAAGAATTAAGTGAACAGGAAATTAAAGCAAGGTACGATGAGGATCCCAAGAAGTTTGACACTGTGGATGTAAGTTATATTAGCCTCTATAAATATGACGAAGATTTCAACACTCTGTCCGAGGATGAAATAAATGAAAAAATGAAAACTGCCGAAGAAGTGCTGCGCCTGATTGAGGAAGGCCAGAACATGGACGAACTCATCGCGAAATATTCGGAGGATGTTGAAGAAGATGATTCTGATAATACCGGAGAGAAATCTGAAGAAGAGACAACTGCTCCCGGAAAATCAACACTCCAATACAGCGAAGGCAATGAATTGTCAGAATGGGCTTTCGATCATCAACCCGGGGAAGCAGGCATTGTGGATACCGAATATGTAATCTATGTATTAAAAGTTGATGACCGTACCGAATATACCGAGGTCAGGGATAAAGTAAAGACTACTATGGAAAATGAGGCAAAGGAAAAGTTCTATGAAGAAGTTCTCAATGAATGGAGCCTCGAACCCAGGTACAATATTATCAAGAACGACAAGGTATATGATTCAATAACCTACAAATAATAATCAAGAATCAAAGCTTAATACTATTAAGGCATTAAAGGCCAAACCATGAATTGAAATCAAGGTTTGGCCTTTTTTTATTCATATAGGCACAGGAAAAGGCATACATTTAAGCATGTCCCAATTATTCTATTGAGGGGGAATACCGTTTTGAACAAGGCAACTTCCTGCGCTAACCTTGAGGAGCTTATCAATGATTACCTGCCCGACAGAATTAAATTAGCCATTAAGGGTATGGACATAAGATTCATCAGGGAAATGGAAGAGATAAGAGTACGTGCAGGGTTGCCTTTAATGGGAGTCTTTTCAGGATATGACCGGTTTATAGGGCCTAATGGGGTACTCTCGGACAATCCGGGGAATGGCCTTATAGTCTCCGCCCAGGAACTAAGAAATCTGTTTTACCTGTTATGCGAGCATTCGGTATATGCCTACCAGGAGGATATTTGCCGGGGTTTCATCACTTTGAGGGGAGGGCATCGTGCAGGTATATGCGGAACTGTGGTGTATCAGGATGGCCGGATAACAGGCATGAAAGACATCTCCTCGGTGTGCATCAGGCTGTCAAAACAGATGAAAGGCTGTGCGGGAGAAGTGGTTAAGAGTATTATCCGCGGAAATCAGGATATCTACAACACCCTCATACTCTCGCCGCCAAGGTGCGGGAAAACAACCCTTCTCCGGGATATATGCAGACTTATCAGCCAGGGGATGGAAAGCCTGAATTTCAGAGGCCTTCGAACTGCCGTAATAGATGAACGCTCAGAACTTGCCGCAAGTTTCGGGGGAATACCCCAGAACGATTTAGGGCCAAGAACCGATATTCTGGACGGCTGCCGGAAAAAAGACGGTATTGAGATTATGTTAAGAGGTATGGCCCCTCAGGTAATTATTATGGATGAATTGGGCGGCCAGTATGATGCGGAAGCTGTAAAAATGGCATGGAACGCGGGAGTCCGCATTATTGCCACTGCCCATGCATTCAATCTGAAAGACTTTAAAGGAAGGTTGGGCGTGGGCCAGCTTGCCTGCGGTGGCGAAGGTTTCGAAAGAATTATTCTGCTTGGGATGAACAACGGAAAAAGATGGGCAAAGGTGTTGGATGCCGATGATAATGAACTCAGTTTTCTGGATCAAAATGGCAGGATGTCTGATGGTTTTTTCAGGTTGCACTGCCATGGGCTTAAAGTTGTCGGGAAGGCTGGCGGAGAGGCAGCGTGCTCTTCAAAAATTAGTGGAGATAACCCTGAATCTTAAAGGTCAAATGTGCGGTTTGGGGATTCCTCTTACAGCTGCTTTCGAAAATATTGGGAAAGAAACTCAAAGCGGTGTCTGGTCAGAGATATTTTTGGAATGCAGCAGAATTATGAAAGAAGAGCATTTAAGCTGCGGAGCAGCCTGGCGGAGGGTATTAAGCGAAAATAACAGTCTCCCTTTGGAAGATTCTGATTATATGGATTTGTACGACTTCGGCGAAATGCTTGGTAAATCCGACAGATTCAACCAGGAAGAAGTTCTGGAACTGGAAAAGGAGAAGCTTTCCGCCCTGGAGTCAAAGGCGAGGGAGGCCCTGGAAGTCAGAGGCAAGCTTTACAGGAACCTTGGAGCCTTGACCGGTGCGGCGGTGGTTATTCTTTTGATATGAGGAGAAGGACATGAATGTGGATTTGATTTTCAAAATTGCGGCCATAGGTATTCTGGTATCCATTCTCAATATTGTATTGCGACAGTCAAACAGGGACGAGATTGCTATGCTGACGACAATTGCCGGACTGGTTGTAGTGCTGCTTATTGTTGTCAGGGAAATAGCCAATCTGTTTGATACAGTCAAAGCCTTGTTTGGGTTTTAAAAATAACCCACCAGCCAGTTTATTTAAACCAATTTTTAAGAGGGACAAGTCTGCTATGGAAACCGAACTTATCAGAATTGCCGGCATAGGAATTATAACCGCTGTTATTGCCCTGCTGATTAAAATGCACAGACCGGAGATGGGAGTAGTCCTTGGTCTTGCCTTTGGCGCAATAACGCTTATTGTCGCCTTCAGCAAAGCAGGGGCAATAATTGGTGTTCTGCAGGAAAACATAGACCGGGCAGGGATTGATTCAAAGCTTCTGGTGCCGGTTCTGAAAGTGACGGGAATGGCCTATATAACACAGTTTGCTGTTGATATATGCAAGGATGCCGGACAAAATGCCATAGCCTCCAAAATTGAAACCGCCGGAAAGATTATGATGCTTGCGGTTTCAGTACCCATAGCAACTTCCCTGATTCAGATGATTGCAAGCATATTGTGATGATTTGCGAAGGCTTGTAATAACAGGATAATCGAGAAAGGCGTGTTGAAATGGAAGCTGCATATGCCGGAAATACAAGAAAATACATACTTTTTATATTGGCAGTTTTCTTTTTTATGGCAAATCCTGTGAATGCCATGGCTGAGCAGGGCAATAGTATTGCTGAGAATTTTATTGTACAGGAAAGACTTAATAATGATGAGATCAAAAAAGTGGAAGAAGCAATAGATGAATCGCTGCAGGACACGGATATATACAGGAAATACAATATCACTGCCGAGGATATCCTGAAAGGTGCTTCAGAGGGAACCCTTATGAAGAATTTCAGGGGATTGTCCAAATTAATCATGCATGTCTTCGGCAACGAACTTAAGACCAACGTTACATTGATACTGAGACTTTTTGCAATAATGCTTTTAGGGGCGCTCATCCGCTCTCTTCAGCCTTTACAGTCAGGAATACCCAATGAGGCGGCGAAGTTGGGTATTAACGGGGTTATCATACTAATTGCCTCGGTCAGTTTCGGGAGCATGGCAACCTATGCTTCCAATGCCATTGAGTCAATGCAAAATGTCGCGTCCATGGCAATGCCGGCTCTTATCGCTTTTATGGCATCATCGGGCCAGATTGTATCGGTAAGCGCAATACAGCCATTGTTGCTGGTAGGGGTGAACATGGCATGCCAGTTGTTTAAAAATGTTCTGTTGCCACTCACTGTTTCGGCAGGGATTCTGTTTCTGATAGATGGAGTTTCAGAGAGGTTCAATCTAAATACCATAGCCAAATTGTTCAAGAGCTGCACCACCTGGGTAACCGGGCTTGTAACCCTGCTATTCTCCATAGCGGTTACAATACAGAAGATCGCGAGTTCATCGGTGGATGCCGTCGCACTCCGGACCACCAAATTTGCCATCGGCACTTTCGTGCCCGTAGCGGGGAAATATATGGCTGAAGCTGCAGATACCATTATCCTGTGCGCTTCTGCTGTCCGTAATGCCGCAGGTATCCTGACGGCGGCAGGTTTGATACTAATATGCATAATTCCGTTCATCAAGGTGTTTATTATTATGCTTTCCTTCAGACTTGCCGCAGCATTTGGCGCGCCGGTCTGTGATGAAAGTATCTGTGACGCACTGGAAGATGCTTCGGGGTGTATGACCGCAATGCTGGGAATAATGGGGGCGTCACTGTTCGTACTTGTATTGCTTACGGGAGCCCTTATGAATTTAGGGGGACTTTTGAGGTAGAAAAAACAGTAATAGCTTGTACACGGAGTGAGTAAATATATGGATGGGCTTCGTTCGTGGATTATAACTCTTGTGACAATTGTAGTTCTTTGCACCATTGTTGAGAAATTCGCTCCCCAGGGCAACCTTAACAAATATGTCCAGTTGGTCTGCGGGCTTGCGGTAACTCTGGTAATATCCATGCCACTTTTAAGCTTTTTTAACCGGGGATTGAAGATAGAAGCCTTTGCCTGGAATGACTACATAAAAATATCCGAAGCTGAACTTTATGGCAGAATTGAAAAGCTTCAGCAGGAAGATTCCAGACAGATACTTGAAATCTATCGGCAATCGCTTATTTCTGACATTAAAAGCCGATTCATGGGAGAGGGTGAATTCATGGTGACTGATGTTGACGCTGTTCTTTATGAAAACTCAAAAGAGGATACTTTCGGGATGATCAGGGCATTGTATCTGAAACTTAAACCCGGTGCGGAAAACCGTCCGGGTGTTATAAGCAGCGAAACCGTTGCAAGGATTAAGGATGAATTGGCGCAGGTTTTCTCAGTTGATAAGGAAAACATTATTATCGACTTAAGCTCTTTTAATGGAGGAGAGTAATTATGTTCAAAGTATTCTCAGGATTTTTCACCAGAAAAAAGGGCAAGGACGGAAATCCCAAGGCGTCGCCTTTTGAAAACCTTGTAATCATAGTGATTGCAGGAGCGATAATAATTATTGCCGCAAGCTTTTTCTCTCCGCCCAATGACACAAAAGATACTATGAGCATAAGCAACATTTCAAGTGAGGAAAAAAACTCAGCCCAGGAATCAATGAACGGTCAGGAGATAATCACTGCCCTTGAAAAGAGGATGTCCGAGCTTCTGTCCAAAGTGGAGGGGGCGGGAGAGGTGGATGTTATGATTTTCGCCGATTCCAGCAGTGAGCAGGTCCCTGCCTACAATAATGAACAGGATACCCGGAGTGATGAAGGTGCCAGCGGGAAATCCTCTGTCATCAGCGAGACACGCCAGCTTGCATTGTCCGGAAATGATACTCCGGTGATACTGAAAGTAATTGTTCCCCAAATAAAGGGCGTGGTGGTAGTGGCCCAGGGCGCGGATGATATACTGATAAGGGAGCAATTGAACAATGCTGTCTGTACGCTTTTGGGAATTCCCGAGCATCGGGTCCAGATATTGAAGCATAAATAGGACGGTATCTTAAATATAATTTAATGGGCAAATTAGCTGACAAAAAACATGGCCATTGAATAATTTTCAAGACATATTGCATGCAAAGCAAAAAATACATATTGACCGTATATTCTTGCCTGTCTAAACAGCCTTACATGGAGGGAAAGTTATGAAAAGAAAGCAGATAATTGTTCTGGGTCTTGTTCTCGTAATTATTGCCGTAGGAATTTTGCAATATAATTATGGGGGTGTGGGTGAATCATACAATGAGGAAACTTATGGCAAACTTCCTCTGACTGAAGCTTCGGGTAAGGGATATGAAGATATTCCCGGCGCAGCGGTATATGTGGACGGAAGTTCCGACACTGCAAATGTAGATGCGGAATCAGGGGATCAGATTCAACAGACATCAGGGTATTTTGCCCAGGCCCGCATGGAAAGGGACAGAGTCAGAAGCAGACAGAAAGAGGAGCTTAAAGCCATAGTGGATGGAGCAAGTGAAGCAGCCGAAGCTTCGTTTGACCTCACTGCCGCAGAAGCCCAGGAACAGCTTGTGAATATAATCAGAAGAAGCGAAGCTGAAGCAACAATAGAAACTTTGATTAAGCAAAGAGGTTTTGAGGATGCTCTGGCATATATGAGCGACACGGGCAGTGTGGATGTCATTGTAAAGGCAGAAAGCCTTACTGCGATAGAGGTTGCTAACATCAGCGATATCGTTGTCCGCCATACCAACGCCGAAATGGAGAATATCACTGTTAAGAATGTAAACTGAAAATTATCACGCATTCAATATCAAGCCTGTATAAATTATTAAAGCCGTTTTGCAAAAAACGGCTTTTTTATATGTTTAGAGTTCGGTTCCAAAAAACAGAAATGTTCCTGTTACCTCTAAGCTATTTACAGTGTTTTGTTTTCGGCTCTATAAAAGCAAAAAACGTACCATCGGTACGTTTTATCCTTAATTACTGTTTATATTATTTTGCAGAAACAGCGTTATTAAATGCTTTTTGAAGCTGTGCTTTCTTTCTGGAGGCGGCATTTTTATGAATAAGATTCTTTGCAGCAGCCTGATCTACTTTCTTGATTGTCTTCTTCAGAATCTCGGGCAACTCGGGAGATTTTGCTTCCACAGCTGCTCTGAAGGTACGAAGAGTTGTCTTGAGCTCGGATTTCTTCATACGATTAACAAGCTTCTTCGCATTTGATGTTTTCACTCTTTTGACTGCAGACTTAATATTCGGCATGTAAATTCACCTCCTATGATTTTCGTGCAACACCAAATATATTATCATGAAGTTTTTTCTATTGCAAGGATTTTTATAGCTTGCCTTTAATTTTTCTGTCTGTATTACGACAGCATAAGACATTATCTCCAATAGAAGCAGTTATATGCAGCAAATATCCTTGTTTGGTCAGCACCTATAGAATAACGGCTGCATGAAAATCCCCTATTTGAAAATAATACAATCATGCTTTAAAAATTGGAATACGGAGGGATTAATATGGCAGAGATTATTCGTTCAATACGTACGGACATGGCAGATGAATCCCGCGTGGTTGGAGCGGGCACACAGGCACGGGTGGATCATGGAGGAATGGGTGAAGGTATAGAGATTGAAAGAGACGGGGATGAGGAAGTATCCATAACCAGGGTCCATGTAAACAACCAGCAGGGTGAACAGAAGGTGGGAAAACCAATAGGAAGTTATATAACACTTGACATTCCCGGAATACATGGCAGGAGCAGGGATTTGTATGAAAAGGCCTGTAGGATGCTGGCAAGGGAACTGGAAAGGCTTATCCACCTGGATAAAAAAGATACTGTACTGATAGTCGGATTGGGAAACTGGAATGTGACTGCCGATGCTTTGGGACCGAAAGTAGCCCAGTCGGTGCTCGTCACAAGACACATATACGAATATCTCCCCAAAGAGGTTGATGAAACTACAAGACCGGTCTGCGCAATTTCCCCGGGAGTATTGGGAATTACCGGAATAGAAACCGGACACATAATAAAGGGAATTGTGGACAACATAAAACCTTCCCTCGTAATAGCAATTGACGCCCTTGCTTCCCGCAATGTCAACAGAGTGAATTCTTCCATTCAAATTGCCAACACAGGAATAGCGCCGGGTTCGGGTGTCGGCAACAGAAGAACCGCCCTGACCCGAGAGACACTGGGAGTGCCTGTAATTGCCATAGGAATTCCCACGGTTGTGGATGCTGCGACCATGGTAAGTGATACTCTGGACCTTATAATAGACAGCATGATGGAACAGGCAGGGGCCGGAAGTGATTTTTACAGGATGCTGTCGCAGATTAACCGTGATGAGAAGTATCAGATGATAATTGAGCTTCTGGAACCCTATTCGGGCAACCTTGTTGTCACTCCCAAAGACACTGATGATGTTGTTGACTATCTTTCAAGACTGGTGGTAAACGGTATAAACATGGCTCTCCATGAAAACATCGGTCCTGATGATGTTGACCGCTTCCTGCAATAATAAACGTACGCGCCTTTATTTTCTTACGTAATTCTTCTGTTCTTTGCGTATAAATTAGTGTATTATATTATTTACAGACAAGGTACTGACAAGTTTCAGAGACATGAGGGAGTGCATCAATGACTTTTAGAAAATTACCCGGGAAGCGTAGATACAGAATTGCAAATCCTTCTCGTTTTATTGCAGTGATGATGTTGTTTATACTGGCCTTGACCGCTGTGATTGTGGCATTGGCCAGCAACAGGGGGGAACCTTCGGATCAAAGCTCTGTAGCGGTCACACCGACCGTTTTGCCAACCCCGACACCGACACCCAAACCTATTAATGTTCCCGACGGGAAAAAAGTTGAACCTGTGGTAGTAGTTCTGGATGCCGGCCATGGCGGGAGGGATCCCGGTACTACTTCCCCATTTATTAAAGATTTTTATGAGAGTGAAGTCACTTTAGATATTGCGAAAAAAGTTGAGAAATACCTGACTGACAGGGGCATTCCGGTAATCCAGACCCGACCTGGGGAGGATCACCTAAATGACAGCATAGAAAAAGATTTGCTGGCAAGAGCGGATATTGCCAACAGCAACAATGCCTCCCTCTTTGTGAGTATTCATGTCAATGCCTATGAAGGCAAGGGCGCTGCTTCAGTTAACGGCATGGAGGTTTACTATCTCAACAAGGATACTGTTTATACCGGATTTACCGAAGAGCGGTTTGCCCGGATAGTTGGGGAAGAGATTAAAAACGTGACAGGAATCAAATTTAATGGAGTTATTTCAAGGTCCCTGTCGGTTCTGAGAAATACAGAAATGCCTGCAATTCTTGTGGAAACCGCATATATAACAAATAAAGAGGACCATGACAGGTTGCGTTCCAATGAATTCAGGGACAAAACAGCCCTGGGCATTGCCAATGGAATCGAGCTTACACTGCAGGAAATCGGAGCCTTTGAACATGAGGGCGAATTGTATGTGTTTAAGGAAGTCGGTGAATGATGGATAAGGTTGAAAAAAGAATAGAAGAGTTACGGAAGATTTTGAATTACCATTCCCGTAAGTACTATATTGAAGACAGTCCTGAGATTTCTGACTATGAATATGACCAGCTTTATCATGAACTTCTGGATCTGGAAGAACAAAACCCTCATTTAATTACTCCCGACTCACCAACCCAAAGGGTTGGCGGACAAGCAGATGATGCTTTTACAAAGGTTTTACATGAAGTAAAAATGGAGAGCCTTAACGACGTCTTTTCCATACAGGAACTCTACGAATTTGACCAGCGCGTTCTACAAAGCCTCACCGATGAAAAAGTTGAATATGTAGTGGAAAAGAAAATAGACGGCCTGTCAGTTTCTCTGGAATACAGAAACGGTATTTTTGTGAGGGGTTCAACCAGAGGGGACGGAGTAATAGGCGAAGACGTAACACAGAACCTGAAAACTATCCGAAGCATTCCTTTAAGACTTGATATTCCCGAGGATATGAATCTGCCCTACCTTGAGGTAAGGGGCGAAGTATTTATGTCCAGAGAGGAGTTCACAAAGCTTAACGAGAGGCAGGAAGCTCTGGGGCAAAAAATGTTTGCCAACCCGAGAAATGCTGCGGCAGGTTCTCTGAGGCAGCTTGACCCGTCGGTAACCGCTTCAAGAAAACTTGATATCTTTGTCTTTAATATACAAAGGATTGAGGGACACACCGTACAAACCCATTCAGAGGGTCTTGAGCTTCTAAAGGTTTTGGGCTTCAAGGTAAGTCCTGATTATAAAGTATGCAGTACGATATACCAGGTTGTGGAGGAGATAAACGCCCTTGGTGAGTACAGAGGAAGTCTCCCCTATGAGACCGACGGCGCTGTAGTAAAAATCAACAGCCTTGCCCAAAGGGAGCTTCTTGGTTCTACCAGCAAGGCCCCAAGATGGGCGGTGGCATATAAATACCCTCCCGAAACCAAGAAAACCAGACTGAAAGATATTGTGATACAGGTGGGCAGAACAGGAGCGCTGACTCCTAATGCCGTTCTGGAACCTGTCCGCCTTGCCGGAACCACAGTATCCCGTGCAACCCTTCATAATGAAGACTTCATTAAAGAGAGGGATATAAGGATAGGGGATATGGTCTGGGTGAGAAAGGCCGGGGAAATTATTCCTGAGGTTATTGGAGTGGAGTTTTCCCAAAGACCTGAAAACTCGGAACCATTTAAAATGCCTGAATATTGTCCTGTATGCGGAGCACCCGCAGTCAGGGAGGAACAGGAAGCAGTAATCCGCTGTACCGGGATAGAATGTCCTGCAAGGCTTTTCAGAAGCCTCATCCATTTTGCCTCCCGGGATGCGATGAACATTGAAGGACTGGGTCCTGCCCTGATTGAAATGCTCCTTGAAAAAGGCTTTATTCAGGGTATCCCTGACATTTACAGGCTTCATGAAAGACGTGACGAACTGGTAGCCCTTGAAAGAATGGGGTCCAAATCTGTAGATAATCTCCTGTCATCAATCGAACGATCAAAGAACAATGATTTAAGCAGGCTTATTTTTGGCCTGGGTATAAGGCATATAGGCCTGAGAGCCGCCCAGTTGTTGGCGGAGAATTTTAAATCCATGGATAACCTTCTTGGTGCCAGTGAGGAAGAAATAAGGAAAGTTCAGGATTTTGGCGAGAAGATGACAGAAAGTCTTGTAGGCTTTCTCAGGCAGGAACAGACACTTCATACCCTTTCGCAGCTCAGGGAACTTGGCGTTAATATGCTTTCACTGACACAAAGAGCTGAAGATGGTCCATTCAAAGGCCTCACATTTGTACTTACCGGAACTTTGCCCACTTACTCAAGAAAAGAGGCTTCAGAGATGATAGAGCAAAGGGGCGGGAAAGTTTCCGGAAGTGTTTCAAAGAAAACAGACTATGTACTTGCCGGAAGTGACCCGGGAAGCAAGCTTGACAAAGCACTACAGCTTGGAGTTAAAATTATAGATGAAGAGACATTCATTAAAATGTGCGACCTGTAATTATTTTGAAGAGACAGCTTAAGTTGACAGTTTAAATAGGCGATAAATTAGATAGAGGCGTAAGTTTTTATTAATTTAAACCCGGGGGTCAGTTTGTATGAGCGACAAAAAGCTGTTTCTGTCAGTGGATGCACTCAAGCCGGGAATGATTACTGCAGAGGTTATCTTCAACAGGTTTGGGAATGTATTATTGTGGGACAACACTGAGCTTAACGAAAGCATGATACAGCATCTTCGGAATATGGGGGTCTACACTGTTGCCGTATATGAAAAGCGGGAGCAGGACTTTAAAACCTACATAAACATCCCCAAAACAATGACCGAGCTGAAATTTAAAATTGATTACCAGCAGAATGTTGAGAAGACCAAGGATATATTCCGGAAAATTTCAGCCGGCAGACATGTTGAAGTGAATGAGATATGCCCTATCATACAGTCTGAAGTTTACCATACAGAGAGTAACAGATTTGTAATTGATGCGGTAATGCAGGTCAGAAATGCTGATGAGTATACTTATTATCACAGCTTAAATGTGTCCTTGCTGGCAATGGTCATGGGGAAATGGCTTAAACTCAGCAAGCAAGACGTTCAGGATCTTACAGTTGCCGGTATTCTTCATGATATAGGAAAAACTCAGGTGCCGGATGAAATTCTCAACAAACCCGGGAAATTAACTGATGAAGAATTTGAAATAATGAAGCGCCACTCGGAATATGGGTATAATATAGTAGTGGGCATAAAGGGAATCAATGAGAGAATTTGTACTGCTATTCTGACCCACCATGAAAAGGAGGACGGAAGCGGGTATCCTTTGGGACTTACAGGGGATAAAATCGGCCTTTTCGCCAAGATATTAACAGTGGCGGACATATTTGACGCTATGACGGCAAGCCGGGCATACCGTGATAAAGATACTCCTTTCAAAGTATTTGAATTAATGCAGCATGGCAGCTTCGGAAAGCTTGACCCGATAGTTCTCAATGCTTTTTTAAAAAATATCACAAACTACTATATTGGATCAAAGGTAAGATTAAATACAGGAGAAATCGGAGAAGTCGTATTTATGAACAGCAGAGACTTTTCCAAGCCCGTGGTGATGGTAAATAACAGGTACGTTGATACAATGACGTCTAAAACTGAGGAGATTGTGGAGTTCTTATAGCTCATTATTGAAAGGCAGGTAGAAATGAACAAAGGGCATGCAGGCATGCTGTTCCTGATTTTTGTAGTATTTGGCATATTGATAAGTGTCCAATTCAGAAGCATCGTCCAAAGTGAAACTGGTGATGCCATTTCCATAAAAGAGTTGACCGAAGAACTGGAAAAAGAAAGAAACGAGAAAGCTCTGCTCATGGAACAACTGACCAGTATTGAGGCAAAGCGTGAGCAGCTCCTGAAAAATTTCGGCGAAACATTGAATAATGAAGAGATAAATTCCCTTTTAAAGAAACGTGATTTCGAATATTTAAGAGCCGGTCTGGCTCCTGTAAAAGGCAGTGGAATTGTTATTACCCTCGAAGATGCTCCTGCGATAGGGGAACTGAATATTAATGATTATATCATCCATGACAGCCAGGTAAACGCTATTCTGGATGAATTAAAGGCATACGGCGCACAGGCAATTTCCGTAAACGGGGAACGTGTGATTTCCACCACAAAGCCCGTGTGTGCCGGTCCTACTATTATTGTCAATAATAACAGATATCCGCCGCCATATGTAATAAAGGCCATCGGTGACCCATATGCTTTATTTGATGCTGTCAACAGCATGTCTACGGTAGCCTTTATGCGACTTGCAGGGATTCGGGTTGATATTGTAATGCAGGATGAGATACTTATTGACCGTTACCATCCTATTGAATCCCTGGATGCAATATTTGACGATTTGGAGGTGGTAACAAGTGAAGACCTTTAAAGTAGTTTCCCTGACATTGGTTTGTTTGTTGCTGGGCATCACTATTGCATGGCAGTTCAACAGCGTTAAAACCAATCAGATTTTGGCCCAGTATGAAAAGGAAGATATAAACGAATTAATAGAACAGCTTCTTCAGGAAAAAAACAATAATGAAAATCTCAAAGCGAGACTTCAGGAACTGCAAAGAGAAGTGGACGCTTTTCAGAACGACGAAAATACTGATAAACAATATATACAGGAACTTAAGCAATCGGTGCTCAATGCACGCATAATGGCCGGACTTGAGACTGTAAAAGGTGAAGGCCTGGTCATTACCGTTAAATCCGGAGGCCTGATTGAAGTTGAGGACAGGCACATAGAGGAACTGGTAAATGAGCTCAAAGCTTCGGATGTCCAGGCAATCAGCGTTAATGATGAAAGAATTGTAGCAATGAGCGAAATCAGAAATGCCGGGGGATATATTATGATTAATGCCCGGCAATTGGTACCTCCATATACAATAAAGGCAATAGGCGATGCCGAAAAGATGAAGAATTCCCTGAACCTTTTGGCAGGAGTTCTCGATAAATTCGAATACTATGAGTTTGAAGTTGATATAAGGGAAGAGAAAAATGTAATAATACCGGCTGTACGGGATGTTCCCATCGATATGCTGACTCCGGTTGAGCAGTAATTTCTCTTTTCTATGATCCCGTAGGAATTACTGAATAAAACATAAATATAATGATAATAGGAGAAAAAGAGTCATTGAATAACAATGGCTCTTTTTCATCTCTTGGTACCATTGTGCTTTTGAAGCAGAATGTGTGCAGGAATTAAGCGGTAGTTCTTAACGGGAAGGTGTTAGGATGAGAAAGCTCGGACAACATTTCTTACTACTTATTATAGTCCTGCTTGGTGCAGTTGCTGTGGTGCTCTTTTTCACACCAAGGCTTCCGGATTCGACTGTCCTGGTATTTTCGGAAGAGCTGACTGGTTCATTGAGCGAAGGAAACGAGAATATTGATATTGAACCGCAGTATTTTGCCTCGGGTATCAACGACAGTTATACAGGTCTTCGGAGCTGGGGCATCAAGCGGGGAAAAAACGGGTCACTGCCTTCTGCTGATCCGGGAGCGCCGGAACTCCTCTCAAAATATAATGGTCTCTACCTTGGGGATACAAATAAGAAAAAAATATATCTGACTTTTGATGAGGGATATGAAAACGGGTACACTGCCAAGATACTGGACGTGCTATTTGAACACAAGGTAAATGCAATATTCTTTGTTACAGGTCCTTACCTTGAACAGCAGAAAGAGCTGATAAGGAGAATGATTGACGAGGGCCATGCGGTTGGTAACCACACCGTCAATCACAAGAGCCTGCCTCGTTTAAATGACAGGGAACTTGAAGAGGAAGTGGTCGGGCTCGACAGGAAATTCAGCCAGAAGTACGGAAAGAATATGGTCTTTTTAAGGCCCCCGAAGGGAGAGTACAGTGAAAGGTCCCTGGAGATTACCTCCCGGCTTGGATATGTAAATGTCTTCTGGAGTTTTGCATACGACGACTGGATGGTAAACCGGCAAAGAGGCTGGCAATACGCCTATGACAAGGTAACCCAGAACCTGCACAATGGCGCCATTCTTCTGCTTCATGCAGTGTCAAAGGACAACGCTGATGCTCTTGACAAAATAATCGAATACGCGGAAGCCAACGGGTATGAATTTGGTGATGTTTTTGAACTTCAGGAACTTGCAAGGGGTGGAAAAGAATGAAGAAAAGACTTTTCAGAATAAAACCAAAGACCGGAGAAGAATCCGCCCCAAGTCTGAGTGAAAAACTTGCCAGGGCCTTTGAAATTCCCGGTGATGTTATAGGAGGCAGCCCGAAGGTTACGGCCATTGGCAGGGGGGAAGTTCTTATTGAGAACTTTAAGGGAATCCTGGATTTTAAGGACGGGATGATACGCATCAATTCAAACAACGGCATTATCAAAATCACCGGCCAGGATCTTAAAATTCGTGAAATTACAAGTGAAGAGATAATTATTGGAGGAAAGATTTCCAATATCGACTATGATGCGTAGAAGTGAGTGAAGATTATGTTTCTGTTGCATTTATGGAATTATATAAGAGGATATGTTATTATTGTTGTAACAGGCAAAAGTGTGGAGCGTTTTATAAATATCTGCTCAAAGCGCCAGATACTTTTGTGGGATATCGAGCGGAGGGATAATGAATCGGCTGTTATGAAGATGAGCCTTCGGGGCTTCAGACTTTTAAGGCCGGTTGCAAGGAAATCCGAATGCAGGGTACATATCCTTAAAAAATGCGGATTTCCGTTTTTCCTTGCAAGATATCGGAAACGAAGGGGCTTTAAATTAGGCTTCCTGATTTTTGTACTGCTTATTATGCTTTCTACATCCATAGTCTGGGACATTGAAATAACCGGATGCAAACCTGAGCATTTCCAAAAGGTTATGAATGTTCTGAAAATGGAGAATATACATAGGGGAAGTCTTAAATTAGGTATCAATCCAAAAAAAATCGCTCAGGAAATTGTGCTTCAGGTAGACGGTATAGCCTGGGCAGGAGTTGAACTAAAGGGCGTAAGGCTCATTGTAACAATAGAAGATGGAATTACAGCGCCCAGACTTATAAAGAACAACCAGGCGTTCAATATTGTGGCCGAACGAGACGGGCTCATAACCCAGATGGAAGTATACGCCGGAACAGCGCTGGTGAAAAAAGGGGATACCGTAAAAGAGGGACAAATATTGGTCTCAGGAAGGCTCCACAGCCAGAGACCGGAGCTCGGAGATTTTGGGACCAAGGATGTCCACGCCCTGGGAAGAATAATTGCGAGGACCTGGTATGAATGTTCTCTGCCTGTCTCAATGGAATATATAAAAAAGGTCAGAACCGGCAAGGAACATAATACCTTATACCTAAGGATATTTGACAGCAAGATTAAGCTTCCCACAGGCAAAGTGCCCTTTGAGGTATATGAGACAAGTACCTATGACAAGAATTTGAGAGGTCCTTTTGGAGTAGAACTGCCATTTGGACTGACTGTTGAAAAAAGCTATGAAGTTACTGAAAAAAAGATGGATTTGACTTTGGAAGAAGCTATAAGTATAACCGAAGAAACAGCACGGGCTCAGCTTGCTGAAAGATTGCCACCCGACTGCAAAGTACTAGATGAGAAAGTCAATCATGTGGAGGGGGAGAACGGGCGCAGATACGTGCAGATAGTATTGGAATGCGAAGAGGATATAGCAGGTCTTGAGCCAGTTATTGAGTGAAGGAAGGATAAATATTTGGGAACTGTTGTAGAAAGATTCATGGAATTGCCTGATGCCCACCAGCTGGCAAATATTTTCGGGACAAATGATTCAAACATTAAACTTATAGAGGACAGACTGGGTGTGAAAATCACTGCCCGGAACAACGAATTGCATATTTCCGGTTTTGAAAGCAGAGCGGATACGGCAGTGGACATATTGAAAAAACTATTTATCATTTCTGCTCAGGGAAACAATATTACCGAGCAGAATGTCCGTTATCTGCTGGAACTTACAGATGAGGAAAGGATAAATGCCGACGAGATTCCAATTGATCTGGTTTGTTTGACATACAGGGGAAAACCAATAAAGTCCAAAACCTACAGCCAGAAACGATATGTCGAAGCCATGCGCAAGTATCCCATTGTATTCGGGATAGGTCCTGCCGGAACAGGAAAGACTTTCCTTGCAGTGGCTATGGCTGTTAAAGCTTTCAGGGAAAAACTTGTCAATCGTATCATTCTTACCCGTCCTGCTGTTGAAGCCGGCGAAAGACTTGGTTTCCTGCCGGGTGATCTTCAGAACAAGGTAGATCCGTATCTTCGTCCTCTGTACGACGCGCTGTACCATATAATGGGGCCCGAAACATACCAAAGCAACCTGGAAAAAGGAGTCATTGAGGTTGCTCCTCTTGCATATATGAGGGGAAGGACTCTGGATGATTCGTTTATTATTCTTGATGAAGCCCAGAATACAACCCCTGAGCAGATGAAAATGTTTCTGACCCGTATGGGTATAGGTTCAAGGATGGTAATAACCGGAGACATTACTCAGATTGACCTTCCCAGGGACAAAAAATCCGGGCTTGTTGAAGCAAGAAGAGTCCTTGCGGAAGTTGAAGGGCTTGCATTCATATACCTCTCTGAGAGGGATGTTGTAAGACATGAACTGGTTCAGAAAATTGTAAAAGCCTATGAAAATGATGACAAAGGCGGGAGAACAGATGAATAAAAAACAAAGGAAAAACGCCGACATCAAGTTTCAACGGTATTTAAGAAGTTCGTCTTTCCAAAGAATTATGACCTTAATTGTAACCTGGCTTGTGCTTTCTGCTGTTGTGGCTTATGAAGCTGCTCCCAGAAAGTACATGCTCTCAGTGGGCGATGTTTCAAAAATTGATATTCAGGCTCCAAGCGATATTGAAAACACTATGAAAACCAGGCAGAATGCCGAGGAGAAGGCGGCTGAGCTGGAGCCGGTTTTGATATCCATATACAACGCCAACAGTGACATGTTCAATGGCGCTTATGAGTATTTTGACGGCCTTAACCTGCTGATATTAAATGTTACTGCCGACAAAACAGCGTGGCCACTGGACGAAAAAATAAAAAAATATGATGCCGAAGAAGAGTATTCGGTTCTCTTTGATATGGAAGAGGAAGACAGGCAGTTTATTTTTACCGAAGAAGGTTCGGATGACCTCATTGAACTTAGAAATTTGATTACCAAGGGAATACTGCCTGAACTGACTTCAAAGAAGCTGACCAATGAAAACCTGATGACTGAAAGAATGCAGACCATTTCAGCTCTTGAAATGAAGATTACGAATCCCGGCCTGAATTTGATAGCCCGTGATGTGCTGACAAAAGTTCTCAAGCCCAACAGCAGGATTGACGAACTTGCGACCCAGGCCAATAAAGATGCTTTTATAGAGAATTATATCAACGAAAATCCAATTATTATTTATAAAGGCGAAAGAATCATCAGCAAGGATGATGTTGTAACCGAGGATATTTATAACGTATTGAAAGAGCTCAATTACATAGACAATGAAGGAAAGCCTGACTACCTGTTGTACATGGCAGTGTTCCTTATAATACTGGCTTTAATCTTCATGTCAATGCTTTATATAAGGCATTTTCATTCGAAACTTTACTATGATAAAAACTCCATAATGCTGATGTGCGTCATCATTCTCATTAACACGCTGTTTGCATGGGCCTTCAGGGAGTTCATTCCGGAATTATCATACCTGCTCTCTCCCATATTCATAGCCCCGGTATTGATGGCCGTTTTCCTTGGTGTACAACCAGCCATAACAGTTAATATCCTTCTTGCCCTCTCCTATAACTTAATGTGGGGAGGGGACCACAGATTCATGCTGATGGCTCTGATTGGTGGATCATTTGCGGCACATTTCGCCGTCAATGCTGCCCACAGGAGGAAGATCTCCCTTATAGGAGTTGTATTGGGCCTTATAAATGCCGGAATAATTATACTCACAGGAATAATTGACAAGGAGAGTTTCCGCAATCTTTTGTTTGACGGCGGCCTTGCTTTTATAAACGGAATATTCTCCATTATACTTGCCATGGGTATTATGCCCTTCCTTGAAAGCTCATTCAATGTGGTAACCCCATTGAAGCTTCTTGAGTATGCAGACCCCAATCACCCGCTCTTAAAGCGCCTTCTCATGGAAGCTCCGGGCACTTATCACCACAGTCTCATGGTGGGAAACCTTGCTGAGGTAGCTACCCGTGAGATCGGCGGAAATCCCTTATTGGCAAGGGTGGGCGCATATTACCACGATGTGGGCAAATTAAAGCGTCCGAACTTCTTCAAGGAAAACCAGATGTCTGAGAATCCCCATGATAAACTGACACCGAATTTGAGCACCCTTGTCATTACATCCCATACCAAGGACGGAGAAGAGCTTGCTATTAAGTACCGGCTCCCCAAAATTATCCGGGATATTATAGTACAGCACCACGGAACTTCTCTGGCTGCATATTTCTATCACAAGGCGATGCAGGGCGAAAAAGCCGAAGAGATAAAAGAAGAGAACTTCAGATACGAAGGTCCCATACCCGATTCCAAGGAAGCTGCGGTTGTCATGCTGGCTGACGCTGTTGAAGCTGCTGTCCGTTCAATGCCTGAAAAGACCCAGGGGAAAATTGAGGGGCTGATACATAAAATAATTAAAGATAAGCTGGATGACGGTCAGCTTAACGGATGCGATCTTACTTTGAAAGATTTGGGCACGATTGCCGACTGTTTTGTTCAGGGCTTAAGCGGCGTGTTCCATGAAAGACCCGTCTATCCCGAATTGGAGAAGAAAAATAATCTTTCAGAGCTTGACGGAATTCAAAATGGAACAACTGCCGACAAATGAATTCCATAATAGATTTCAACAGCTGAAGAGCTTTGCAAATATACCTTACCCGAGAACGCCGAAGCTGATTTGAAAATTCAGAGCAGTATAAGCTGTAACTGTGTATAAAGGAGTATGAAGATTTGAAAGTTACTGTTTATAACAGACAAAAGGTTCGAAAGATTGGCAGTGACATTAAAAAGCTTATTGAGAAAGCAGCAAGGACATGTGCTGAAAAAGAAGCTTTTCCTTATTCCTGCCAGGTATATATAACACTTACCGACAACAATTCGATACAGGAAATAAACAGAGAATACAGGGGGATGGACAAACCCACCGATGTATTGTCCTTTCCGTTGATTCAATATTTTGACGGTGAGCCCCAGGTAATGCCGGGCGATATTGATCCGGAGACGAACCTGCTTCCTTTGGGGGATATAATAATATCTGTTGAAAAAGCGGAAGAACAGGCACAGAAATATGGTCATTCAACAGAAAGAGAGTTTGCTTTTCTGACTGTTCACGGAATGCTCCACCTTTTGGGATATGACCATGAAAGCAGTCAGGAAGAAAAGGTCATGTTTGAAAAGCAGGAGAAAGTGCTTGAAGAAATGGGCCTTAAAAGGGAATAATTATGGAATCTCAGTTTAAGAACAAAACATTTGCTGATAGTTTTAAAAATGCCTTTAACGGCATTCGTGCAAGTATTCATTCTGAAAGGAACATGATAGTTCATCTTTTGGCTTCGGTCCTTGTCGTTCTGGCAGGGATAATCCTTCGGATAGACCTTGTTCGCTGGATAAGCCTGGCGCTTGTGATAGGACTGGTTTTGATAAGTGAACTACTTAATACCGCCATAGAAAAACTCACCGACATGGTAACCGGCGAGTATTCGGAAGAAGCCAAAAAGATCAAGGATATTGGAGCGGCAGCCGTTCTTGTCAGTGCCATTGTTTCTGTTATTGTGGGCATTTTGATATTCTTCAGGCCGCTGAAAGATTTTTTCTTTTAATTCGCAAAGAGGTATATTATATGGAATTACTTTCTATAAAAAGTATATTGATGATGACTCCTATACTGCTGATTGCTCTTCCCGTCCATGAATTTGCCCATGGATGGGTTGCTTATAGAATGGGGGACCCTACTGCCAAGTATGCAGGTCGCCTGACATTGAACCCTTTCAAACATCTTGATTTAATGGGTGTTTTAATGATGTATCTGGCAGGTGTGGGCTGGGCTAAGCCCGTACCGGTCAATTCCAGCTATTTTAGAGACCGCAGGAAAGGTATTATTCTTGTTTCGATGGCAGGACCGCTTTCCAATATACTGGTCAGCTTTATTACTTTCTTCCTGTGGGGCATCCTGCTTAAACTTATCAGCATTGGAACAATTCCCATTGAATCTGATAAGGCTGTTTATATTGTTGAAACCATCATTGAATTTTTCCAGACCCTGATCATTGTTAATATCAGTCTTGCGGTATTCAATCTCATCCCTGTGCCGCCCCTTGACGGCTCAAGACTGATTTCAGCCTTTATTCCTGAAGAGAGCTATTATCGTTTTGCCCGCTATGAGCAGTACATCGGCCTTGCCTTCCTTTTGCTGGTAGTAGTGCTTCCGAGCAACCTTTTCAGTGAATTCATCTATTTCTTTGCAAATCCGATATTCAACAGCATGGCACGGGTTGTTCAACTGGTTTTGAGACTTTAATAGGGGTAGGCTTCACCTTATTGTTTCTTTTGATTAAGAAAATAATGATGTGCAAACAGCTCTGATTTTCTCGTGCCCTCAGCTCGGGAACGGTTTGCTGTGCAAACGGCAGAGCCTTTGCACGTGATAACTTTTCGATCAGATTAATTCACGAAATTTTCGGACAGAAACAGCCTCTTATGCGCAATATTGCTTTTGCTGGACAATCATGCAGGGTTTGTTGTAACATAAAGTGTGAATAATAACTATGATTTATACTCCAGGGAGTGAAATAAATGCAGAAAAAAGGAATTATTGTAAGCGGAATGAGACCTACCGGAGCACTGCATCTGGGCAACTATTTGGGAGCTCTTGAAAACTGGATCAGACTCCAGGATGAATATGAGTGCTATTATTTTGTTGCCGATTACCATGCCTTAACCACAGGCTATGACAATACAGACGATTTTAAGAACAATATTACAAATGCGTTGATTGACTGGCTCGCAGCGGGTCTGGATCCTGAAAAATGCACTATTTTTATACAGAGCAATGTCAGGGAACATGCGGAGCTCAATCTTCTGTTCTCCATGAACCTGCCGCTTTCATGGCTGTACAGATGCCCGACTTACAAGGATCAGATTAACCAGCTCAAGGACAAGAATATTTCAACCTACGGATTTTTGGGATATCCTTGCCTCATGTCTGCTGATATCCTTTTGTACAAGGCGGCTTATGTGCCCGTTGGCGAGGATCAGCTTCCGCATCTTGAACTGACCCGTGAAATCGCAAGACGCTTTAACTTCCTTTATAACTGCGAGGTATTCCCGGAGCCACAGCCACTGCTCACCAAAGCAAAGGTGCTGCCTGGGCTTGACGGCAGAAAAATGAGCAAGAGCTACAATAATACCATTGCCCTTTCCGACAGCCCCGATGTTGTCAGAAAAAAGGTGATGAGCATGGTAACCGATCCCCAGAGGATCCATAAAACCGATCCGGGACATCCGGAAGTTTGTTCTGTTTTTGCATATCACAAATTATTCTCCCCGGAAGAAGTGGATGAAATTGAGCATGTATGCAGAAACGGCGAAATAGGCTGTGTAGCGTGCAAGAAGAAACTGGCCGAAAATATAGAAAAATTCATGACACCCATATATGAACGCCGCCAGGATTGGCTGAAGCGCACTGGCGATATTATGGACATCATTAAAAAAGGAAACGAAAAAGCTTCATCAATAGCATCAAAAACCATGGCAGAAGTCAGAAAAGCCATGAAGATTGACTGGATCTGACGGGGTAGTTATGAGTAGCTTGTCCAATGCCTGTACACTTAAACTGAATAATTTTGAAGGTCCTTTTGATCTTCTCTTTTACCTGATAGAGAAGAACAAAATAGACATTTACGATATTCCTATTGCAGAAATAACCGAGCAATACATGGACTATCTGAGCGCAATGCAACAACTGGATCTTGAAATTGCTTCGGAATTCCTGGTGATGGCGGCTACCCTGCTTCACATAAAATCCAAAATGCTGCTCCCAAGCGTCCGCACCAGTGAGGGTGATGAGGAAGAAGGTATTGATCCTCGAGAAGAACTCATTATTAAACTTATAGAATACAAGAAATACAAAGAGTTTTCAGAGTATCTGAAAGAGCGTGAGGAAAAATGGCAGCTTGTGCATTACAAATTGCCCGAAGCCATCCCGGATATTGTTCTGGAAGAAGAGCTGGATGTCTCTTCTGAGGCTCTTCGCAACTGTTTCATAAATGTCATGGTTCGTTATAAAAGCAGGATGAATGACGTATCCAACAAGATGAAACGGATTCTTGGTCAGGAGAAGGTATCTTTGAGAGCCAAGATCAAAGAGCTTCTTGGTATAATCTCAAAAGGCATAAAAGTGTGCTTTTCCCAGTTGTATAACACGGCAGTAAGGAGCAGGCTGGAAGTAGCCACGGGTTTCCTGGCTGTTCTGGAAGTAGTTAAGATAGGCCGTGCGAATGTTGAACAGGAAACAGATTTCGGCGAGATATACGTAACTCCGAAACAAACAGGTGAATGATATGGATTCCATAAAAGATCTTGAAGCGATAATAGAGTCGGTTTTGTTTGCCGCCGGGGACCCGGTTTCCCTGGACAAACTGTCTGAAATAATAGAGCATGACAAAAAGACAACCAAAGCAATTATGACCGATCTGATTTTCAAGTATAAGAATGCCAGCAGAGGCATAATGGTTCGTGAAATCGACAATGGCTACCAGATGTGCACCAAGCCTGAGTATAATGATTATATTGCGAAACTTGGACAAATCAGAAAAAAACAGGGTCTGACTCCGGCTGCATACGAGGTGCTGTCAATTATTGCATATAACCAGCCTGTTACAAAGGCATACATAGAAAAAATCAGGGGAGTTAACAGCGACAGCGCCATCTCAACATTGCTTGACAGAAACCTGATCAGGGAAGCTGGCCGTGACGAAACCCCGGGAAGGCCAAAACTGTATGAGACTACCGAGGAATTCTTAAGGGTCTTTGGTTTTTCATCCATTAAAGAATTGCCTGTTATTCAGCTCAATGAAATCCAGGAAGTCATGGAAAACATTCCGATAGATTAATAATTGGTGGAATAATTTACTAAGAGCCGGAAAACATAAAGGTGCGGAGGTACCTTGATGATTATTCTGGCTTTTTTTATTTTGCTGTTGATATTATTGGTAATCTTGCTGTTTCTGAAGATTTCTTTCATGCTGAAGCTCACTTTTGATGAGTGCGGCTTCAATATGGAAGTGAAGGTGATGTTCTACAGACTTTTAACCCTCTATAAATGGAGTTTGAAAGAGGATGGCTTCTCTTTCCTTGCCAAAAAGAAAAAGCAGGTTCCTGAAAAATTAAAAAAAGAAAAAGGCAGGCTGTCCGGTACCCTGAAAATTCTATTTTCAGAAGATACTTTCCGGCATGTCAAAAATGACCTTGAAGTTTTTGATATTGCCGTAAAGGGCAGAATCGCATCCAAAGATGCTGCAAATACCGCCCTCATTTTTGGAAGCATCTGGAGCCTTCTGGGAATATTGATGCCATATATTCCGCAAAAAAAGCTGTTTCTTGATTTTTATCCCGATTTTCAGAAAGATACTCCCGATTTTCAAGTGATCTGCATATTACGGGCGAAAATTAGTCATATTATAGTTTTGATAGTGAATCACAAACGAAAAAAATCCAGGAAAGGGAGGAGTGAAAATTATGGGACAGCATCCTATTGAAGAACTTATGAGAACCGCCATGGAAAGCATAAAAGAGATGGTTGATGTCAACACCATTGTCGGTGATGCGGTTCAGACCATTGACGGAACGGTTATTATTCCTGTCTCAAAAGTTTGCTTTGGCTTTGCCGCAGGCGGAGGCGAATTCTCAAAAAACAGCAAAAATGAAAATCCAAGCTATCCTTTTGCGGGAGGAAGCGGAGCCGGAGTGAGCATCAATCCGGTGGCCTTCCTGATAGTAGGCAGGAATAATTCTGTAAGAATGATTTCAGCATCTCCTAACGCAGCTCTGGACCGCGCTTTGGGCAATATCCCCGGGATAATCGAACAAATCAGGAAAGCCTTTGATTCCGGAGACAAATCCGGGAAAGAATGCAAAAAGCGGGACCAGGAAAAAGAAGAAGTAAAAGATAAAGAAAAAGACAAAGGCCAGGATAAAAATAATGAAAAAAAGGAAGACACATCTTCTGTAAAACATGATGATTCTGGACTTTAGTATTCTTTAATAAAGCCTGAACCGGATAAGCTTTTTGCTGGAATTCTGATAACTGAAGTAAAAAAGCGTGAATATTTGATAACAAAACAGGAATGAAATTAAGAAAGGGACTGCGTCGAATTATCGAAACAGTCCCTTTATTCTACAGGATTAAATTATTTGCTCTGCTGATTTGTGTCATATTGAGGATACTGATTGCCGGTGTAGGACTGGAATACCTTTTTGACAATGTTACCGCCGATAGTACCGGCTTCACGAGAAGTAAGATCTCCATTGTAGCCCTGTTTTAAGTTAATACCAAGCTGGCTGGCAATCTCATACTTCATATTGTCAAACTGAGTGCGGCTTGATCTGTTGTTGGTTGCCATTCTTCTCACCTCCTCAATACTTATTATGGCTGAACACTTTTTGTTTATAAGTAGAAAGTTTTGGACCACAAAGAGATTTTTGCCTTCATTACGCCCTTCTATAAGTTGCTTTTCAATTTGATTTCATTCAGACAAATTTCGTAAAAAAATGATAAAATTATACATATTAATATCCGGATTGACATAACTTTATTGTCACACGCTATAAATTGTGGTATATTCTAAGTTGGATACATGTAAATGTGGTTATTTGGAACAAATGATAAAGGAGATTGCATTCTTGCAGTCAAAAGGAGATGATTCTGTGCTGTCTAAACTTCTTTTCACAAAAAATAACCTCGAGCAGGCTCTGGATGCCGCATGGCTCCGCAATGAGGTTATCTCACAGAATATCGCAAACGTTGATACTCCGAACTATAAAAGAAAAACAGTCCAATTTGAGGAATTTCTCAATAGTGAAATGAAGTCCGGGCGTATTTCACAGGGTAAATCCAGGATTGCAGGTCAATCGATGAAAATAGTTGAAGACCCATCTGAATCCTCTTACAGAAGTGACGGAAACAATGTGGATATTGAAAATGAAATGGCACTTCTGGCAGCAAACAGTATACGATATAACACTCTGATCCAGAGAATCAGCGGTGATTTTCAGAAGCTGAGAAATGTAATTCGGGGAGGTCGTTAATAAATGGGTTTATTTAATTCTTTCAATATAAGCGCATCAGCACTCTCTGCCCAGCGGCTTAGAATGGATATTATTTCGCAGAATATTGCGAATGTCAATACTACACGCACAGAAGATGGTACTCCCTACAGGCGCAAAGTTGTATTGTTCCAGGAGAAAAAGGAAGCAGCGCCTTTCTCTCAGTATTTGTCCGAAGAAAGCAGGAACAGATACCTTACCGGCAGCGGAGTCCGTGTTTCAGGTATTGTTGAGGATCCGACCCCGTTTAAGGAGGTTTATGATCCGTCCCATCCCGACGCTGATGAAAACGGTATTGTCAGGATGCCCAACGTGGAAATTGTAACCGAAATGGTTAACATGATATCTGCTACACGCGCCTATGAAGCAAACGTTACAGCCCTTAATGCGTCAAAATCCATGGCGATGAAGGCTCTGGAAATAGGTCGATAAGGTTGGGGGTGCAAGTAAATGAATGTATACCAGATAGGAATGGTTAACAATACGGCCAATACCTCAGGGGCGGCCAAAGCGGCAGAAAATAATGAGAATTCAAGTTTTAAAGATTTAATAATGGATGCCCTCAACAATGTAAACGCCCTTGAACAGGAATCGGCCAAAATCACTGAGGATTTTATAGCAGGACGAACTGACAATATTCATTCTGTGATGATTGCAAGCGAAAAAGCGTCCATATCGCTTCAGTTTGTCATGGAAGTGAGAAACAAAGTTATTGAAGCTTACCAGGAAATCATGAGAATGCAGGTATAGCATATTTGGATTTAATATTTTGTACTTATGATAACCTGAAATCTGAAATACAATAGAGAATCCTCTGATGAGGTGGGAAAAAATGCCGGAAGCACTGACAAAGATATTCGAGAAAATCAAAAAATTCTGGACAGATCTTGACAAAGGTCAGAGAATCAGGATTTATCTTACTGCAGCAATACTGGTTATCGCTATAGCGGTTACATTGGTTTTAACGCTAAGAGTCGAGTATGTACCACTTTTCAGCAGTACTGATGAAATCGATCTTCAGCCTGTCGTAAATTATCTTACTGAAAACAATATAAAATTCAAGAAAGGCGTCAACCAGGTTTTTGTTGACAGCAGGAAGAAGGCTGATATTGAGTTCGATTTGACAACACAGGGCATTGTTTCTCCGGAAGTAGCTTTTGCCGACACCTGGAGTCAGCTTTCCCTCACAGCTACTGAAAAAGATAAGGAGAATCTGTGGAAGAACTATCTTACCAATGATCTTGTCTATAAATTAAAGAAATTCGAAAACGTTGAAAATGCCACAGTTCAGTATTCCAAACCGGAAAAAACCTTCTGGGTTAAACCCGGCGAGGACCAGGAAGGCAGCGCTTATGTAATGCTCAAGACCAAGCAGCCATTGACTCCCGACCAGGTTGATGCGGCAGCCAATGTTGTGGCCGCTTCACTTGGAATTCCCGCTGACCGGATTACCATAGTGGATGAAAAATTGAATCCCCTTTCACGGCACAGCAATCAACCTGAACTGGACAGAGCCAATACCCAGGAAGAAATGCGCCGGCAGAGGGAAATGGAGCTGGAACAGAAAGTATACGATTTCTTCAAAATTGGTGTTGCTGAGAATGAACATTTCGATACTTTAAGCGTTTCCGCAAATGCGGTATTGGATTTCGACACCCTGAAGAGTTCTTCGGTAAAATATACTGCTCCTGATGAGGATGGGGAAGGATTTATCAAAAACAAGGAGACACTTACTGAGACCATTGAAAACGGAACCGGCGGCAACGCACCCGGTACCGATGCAAATCCTCAGACTGCCCCAAGCTACCAAATTGGCGGTGACACCAATTCACAATATAATAAAAACCATACTATTGAAGAAAGACTGTACAATGAAACCACGGAACAGTCGGAAAAAGCTGTTGGAAAACTTGTGCCTGATCAGTCAACCATGTCCATTTCATTGTGGTATGGTGACAGGGTACTCTCAGATGAAGGTTTGACGGCGGAATATATAGAACAAATTAAAAATACCGCTTATGCCGCAACAGGAATCCCTGTAAACAATATCTCGGTAAGTATACAGAAGCTTGCAGCACAGCAGCCTGCACAAAAGACATTTGGCGATACTCTTAACGAGCTGTTTGACAGGTATGGTTTCTATGCTCTGATGCTGGTACTGCTAATTGTCATGACGATTGTTGCCATCCCAAGGAAGGAATCTGTTCCTGCTGAACTCCAGACAGCCGCCTTGGAAGCTGCTGCCGGCGTTCCGGGCCAGGTTGATGCCGCTTCCTCAGAAATAATTGATATTAATATTGAGGAACAATCCGAACTTAAGAAGCAAATTGATAAATTCGCAAAAGAGAATCCCGATGCTGTTGCACAATTACTTAGGAACTGGATTGCCGATGATTGGGATTAAGCCGTGGGTATTCTTTATTTGTTGGAGGTGTTTGATAAGTGGCCGTCAGATCTGATCAAATAAGGGATTTGACAGGGAAAGAAAAAGCGGCGATGCTGCTTATTACGTTAGGTCCCGAAAGATCCGCCCAAATCTTCAAACATTTGAAAGAAGAAGAAATAGAACAACTCACTTTAGAGATTGCAAATATAAGGACAGTTTCCCCCGCTGAAAGGGAAAATGTCTTAAGTGAATTCTATCAGCTCTGTCTGGCCCAGCAATACATAACCGAAGGCGGTATTAGTTACGCCAAGGAAATTCTGGAGAAAGCAATGGGTGCTGATAAAGCGGTGGAGATAATAAACAAACTGACTGTTTCCTTGCAGGTCAGACCCTTCGACTTTGTCAGAAAAGCAGATCCTTCCCAGATACTTAACTTTATCCAGAGCGAGCACCCACAGACCATAGCCCTTATTTTGTGCTATCTGAAACCCGGACAGGTCGCAGCTGTATTATCCGCCCTTCCACAGGAGAAACAGGCGGATGTTGCAAAAAGAATAGCTACCATGGACAGGACTTCCCCTGAAATCATAAAAGATGTGGAGCGTGTCCTTGAAAAGAAGATTTCCTCCCTCGTTACCGAGGACTTTACAGCTGTGGGTGGAATTCAGGCTATTGTTGACGTCCTTAACTCGGTTGATCGTGGTACAGAGAAATTTATTATGGATACTCTTGAGGTTGAAGATACAGACCTGGCAGAAGAGATCAGAAAGCGCATGTTCGTTTTCGAAGATATCTTGCAGCTTGATAATCGTTCAATTCAGAGATTCCTGCGTGAAGTTGACAACAACGAACTGGCACTGGCCCTCAAAGGTGCGACAGAGGAAGTCCAAACTGTTATTTACAATAATATGTCCAAGCGTCTCAGTGAAATGATCAAGGAAGACATTGAATTTATGGGACCTGTACGCCTGAAGGATGTTGAAGAGGCTCAGCAGAAGATTGTAAATATTATCAGAAAACTTGAGGATGCCGGAGAAATTATTATTTCACGCGGTGGAGGAGACGAAATAGTTGTATAGCGGTACTTTTGGTTATGGCGTCTACAAACGCAATCAGGTTAATATAGGAAATCCATATAAGATTAAGCCGCGGAAGGAAGAATCCAAAATTATTGAAGAGGCCTATGAAGAAGCTGCCTCTGCTGCACCGGACCCGGATGAAGAGCTTGCGATTGCGCAGGACATTATATATAAGGCAAAGGAAGAGGCTGCAACCATAAAAAGGGAGGCGGAACTCGAGGCTGAAAAAATACTGAACGCGGCAAAAGAAGAAGCTGAATTAATCAAAGCCGAAACAGAACAAACGGCAAAGGAAGAAGGCTACAGAAAAGGTGAGGAACTGGCTCAGCAGCATTACAACAGATTGCTTGCGGAGGCAGAGGAATTCAAAAACAGGTGCAAAGAGGAATATGAAGAGACCATAGCCGGTCTTGAAGCGGATATTGTTGAACTGGTTCTGGGTATAGCCTCCAAAGTTGTCGGGGAGGAGATACGGAACAATAAAGATGTTATTCTGAACATTGTAAGGGATACAATCAGATCATGCAGCAACCCTGAACATATCGTTTTAAAAGTATCTAATGAAGATTACGATTATGTTGTTCAAAATCAGGAAGTATTGTTGTCCATGTCAGGCGATATAAACACTTTAGAAATCAAAAAAGACAGCAGCCTGACCAAAGGCTCCTGCATTGTGGAGTCGGGTATCGGAGCTGTGGACGGAAGCGCAGATACGCGTCTGGAAAACATAAAACAAGCTTTTTATGATATTATGGGAGAAAATGGCGACAATGAATGATAGAATAAGTCTGGAGAAATATAAAAAGCTTTTGAATGACAGAGTTTTTTTCAAGTATACAGGCAGAGTCACAAAGGTTGTAGGTCTTACCATAGAAGCTGAAGGCCCCGAAACACATGTCGGGGCTTTATGTCATATAAAATCCCGGATGGGCAGGGATGTTCTTGCAGAAGTAGTGGGTTTCAGGGACAAAAAAGTTCTCCTTATGCCTATAGGGGATATGAGCGGAATAGGACCTGACAGCACCGTTGTGGCTGCGAGAAAAAATCTTGAGGTAGGAGTGGGACAGGACCTCCTTGGTCGTGTTTTGGACGGCCTGGGAAGGCCCATGGACGGGAAAGGCCCAATAAACATTGAAAAATATTATCCGGTGGAAAACACTCCTCCAAATCCCATGAAACGCCCCAGAATAAACCAGGTAATTCCTCTTGGGGTGAAATGCATTGATGGTCTTCTGACTGTGGGAAAAGGCCAGCGTCTTGGAATTTTCGCCGGAAGCGGAGTTGGGAAAAGCACTCTTATAGGTATGATAGCCCGCAATTCAAAGTCGGACATAAACGTCATTGCTCTTATAGGAGAGCGTGGAAGAGAAGTAAGAGACTTCCTGGAAAAGGATCTTGGAGAAGAAGGCCTGAAAAGATCTGTGGTTGTTATTGCGACCTCCGACCAGCCTGCCCTGATAAGGCTTAAAGGGGCCCTGGTGGCTACTTCCATTGCAGAGTATTTCAGAGACTGCGGCAAGGATGTTATTCTTTTAATGGACTCTTTGACCCGTTTCTCAATGGCGCAGAGGGAGATAGGGCTTGCTGTTGGAGAACCTCCCGTTTCAAGGGGATATACGCCTTCGGTTTATGCCATTATGCCAAAACTTCTTGAACGGTCCGGCACTTCTGAAAAAGGTTCAATTACAGGTCTGTACACAGTGCTTGTTGATGGTGACGATATGAACGAACCCATAGCGGACACAGCCAGAGGTATTCTGGACGGGCATATTGTGCTTTCAAGGAAACTTGCCCACCGCAATCATTACCCCGCCATAGATGTCCTTGCATCCATAAGCCGTGTAATGAACGATATAGTGGATGACAACCATAAAAAAATCGCGTCCGAACTTAGAAAAAATCTTGCCGTGTATACTGACGCCGAGGACCTTATAAATGTAGGCGCCTACGTAAAAGGCAGCAATCCTGATATTGACAAAGCCATTAACCTTTATCCGGGTATAAATGAGTTTCTGACCCAGGAGACAAATGAGCGGTTCAGCTTCAAGGAAACCATCAAATTAATGAAACAATCGGTGGAAGAAGACCACCAGCAAACCGAATGACAATCATAGAAACTTTATCCTTCTGCAATTCTTCCAATCAGCTATAATTGCTGGAAAGGTATACATTTATGGCAAAATTCAAGTTTCGACTGCAGACATATCTGAACCTTAAAATCCAGCTGGAGAAAGATGCCAGGAATGAACTTGGCCTTGCAACCATCAAACTCCAGCAGGAGAAGGAGAAACTGAAAAATATTGTAGATTGCATAGATCTTTATACCGATAAATTCAGAAAGGCCTGCACAGGCCAGATTCAACCTGCCAAAATCAATGAAATCAAAACATATCTTGAACACCTCGATCACAGGAAACAAATCCAATTGCTCAATGTTAAGAAAGCCCAGGAAAATGTCGATAAAAAAAGAGAAAAGCTCATCGAAATAATGAAAGAAAAAAAGGTTCTTGAAAAACTTCGGGAACACAAATTTGAGGAATACAAGAAAGAAGAAGAAAGAAGCGAACAGCAGAGAGTAGATGAGCTTGTCAGCTATAAAGGAGCTGCCAAAAATATCGAGAACAGACAAGACTGAGGAGAAATTTAATGGACAATAACCCTAAGACAGATAATCAATCGCCTGAACCTCAGGGTGATTTCCATCCAAAAAGCCAGGGTGGGGTATTGCATACAGTCATAGTAGTATTTTTGGCGTTATTGGTTGTATTGCTGGTATCTACCGGGGTTTTTTATTTTACAGTAAAAAACAACATAAATGGGGTTGCGGACTCTTTAAGGCCCCATTTTGTCGGTCATCCCGTTTTTAAGCATTTTTTGCCCAAAGACCCTGAGACTATAGATCTTGACGATCCCAAAAACCTTTCTCAAACAGAGCTCAGAAAGAGATACGATGAATACCGCAATAAAGTGAAAGAGCTGGAAGAAAGCCTGAAGGAAGCAAACGATAAAATTGCTGAACTGACCAAAGAAATAGAAAATTTCGCAGGCAACGAGAAAGTACTTGCTGAAAACAGAGCGACTCTCGAAAGCATCCAGAAGGAGAAAGCGGATCTTGAAGCTGAAAAAAAAGCAATCTCCGAGATGATCGCCAATAATGACAAGCAAGGGTTTAAAGAATACTTCCAGAAAATTGACAAGGCACTTGCAGAAGAATTATTCAAGAAAGTACTTGTTGAAGACGCCAAAGAAGCGGAGAAAAAAGAACTGGCAAAGCCATTTGCCTCCATGGATCCTAAGAGTGCGGCAGATGTTCTTACAGAATTGTATAAGAAAGACAAAGAAAATGCCGTTGATATTTTTGAGGGTTTAAAAGCAGATGTAAGGGGTCAGATCTTTGAATCCATGGAACCCCAAACTGCAGCTGAAATAACTAAGATGCTAACCGACAGGAGACTGGATCGGTTGAGCATAGATTAAATTTCGGAATCTGTAAAGTCGCATTAGGACTTCGGACAGAAAACCGAAATTGAATAATTGGAGAAAGGGGGTGAAAAGATGAATGAGTTAATGGTAGGAGTTCTGCTACGGGACGTGAATGTTTCTTCAGCCCGGTCCAATTCCATTGTCAATGAAGGCAGAAATGACACATCCTTTATGGACATCCTAAGCAGCAAAATGCAGGACGAGAGTTCGAGACTTTCCAAGGCAGTCCCTTCTTCCCCGGGCAGAAGAAAATCATTGGTGTCTTCGCAGGGCACGGACAAAATACTGAAAAACAATAAAAGTACTTCTGAAAAAGTGCCTTCAGATAAGACAGACAAGGTAAGTTCCGCTGAATCAAAGAGGAAGAAGGAGAAAGACCCGGTAAAGAAAGAGAATCTCAATATGCTTCTGCAATTCCTGCAAGACCTCATGTCTTCCCTCAATGTAACACCAATCAATACCGACAATCCGGATTCTGTTGAGGCAACCGTTTCAATTTCAGAGACACAGCTTAATCAGCTTCAGGATGTTTTAGGAAGACTTGCGACCCTAAAGAACCTGGTTGAGGAGCTTCCGAACACAGAGCTTGCCAATGAATTTACCGATATCCTGAAAGTTTTAGGTGAGCTTACAGACAGAACGGGGAATTTGGAACATGACCTTACAGCAACTGTTGAAAAGATTGCGCCCGAGCTTACAGAGCTGGCAGATCAGCTTAAGGCTCAGTGCAGTGAATTAATTCAAAAACTCCAGAAGTATATTGCTTCTACGGATGAAAACGAGATATCTGCAGATGAAGCACTGATTGACAAAGCAGGAGAACTCCCCGCAGAAGATGAAGCGCTCCAGGGAAAAGAAACAGTATCGACAGAAGTTGAAGCTGAACCTGTTCAGGAGGAGTTACCTGGAAGTACAATCACCGGAAAGACTGAGCTTGATAATCGGAACGAGGCAAAAGCCGGACAACGGAAAGAAAGGCACGATAACAGCAATATGAAGAATGAAGCTGAAGTGTCTGACGGCACAGCCCCTGATCTGAACCAGCAGGTGAATTTCGGTGATCTGGGCAGGAATGATTTGCAGCAAGGACAGGGTGTGGCAGATGCAAATCGCCATCCGGTTTCAGAAGCTCTTGGTAAAATGCAGCTTCCATTAACTGAAAAACTGATGTCCCAGTCAGTGACCAACCAGGTCATGATGAAAGTCAAACTCATGGCCGGGGAAAACAAACAGGAGATGGAGATGCACCTTGAGCCTGACACATTGGGCAAACTGTCACTGAAGATTATCCACGAAAAAGGAGAAATCCTTGCTAAGATTACTGCCGAGAGCGAACAGGTAAAACAAATCCTTGAATCCAATATGCAGATGCTGAAAGATTCCCTTGAGAAAAACGGATACTTTGTCCAAAGCCTGAGCGTTTCGGTAGGAAACGGAAGGAAAGAAGAATCCCAACAGCAACAACAGACCGGGCCGGAGTCTAATTACAACATAAGAAGAATTTCCGGAAGAAAACCTGAGTTTGTTGCACCGACAGAAACTATCTATTCACCGGTAAACCGTGATTACTTCTATGGGGACTCGCAGATTAACCTGACTGCGTAGCATTATTCCGAGAAGAAAGGAAGTGAACAAATGAGTGATATTTCAATATCAGGCAATCAAAAGACAATAGAAGAGATAATTAATTCTCAGGCAACAAGCACGGGAGAAAAAAGAAATACCGGTGAATTGGGCAAAAACGACTTTCTTCAGTTACTCATCACTCAGGTTCAGCATCAGGATCCTTTGAACCCTTCGACCGATACAGAATTTATCGCCCAGTTGGCGCAGTTCAGTGCTCTTGAACAAATGCAGAACCTCAACAAGTCCTTCTCATATACCATGGGATTTGCGCTGATGGGTAAATATGTATCAGGCGAGGTAACTGATGAGGCAACAGGCAATGCAAAACTTGTTGAAGGGATTGTCCAATCCGTCCGTGTCATGAACGGAGAGGTTTATGCAGTAGTCGGCGATTATGACGTACCGGTCAATAAGATTCTCAGTGTATCCGATACCAACGCTTTCAACAACGAGAACATCAAGGAATACAGTTCAATAGTTGGAATGATGGGCAAATCCACCGTATATAACGATAATGGCTATTCTTCTTATATTGAAGGAATAATTGCTTCAATTTCCAAGGAAAAAGGCGGAATCTTCGCAATACTTGACGAAGTGGAAATAGTGCCCCATGACCTTGATATCGGTGCTTTCGAGAATGAAGAAGAATACGTAAAAGGAATGGTCAACAAAGAAGTAACCCTGAAATTCAAGGACAATACTACAGGAGAAATCTTCAAGGTAACCGGTATATTGCGTGACGGCTATTATGGGAAGGACGGTAAACTGAGACTCATTCTCGATGAGGTCAGCGTTCCCGCAAGCAGCATAACCTCAACCAAAAAGGTTGACTTGCTCTCAACTGAACAACTTCTGCTGAGTGAAATCCTGAAGGAGCTTCAAAAACAGAATAATCCAGGACAAGATGAGGAAAATCCTCAGGAAGACGCTGAAGTGGAAGAGCCGGATCCGGAAACTGATCTGTAAAGGGGGCTTGAGGCATGAACATTAACAATCGCCCCATTACGAGCATTCATCAGGTAGTCTCAGGCAAAGGATTAACCCAGGAAAGACCTGTACAAAGCAATAACGAGTTCGCTTCAATACTCAGCCAGAAACTCTCTGAAGGCAGGGATATTAAAATATCCAAGCACGCTGCGGCAAGACTGGAAGCCAGAAATATCAACCTGACCAACGAACAGGTGCAAAGGCTCAAAAACGCAGTTGACAAGGCATATTCCAAAGGCATTAAAGACACGCTGATAGTCATGGATGAAGTGGCCTTCGTTGTCAACGTAAATGCAAGAACAGTCATAACTGCAGTTAATCAGGGAGAACTGAAGGAGAACGTTTTTACTAATATCGATGGAGCTGTGTTTACATAAGGATGTTACTTAAAGATAACCAAAAACTAAAATTTACAGCCGGACCCACCGGGAGGCTGTTCGTTCCTGAACGACAGACGGAACGAAAACTTTTGGGAGGTTGATTAATTATGATGATGTCTATGTTTTCAAGCGTATCAGGCTTGAAAGCTCATCAGACCAAAATGGACGTTATAGGTAATAATATCGCTAACGTCAATACAATCGGCTTTAAAGCCAGCCGAGCCACATTTCAGGAAATTTTCTCACAGACACTTGCTTCCGCAAGTTCACCGGACGCCTTGTCAGGCCGCGGAGGCGTCAACCCTGTTCAGGTTGGTCTTGGTATGAACGTGGATGCTATTGATATACAGATGGAAAGAGGCAGTGTCCAAAGGACTGAAAGCCCCACAGACCTTTCAATAGAGGGTGAAGGATTCTTTATAGTGCGTGGAGGAAACGAAGGAGAATACCGCTTTACCAGAGCAGGAAACTTTACCATTGACAAGCTTGGAAACCTGGTTACCTCATCCGGACAGAATGTCTATGGCTGGATGAAATACACTTACGGCGACAACGGCTATGAATTTGACACTCAGGAGCCCCTGCAGCCAATTAATCTGTACCAGGATATCTATAACATGAACAAGCGTATTATAGCCGCTCAGGTGACAACTGAAGCAGTTTTTGCAGGCAATCTGGATGCCACTGAACCGGCAATTGGTACTGCTTTAGGTACTGCTCCGGATGTAACCAATATAGACCCTCAATTCACTGTTCCTGTAAAAGTATTTGACAAACTTGGGAATGAATATAAGATAAATATTAAATTTTGGAAGAACTATGTGGACACTTCCGGTAGTTCCCCGGAAACTTCCTGGTATTATGAAATTGATGGCGGGACCAATGCCACAATTGGCGCATCAGGATTTATAAAATTCGATTCGTCCGGAAGAATTATTAATGAAACTGGATTTGATGTGAAAAATACTGTTACGATCCAACCGAATCCAGCATCTGGAGCCAGTGAATTTGACGTAGAATTTAATTTTGAGCAGCTTTCAATGTATGCTGACGACTCATCTGTAAAGTCAGTAAGAGTTGACGGTTATGCTCCGGGTACCCTTGTTACCTTTAGCATTGGCGGAGACGGTGTTATTACCGGTGTGTATGACAACGGCCGCCAGCAGCCCCTTGGACAAATCGCACTTGCCACATTTGAAAACCCGGCCGGTCTTGAAAAGGTTGGAGCCAACCAGTTTGCACAGACCACCAACTCCGGTGATTTCTCAGTAGGCAAGATTCCCGGCAAGGACGGAGCTGGCGTACTTATTCCCGGAACACTTGAGATGTCCAACGTGGATCTTGCAAAACAGTTCACAGAAATGATAATCACCCAGAGAGGATACCAGGCAAACAGCCGTGTTATGACCGCATCCGATGAGATACTCCAGGAACTTGCAAATATTAAGCGTTAATTGACACATTCTGAAGTACACTAATAAGAGAGGGCAGGGCTTAAAAACCTGCCCCCTTTGATTGAAATATAACCCGTCAAAATTTTATCCTTAACCCAAGTACGAATATGTCCTTAAGGGGGTATCGGAATGATTACTGTCACCAGATTCAACAAAACCCAATTTGTAATAAACGCGGATTGGATTGAAACCGTGGAATCCACTCCCGACACTGTTATTACCCTGACCAACGGCAAAAAGTTTGTTGTCGCCGAAACGGTTGAAGAGGTAATAGATTTGGTAATAAAATATAAACATAAGACTATTTTTCTTGACAGATTAATTAATACATGCCCGAAAAATGACGATAATTGATATAGAATGTAACAAAGAATAGGATGTGGCACTCTTGCAGGGAAAGACTTTGTACACTATTTTACTTTCAATAATTGCCGTTCTTACGCTGGCACTTGCTGTTCTTATTGTCATTCTGTTTACTTATAATGCCGGAAAGACTTTGCCGGTGAAGCAGAATGTCCAGAGAACCGTTCCTCCGGAAGAACAGGCAGTATTCAGGCTATATGGAAGCTCAGAGGGAAATGGTTCGAATGACGCTGTTTTTAATATCAAGAATGACGACAAACACCCCAACAGCTTTATAATGGCATCCATTTCAATAATTTATGACGGCGGAAAAAGGAATAAACACCTTGAAAAGAGGACCGAACTGATTGAAAGGGTTTATTTAAGCCAGCTAAAACAGGCGACTATAGAATATTTCAGGGGAAAGACCTTTGATGAACTTCAGGAATCCGACGCTATGGAAGACGCAAGAAAAAACCTTATGGAAACCTTTAACAATATATTAAGCAACGAAGGAACAGAGGAACCGTTTATCATCAAAGTTGTCTTTGATAAGTGGATAATACAGTAAACAGGAGGATATAAAGTGGGAGACATACTTTCCCAAAATGAAATAGACAGCCTGCTTGAGCAATTGAGTGCGGGTGAGCTTGATGTCAAGGACTTTACAAGGGAGTCTTCCGAGAAGAAAGTCCGTGTTCATGATTTCAGACGACCCAGTAAATTCGCCAAAGACCATATCCGTACTCTTCAGATTATTAATGAGAACTACTCAAGACTTCTGACCAACTTCCTTTCAGGTTACCTGAGAACATTGGTCCAGGTTGACGTGCAAACAGTCCAGGCTCTGCAATACTCCGAATTTACAAACTCAATCGCAAACCCGGCGGTGCTTGGCATTGTCAATTTCAATCCTTTACCAGGATCAATAATCATGGAAGTCAACCCGAGTATTGCCTATGCCCTGATTGACAGAATACTGGGCGGCAAGGGCATAACTGTGGAAAGGGTCAGAGGCTTTACCGAAATAGAGATTGCCATCCTTATGAGGCTTATATCCCAGATGCTGAATCTTATGAAGGAGCCCTGGGAGAATGTAATAAGTGTCAAGCCTCATCTGGACCGGATTGAAACCAACGCCCAGTTTGCGCAGGTCATGTCGCCTAACGAAATGGTTGTCCTTATAACCTTTACAGCGAAAATAGGCGAAGTTGAAGGGCTTATGAACCTGTGTCTGCCGCACATGACGCTGGAACCAGTAATTGAGAAGCTATCAACCAGATTGTGGTTCTCCCTTATTGAGAAGGAGACTACAGAAGAAAACATAGCAGCAATAAAAGAGAAGATTAATGAAACAAAGGTCCCTGTCAAAGCAGTATTGGGCAGGACCCAAATCTCTGTAAGTGATTTTCTCATGCTTCAGACAGGGGATGTCCTTACATTAAATACCAGTGTGGATGGAAAGGTTGAAGTACTGGTAGGAGATTTACTGAAGTTTAAAGGACTTCCGGGAGTGCGCAACAAGAAACTGTCAGTAAAAATTACCGATATCATTAAAGAGGAGGAAGAATGATGGGAGACATGCTGTCCCAGGCCGAAATAGATGCCCTCTTAAAAGGTGTAAGCTTTGATGATGAGAGTTCATCTCAGGAAAACGGTTCAGATATTAGTGGAACTGAACCTGCTGAAATAATTCAAAATTTAAGTGCTGAGGAAAAAGATGCGTTAGGGGAAATCGGGAATATCAGCATGGGTACTTCCGCAACCACTCTTTACGCACTTTTGGGCCAGAAAGTAACAATTACTACTCCCCAGGTTCAGGAAACAACATGGGAAGAGCTGTCCAAACTTTTTGTAAAACCTTATGTGGCTGTCAGAGTTCAGTTTACAAAGGGTTTGGAAGGCATGAATCTTCTTATTATGAAAGAAGAAGATGTCAAGATCATTACCGACCTTATGATGGGCGGAGATGGACATGGAAATCTGGAAGGTGAATTGAATGAGCTTCATCTGAGCGCAATTAGTGAAGCTATGAACCAGATGGTTGGTTCTGCCGCCACATCGTTGTCTTCCATGTTTGAAAAGAGGGTGGATATATCACCTCCCGAGTCATCCATTGTTGGTTCGGGTCAGGACGTGGACAGGATAAGAATTGACAACAGTGCTACTGTTGTCGCGGTAAGATTTTCACTTAAGGTAGGAGATCTTATAGACAGTGAAATTATGCAGATTATGCCGGTATCCTTCTCCAAAGAATTGGTGGAAAACCTGCTTAAATATGGACAGGCAGTAAATAATGGCGAACCGGAACCTCCGTCACAGCAGGCTCCTGCACACAGTGCCCCGCCCATGCCTGAGGCTCCGGCCTATGAACAGCCACAGCATGTTCCGCCACCGCCTCAGTATTCGCAGCCATACCCGCAGCCTCAGATGATGCAGCAGAATCTCTATGGCCAGGGAGGCGCGCCTTATATGGGACCGTATCCGCAATCTCAGCCGCAGCAATTTAACAATCAGAATCCGGTCAATGTCCAGCCGGTACAGTTCCAGGCATTTGATGATTCTCTCTATGGAGTAAATCAACAGAATATAGGGCTTCTGATGGACGTTCCCCTTCAAATTGCAGTGGAATTGGGGCGTACTTCCAAGAAAATCAGAGAAATCCTGGAATTCGGACAGGGCTCCATTATTGAACTTGACAAGCTGGCAGGAGAACCTGTTGATATTCTGGTCAACGGCAAAGTGATTGCCAAAGGCGAGGTTGTAGTCATCGATGAAAGCTTCGGTGTCAGAATAACCGACATAATACATCCGTCAAAAAGAATTTAACATAGCAAAAATACTTTTATTTTGTCGGATAATTTAATATAATGGTAGATAATAGTTCATAGTGGTAAAGTTATATTAGACTGATTTTATTTTAAAGGCTAAGCCTTAGGATTTATACTGAATGAATTTTTACAGGGAGAGGATATGACCTATGGCAAGTATACTCATCGTTGATGATGCGGCTTTTATGCGTATGATGATCAAAGACATCCTTTCAAAAAATGGCTTTTCAGTTGTCGGAGAGGCTGAAAACGGATTAAGGGCTGTTGAGAAATATAAGGAACTGAATCCTGATCTGGTTATAATGGACATAACCATGCCCGAGATGGATGGGATTCAGGCTGTAAAGCAGATTAAGACGCTGGATCCTTCTGCCAGGATTATCATGTGTTCAGCAATGGGCCAGCAGGCAATGGTAATTGAATCCATTCAGGCAGGAGCAAAGGATTTTATTGTAAAGCCATTCCAGGCTGAACGGGTAATTGAAGCAGTCAAAAAGGCTGTGGGTTAATCCTGTTCCTCATCCGGGAAGGAAAGCTCGCATGTGGGAGTACATAGGCATTTTAATTGTTTTTGGACTGGTGCTGTTACTTTGTTATTATACTACCAGATTGCTGGGGAAGAAATTTTCCGGCTCTGTAAAAAACAAAGTAATGAATATTGTAGAAACATTGCCATTGGGATTTGACAGATGTCTTTATGTAATTCGTGCAGGTAAAAAACATTATTTGTTCTGTTCAAGCAAAAAAGGGCTGGAGTATTTAACGGAAATTGAAGTGGATGAAGAAACGATGACTTCAGATAATACCGAAGGCCCGGACCAATCTGAAAACAGATTTAGTTTCCGAAGTATTTTTGAAAATTACTCCGGACTTATTGACAGGCAATCCGATGAAAGCACGACCGAAAAGAAAGAAAACAAACAAGAATCATTACTTGCCAATAGTATTCAACGACTCCGGAAGATAAATTCCAAGAGAGATTGACGACAGAAGAACTTTATGGTGGTGCTATGCCAAAGAGGAGTAAAATTTTAATTGTTTTTATTTTGGCAGCTTTATTTATCTGGTTGACAAGCTCGGCAGCATTTGCTGAACCGGGCATTTCCATTTCTGAAGATGGAATTACCATTAATTCGACTGAAGAGCCTCAGGAGATTAGCACAAGTATCAAGCTCCTGATTTTATTGACTGTCCTTTCTCTTCTTCCGTCCATTCTGATAATGATGACTTCTTTTATCAGAATCGTCATTGTCCTTTCTTTTTTAAGAAACTCGATGGGAACACAACAGATACCACCCAATCAGGTTGTTATCGGATTGGCTTTATTTCTGACCTTTTTTATTATGAGTCCGGTTTTGACCGATATAAACGAAAATGCTCTTCAGCCATTTACCAACAACGAGATAAGTCTTGAGGAAGCCATGGACCGTTCCGGTGACAGTATTAAGGATTTTATGCTCACTCATACCAGGGACAAAGACCTGGCTCTTTTCGTAAGCATTGCAGATATTGAACCACCTGAAAACCTTAATGACCTTCCATTGACAGTGGTCGTACCATCCTTTATGATAAGCGAACTTAACACCGCATTCCGTATGGGTTTCATGCTATATATACCGTTTATTGTTATCGATATGGTAGTGGCGAGCACCTTGATGGCAATGGGGATGATGATGCTTCCTCCTGTAATGATATCCACTCCGTTCAAAATACTGCTTTTCCTCCTTGTTGACGGATGGAACCTTCTTGCAGAGACCATTATCAAATCCTTCGTCCGATAGATGTGATAACAAATCCGCAAAATGTGATTACACAGAAAAGAAAGTGGGGTCGGAACAATTTGGAACAGTTCTTGCTGGATACAGCCCGTGACGCCATTCTCACAACTCTTAAAATCTCTGTCCCGGTGCTATTGATAGGTCTGATAGTGGGGCTGATTGTAAGCATATTCCAGGCTACTACTCAGATTCAGGAACAGTCCCTTCATTTTGTTCCCAAGATTCTTGCCATGTTCATTGCGCTGGTTCTTTTGGGCTCATGGATGATGACTGTTATGAAGGAATTTACCCTGAGAATGTATGACGGGATGCTGCGCTTTATCGGAATGTAGATTAGGGAATGAGGAGAGCAAATGTCAACAACCATCCCTTTGGATTTTGTTACTGATATCTGGAATATTTTTTTGCTCGTCCTGGTTCGGGTTTCGGGTATGTTCTATCTTTCACCCATCTTTGGCAGACGCAATATCCCTAATTATTTCAAAGCAGGATTCTGTTTTTTCTTTTCAATAATTGTTTCATATACAATACCTGTTCCGGATCTTTCGGCATATAATACGCTTTTATCATACGCTGTCCTTATAGCAAAGGAACTCATAATAGGATTAATGCTCGGATTTATTTCCTACGCCTTTTTTTCAAGTATTTATATTGCGGGACAGCTTATAGATATGAGAATTGGTTTTGGAATGGTGTCGGTACTTGACCCTATCGGCAGCGCACAGATACCAATTTCTGCTGATTTTTACGTCATATTTGCTACATTGTACATGCTGGTTACAGATTCCCACCATCTTCTGATAAAAGCATTGGCGGACAGCTATACCCTTATTCCCGCCGGGCAGGTATTTTTTGACGGAGAGCTTATAAACCAGGTCGTCGACATGTTCGGCAAGGTCTTTGTCATTGGTTTTAAGATTGCTGCTCCTGTAACCGCCACTATATTGATTACCGACATCGCCCTTGGTATAATTTCCAAGAGTATGCCGCAAATGAATGTTTTCATGCTTGGCCTTCCGGTCAAGCTTATATTGGGAATGAGTATCATATTAATAACAATCGGGGCTTTCAAGGGGATTGTCAATAACATTATCATGAACTCAATCGAAGAAATATACAGGTTTCTTCAGGAGTCCAGAGGCGCGGTACCATAAACTGACTTTGTTATGGCAATCCAATGAAGCTGGGTATTCAGTAACCGGATTTAGGGAGAAAGGATAATGAAGAGGAATGAACACCCTCAATTAAATAGCTTCACAAGTTTTGTAAGGGGGCAGGTATCCTCTTTTTTGTTTTTTGCGCTTTTAAGGCGTAAGAATGAACCGCGGGGACTTAAAAAAATAAATCTCCAGCTTTTTGCCGATACATCGGATAAAACTGAGAAAGCTACGCCCAAAAAGAGAGCTGAGCTGAGGAAAAAAGGCCAGGTGATGCAGAGCCGGGAGGTTACTTCCAACCTGATCCTTCTTATAACGTTTATAGCTATCAGGGTTTTCGGAAGCTTCCTGTACCAGGAAATAAGTTCTGTTTTCAGGGTCTTTCTGACCGGGACTTCCCAGTATAACCTTCAGGAACCTGCGGAAGCCATGCGTATTTTTTCCTTTGTGGTCTTTAAAATATTGAAAATGACCGCCCCGTTTTTTATAATCGTTGTTTTGATGGGGTTTTTGGGAAGCTATGTTCAGATAGGTTTTTTATTCACTACTGAAACTTTAAAGCCAAAATTCTCAAATCTTAACCCCATAAACGGGATAAAGAGGCTTTTTTCGGTCAGGTCCTTTTTCGAACTTCTTAAATCCATTGCTAAAGTCATTATTATTTCCTGGGTGGCATGGTCTTCCATAAAATCAGAGTTCAATGACATGATGAAGCTAATGAATCTGGAAATAGGCCCCCTCATCATGTACATTATTAATACTTCCCTGGACATAGCCATAAAGATATGCTTTGCACTCCTTGCCGTATCAATTGCGGATTATTTCTTCCAGTGGCGCAGGCATGAGAAAGATATCCGAATGAGCAAACAGGAGATTAAGGAAGAGTATAAACAGCTGGAAGGAAACCCGGAAATCAAGTCCAGAATAAAACAGAAGCAGAGGGAAATCTCCATGAGGCGTATGCTGCAGGAGGTGCCGAAGGCCGATGTTGTAATCACCAACCCGACCCATTTTGCCGTTGCCATCAAATATGAGCCCGAGAAGATGTCTGCACCTTATGTGGTGGCAAAAGGCGCGGACTACATGGCTCAACGTATCAAGCAAATAGCAATGGATAACAAGGTCCATATCATGGAAAACAAACCCTTGGCACAGGCCCTTTTCAGCACCGTTGACGTGGGGAAAGCAGTTCCTCCCGAACTCTATAAAGCGGTTGCTGAAGTTCTTGCCTTCGTATATAACCTTGAAGGGAAAAACCCCTTGCAAAATAAATAATTACTGGTTCAGGCCGGCTCGCTTGACATTAACATGCCGTTTAATTAGAATGAAAGAGAGATTAACGGAATAAGGCTATGAAGATTATTAACAGGCAGGGTTACCTGATTGAATTGAAGGGAGATAAAAATGGCTTATAAATTAATGGCGGTTGATATTGACGGAACTCTTGTAAATGACAACAGGGAATTGACCGAAAAAACCAAAACAGCCATACAGAAAGCTGTCGCAAACGGGCTTATATTTACAATAGCCACCGGAAGGCCGATCTCGGGGGTCGAACATCTTATTAAGGAACTGGACATCGACCTGCCGTTTATTACATATAACGGAGCGATGGTAGTAAAAGGCAAATCCAGGGAGATAATATACGACCGCAAACTTTCGGCCGAGGATGCCAGGATTATTATTGATCTGGGCATTAAAAGCGATGCGTCGGTAATGGTCTGGAAGAACAACCAGCTTTATGTTACAAGAATGGATATGCGGGTTGACAGCTACAAGGCAATAGGAAGGTGCGAGCCCGTTCTCATTGAGAATATTGATGAGACTGTGGAAGGCGGAGTGTCTAAAGTGCTCTGGTATCATGACACTGAAGCCATAAACACTCTTAAACATACAGTGGGCCAATATTTAAGCGAGAATGTAAATTATTATACCTCCATGCCATGGTTTTTGGAGTTCAATGACAAATCGGCTTCAAAGGCTATAGCCATTGAAAGCCTGTGTCAATATTACGGAATTGACAAAAGCGAAACCATTGCGGTCGGAGATGGATACAATGACCTTTCCATGATAGAGTATGCCGGGTTGGGTGTAGCCATGGGTAATGCCCCCGATGAAATAAAAAAGAGGGCTGATTATGTAACCCTGACCAATAACGAAGATGGAGTCGCCCACGTAATATACAAGTTTATCCTTAACTAAAGTATCAAAAAACTGCTTATATAAACTTATTGAAAGCAAAAACTCCGCCGGGATAAAGATAAATTCACCGGCGGTTATTTATTTCTGATGTTATACTGGTTTATACAATAATAGTTGATATCATTTAATGGACATTCGTTTTCATTTTTTTATTCTCTTCACTTTCCATTTTTAAAAAAGCCCCTGTAATAATTTTACAATATCCGCAAGATGTCGAATGCTTGCTTACTCTGTAAACTTATTATAAAATGAAATGAGAACTATTTTCCAGTAAATTCGACAGATTAACTGATTTTTGAAGTTACTAAAGAAAATGGTGTCATTACCGGGGGAGTTAAGATGAACAACAGAAATCTGATGGTTGCCGCATGTGTTGTTTTCATAGTGATATTTATCATTGTGCCCATGCCGGACTTTCTGTTGGATGTTCTTTTAGTAGTTAACATCACTTTATCCCTTTTGATTCTAATAAACGCGATTTATGCAACAGATGCCCTTTCAATGGCTTCTTTCCCTACCATGCTCTTGTTCGCTACTCTTTACCGCCTGTCACTTAACGTCGTTTCCACAAGGCTGATTGTGGGCTCAGGCGAAGCAGGAGCGGTTATCCAGGGCTTCGGAAAGTTTGTCGGAGGAAATGACCTCATAGTAGGTTTTATTGTCTATATAATTATCATGTTGGCCCAGTTCATAGTTATTACCAAAGGCGCCGAGCGCGTTGCGGAAGTATCTGCAAGATTTACTCTGGACGCCATGCCTGGTAAACAGATGGCCATAGACGCAGATCTGAATTCGGGTCTTATTACAGAGGATCAGGCAAAAGAGAGACGTAAGAGAATCCAGAGGGAAGCGGATTTCTATGGTTCCATGGACGGTGCTTCCAAGTTTGTAAAGAATGATGCCATCTTCGGTATTATTACAACAGCCGTTAACATAATCGGCGGTATTGTAATGGGAATGGTGAGGCACGGTGACACCCTGGAACAGGCCCTGAGCAAATATACCATCCTCACCATAGGGGATGGACTTGTGAGTCAGATTCCTGCGCTTCTGATATCTGTCGCGACCGGTATTATTGTGACCCGTGCGGCTTCAGATGATGACCTTGGAAGCGATTTAATAAAACAACTGTTCAATAGCCCCCAGGTGCTGTACATAAGTGCCGGAGGCTGTCTTTTATTGGTGCCCATTCTAAAGCAATGGTCCCTGATAGCTATAGCGGGAGGACTGGTATTTTTGGCTTCCCATCTTAAAAGCAAGGCTCAGGAAGTTATCAAGCAGGAAGAAATCCAGGTCGAGGAACAGGAAGTGGAAGAGATCCGCAAACCCGAGAATGTTGTATCCCTTCTGCAGGTAGACCCCATAGAGCTTGAATTCGGATATGCTGTAATCCCCCTTGCAGATAAGAATCAGGGCGGGGACCTTTTGGATCGCGTGGTCATGATAAGAAGACAGCTTGCCCTGGAACTTGGAGTTATTGTCCCCATAATACGCCTCAGGGATAACATTCAGCTGGCACCAAACCAGTATGTTATTAAGATAAAGGGCGTGGAAGTGGCAAGGGGAGAGCTTATGCTCGACCACTATATGGCCATGAACCCCGGTAACGCCCGTGATGAAATAGACGGAATACCCACCAAAGAACCTGCCTTCGGATTGCCCGCCCTGTGGATACCTGAAAGCATGCGCGACAGGGCTGAAATGATGGGATATACTGTTGTTGATGCCCCGTCAATAATAGCCACACACATGACTGAGATTGTAAGACGGCATATCCATGAACTCTTGAACAGACAGGATGTGCAGACTTTAATAGACAATGCGAAAACCAATTATCCCGCCGTTGTGGATGAACTTGTGCCCAAGGTAATGAGCCTTGGCGAGATACAGAAAGTACTTGCCAACTTGCTGCGGGAAGGTGTATCCATAAGAGATATGGGTACAATTCTTGAAACCCTTGCGGATTATGCACCGATTACCAGGGATACCGACATGCTCACCGAATATGTAAGGCAGAGCCTTGGCAGGGCAATCTCCAATCATTATCTCCATGGCAATTCGGATGTCATAACCCTTGACCCCAAGATTGAGAAAATTATACTGGACTCTGTCCAAAAGACCGAGGCCGGTTCGTATATGACAATGGATCCCAGTATCAGCAACAAAATTATTTCAAATGCTGCAAACCTGTGTGAAAAACTTGCGAGAATGGGGAAACAGCCCATCATTCTTGCATCGCCCGTTGTCAGATTGTATTTCAAGCGTCTTACAGAGAATGCGATTCCCGGGCTGGTGGTGCTTTCCTACAACGAACTGGATCCGGCGATTGACGTTAATGCAGTTGATATGGTGACCATTTAACATAGGATACAGGAACAAAGATAAGATTTATTGAAGGAAGGACGTTACAGAGCATGAAAATACGCAGGTATACCTGCAAGGATATGCAGGAGGCCTTGTTGAAGGTCAAAATGGATCTTGGCAGTGAAGCTGTGATTATGAATAGCCGCAAAGTCAAACCCAAAGGCTTGAAGGGGCTGTTTTCCAAACCCATGATAGAAGTAGTTGCCGCCATTGATGACGATTATGTAAGGCCTTCCCTGACAAACTTGTTAAACAAAAAAACCTCAAGTACTGCCAATGCCGGTTTGACCCAGCTCAACACCCAGGAGGCGGGGATAAACAATTATCATCCTCAGAAAGGTTATACTAAACAGGAACCGGCAGGGACGGACCGGCAAATTGTAGAGCTTGAGAAAAAAGTAAAAAGCATGGAGGACACTCTTACAAAAATATACCAGGCACTACAGGGCAAACAGGAAAAAATCCCTGTTTCCGAGTCAGTGAATAAAATCTCTGAAAACTATAATTTGAACCATACCTTGAACAATACCCCGGAACCTTCGGTAAACCCCGATATACACCAGAATCAAATCAACGAAAAGGATGTCTGGGAACCGCTCAGTAATCAGGCAGTTAAAACTGAACCGGGTATTGGCATAAAACCGGATATAAAGCCTGAATTTGAAGTTTCGGTAAACACTGAAAATAAATCGGACGAATCCCCAATAAGTCAGGACGTTTTCTCCCAGTTGAAAAAACTTCTTTTTACGCAGGATCTGGATCCGAAACTTATAGAAAAAGTCCTGGATAAACTCAGGGAGAAAGATGTCAAAAGCGAAGAAGAGGCAATTAACCTCGCCCGGAGGATTCTTACAATACTGCTTGGTAAGCCGGAACCATTGGAGATAAAAGAAAAACAGCCCCATATTGCAATTTTCATTGGTCCCACAGGTGTTGGCAAGACTACCACGCTGGCGAAAATTGCGGCGGAATTCTCTCTTAACCGGCAAAAAAAAGTTGGCCTTATAACTGCGGATACATACAGAATTGCGGCTATTGAACAGTTAAAGACCTATGCCGAAATATTGAATATACCTCTTAAAGTTGTGTACTCGCCCAATGAGATAAAAGATGCCATATCCCAGCTTGCGGACAAAGATCTAATACTGATTGATACCGCAGGGCGAAGCTATAAGAACAAGGCTCATTTCGATGAGCTTAAAACACTGGTAAGCTTTACAAATGCAGATGACACATTTTTGGTATTAAGTTGCAATACCAGTCCCAGAGCAATAAACGAAACTTTGGAATACTATGCGTTCCTGAAGAATTTCAAGCTCATTTTCACCAAGTTGGATGAGTCGCCTACAAAAGGAGTAATTTTCAATGCCCGATACATGACGGGCAAACCGCTTTCCTACACCACGGCGGGGCAAAGTGTCCCTGATGATCTTGATAATGCGAATCCAAATGAATTGGTAGCCGATATATTTAAATGAGCAGGGAAAGCGAAATGTCTACTTTATACCGGAGGGGTCCTATGAATGACCAGGCAGAAATGCTCAGAAGGATTGTAAATACATATGACCAGGAACCTGCGACGTCAGAGCCCGTAAAAAGAGCCAAAGTCATCACAGTGACAAGTGGCAAGGGCGGTGTCGGGAAAACCAGTCTGACCGTAAATCTTGCTTTGCAGCTTAGCATGAGAGGTCTTAAAGTTGTTATTCTTGATGTGGATTTTGGGCTGGCAAATGTTGATGTACTGTTTGGAATTGTTCCCAAATACACCCTTCTTGATGTTATCAGAGGTGAAAAAAATATATTGGAAGTTTTGACCGACGGACCAGATAATATCAAATTCCTGTCAGGGGGTTCGGGTGTAGAAGAATTAGTCAGACTGGACAGGAAAAGTTTGCGTAAATTCGTCTCGAATATTAATATACTTGATAAACTTTTCGACATAATTCTTATAGATACAGGGGCGGGAGTTTCAAGAAATGTAATGAACTTTATTCTGGCAGCGGACGAAGTAGTTTTGGTTACTACTCCAGAACCGACGGCAATCACCGATGCCTATGCTCTGGTTAAAATGGTTTCCAGAAGAGATCAGAAAAAGAAGATTAATGTTCTTGTAAACAAGGCTGATTCAGTAAAGGAAGCGGAAAATGTCGCCACCAAACTTTGCCAGGTTTCAGAAAAATTTTTATCATTAAAGCTTTCTAAACTTGGGTATATATTATATGATGACAATGTAACAAAAAGTGTCAAACTACAACGCCCTTTGAGTTTATATAACCCTAAATGCCATGCTTCAAAAAGTATCAGCGAAATTGCCGACAAGCTGACTTCCGGACCGGAAACAGAAGTACAGGGGGCAAAAGGGTTTATTTCAAAATTATTGTCTTTTTTTGGGCATAATTAGTCTAAGTATGGTAAAATTTGTGGAAGTTCGGAAATATATGTGCTAAACTATTTTACATGAGGACATATTGATGAAAAGCAACAGACTTAAATTAGGAGATAAGCTTGAACTCGAAATAGATAATGAATTTTACAACATTAGCCAACCACTTGTGAGCCAATTTGAAACACTGCTTCCAGACGGCACCATGCAAATACTTTCTCCCATCTATAAGGGGAGAGTTTTATACATCGGCCGGAATACTAAAATGAATGTTATTTACGAACAAAACAATGACCTGTTTAGTTTTAAGGCCATCGCACATGAGAGCAAATATGTGGGCGGTCTTGCAATGCTCAGAATTGAGCAGATTTCAGAAGAAGAACGCCTGCAGAGAAGGAACTTTTTCAGGCTTAGGTGTGTATTGGATATAGAGTACCGGCTGTTTGAAGAAAAAAATACTCCTGCTGAAGAAAGAGGGGAATTCAAAAAAAGTATTACGAGGGACATCAGTGGTGGAGGCATTTGCCTGTTTTCCCGTGAAAAGATTGATGCCGGCACTTACATTGAAGGAAAAATTCAGCTTGATCAGGAGATATGTTTCATTGGCATAGTGAGAAGAGTAATACCTGCCGACAGAGGAGATTACAAGTATGCGGCAGGAATTGAGTATATAGATATAGCTGATAAGGAGAGAGAAAAAGTCATTAGTTTCATATTTGATTACCAGCGCAAACTGCTAAAAAAAGGCTGGTATTACAATTGAGATTTAGGGGTTAAGAGTTTGAAAATGGCATCAAATGATTTTTCAGTAAATGCAGATTTGATACAGCAAGAAAAACAAAGAGAAAATGTATTAAATGAACTGAAATATGTAATAGCATTAGGTATTTCCACCGGGGGGCCAAAAGCGTTGGCAAAGATTTTGCCAGAATTTCCTGCAGATATTCCGGCAGCATTTGTGATAGTGCAGCATATGCCCGCTAAGTTTACAAAACTGCTTGCAGCGAGACTGGATGAATTATCAAAAATACATGTAAAAGAAGCTGAAGACGGTGAGGAACTTAAGGCAGGAACCGCATACATAGCTCCGGGTAATTATCATCTGACTGTCAGCGACAACGGGCAGCAGCTTGTTCTGAAGCTGAACCAGGAACCTGCCATAGGAGGATTAAGACCTAATATTGATGTTATGATGACATCCCTTGCTGAATCCAAAGCAAAAAATATCATTGGAGTAATTATGACAGGTATGGGCAGTGATGGCAGTAAGGGCTTACTCTTATTAAAAGAAAAAAAGAATGCTATTATTATTGCTCAGGATGAAAGCACCAGTACTGTGTTTGGAATGCCCAGGACAGCAATTGAGCTTGGGATAGTAGACAAAACAGTGCCGCTTGAAGAAATACCAGCATGTATCATGAATATCATGGGGGTGCACCAATAATGGATATGAATCAATACCTGGATATATTCGTCGAAGAGTCGAAGGAACATCTGCAGCAACTTAACTCTTCATTATTGCAGCTTGAGAAGAATAACACGGACAAGCAAGTGCTGAACGAAATATTCCGTGTCGCCCATACTCTTAAAGGAATGGCCGGCACCATGGGATATATCAAAATGCAGACCTTGACTCACCACATGGAAGATGTTCTGGATGCACTTAGAAACGATAAAATAACTGTTGATTCGAATATGGTGGATATCCTGTTCAGATGTCTGGATGCTCTGGAAACATATGTGAACACAGTTTCTTTATCAGGACAGGAGGGGCACGAAGCTTTCCAGGATATAACAGATGCCCTGGCTGGTATACTGAAAGGAAATAATGTTCAGGCAAAGTCAACAGAGACTTCGCCAAAGACTGAAGAGACAGGCTCAACTGAACCAGGAAAATTAAGAGTTGAGCTTAACCAATATGATATTAACGTTATCAAGGCTGGCCTTGATGCCGGAATGAATGTTTTTGAGATACATATTGTGCTCGATAAAGGCTGCCTGCTTAAGGCTGCCCGTGCATTTATAGTATTCCAGGTATTGGATGGTAACTCCGAGGTTATTAAGTCCGTTCCTAAAATAGAAGATATTGAGGACGAAAGGTTTGACTTCGAATTTACAGTTGTTGCGATTACAGAAAAAAGCAGTGACTTTTTTATTAAGGAAATAAATAGTGTTGCTGAGATTGAGAAAGTCGAAGTAACGCCTATTCTGCATGAACACCTTGATGCAGGTGCCGTCCGGACAGAAAGCAAGGAATCGGACGAAGTTTCCGAGGACGAGAACGGCGCAAATAAAGTTCTTTCCGATCAGCCTTTGAAAAAGGCTCACAAGACCAATAAAACAGTCAGGGTTGATATTGAGAGACTTGATACACTCATGAATCTGGTCAGTGAGCTCATTATAGTTAAGAACGGTTTGGAATCCAGTATGGAAAACGGACAAGCC
>JAAYLX010000048.1 GCA_012521705.1 Clostridiaceae bacterium | reverse complement strand
ACCCTTGCCTTCTTAAGCACCATGGCTATTGCCGCCGCCTTGTGTCCCCCTAATTCAAAATGCTGTTGTATTTTTTCAATCATCTGCCCGGCCGATTCCGAGGTTGTCATCCAACGTTCGAAAACATGCTCTCCGAGTCCTTCCTTGCAGGAGGCCACAAGTATAACTATTCCGCCGTCCTTTACCGCATGTTTTGAATTGTCAAGTGCTTTCTGGGCCTGGTACAGATTGATGTCCTTGGGATAACCCCCCGCGGACACGATTACTATATCTGCCTTTTCCCTGATTTTTACCTTGTACAGGCTGTCAAGGAAACGGCATCCCTCTCTGTGCGCCTCTATATAATGACCGGCAACAGCTTTTATAATGTTTTTCTTTTCGTCCAGTACTACATTAAGAATGAAATCTATGGGCACAAACTTTGCAACTTCATCTATATCCTGTCTCAAGGGATTTGTTTCAATAGCTCCTGCCTTTGCCTCATCCAGAACCATCATGCTGTGGTTGCTCTGAATGGCATCCCTTGTTGAGACTCCCGGCATTATTGCCTTTGCGCCTCCGCTGTAACCGGCAAAGTAGTGATATTCAATATTCCCCAGACATATTCTGCGGTCGGCCTCCGCTACTGGCCTGAATATATCCACTGGTGTACCTCTGGAAGTAGTGCCGAGGTGTACGCAATCGTTTACATCCAGATCTATGCAGCTCACCTGCTTGTACACTTCTTCGCCCACCAGGTACTTCATTTCATCTTCGGTATGTTTCCGATGACTTCCAAGAGCAAAAACAACGGTAATATCCTCGGCTTTTACTCCTGCGGCATAAAGCTCTTCCAGGAGGGGAGGCAGTACTATCTTGCTCGGCATGGGCCTTGTTATGTCACTTGTTATAATGGCGACTTTTTCACCGGCCTTTACAAGTTGGGAGAGGGGCGCCGAACCAATCGGCGCCGACAGTGCTCTTCTTACCTCTGCCTCTCCGGTAAGCTCCACTTCTACCTCGTTTGGCTTCAGCACGCCTAACAGGTTATCCGGATTTATATCAAAGCTTATTTGCTGCTTCCCAAAGCCTAATTTGAATTCCATTAAATCCTCGCCACCCCTGATTTTCTTGCTGCTTCAGCTACTGCTTTTGCTACAGCCGGGCCGACTCTTTTATCAAAAGGCAGAGGGATAATGTAATCCGGATTAAGCTCATCATCACTGATGAGTCCGGCCAAAGCCTCGGCCGCAGCAATTTTCATCTCATCGTTAATGTCTCTTGCACGTACATCCAGAGCTCCTCTGAAGATACCCGGGAATGCAAGGACGTTGTTGATCTGGTTGGGGAAATCCGAGCGTCCAGTACCGACAACTTTCGCACCGGCTTCTTTTGCGAGATCAGGCATTATTTCAGGAACAGGGTTTGCCATAGCAAATATCATCGGATCCTTGTTCATGGTCTTTACCATTTCGGGAGTTACGAGGTTAGGACCTGATACTCCTATGAATACATCCGCTCCGACAAGTACATCCGCAAGGGTGCCTTTCTTCTTAAGAGGATTTGTTATTTTGGCCATCATCTGCTTCTCGCCGTTGAGGCCTTCCTGTCCGTCATATATAGCGCCCTTTCTGTCGCAAAGAACAACATCTTTAAGTCCCATGCTCATAAGAAGCCTTGTAATAGCGATACCGGCAGCGCCTGAGCCGTTTACTACAACAGACAGGTCTTCCATCTTCTTGTTTGTGAGTTTCAAAGCGTTTATCATCGCTGCCAGGGTAACTACTGCAGTACCATGCTGATCGTCATGGAATATGGGGATGTCGCACTCAGCCTTAAGGCGTCTTTCAATTTCAAAGCACCTTGGAGCTGAAATATCCTCTAAGTTAATTCCTCCGAAGCTGCCAGCAAGGAGTTTGACGGTATTTACAATCTCATCGACGTCTTTGGATCTGATGCAGAGAGGAAATGCGTCAACATCTCCGAAGGTTTTGAAAAGCACACATTTGCCTTCCATAACCGGCATACCTGCTTCAGGTCCGATGTCCCCAAGTCCAAGGACAGCTGTACCGTCGGTTACAACAGCAACGAGATTCCATCTGCGGGTGTATGTGTATGAGAGATCCACATCTTTTGCAATCTCGAGACATGCCTCTGCGACACCTGGGGTATATGCAAGGGACAAATCCTGCTTGTTGTTTACAGGGACTTTGCTTATAACTTCTATTTTTCCTTTCCATTCTCCGTGGAGTCGGAGGGATTCCATTTTTACGTCCATTACTGACCTCCAATTTTATAACTTAACGGGTCTGCCTTCTTCCAGAGACTTCTTGGCAGCCAGGCCTATAAGTACGGAATTGAGTCCGTCAATACCACCAACCGGAGTAGGTTTATTGTTAACGACTGCGTCGATGAAGTATTTAACTTCAGTTACAAAGGATTCTGTGTATCTTTCGAGGAAGAAATACTTGGGTTTGTCACTTACAACTCCCTCTTCAGTGCTCAGAACTGTGGTTGTAGGTGTATCGTTGTCAGCGGATACACAGCCCTTTGAACCGAATACTTCGATTCTCTGGTCATAACCGTATGCAGCTTTTCTGCTGTTATCAATAACTCCTATAGCACCATTCTTAAACTTAAGGGTAATAATCGCGGTATCTATATCTCCCGCTTCGCCGATTGCAGGATCTACAAGAACAGCTCCGTTAACATATACTTCTTCTACTTCACTGCCAGACAGATATCTTGCCATATCAAAGTCATGAATTGTCATGTCAAGGAAAATACCGCCGGACACTTTAACATATTCTATCGGTGGTGGAGCTGGGTCTCTGGAAGTAATCTTGATAATGTGGGGATCGCCGATTTTACCTTCCAGTATTAAATCCCTGACCTTCTTGAAGTTGTGGTCAAATCTTCTGTTGAAACCAACCTGGAATTTAACGCCTGCTTTTTCAACTGCTTTGAGAACGGCGTCAATTCTGTCCAAATCATAGTCGATGGGTTTTTCACAGAAAATGTGCTTGCCGGCTTCAGCAGCTTCTATTGAGATCTGTGAATGTGTGTTTGTTGATGAGCAGATAAGCACTGCATCGATTTCGGGGTCCTTCAGAATTTCTTTGTAATCGTTTACAATCTTGGGTATGCCAAGGCCCTCTGCCCAAGACCTGATTGCCTCCACGTTGATGTCTGATACAGCAACTACTTCAGCATCAGGGATAAAGTATTTAATGTTTTCAGTATGTATTTTGCCTATGCGTCCTGCACCTATAACGCCTACTTTAATTCTCTTTGCCATAATAGCAGCTCCTTTTTTACGAAATTATCTGTAAAGACTTATTTCTTATAAACCTGTTTTTTCAGCAATGAATTTTCTTGCCTTAATTGCATATTCCAGAGGATTTGCCTTTGCAGGATCCTGTTCGGCCTCTACAACAAACCAGCCGGAATATGAGGTTTCTTTGAGTATATTGAAGATTGGGTCATAGTCTATCATTCCGTCACCAGGTACAGTGAATACTCCTGCCCTGACTGCCTGCAGGAAGCTCATGTGCTCTTTTGATACTCTGTCAAGTACTTCTTTTCTGATATCTTTCAGATGAACATGCTTAATCCTGTTGGCATATTTCTTCAGTACTGCCACCGGGTCAACTGCGCTGAATACCAGGTGTCCGGTATCATAAAGCAGATATACAAGATTCGGGTCTGTCATTTCCATGAGCTTGTCAATTTCCTCAAAAGTCTGTACGCCGGTACCCATGTGATGATGGTAAGCAACTATCATACCTTTTTCAGCTGCCAGTTTTCCAAGGTAATTCAGACCCTCGGCGAGTTTTTTCCACTCTTCTTCTGTAAATATAGGTTTCTTATCAAATACAGGAACATCTATGAGCCCCTGTATGCTGTGACCCTGCTCAGCCACGCCTATGACTTTTGCTCCCATTGCATGGAGGAAATCTCTGTGTTGAATGAAAGCATCAACTGTCTCCTGCAGAGGTTTTGTTGTAAGGAATGCACTGAACCAGGCGTTGCAAATCTGTATGCCCCTCAGATCAAGTGCTTTCTTAAGCACTGCAGGATCTTTAGGATATTTGTTTCCAACTTCGCTTCCTGTAAATCCTGCCAGAGCCATTTCGCTGACACACTGCTCAAATGTGTTTTCTGACCCGAGATCTGGCATGTCGTCATTAGTCCATGCAATTGGTGCTATACCAAGTTTTACTTTGCTCTTGTCAAACATTGTTATCCCCGCTTTCATTAATATTTGCGCGCTTTTTCAATATTCTTTTTCATATTTTCATAGGCGGCCTTGCCTTTCGGGTTGTTTGAAATTTCGGCAACACCGGCTCTCCACCAGGATTCATAACCTTCTGTCATGGTCTTCGGCAATACTTTTATGTCAATAAGGGTTGAAACTGTCTGTTTTTCAGCATCCAATATCGCAGCTCTAAGCTCTTCTTCATTTCTTACGCTGTATGTCTTACATCCATAAGCTTCAGCGTTCTTCGCAAAGTCTATGGGAACAAGGCCTCCATCCAAATTTCCTGTCTCAGGATTTCTGAAACGGAATTCTGTTACAAAGCTGCCCATTCCATTACCCATCTGAAGATTGTTGATGCAGCCGAAAGACATATTGTCAAAGAGAACAACATTGATCTTTTTACCTTCCTGTATGGAAGTGGGAAGCTCAGAGTGCAACATCATGTAAGAGCCGTCACCGACAAAGGCATAAACTTCTTTGTCAGGGCATGCCAGCTTGACACCGAGAGCGGCGTTTACCTCATAGCCCATGCAGGAATAACCGTATTCCATATGATAAGTGTTGGGCTTCTTGGGTCTCCATACTCTCTGCATATCTCCGGGAAGGCTTCCGGAAGAACCCACAACTATGGCGTCCTCCTTAATCATCTCATCCAGTATTCCCAAAACTCTTGTCTGGGTGAGATAAGAACCTGTAAGTTCTCCAAATTCCTCGATAACATGGTCTATGTGACCTGCTACCTCAGGTTTGAATCCCTTACCTGTGTATTGAATTGTATACAGACGATTAAGCTCAGCAGCCCATTTAGCCTTGGCATCGGCTATCTCGTTAGTGTATGCAGATTTGTATCCTTCTTTTTCCAAAAGCTCGGTCAGAGATTCAAGAGCCGCTTTAGCGTCAGCAACAACTTTAACTGCATCCAGCTTGTATGCATCGAATTCTGCGACATTTATGTTAAGGAACTCTACCTCAGGGTTCTGGAACAGCCATTTGGAGGAAGTAGTAAAGTCGGTATACCTTGTACCTACGCCAATAACGAGGTCTGCTTCCTTCGCAATAAGGTTTGCGGAAAGATTACCGGTAGCACCTATACCGCCCAGGTTAAGGCTGTGATCCCATGTAATCGCGCTTTTTCCCGCCTGGGTTTCGCCAAACGGTATATTAAACTTCTCAGCAAAAACTCTGAAAGCGTTTGCAGCTTCTGAATATCTTACTCCACCGCCGCAAACCAGTATGGGTTTCTTCTTGCGTTTAATAAGTTCAACAGCATCCTTCAATGCTTCCTTGGTCGGCAGTCTTCTTTCAATACGGTGAACTCTCTTTTTGAAAAACTCCACAGGATAATCGTATGCTTCAGCTTCAACATCCTGAGGAAGGGCTATTGTAACAGCTCCTGTATCAGCAGGATCTGTGAGAACCCTCATGGCATTTATCATAGCTGTCATAAGCTGTTCGGGGCGGTTGATACGGTCCCAGTATCTGCTAACCGCTTTGAACGCATCATTTGTAGTTATGGTATAATCATGGAAGCTGTCAATCTGCTGAAGCACAGGGTCCGGCTGCCTTGACGCATAGGTATCCCCGGGAAGGAACAGTACGGGTATACGGTTTGCAGTGGCTGTAGCTGCGGCGGTCACCATGTTCGCAGCTCCAGGACCTACTGACGATGTACATGCATATATTTGCTTTCTGTGCATCTGCTTTGCATATCCCATAGCAGCATGAGCCATACCTTGCTCATTTCTGCCGTGATGCACTATAAGATCTCCACGATCCTGTTCCAAAGCCTGTCCAAGTCCCAGTACATTACCGTGTCCGAATACTGTAAAAATGCCTTTGACAAACTTGATTTCCTTTCCGTCAAATTCAACATACTGATTGTCCAGGAACTTGACCAGGGCCTGTGCCGTTGTCAGTCTAATGGTTTCCATTTGCTAACCTCCTTTACGGGATTGTTATATGCTATTTTTTATCTGGCCATATTACTGCATTTGGATCTGTTACCCACAGATGCTCGGGTACGAATGTGGGAGTAATGTATGGATTTCCTTCAAGATGTCTTATAACCCACAGATAATACATTGCGTATCCCGGTGCGGTAGTCTGCGGATGGGTCATACCCTCTGTTATCTTTACAGTGTCATTATGTCTGACTTTAAGTACATCCTCGCCTACTTCCGCGTATCCGAAGCCGTTTTCGGGATTGAATTTATAGAAATAGATCTCAGGCTGCGGATGATGATGTGGCGGATAGCTGGACCATTTTCCGGGATGGTCTATTACCTCTCCAAGTACAAGGTTGGAATCCTTTGCATTGCTGTAGTCAAAAATAGTCCTGACTGTTCTTGTGGAGGTTTCTTTCATGGTTCCTTTACCTCTTTGCTCGCTGCGGCACTCCTCGGGAGTGTACAGTTTCGGAGCAAAGGTTTTGTCATTAAGTGTTTTTGTCACGGCAATTTCAGTGCCATCCAACAGGACTTCAAGTTCAACTTTTACTCCCGCAGGAACATGCAGACACCAGGGATCCTGGTCAAAGCAATTGTCCCTTTTGGCTGTGACTTCGTTGCCAGTCCATTTGAATACAACCTCTCCGCTTATGAGAAGGTATGCTCTTTCCTTCTGCTCTTCGTTAACTTCAACTCCGCCTTTGTTGAGCTTCAGGATCCCAAAATCCATAAGCATTTCGGAATGTTTGCCGTCCAATTCGGTTATACTGTTGTAGCCAATTGAAAATGGCTGGCTTTGTTTTATAATCATAAGAATTCATCTTCCTTCTATTTGATATAATTATCTGTTTTTCCTCTCATCGAAGATAATAGCAACAACTATGATCAGACCTTTTACAATCTGCTGCCAGTAAGCTGATACGTTCAAGAGGTCAAGACCGTTGTTCAATATACCTATAATAAGAGCACCAACTACTGTACCCCAAACTGTACCAACACCACCGGAGAAGCTGGTTCCACCGATAACTGCTGAAGCGATGGCATCGAGCTCGTAACCTTGTCCGAGACCGGGCTGACCGGAGCTGATTCTGGAGGAAAGAACCACGCCTGCAAGACCTGCCATAAAGCCTGCGAAGGTATATACAAGTATGAGAATCTTTCCTACATTAAGACCGGAAACCTTGGCTGCCTGCTCATTACCGCCTATGGCATATATGTAGCGTCCGAATTTTGTGTTGCTCAACATTATATGGGTAATTACAGCCATTACTGCAAGTATGATTATTGGGAATGGTATTCCGAGAATTTCTCCCTGACCAATAAAGTTGTATGCGTCTGTCAGACTACTTACAGGTCTTCCGTCACTGTACAGAAGAGCAAAGCCTCTTGCTACGGTCATCATACCCAATGTCACTATGAAGGGAGCAATTCTGAATTTGGCTATTGTCCATCCGTTAAGGAAACCACACAAAACGCCTACCAGAACACCTGCGAGGATCGGAACAATTACAGGAAGCTTACCTGCCAGTTCGGGGAACTTGGCTGCTTCCCAACCTGCCCGCTGCGCAAGGCTCGCTGCAATAACCGCGGAAAGAGCGATTACTGAACCGGATGACAGATCGGTACCACAAGTAATAATTACACAGGTAACACCTAAACCAACAAGTCCGATAACTGATATCTGCCTGACTACGTTCAACAAGTTCCTGGTTTTAAGAAACGCAGGAGATAATATAGACATTAAAATGAATAACCCCAATAATACCAAAACGATTCCATATTTTCTCATAAACTGTTTGGAAACTGCTCTGAAATCAGTTTTGGATTTTGAGCCTTTTTCGAGCACCTTTACATTGTTTGCTTCCATTTTGTAAAACCCTCCTAAACTAAACGGTTCACTAACTTTGCGTATTATCAGTAAATTACCGGAAGTATACTAATTGTTTCCTGTCGCACATTGCATGATTTTTTCCTGGCTCACTTCGCTTCTGGGGAATTCACCGGTTATTTTACCTTCATGCATTACAATAACCCTGTCACTCATTCCCAGAATCTCAGGCATTTCAGACGATATCATGATTATCGCCTTTCCTTCCTTGGCAAGCCCGGACATCAGCCTGTGTATTTCCGACTTGGCTCCTACGTCTATACCTCTGGTCGGCTCGTCAAGGATAAGTATGTCCGGTGTTGTTAAAAGCCATCTTGATACAAGTACCTTCTGCTGGTTACCTCCGCTAAGGAACTTGATAAGCTGGTCCATATGCGGTGTTTTTATAGCAAGTCTGTCTTTTTCTTCAATACATGTTTCATTGATCTTCTTCTTGTTAAGGAACAATCCTTTCTTGAATTTGTCCAGGCTGGCAATTGTAATATTGTCCCTTACTGAAAGCACGCCCATAATTCCTGTTCTCTTGCGGTCCTCTGTCAGGAAAGCAATTCCGTGTTTAATAGCATCGCTTGGTGTTTTTATATCAACTTTCTGTCCATTGATATAAATCTCTCCGGATTCATGTCCAGCCATGCCAAAAATACTTTCCATAACCTCTGTTCTGCCTGCACCCATAAGGCCGGCAAATCCAAGTATTTCGCCTCTTCTCAGTTCAAAGCTGACATCTTTGAACTTGCCCGCACGGCTGAGGTTTTTGACGGATAAGATAACATCCCCGATTTCAGCTTCTTCTTTAGGGAAGATCTGGGTAAGCTCTCTACCAACCATCATGGTGATAAGTCCGTCTTTATTGATTGTGTCGGCGGGTACAGTAGCGATATGCTTACCATCTCTGAATACTGTGATTTCATCAGAGATCTTGAATACTTCGTCCATTTTATGGGTTATATATATAATGGCAACACCGTCAGCTCTTAAGCTCTTAACTATTTTGAACAGGTGTTCCACTTCCTTTTCAGTAATAGCAGATGTAGGTTCATCCATTATTATCAGGCTGGAATCATAGGAAATGGCTTTAGCTATTTCAACCATCTGTGTCTGTGCCACAGTTAAGTCTTTCATCAGTGCTTTAGGATCAATTTTGATTTCAAGCTTTTCAAAAAGTTTTTCTGTATCGGCTATCATCTTTTTCTTGTCTATCAAGCCGGATTTTTTCAACGGTTCTCTTCCCAAAAAGATATTCTCGGCAACCGTCATATAAGGTATGGGGCTCAATTCCTGATGAATCATGGAAATACCCATCTTAAGTGCCGTATTTGTATCATACTCGGGCAATTGCTGTCCCTTGAAGGTGATAGTACCACCGTCAGGCTTATACATACCGATAAGAACCTTCATCAGGGTTGATTTTCCCGCACCGTTTTCCCCCATCAAGGCATGTACAGTTCCTGGCCTAACTTTGAAATTGACGTTATCCAGAGCTACAACCCCTGGAAAAACCTTTGTTATATTTTCCATTATCAAAATGTATTCGGTTTCCATATTGACACCCCTGTTAAATTGCTGTTTCAGTAGGCGGCCACTTGGTTCGCCCGTTCAGAGGATCCAAGTGGCCTCATTTAGAAGAATTATTTTTTGAATTCTTTGTAGTTCTCTGGGGTTACGAGCTGGAATGGGATCCAAACGCGATTTTCTACTTTTTCACCCTTAGCAAGTTTGTAAGCTGCATCGATTGCGCCGCCGCCCTGGCCTGCTGCATCCTGGAATACTGTACAATCAAGTCTTCCAGCTTCGAGTTCTGCCAAAGCGTCTGGTGTACAGTCAACGCCGCCAACTACGATCTGACCGAGTTTGCCTGCTGCTTCAATAGCTTTCAATGCACCGAGAGCCATATCGTCGTTGTTGGAAGCAACAGCGTCAATCTGCTTGCCGGTAGCCAGCCAGTTTTCCATAAGGCTCATGCCTTCTTCTCTTGACCAGTTAGCTGTCTGTTCGAAGATAATGTTGATGTCGGGATATTTAGCAGCAACCTGCTTAACACCTTCAGTTCTCATGATAGCACCTTCGTTGTCGAGTTTACCCATCATGATAACTACGTTACCTTTTCCGCCGAGTTTCTCAGCAATGTATTCCATCTGGAAGATACCTGCATCGATAGACTCTGAACCAACGAATACTACGTCATCAGGAAGGTTTCCAGGAAGTCTGTTAACGTATACCAGGGGAACCTTTGCATCCTGACAAGCAGCGGTGATAGGTTCTGTAGCTTCTGTGTTAACAGGAACTACTACGATAGCGTTAACGCCCTGGGAAATGAAGTTCTCAACCTGTGAAAGCTGTTTAGCTGTGTCTTCTTTAGCGTCAACATAAGTAACTTCCACTTCGGAGCCTAATGATTTAGCGTACTCGTCCATACCATCTTTCATGTACATAAGGAATGTGTCGTCGAAGTTGGAGATGGAAACACCAATTTTAATCTTTCCACCAGTTGAAGTTGATGGTTCCTGGCTTGTAGCCGGAGCGTTTGAATCGGTAGCAGGTGCTGGCTCATTCTTAGCACATCCTGACAATACCATTGTGAGGCAAATTAGCAAGGCTAATACCATTGCAAGAGTTTTTCTTACTGACATTTCAAAATTCCTCCTTAAAAATGGTTTTTTATATAATCTCATATTAGCTTTAACGCCATATGAAATTACATTCATTGTAACAGTTTAATGGTTAAGAGTGGATCATTTAATGGTGACAAGTTCATTTTTTCTGTAAGCCTCAGTTGCCGCATATGCAACCTTGGTGGATAAAGTTCCGTCATAAACTGTAACAGAAGGTTTTCTTCCTTCCAGTACGCAGTTTACAAACTCCTGAACTTCGCTAAGATATGCTTGTTCGAATCTTTCAGGGAAACCGGATACGCATTCCTGCACCGCGCCGTTCTGGTCATAAATTGTAACCAGGTTTTTCTGCGGTACATTGCTTATCCTGAGAGTAGCCTTAGTTCCAACGATCTCTGTCTCTACGTGGTAGCCGTGAGGAGCGGTTCTTCCTACATAGATCATTGCCATGGTACCATTCTTGAACTGCATCATTGCACATGCATTGTCGCAATCCCCGAACTCCCCAAATTCCTTATGTAAGTAGCTTCCGCCGATAGCGTAAACCTTTTCAGGTTCTGATTCAAGATACCATCTGCAAAGGTCTATGTCATGAATGGCCATATCCAGGAATATGCCGCCGCTTGTCTTTGCAAAGCGAATAGCACCTTCCACAAGTTTTTCGGGATCCAGTCCGTATGCTCTGACCAAAATAGGCTGTCCTATGTAACCTTCTTCGATCTTCTTCTTTGCATACGCATAGGATGCATCGTACCTTCTCATAAAGCCAAGCATGAACACTTTGTCAGGATGCTTTTCAACGGCCTTTTCTGCTTCCAGGCATTGTTCCATATTAACTCCCAGAGGCTTCTCGCAAAAGACATGCAGTCCAGCTTCCAAAGCAGCTTCAATTTGCCAGCAGTGTTCTCCGGACGGTGAAGCGATGAGCACAGCATCTAACTCTTTATTCTTTATCATTTCGTTAAAGTCTGTGTACCCGTAAGGGACCCCCCACTCATTCTGAACCTGCTTAACTTCGTCCTCAATGACACTGCAGACTGCAAGGAGCACGGCATTAGGTATACGGAAAGCTACGTTTTCCGCATGCTTCTTACCAAGTCGACCTAATCCTACAACACCCATTTTAATTTTCTTCATATTATACCTCACATGATGATAATATTATGTAAACGTTTACATTGAATATTTGTGTTTATAATACATCAATTTTTATCCAGTGTCAATATATTTTTTATGTAGAATGACCATTGTTATATTGTTAATTTATTAACATTACACAAGATTGGCGCTATTTCCGGCATGTCTCTTTATTATCAATAAATAATGAATAATTTTACATACTATGCGTATATTTATACAATATCCTATCGAGTTAGGGGGAATTGTTGTAAACGTTTGTGAAATAACTGACAATCATCACGCGTTATATAATAAGGTAATATAATATATATAATGCATATTTCGGCCGCATCCGGACACTGATTCCGGCAACATCCGGACAGCGTTTCGGAATTATCCGGACAGCATAACGGCATATCCGGACACCTTGTCGAATGATTAAAAAATCAGGTACCCTTT